>NZ_PTIV01000013.1 GCF_002934325.1 Marinobacter persicus
GAGGATGGCACCAAACAATATAAGGTCTCGCCCGGGTTGCTCAGGCCGCTACGCGATGTGAAATAAGTCCACTACGTCGTGGAATGAACGCTTACCTTACAACGAACGCTTCCTGCAGAACATGCGGGACAAACTGGGGCTGGTTGAAACCGAGGCACAGGACAAGGACCTGATCATGGAAACCCTGACCCTGCTGCACGAACAGGGCGTGGATTACACCCTGTTCTTCCGGGCCCTTTCCAACCTGCACCGCCACGGCCAGGCGCCCGTTCGGGACCTTTTCGTGGATCGCAGCGCGGCGGACCAGTGGCTGGAACGTTATGAGTTGAGGCTACAGAAAGAGTCCCGGGCCCATGACGAGCGGGAACATGCCATGCGGCAAGTGAACCCCAAATACATCCTGCGTAATTACCTGGCGCAACAGGTGATCCTGGAAGCACAGAACGGGGATTATGCGCCCATGAAGGAGTTGTTAGCGGTGCTCGCCAAACCGTTTGATGAGCAGCCCGAGTACGAGCAGTACGCCGCCCCGCCACCGGACTGGGGCAAGCACCTGAATATCAGTTGCTCGTCTTAAAGCTGCTCACGCCTGCTTCAGTGGAAGTGGGTGGGGTTTTACGCGTTGCACGCTTTTGGCTGCCTGTTCATAGGCGCGATGGCGCACGTCCCACAATTCAACAGCATGTTGAATGTTCAACCAGAACTCTGGAGTGTTTCCCAGAGCGGCGGCCAACTTAATCGCCATAGGGGCCGTCAGGGTGCCTTTGTCATGAACAAGCCGGCCAAGGGTGTTTCTATGTACGCCCATCGCCTCAGCTAGCTCACTAATTTCAATATTCATCGGCTCCAAGAACTCAGTTAGCAGCATCTGGCCAACGGTCACGGGGCGACGCTTGGTACTTTTCATAAAATAACTCCTCTAGCCCTTGTACGTATGGGGGTCTAGATATGTATCTTGGGCGGTGCCTTCCTCCCAGCGGAAAACCAATCGATACTGCTTATTCACCCGAATCGAGCACCAACCAGAGAGACTGGCCGCGAGGTGCTCGAAACGATTACCAGGCGGAATCCTCAAATCCGATTCCTTTGTTGCCGCATCCAGAATCTGAAGTTTTCTAAAGAGAGCACTTTCTATCGTGTTGGGGATTTTCTTATGGCTTTGGTCCTCCGTATAGAAGGTCTCCAACCATTCGTCCTTGAATTCAACGGCCATAGTTCCTTGTTCGCTTTTTAATCATATTATGCACAATGGCATTGTGCGTCAAACCTGCGAGCCATGGAGCGGGCGGTTACAGAATCAGACCTTGTACCCGCTCCCCCTTCGCCCCCAATTATTCGGATTTTGGTGGCGCCAGAGCATCCAAGCGAGCGCCCCGGGTCATCAGAAACAACACCAGCAGAATTGCAGGAATGCCCATGACAGCAGACAGGGTAAAAAATTCCGCATAGCCAAAATCCGCCACCACAATGCCGGAGAAGCCACCCAGGAATTTCCCCGGCAACGTCATGAGCGAGCTGAACAGCGCGTACTGGGTGGCAGTGAACGAAGCGCTGGTCATGCTTGAGAGCCAGGCAATCAGCGCCACATTGGCGATACCGCCCGCTAGGTTATCGGCACTGACCACCACCGCGAGCGTGGCCACATTGGGCGGAAGTTGCGCCAGCCAGACGAATAAAAGATTGGTCGCCGCCGTCATGATCGCCCCGGCTAGCAAGATCTTGCGCACGCCGTACCGGACCACCAGGACACCGCCAGCCAGCGAGCCGACGATGGTCATGAAGAAGCCGAAGATTTTCGTAACATCCGCCACCTGGGTTTTCGAAAAGCCCATGAAATCCAGATAGAAGGGGTTCGCCATCACACCCATGGCGATGTCGGAAATACGGTAGACCGCCACCAGCACCAGAATGGCGATGGCCAACTCCCGATAGCGCTGGAAGAAATCCAGGAAAGGGCCGGCAATGGCCGCATAGAACCAGCCGGCAAACTTGGCGAGCGCGGGCGGCAGGTGCGTGCGTTTACTCGCCTCTTCCCTCACCTTTTGTGCAATATCACTGGCGGCGGCGAAGTGATTCACCGCTGGCTCCCGGGCCACCAGTACTGTCAGGGCACCCACGCCTACCAGGGCCGCCATCACCTGGTACGAGACTGTCCAGGAGTAGTATTCGGCGATGTAGAGCGCCCCGGCGCCGGCCACCAGCAACGCCAGCCGGTAACCGAAGATGTAGGTGGCTGCCAGCGCCGCCTGCAGTCGCTCTTCGGCAATTTCAATCCGGTAAGCATCAATGGCGACATCCTGAGTGGCGGAAGAAAACGCCACCAGCAGCCCACACAAAGCCAGAGTCTGGGTGGCAGAAACCGCATCCACCGTGGCCATCAGATACAGCCCGGTGGCAATACCCGCCTGGGCCAGAAGAATCCAGCTACGCCGCTTGCCAAACAACTGATCCAGTATTGGCAATTTCAGGCGATCAACAATCGGCGCCCAGAAAACCTTGATGGAATAGGTAATACCCAGCCAACTAAAAAAACCAATGGTGGCCGTCTCCACCCCCACATCCGCAAGTCGCGCGTTCAGAGTGGAAAAAACCAACAGAAACGGCAACCCCGCTGAGAACCCCAGGAACAGCAGGGCAATCACCTGCCAGCGGGTGTAAACGTAGAAAGTTTCTTTCAACAGGGCCAGGCGGTCACGGGAGAAAATAGCGGGCCTCTCAATCCCTGAAGTTATTGAACTGCAGCGGAATATCCAGCTCGGCTTCCTTCAGCATGGCAATGGCCTGCTGCAGGTCGTCGCGTTTCTTGCCGGTTACCCGCACCTTGTCGCCCTGGATGCTGGCCTGAACCTTCATCTTCTGGTCCTTGATCATCTTCACGATCTTCTTGGCCATGTCGGTTTCAATGCCCTGCTTGAGGGTATAGTGCTGCTTGATCAGCTTACCGGCCTTGCTGTCACCTTCCTCGGCCAGCGCACGCGGGTCAATCTGGCGCTTGGCAAAGGCCATACGCAGCATTTCTTTCAGTTGCTCGAGCTGGAATTCCTGCTCCGCGCTGACGGTGATGGTCTTGTCACTCAGCTCAAAGTCGGCTTCCACGTTCTTGAAGTCCCAACGGTTGCCCAGATCGCGCTTGGCCTGATCCACGGCGTTGGTGACTTCGTGCATGTCGGTTTCGGAAACGATGTCGAAGGAAGGCATTTGTGTGTTACTCCTGACACACCAATAGGTGTCGATAAGTTCAAGTTGTCGTATTCAGATCCAGTAACGCCGGCAACAGAGATTTGAGCTGCAACCTATCGCGCTCAGACAGTGATCCCATTTTCTTGAGAACAATACTCTGTTCAACCGTGGCGATGAGAGGCTTCATGACAGATGGTTTTAGCAATCCAGCCACTTGCCAATCATTAACCATGGCTTCGCCAAAGCTCAATGGATCCCGAATCTGGCTGGTAATTGCCATCAGAACAACGTCCGGGCGATAAGACTGATAATCCGCGCAGCTAATAACCACCGCTGGCCGCTTCTTCGTAGTTTTCAAATTGGTGAATGGGAAACCCACCAAAATCACATCACCGAACTCAAAGCGTGTCGTAGTCTGCATCTTCTTCGTTATCCCATACCTTGTGGAAAGAAGCCTCTGCTCCTCGCGCAAAATCCTTGCGCATTTGATGCTCACGATCTTTTTGGCTAAGGAAGTCGATGAAGTCTTCCACTTCCGTGATTTTTTCTGGCGGCAAGTGTTCTAGCTTGTGCAGTAGCTGCTGAAACCGGTTGTCCATTTTGCGCTCCTGAAGCTCAGGTTGTGGCGGTTAGTATCGCATGGTTCAAACAAAAACGCCCAGCGGATGCCGGGCGTTTCAGAATTACGAAAGAGCCAGAAATCAGAGCTTACGGCCCTTGCTCGCCGCAATCCGCAACCGCAGCGCGTTCAGCTTGATGAAGCCTTCCGCGTCTTTCTGATCATACGCGCCTTCATCTTCCTCAAAGGTGGCGATCTTCTCGTCGAACAGGGAGTCGTCGGACTTACGACCAACCACGTCGACGTTGCCCTTGTACAGCTTCAGGCGAACCGTACCGTTCACGTATTCCTGGGTGGTGTCGATCAGTGCCTGCAGCGCTTCGCGCTCCGGCGACCACCAGTAGCCGTTGTAGATCACTTCGGCGTAACGCGGCATGATGCTGTCTTTCAGGTGCGCCACTTCGCGGTCCAGGGTAATGGACTCGATCGCGCGGTGAGCACGCAGCATGATGGTACCGCCCGGGGTTTCGTAACAGCCACGGGACTTCATGCCCACGTAGCGGTTCTCGACGATGTCGATGCGACCAATACCATTGGCGCCGGCGACCTTGTTCAGGTGCTCCAGCACTTCGTGTGGCTTCATGTCCTGGCCGTCGACGGCCACGATGTCGCCCTGCTTGTAGGTCAGCTCGATGTAAGTCGGCTCATCCGGCGCCTGCTCCGGAGACACGCTCCAGCGCCACATGTCTTCCTCGGCTTCCGCCCAGGGGTCTTCCAGGTTGATGCCTTCGTAAGAGATGTGCAGCAGGTTGGCATCCATGGAGTACGGGCTCTTGCCCTTCTTGCTGGTCTCCACCGGAATGTTGCGCTCTTCGCAGTAGGCCATCAGCTTTTCGCGGGAGTTCAAATCCCACTCTCGCCACGGCGCAATCACCTTTACGCCCGGCTTCAGCGCGTAGGCGCCCAGCTCGAAACGCACCTGGTCGTTGCCCTTGCCGGTTGCACCGTGGGAGATGGCATCGGCGCCGGTCTCGTTGGCGATCTCGATCAAACGACGGGAAATCAGCGGGCGGGCAATGGACGTACCCAGCAGGTACTCACCCTCGTAGATGGTGTTGGCGCGGAACATCGGGAACACATAATCGCGCACGTACTCTTCGCGCAGATCCTCGATGTAGATTTCCTTGACGCCCAGCGCCTCGGCTTTCGCGCGCGCCGGCTCCACTTCCTCGCCCTGACCGATGTCGGCGGTGAAGGTCACCACCTCGCAATCATAGGTATCCTGCAACCACCGTACGATCACGGAAGTATCCAGGCCACCGGAATAGGCCAGAACCACCTTTTTAATATCAGACATGCCCTTGCTCCAGACTGAATAGAATGGATGTGTTGAATAGAAGGGCAATATTGTACGGGAGTGCGGGGGGAATGGCTATTGGGGAGGTATTTTCTCGCCTTAACTCAGCCCCTCATAGAAGAGGGGCCGGGGCGCTCCAAATTGTCGGAAAGAGAGAAAAAGAAACTTAAACAGCCGCCTGTTGGGCCTGGCCGCCAATAGCTTCCTGGCGGATGCCATCCCAGCCATCTTTGACGGTACGCAGAAGACCAAGCACTTCGTCCAATTTAGCAGGATCATTCTTCGCGCTGCCTTCAAGGAGGGTGCGCTCCATATAGTCATAAAGCGCTTCCAACTGGGCCGATAGCTCGCCACCCTTTTCGAAGTCCAGGAACGAGCGCAGACCGCCAATGATTTCAATGGCTTTGTTGAGCAACTGGCCCTTCCCTGCATAGTCTTTCGCCTGCATGCGAGCCTTGGCCATGTTAATGCGCTCGATCGCGCCGTTGTAGAGAAGCTGGATCAGCTTATGGGGATCGGCATCGGTGATGCTGGTCTGGGTATTAACGCGCTGATATGCCTGCAAACCGTTCATAATTTACCTCATTACGCCATGTTCTTGACCTTTTATCGGCCCAGAGTGGTCGAACTTTAGTGCTTTAACCACCGCTCTTATTGGCTTGTGGAGCCAGAGCAGCGAGTTGCTGACTTACATAATCCCGAGTGCTATTGAGCTGGGAAATTAGAGAATCGGCGGCTGTGAACTGGCTAACCAACCTCTCACGATACGATGCAATTCGCTCTTCCAGTCGCGCCTGACTTTGTGCAATCTGATCAAGCTCACGGTTCAAGCTATCCCTACGAGACTCAATCGCACCCTCGGCGCCAACCATCCTGGTTACCAGATCTACCGTCCGCTCACCAACACCTTCCACATAGGTAATGGAACCGCGATCACCAGTCTGATCACCCAGAATTCTCACCTGAAGACCGGAAGCATCCCCGTTCCCGGCGCCCAAAAAGAGAACCTGACCATCGCCCTCGGCCCTGCGGCCATCAATGGTGCCCGCGATATCCAACCCATCAGTACTGGTGTTGGTGCCAAGGCCAAAAGTAGCGGCACTCTCTGCAGAAGCCAGTGAAACTCTGGATTCGCTCCCATATTTGGAAGAGGTGAACGTTAAGTTCCCGCTTCCATCTAGACCCGCTTGTACCGAAACGCCTGCGGCATTAAGGGCATTATCACCATCCAACTGTGCCTGAATATCGTCCAGCAAAGCTTGCTGAGAAATATCCGCGCCTTGGGTCAGTTGCAAATTGACCGAGATATCGCCATTAACCGTCAAGGACAATTCGTCGTTGCTGGCATCGATCTGGAACGGCCCAGCACCCAACGCAGATCCTGCAACCAACTCACCCTGAGTAGCTACTTGGGTCACATTGATATCATAAGAGCCAGGCACCGTATCCATGCCGCTGCGCACAAACTCCACTTGGCTATCACTCGCGCGTCCCTGCTCAGCAAATAGCGCAGTCACCTCATCAGGGTTAGCCTTAAGTTTTTCCTCAAACTTGGCTCGATCAAACTCCAGGCCACCCGTCTCCCAGTCGGTTGTAATTCCGACATCAGCCAGGCTGCGAACACTCTGATTTTCCATACCCGGTACGACCCGGGTCAGAATCCCCCTGAGCTGACTCTCAATGTTTCGAACAGTAGAATCACCCGTCAGGAGGCTGCCTTGCCCCGACTCAGCGTTAAAGCCAGCCAAGCTATCAATAGTGGACTGGAGAGCATTAAACTTGTCGACAAATCCTTGTACTCGGTCCGAGACTGCCCCAAAGTCCTGATTAACGCTAACTGTAGAGGTGCCCTCCGCCTTTACATCAAACGTCAGGCCATCAATAACATTCTCGAAGGTATTGTTAGAGCGAGTAACTTCAATACCGTTGATCTTCATTACCGCATCATTGGCGGCAATGGTTTCTTTCATATCAGGGTTCGCGGTTGGATCTGCTGGATCAAATGCAAAGCTTGCCAACCCTGGCGCAACAGCGTCCTCAGTAACTGTGATGCTGGCAGCGTTAGCGGTGCCCGTTTCATCAGCGGACATCACCAACTGGTAGCCATTACCGGTGTCAATCACGCCAGCAGACACACCCGCATCGGCTTCATTGATAGCATTCGCCAAGCCTTGCAAGGTGTCGTTACTGGAATCAACGGTTATGTTGGTAATCTTGTCGCCTACAGAAAGCTTCAGCGTCCCCTGGCCTACGCTGGTGGAGTCTTTATCGGCAAAAACGGACTGCGAGGCCAGCGCCTGAGCAGACGCGAGACTGGTTACTTCAACGTTGTAGGTGCCCCGGCTAGCCTTCGTACTATCGACCGACACACCAATGTCTTCATTAGAGGAAGAGGCGGAAAAAGCTTTCAGGTTATCGGGTGAGCTCAGCTGACGCATGGGCAACCGCAGCTCGGTCACAGCACTGCGCAGTTTGCCATACGCAGAAAGCAGAGTTTTTGCCTGCTGCGTCTCCTGGGTCAATCGGTTTTCGGTTGGCTTACGCTCGGCTGCGACGAGTTGGTCGACCAAATCCGAGTTAAGAACGCCAGAACCAATCCCTAACGATGAAATACCAGCCATAATCGAGCCTCCTCAAGGGGGCAATCTCTTCACTATTACTGTTAGCGGCAAAGGGCGGCAAAACTTTACCGCTTTATACCAAAATATAGTTTACCCATAACCAGAAACACCGCCGGCTCCCCAGGGAGGCGGCGGTGCTGAAATTCCGTGGTCAACGTTAACCGCGAAAGCGGCAAGCTCTTACACTTTAACGTTGAACAACGTCAGCGGTTCATCCTGCTGCAATTTTTCTGCCAACCTCAAAGCCACTTCATCCGGGATCTGGCGAATCACTTCCTGGGTTTTCTGGTCCACCACTTTTACAATGGTTTGCCCCAGCTCGTTATCCACCTCAAACTGAAGATCCCGCTGCACATTCTGAACAAAATCATTCAGTTGGCTCACCGCCTGCCCCAAATCCTCCCTCTGGGATTCATTCCGCTCTTTCAACTTTTCAGCTTTGGAAACTTCCGTTGTTGAACGCGGACTTTGAGCCTGACGGTTTTCTGACGATGAAGAAGCCAGGTCAGGGGCTTTTACCACGCCCTCGGCCTGAGATGACGACAGTGCCTTTGCCGGAACTGAAGGCTCAGAGCGCACCAGCTTTAAATCCGGACTGTTCAGGTTAACGTCATTCATAGCTTTACCTCGCTATCCTTGTAACGGCGGAAGCCGGAACCCGAAGGTTCCGGCCGTTACCGCTCTACCCTTACTGCAGGAGGGAGAGAACCTGCTGCGGCCGGGCGTTGGCCTGGGCCAGTACAGAGATACCAGCTTGCTGCAGTACCTGAGACTTGGAGAGCTTCGCAGTTTCTGCGGCGAAGTCTGCATCCAGAATCCGGCTGTTAGCAGCACTCAGGTTTTCTGAGGTGGTGCCCAAGTTCGCGATGGTGGAATCAAAGCGGTTTTGGACCGCACCCAGCTCGCTTCGAACACCGTTCACCGCTTGAAGCGCTGCGTCGATTCGCTTGATCGCTTCATTTGCATTATCTACGTCTTTTACGTCAAGTTTATCAAGATTACCGGATACCGCCTGAGTTTGGTCGGCATCGAAGCCAGCATAGCCTTCCTGAGCACCGCTAACAGTAATGGTATCCATTGCTTCAATTGTGATCTGCCCCCGCAGCACACTCGCAGTAGTACCACCGTCCAGAGTGTCATCAAGGCCGCCAGTAAGGTCGGAAGCCGTACCTGAACCCACCGCAGTTTGCTCTGAGTGGATGGTAATGTTTTTGCCGTCGTCGTTGGTAAACACTAAGCCGCTGCTATTGGTGCTAGCATTCAGGCCTTCAATACCCGCATCGTTAATCGCGGCTGCAAGCTCCGTTTTATCGAGCGACCCAGCTGTTCCGCCGGTGGTGGCACCAGAGATGGTCTGACTAACAGTCACAGCCGCACCAGTACCAACACTAACTTTTAAGGTATAAGTCGTATCTTCAGCTACAGTTCCAGTCGCACCAGCCACGCTGGAGAAATCAAGCTCTTGGACGTTAGTCGCTGAAACGGACGTCAGCCCCTCGACATTTGCGTCCCTTATCGCTTGCGCCTTATCTTCAGCCGAGTCGGAGTCAGAAGCACCCACACTGACAACTTCTCCATCACCAACCTGAATTTTCAGATCTCCCGCAGAAAGCTTGTCGGCAGTAACATCATTCGGACCTGTCATAGAGGCATATGCACCGATTTGCTCCAGACGGGTGCCCTGAGACAAATCCACACCAATCACTTCACCAGCGTTGGCGCCAACCTGGAAGTCCTGCTCACCAAAGGTGCCATCCAGAACCTTCAGACCGTTGAAGGAAGTCTGAGTAGAGATACGCTCAATTTCAGCCAGACGCTGCTGAACTTCTTGATCCAAGGCTGCACGATCAGAAGCACTGTTGGTTGCGTTTGCAGACTGGACGGACAGGTCACGAATCCGCTGCAGGTTGTTGGTGATCTCGTCCAAGGCGCCTTCGGCTGTCTGCGCCAGAGAGATACCGTCGTTAGCATTCCGGGTTGCCACATCCAAGCCACGAATCTGTGACTGGAATCGGGTGGAAATTGCCAAACCAGCCGCATCATCTTTAGCTGAGTTGATGCGCAGACCGGAAGACAAACGCTCCAGAGCCTGGCTATTCATATCTTGAGATTTCTGCAACTGGTTCTGAGCAGACAGTGACGCAACGTTAGTATTGATACCGAGAGCCATGATGCTTCTCCTTCGACCGATGTCGTTGTTTCATGAAAGAGGCCTAACGCTCTTTCTAAAGTTTGGGAGCGCCGCCCTGTTATCCCACTTAACGACTGCACCAAAGCTACCTTTAGGTTTTTTCAAAAAAACTGTGTAACAAAGCGTAACCAAGCGGCAAGATCATTCCTCCTTCCCAGTCAAAATATCGACTACCTCTAAAGCCCCGCAACTCAGGCCCCACCAAAAAACCTTACAAATAAATTACTTGCCGCTGTTGGCACAAGTATCGCTTAGAAGACAGCAAACGGCAGTTCCACGAATACCTGCCGGCAACTGGCAACTTAACACTGAAAAAATCGTCGCTAGTTCCGGCTCTCTGGCAAGGAGATCAGCTATGCCTCAGGTCATAAATACTAATATTGCTTCGTTGAATGCTCAGCGAAACCTGAACGAATCACAACGAGATGCCAACGTTGCCTTTGAGCGCCTGTCATCGGGTCTACGCATTAACTCAGCGAAGGACGATGCGGCTGGTCTCGCTATCTCTACTCGTTTTCAATCGCAAATATCGGGCCTCAACGTAGCACAGCGAAATGCTAGCGACGGCATTTCCCTGGCCCAGACAACTGAAGGTGCACTGTCTGAAGTCATCAATAACCTTCAGCGAATTCGAGACCTGGCCGTGCAGTCTGCAAACGCCACCAACAGTGCATCTGACAGACTTGCCCTGGACCAGGAAGTGCAGCAGCGGATTGGAGAGATTGCCCGAATTGCAGATCAGACCACCTTTAATGGTCTGAAAGTTTTGGATGGCTCTTTTGGAGAAAAGACCTTTCAAGTTGGCGCCAACTCTGGAGATACAATTGGCGTAGACCTTTCGAAAGGCTCCCGCGCAGACCAAATCGGCTCTTTGGCCACATCAGGTTCACGACAGGTATCCAACCAACCCTTAGCCGATGGAGATCTGACAATATCTGTTGGCGACAGCGACACCTTTGAAATCCCCGGAACAGGCACCGACAGCTCAGCAAAAGCCAAAGCTGAAGCTATTGAGCAAGCCAATATACCAGGCCTACCGACGGTAACCGCAACCAATGTTCAAGACCTGGCGTTTTCCGCAGTTGATGGCGCAACGGGCTCTACAGCGGGTACCGGCACTTACACCATTGAACTGGCCATCGGCACCACAACAGAAACCATCACAGCTAACCTGGATGCCCCAACAGGCTCAACAGGTGCAACGGCAGACACTCTAACCAGCTCAGAACTCGCTACCGCGATTAATGATGCTGGCATCGAAGGGCTTTCAGCTGCCGGTTCAAGTACAGGTGTTGAGCTGACCGACTCGATGGGCCGAAACATTACTATTACCAGCGAGTCAAAGACAGTTATCACGAACACCACTACCGACCCCGCGACAGCCGCAACCTCCGACCTGGCAGGCGGATCCGCCGGTTTTCTGGCGGGGGATGTAGGTGCGGTCGGCACCGCTACAAAATATGGACAAATCAGTCTCGAAGCCCTGGATACCATCTCCATCGGCGGCAATAATCCAGGCAAAGTTGGGTTCGTAGCTGACGAGACAATCGCGGTATCCGGCAACCTGGAAAGCGTCAACATCAAAACCGTTGACGGTGCTAATGACGCAATCAAGCGGGTCGACTCCGCTCTGGATACCATCAATGGCATTCGAAGCGAGCTAGGCGCTATCCAGAACCGCTTTGAGTCAACCATTGCAAACCTGAGCACGACCTCAGAGAATTTGAGCGCTGCGAACAGTCGAATCCGGGATGCTGACTTTGCTGCAGAAACCGCAGAATTGGCCCGCACCCAGGTATTACAGCAAGCAGGCCTTTCAGTTTTATCCCAGGCCAATGGTCGGCCCCAGCAGGTGCTTCAGCTGCTGCAGGGCTAAATAAAGCGAATCAAGGAGCCCCTGGACGGCATTTGACCGTTACCAGCAAAAGATAAGTTTTACATGTTAAAGTCGACGCCTAAACCGTTTTATGGAGTGGCCCGTGGTTCAGAATAAAGCATTACAACTTCTCCAACGTCGGGAAGACAATCTGCGCTTTTTCCAAAAGCACTACCCTGACATCTATCACCATTTTGCAAAATTGCAGTTAACGCGGGCAGAAGTCGTTATAAGCAATAACGAAGACGAAGTCGATCTGAACTTTGACGGGCAGTCTCTGTATAAGGGACAAGGCAAAGCTAGAGCTCACTACGGAGTAGAGCTCTTCAGAAGAACTTTTGCAAAGGACAAAATACTCCCCTCCCTGTCGCCACCTTGGCCTGGAGTTTATCAGCATCCCCGCTACGCACATAGCGCCGTTGACAGAATTGCGAGGCTTTCCCCCTTAGGTAAAAGCGAGTTTCGGGGCTATCCCGTCCCCAATTTCTACCCGTTAGTAGTTTTCCAGGGCGTGGGCCTCGGCTATCAAATTGAAGAACTGGTAACTACAAGCGATGTTGAAAATGCGCTTATTGTCGAGCCCGAAGAAGAAGTGTTCGGCGCCAGTCTTTTAACGGTTGACTGGGAACGTGTATGCACCCGATTCCAGAAAACAGGACGCTCGTTACGCTTTTTAATTGGACTAGAGAATACCGAAGAAGGCCTATGGCCTTCTCTAATACATAACCTGATGCACTTCACTCCCATATTTCCGCTAACGAACTTATTCATTAATGAACGCGGGGATCCGACCATGGATGCCGTTGCCAAGCGCCTTAATCGCGAAGGCCTCGCTTCGTTAAGCGTGTGGGGCCACTACGATGATGAAGTCCGACAATTAAACAATGCCTTGCATGCCTTTCACATGGGCATCAGAACAATCCCCCCAAAACAATCGATTCAATCAGATATTCCTGTACTGATTGTCGGCAGCGGCCCTTCATTAGATGAGAGACTGGAAGATATCAAAGCCGTTCGAGACGAGGTCGTTATCGTCAGTGCCGGCTCAGGCATTAGAGTGCTCATCGAAAACGACATTTATCCGGACTTCCATATCGAGTTAGAGTCAGATTATTATACTCACCGAGTGATCAGTTCTTACGATAGAGAAAAACTCAAATCGACACGCCTCATTGCAGCCTCACAAATTTGCCCGCTCACATGGGAGCTTTTTGGTGAGCAGCGTTTATATTTTAAATCAGAGAGCCCCATTGGACACCTATTTGGTAGCCCAGAAACTCTCATTGTCGGTGGCGCCCCCACCTGCACCAATGCAGCCATTGCTCTCTGCTCGCAGATGGGCCTGAGCAACCTCTTTCTTTTCGGTACAGACTATGGATTCAAGGATCACCAACATCACCACTCTAAATCTTCAGTCTACGTAGAGAGTGAAAATAAAACGCTAGGTGACGAGCTCAAAAAGGGCGCCCAAAAAACTTTTAGTAAAAGTCAAACCTTTCAAATTCCTGGCGTAAATGACTCCACTGTTCATACAACTCAAACCTATTTCACATCTAAACGAGCTACAGAAAACCTAATAAAGCTTTCTGCCCGGAACCAGTCGAACACTAATTTTCACAACTGCGCTGACGGTGCTGAAATAGAGGGCGCGACCTGGATGACCCGAGAGGACTTCCTTATTAGCGCACATTCAAAAGCAGATAAGAATGAAAGACTTAGGGTTGTCGCTGAGTTTTTTAACAGAGATGCCCAAACGGTTTCCCTAACAACGATGACACAGTCATTGGATCACACAAGACAAAAATTAGCAAAACTGGCAAAAAAAATTGAAACATTTCTGACAACCCTACGATTACGAGGAAAAAAAGACATTACACGTCTATCCTCAGAAGTAAGCCGTTATATGGAAGGGACAGTCAAAAAAGAAGACATCGGGTTTTATTATATGATTCGAGGCACAGTACGTCACTTCCTTTACGTTGCGTACTCACATGCTATGGCGATGAGTGATGATAAAGCAATCGCACTCTTTTTGAATCAGTGGAGAGACGAATTCATGGTCTGCATGAACGGACTACCAAACCACTTTGATTCAGTAACGCGCAAAAAGTACGTGCTGGAAGAAGACCCGTGGGTTACCCAGTCAATTAATGACCCGGAAAATACTTTGCTTGATTCAGGGGATCAATTCTAACGTTCAGGCCGGGCTAATGGCCCGGTCGTTTTCGGAACTCAGGCAGTGACTCGCTAATAAGAATCGGCATTTCCCAGGGCAATAGATTATGGTATTTGACTACTTCCTAGCTTCCAAAGCTGGCCCGTGGAACCGACTCTATTTTTACATGATGCTGAACGCTTATGCCCGAAAGAGCGCGCCTGTCAAGCGAAACTATCCTTGGTAACCGGAGTATTAGCATCCACTGGCTTACAAACCATCTTCCCAATCACCCAATCAAACACCTTCGGTGGCAGCCCAAATCCAGGCCGCACACTTCGCACACAGTTCTCAGTGATGACATCACCGGCCTTCATGTCTTTCACAAAATACAGCGATCTCCGGAACTGAACATTGCCCTGCTCGCTGGACTTTCGGCCGTAGTTGACCTCACCGAGGGCTTTCCAAGCCATTTTGCTGTCCCTACAGAGCGCAGTCAGGTCGACAGGCTCCAGTGAGAAGCTATCATCCGGGCCACCACCGTTGCGGTCCAGTGTGAAGTGCTTTTCAATCACAGCCGCGCCCATCACAACGCTGGCAATAGCGGTGGTGTTATCCAGAGTATGATCTGATAGACCTGTGACTAGCCCGAACCGTTCGATCATGTCTTGAATCGTTCTCAGGTTGTAGTCTTCTGCCGGGGCGGGATAACCGCTGACACAGTGCAGAATGGCCAGTTCCTTGCAGCCACCTTCTCTTGCAGCCGTGACGGCTTCCTCAATTTCCTCAGCATTGGCCATGCCCGTGGATATAATCGTGGGCTTGCCGGTGGCGGCCACATAGCGAATAAGGGGCAAGTCCACGGCTTCGAAGGAAGCAATTTTATAGGCCGGTGCATTCAGGTCTTCCAACAGATCCACAGCAGTGGTATCGAAGGGGGAGCTGAAAATTGGAATGCCAAGTTTTTGGGCATGCTCAAACAACGGCTTGTGCCACTCCCAGGGCATATGGGCTTCTTCATAGAGCTCGTACAGGGTGCGCCCATCCCACAACCCGCCTTTGATCTTGAACTCTTCGGAATCCGAGTTAAGGGTTATCGTGTCCGGGCGGTAGGTCTGGAGTTTGACGGCATCCGCACCGGCTTTAGCTGCCTCTTCAATAATCCGAAGGGCCGTTTCCAACTTACCGTTATGATTTGCCGATAACTCCGCAATGATATAGGGAGGGTGATTTCGGGAGATTTCTCGCCCGGCAATTGTGATTTTTGGTTCACTCATCATTTTACCTCCTGCGGTTGCCACTCACTCGCCAACAAACCAAAGCAGACAACATCGTGATAGTTTTTGCCATCGAAGTGCTGTTCTCTAAGGCGACCTTCTTCGATAAAGCCAAGGCGCTTGTGGAAGGCAATGGAGCGTTCATTAAAGCCCAGCGCCTGACCACAAAGTTTGTGCAGCTTCAATTCATTAAAGGAGAAATTCAGCGCTTCACTGCCCAAGGAGCCACCAATACCTTTCGGAGCAGCCGGGGAAACATAAAATCCCCAGTCAGCAATTTCAGGACTTCGTGTCCTACTGACATTCACAAAACCAACGGCCTCACTATCTTTTTCATAAATCCGCAAATGCGTATTCGGGTCACGATTAGTTCGCTCAAACCAATAACGATGCTCATCCAGGCTGATCTCGTGCGTGGTGTACATGAAACGGCGCACTTCCGGATGATTTCTCCATGCCAGCACCTGCTCCAGGTCTTCCGAGGTCATCGGGCGAAGTCCTGTTTTACTCATGGCTGCTGTATTCCGAACGTTGAAGTGTATGACAGATCTTTGCAGCTCCGAGACCGTCGCTCAGTTGAGCCGCAGCTTGGGCCATTTTCGCCAAAATTTCAGAGTTACTATTGAGCAATTCAAGGATCGAAAAAAGGGCTGAGGACGTGAGGGTCCTTTCCCCGGGAGTCATTACGGCGCCTGCACGGACAAGCGCATCTGTACCTGAAATCTGGTTATCAGCAAGAATAAGCAAGACAGACGGTAACCCAAGGCAACAGCGTTCCCAAGCAGTCCCACCAGCAGCCCCGATTGCCAAATCAGCACGACGCATCCGCTCAGCCATATCACTAACGTTAACACTCACCGTTGCCTGAAAAGGAAGCTCAGAAGCCTGCCTTTTTACAGCTTCAAGATGAGGAGCAGATCCACCCATCACAATGTCAATTTCAGTCTCCGGAGAAAGAGTGGTATTTGAGAGTGCTTCAAGTACTTGACCAGTGACATTCGTGCGGTCAACGCCGCCCAGGGAGATCAGGATACGTTTGAGCTGCGGTGAGCACCTGCGTTCAAGGCTGACTGCCCTCAGCTCTGCGAATTCGGGACGAAGCAACCCATACGTTGGACCGATCAGTTTTGTACAGCTCGGAGGAACTAGTTCATCGTAATCTTCGGGTTGGCGGCCCAGGTTTTGATCCAGCAACACCGCACACTCATGCTCCCGGTCTGCCAAGTCATCGATCACCATAATCTGGCCAACGGCTTCGGCCAAGGAGCGTTCCCATTGCGCGTGGAGTGCGTAGTGGTCGACGATCAGCCAATCAATGTTGTCGCGGGTGAGCACTTCAAGCGTTTGCGCTGCATCGGTTTGCCATGGAACGCCCAACCAATGGGCATGAGCAAGCGCTGGCTCTTGTGTTCCAAGCATCCCTGACGTCTCTGCCGACCGAAGCAGGTGAAGCTCAAACCCCCTTTGAGCAATCAAGTCCGCCAGGTTCCCGCCATGGTTTCTGCAAATAAACAGGCACTGGTGGCCCTGTCGACGCAGTTCTTCACCCAGGGTCAGGCAGCGCATGACATGACCAGTGCCGATCTGGATAGAGGCATCGGCACGGAAAGCAATTTTCATAGCCATCAGTTAAGTCGTTTGAAACCGCTATGACAGACAGGACCTATAAGCAATTCATCTATAGAGCGGCCTTCCTCACATTCCTTGATCATCGCAAAAACCGGATCAAGCTGTTCAAAATATTCGGCCACAACCGACTCAGAATGCTCGGTGCAAACGTACACGGAATTTCCTGCCAAGTAACCTTTCTCCAGCATTTCCTGAGTAATCAAAGTCTTGTACTTAAGTGTACTTTCGCTATTAAAACTGAAAGCTGTAAGTGCAGGCAGTCCCATGTGAGTTATTTCAAGTTCATATTTATCGGCAAGTTTTTGCCAGCCGGCTCGAATATTAAGACCTGTCTGTGTAATGCTCTCCCATGATCGCTCACGTTCCATGACTTCAAGTGTTTTCAGTGCAGCGACAGAACCGATTCGCTCTGTCCAAAATGTGCTGCTGATAAAGCTGGTCTGTGCTGCTTCCATCACTTCACGCCTACCAATGGTAGCCGTCACTGCGTAGCCGTTGCCTAAAGCTTTACCAAACATGGCCATATCGGGCTCTACGCCATATTTTTTATGTAAACCACCAAAGGTTTCACGGAAGCCCGAGGTACACTCATCAAAGATAAGTACGATGCCTTTTCTGGTAGCCAGCTCACGCACTTTATGCAGAAAGTCGTCTTTAGGCCCCATATTCCTGACTACTTCCATTTTGATGACACCAATATCATTCTTGTTGATTAGTGCCTCAAGACCAGCAAAATCATTGTAGTTAAAGGGGTAAACCGTATCTTTCAGATTGCCGGGTACACCGTTAGGCTCAAGACCGGGTAGAATATGGCCGGCAAGATTTTGATCATCACCGAGGTTGGCTGAGAGATACCAATCATGCCAACCGTGATAACCACAAATAGCCACTTTGTCTTTACCACTCGCTGCACGAGCGATGCGGATCGCAATCGCATTGGCTTCACCTCCTGAACGGGCAAAACGTGCCATATCAGCCCAGGGATGCAATTCAATCAGCTTCTCTGCGAGATACACCTCTTCTGGCGCGTTCAGTGTAGACATATTACCGTCTTGCACTGTTTTGAGTACCGCAGCGTCTACCTCCGGGTGACCATAGCCAAGCGTGTTAGTACCGATACCCATGATGCTCATATCGGTATAGGTACGCCCGTCAAGATCCCACACAGTACAACCTTGGGATTTGCTGAAGTACGAGGGCCACTGCTCGGGCAGGAACATCTCCGGGCGCTTTGAAAGCAACATATTCCCGCCGGGGATGATATTCTTGGCACGCTTCCAGAGCTTCTGACCTTTACCCATCATCGCTCCTTGGTTACGTTTCAGCGCTTGGTTAGCTGAAAAAATATGAGGATGTATCCGTTGCAGTTCCGCAACTTCTTGCCATGTGAAATTCAGGTTGGGTGCAAAGTGCGAGAAAACTTTTCTGATAACTTCAAGATCTGCCAACTCATCTACCGTCCAGCGCCAGCCTGATAGGTCTTCGTTATTTGTGAGCGATCCCGTTTTGAACGCACCAGATTCACGCAAATATCGTGTCACATGCTCGCGATCCTGAGTCTCTTGCGTCATTCTGGCTGATCGCTCCAAGGCTGTCCGTGTGAACACCTCTATATCCAAACCGTCAGGAAACATGGGAGGATTGCAGTTGGCAAAGTAATCAACCTTCTCTTTCCTGAAACCGCCGATAACCTTGTCAACCAAAGCGGGATCAGCTAGAGGACAATCGCCAGTGATTCTGACGATCACATCAGCATTGCAATAATTAGCAGCTAAAAGATAGCGACCCAAAACATCATTCTCATCACCTTGTATACATTGGTAGCCAAGACTTTCTACATGAGCTACCAATATATTATTATCAGGCTCTACTGATGTTGCGACCACGATTTGGTCAATAGACTTTGAGCGCGCAAGACGCTCTATAAGCACCTCAATCATCGGTCTCCCAAGCACCGACTTCATTACCTTACCAGGTAATCGGCTAGAACCCATTCGGGCCTGCACTATGGCAACAGTCTTCATAGGTTTTTCCAGAAATAAGGATTCAAAAGTTGGTTATCGCGCGTCTGCAATTCATGAGGTGGGGCAAAATAAGTTCCATTTGCCGCCTGTATGATTTGCTGCAACTGTGAATAAGAGTCCACACCAACCACAATTTTTTCAATTTCCGGTATAGATAAAGCGTGTCGCAAACAGGCTTCCAATGGAGTCTGGCCGATTTCGTTCAACCAGTCACTCCATTGGCTCCATAAAGCATTCCAGCGATAAAACTTCTCGGGACGTTCCTTTTTCGACATCAACAGCAAACCTTGCATAAAAACTGACCGCACATGTAGGCCTGTTCCTCGCTTCTGTAATTCTTCGAGCCACCCTGACTCCTTGAGCCGGCGGTCCAGGATATTGAATGGCGTCTGGACCAAATCAAAGTTATAGCTGCGACACAACGTATCCAACTGTTCAGACCCATAAACCGATATCCCAATGCGTTTTACCACACCCTGTTTTTTTAACGCCTCCATTGCTTGATAAAGCGCCTCGCCCTCACGATTCAAAAGCTGATCTGGCTTGTGTAAAAGCACCCCGTCCAGCCTGGAAACATTAAGACGAGCAAGCGAGCCTTCAAGCTGGGCGTTAACCCACTCTGCCACATTCTGACAAGCTTCCGGCACTTCAGGCAGTTTGGTGATAACTGAGAACTCATCCAAACAATGCCGCCCCAGTACTCCTTCACTCTCACCATAGGCTATGGCCGTATCAAGCGTACTGATCCCGTTTTCTCTTGCCAAACCCAGAATTCTTGCCACTTCGCTTGGCAGCACTTGACCAGTTTGGTTAGCAATACCATAAGGCATTCCGAACTGGACCGTGCCCAAAGCCAGCTTTCCAGTTTCAGTTTGAAAACTCATGGCTCAATATCCCAAGCCAAAAACAGCCTAGACGACGCCCTCCGAGCGTCACCTGATGACGCAAGAATCCCTCAATGGTATAGCCATTCTTCAGAAAGACTCGAAGAGAGGCCAAGTTATCTTCATAGCATCCAGCCTCTAGTCGATGGAGGCCGAGCTCATTAAATCCATAATGAGTTAACGCATTAACTACTTCGCTCGATAAACCCTGGCCCCAATAACTCTTCTCCCCGATTAAAATACTTACTTGCCCTCGTTGGTAATGGGGGTTAATGAACCCAATTTTTGCATTTCCAATATGAGCATTATCCTCTTTATAAAAAATCCCAAACAGCTTAGTGGACGGAGAAAAATTACAATCATCAATGAAACTCAAGCAACTTTCTAGCGTCTGCACTTCATGCCTGGTTTCCAGGTATTGATTGACTTCTGGATCATTCAGCCAACCCACATATCTATTAGTTACATCTTTATCCGTAAGACTGCGCAAATATAATCTTTTTGTTTCAATTTCCATCATGAAGGACCTCTCTGAGCTTCGCGACAACAATATCCTGTTCGCCATAACCCAGTGCTTGATAAAGCGGCAAGCTAACCGCCTCAGTGTAATACCGCATGGCTTCCGGAAATTCTTCTTGCCTAAAGCCCATGCGTTGATAATAAGGCTGAGTGTGGACGGGAATATAATGTACGTTTACCGCGATGCCCTGCTCTCGCAAAGACTCGAACACCTGGCGATGTGTCTTGGTGATTACATCCAGCTGCAAACGAATCACATACAGATGAAAGCCAGAGTAACTATCCGGATGCTGCCAGGGCGTAGTAATCGGAAGGCCGGCAAGGAGTTCATCGTACCGCCGAGCCAGTTCATGGCGACGGGCAACAAAAGTATCCAGTCTGTCCATTTGGCTGATACCGAGTGCAGCTTGCAGCTCGGTCATCCGGTAATTAAAGCCCAACTCCACCTGCTGGTAATACCAAGGTCCGTCCGGCTCATGGGTCATCAGGTTTTGATCACGAGTCACGCCGTGACTACGCAACAAATCCATACGGCTGGCAAGTTCGTCGTCATTGGTCAGCGCCATACCGCCTTCGGCAGTGGTTACGATTTTCACCGGGTGGAAACTGAAAACGGTAATATCGCTGTAACGGCCGTTACCAATGAATTCTCCCTGGTACTTGCCACCGATGGCGTGAGAAGCATCTTCAATAATGCGGAAGCCGTATTGCTGGCTTAGTCTATGAATCGCTTCCATGTCACAGGGCTGGCCGCAGAGGTGCACGGCAACCAACACTTTGGGTAGACGGTTTTCCAGCCTGGCTTTTTTGAGTTTGGATTCCAGGGCTTTCGGGCTCAAGTTATAGGTGTGCGGATCTATATCAACAAAATCAACTTGCGCGCCGCAATACAACCCACAGTTAGCGGATGCAACAAAGGTAATCGGTGTTGTCCACAACCAGTCACCTTTACCTAATCCAAGAGCTTTACAGGCGATGTGAAGGGCGGAGGTGGCGCTGTTTACGGCAACCCCATGCTTTGCGCCCACGTGCTGTGCTACCTTCCGCTCAAACTCCGGCACCTTGGGGCCTTGGGTCAGAAAATCTGACCTTAAAACCTCAACCACTGCGTCGATGTCAGCCTGGCTGACATCCTGCTTACCGTAAGGAATCACCGCTAAATCTTACCAATTTCGTTGTAGTGACGGTCGATCCAACCTTGTACCTGTTCATTTGTCATCCAATCCGTGTTGTTATCACTGGAGTAAACAAAACCCTCCGGCACCTTTTTGCCGTCCTTTATGCGGTTTTTGCAGCTCCCCCAGCTGTTGATATTAGGCAAAATCTTAAAATGCTCCGGGTATTCATAGGTGAAGTGTGAATCCTCCGCGCCTATCATTTGCTCATGCAACTTCTCACCCGGGCGAATACCGACAATTTCCTGTTCGGCTTCCGGGGCCACTGCCCGGGCCAAATCGGTTATTTTAATGGAGGGAATTTTCTTGACGTAAATTTCGCCACCGACCATGTCCTCGAAAGCATGCCAAACGAGCTCAACCCCCTGCTCCAGGCTGATCATAAAACGAGTCATTCGCGGGTCAGTGATAGGTAAAACGCCTTTGTCCCTGATCGACATAAAGAACGGCAGAATCGAACCCCGAGAGCCCATCACGTTTCCGTACCGTACAACCGAGAAGTGTGTTTTATTCCAGGCAGAATAAGAGTTGCCAGCCACAAAAAGCTTGTCTGAGGCCAGCTTTGTGGCGCCATACAGGTTGATGGGGCTGCTTGCCTTGTCCGTGGAGAGAGCGACAACCTTCTTGACGCCCTTGTCGATGGCTGCATCAATCAAATTCATGGCGCCATTGATGTTTGTCTTTACCGCTTCGAACGGGTTGTATTCGGCGGTAGGAACAATTTTCGTGGCCGCTGCATGAACCACGTAATCAACGCCATCTAACGCCCTATACAAACGTTCGCGATCTCTGACATCACCAATGAAAAACCTCATGCGGACGTCGTTTTGGTATTGCTGGGCCATCTCCCACTGCTTCATCTCATCCCGCGACAAGACAATCAGCTTTTTAGGGTTGTATTTAGCCAATGTCATCGGCACGAACTTCTGGCCGAAGGAGCCGGTGCCTCCGGTGATCAGAATAGTGGAATTCTGCAGCATGGACTTGTTCCTTGGTTTTCCGCCTTATTGGCTGAGCATATCACCGGCTGCAACCCTTGGCCAACGCCCGGACGCAGCGGGTATTGCTGTTGCTGCTGAGCTAACGGCAGGGAGTGCTTTGGTCAGATCCGCACTCGCCTCCAGCTTTACACATCCAAACGAAAGGACTATAAACTAACCCGATTAAACTAATAGATTCAGAGGTGAGGCCATGGAATCCATCAACATGCACGAAGCCAAAACCCGGCTCTCACAGTTGGTTGCCCGAGCATCAAAGGGAGAGGCGTTCATCATCGCCAAAGCAGGCAAGCCCGTTGCCCGGGTAACGGCAATCGACAGCCCGGAAGAGAGCCAACAAAAGCGCATCGGCTTCATGGCTGGTCAGTTCACGGTTCCTGACGATTTTGATCGCATGGGAGAGGACGAGATCACCGAGATGTTCGGGAGCTAACATGAATTTGCTTCTGGATACCCACATTCTGCTCTGGGCTGCCGCAGAGCCGCAAAAGCTTCCCGGGCAAGCTATAGAGTTATTGGAAAATCCAGTGAACCCACTGTACTTCAGCGCAGCAAGTATCTGGGAAGTGGTTATCAAAAATGGTCTGGGCCGCGCGGATTTTCACGTTGACCCACACCTACTACGACGCGGTCTGTTGGATAACGGGTATCTGGAGCTCCCAATATCATCTCAACACACTCTGGCCGTGAGCCATTTGCCTGACATTCACAAGGATCCATTTGACCGAATCCTGGTCGCCCAAGCTGAATCAGAGGGCTTCTTACTTCTCACCGCCGATGACATAGTCGCGAAGTATCCTGGCCCAATCAAAAAACTCTAGGCTCTTTACCGGCCGGTAAAGAGCCAAACCTGCCCCTCACATATTCCCACGCCAAAACCTGGCACACCTTTCGCAACCACTCTCCCAAACCCCGGCAAAACGTCAAAAAACTGCAGACCTTTGCCGCATTCGATTTTGGCTGGTAACGAGGTGTTCCATGCAAGCACAACATCAGGAAGTTCAACTCCCACGCTCCGTACAGGCGCAGGTCGCACGTCTGGTACTGCAGGCCAACCTGGCCTACAGCGAATCCAACAGCCCGCAGCTGCCCTTTGCCCAACGCCTGCAGGCCCGTCAGGAGTGCCGCGAATACCTGGCCAACGCTCTGGAGCTGGAAGCGGAAAATGCTGCTGCCCTGGGCATGCTCGGTCGCGTGGAGATGGACGACGGCCAGTTGGAAAAGGCCCACACCCTCTTTAACGCCAGCCTGAACAGCCAGCCCGGCCAGGTGCAGCAGTACTGCAACCTGGGCTACTGGGCGCTGAAGAGCGAACGCCCGGCCCTGGCGGAAGAGTATTTCCTTGCCGCCCTGGAATGCGACCGGCAATCCGCCGCCGCCTTCTGCGGCATCGCCCACGCCCGTCGGGTACAGGGCCAGTTCGATGTGGCTTACCTGCACTATCGCAAGCTGCTGCAAACCGGCTCCGAATGGGACTCCATCTATTCCGGCATGCTCACCTGCGCCCAACACCTGCAGGTGCACAAGGCCGACAAGGAACTGGCGCAGGACGCCATCGCACTGCTGAAGAAAGATGGCCTGCCACATCAGGAAATCGGTCGGTTTGTTGGCGCCATCATTGAGCAGGAATACGACCTGGCCAACCCGAACGCCGAAATCTTCCTGGATGCCGCCGCCGAAGACGAACTGCTGATCCTGGCGCTGCAGAAAACCCTGATGCCCAACGCCGGCGTGGAACAGCTGGTCGCCCTGCTGCGCCGCGCCATCATGGCCGAAGTCGCCGAAACTGCCAGCCTGCGCGACGAACTGCAGACCCTGTGCCT
Source organism: Marinobacter persicus (assembly GCF_002934325.1). GTDB lineage: Bacteria > Pseudomonadota > Gammaproteobacteria > Pseudomonadales > Oleiphilaceae > Marinobacter > Marinobacter persicus_A. The sequence continues at coordinate 24,269 of NZ_PTIV01000013.1, forward strand.
GGCCATTGGCGAGTACGCCGAGCGCACCGGTTACGCCCTGACCGCTGAAAAAGACGAAGAACAACTCGCCAACACCATCAACGAAAGCATCATGGCCCAGTTCGCCATCGGCGAGCCCCAGGAAGCCCTGGTGGGTTCACTGATGATCAGCGCCATGTACGGCGCCCTGTTCCACCAGGACTTTGCCATTCAGCTCGGCCAGTGGAACCTAGTGGACTGGCCGCTGGGCATGCAGCCGATGATGGCCGCCAGCTATTACAACCGCGCTGAAGAAGAAGCCATCAAACAGAACTTCGAGGAAAAAGCCGAAGAACTGTGCTTGGCGAAAACTGACGTACCCCAGGCCTGGCCGGCCTGGAGCCAGTTGGCTTACCGCACCGAAACCAGCCTGAAAACCGTCATGAAGCAGGAGCTTGGCCTGAGCGCCGACAACCTGCCAGATACCCTGCGCCTGATGGTGTGTGGCGCCCAATCCGGCCAGCGCGCCATGGAACTGGCGCAATACCTGGACGACGTGGAAATCATCGCCGTGGACGAATCCCTGGCCAACGTCGCCAAGGGCACCCGCATGGCCCAGCAACTGAACATGGACAACATCGTGTTCTGGCCCTGGTCCATCGCCCAGCGCTTCGTGCTGGACGGCCATCGCGTGCACTGGATCGAGGTCGGCCGCCTGCCCTCACAGGCCATGACCGACCTGTCCCTGGCCAACCTGGTGGAAAGCGCCTCCGCTTCCGGTGCAGTGGTACACATGCATACCGGCATGGCAGAACAAACCGCCGGTGACAAACAGGTACGCCAGTTGATCAAGGACCACAACCTTCGCCCCACCCGCTCCAGTCTGCGACAGCTGCGCCGGATGGTACTGGCAGAGCAACAGGATAGCGTCTGGGCTGAACTGCTCCAGGAAGACGACTTCTACAGCCTTGGCGGCTGCCGCGACCGCTGGTTCCGCCCGCAGGATGGCGACCAGCTTCAGAACCTTCTGGCGATGGTGAGCAACGAAGTGGACTGGAAGCTGGTCAAAGCCCGGGATGAGGATGGCCACAGCCTGGCCACCATGCCGGTACAGCGGCAGATTCAGGCCGAGGCGCTGGGTAGTGAGGTGCAGAGTTTGATGGGGCAGAATCTGAGCGTGTATTTCCAGCGCCGGAGATAACAAATAGATTATGGAATCCATGCCCCGGACATCTTCCGGGGCATTTTTTTGCGGAGATTGGGCCTTAATCCACCTTCAAGCCTGTCCGGGCTTGATCCACTACATCGCTCAGGTTGCTTTCCACCACGCCCCAAACAATCACTGGATCAATAGTCGCATAGCCATGGATAAGCACATTACGAAAAGCAATCATCTTTTTGTAATCAGCAAAGCTTTCCGCCACTTCCGGAGCAATCTTGTGTAGCTTGCCCATCGCCTCTCCAATAATTTCGAACTGGCGCTCGACAGCTGACTGTAGCAACTCATCAGTCAAATAATCGTCTTCGCTTTTGCCCGCAACAAAACGCTGAACTTTCTCAGCTGCTGCAAGAATATCGTAAACGTACTTCAGAGCCTCACGCTGCATACAACGGCTGCCGTTCTTCTAGTACAGAGTCTCTGAAATAGGGGTTGGTCAGGGAAGCTACGGTGACGAGATCCACTGGGCGTGAAAACATTAATTCCAGGTCTTCTTTTAACCCAAAAAACGCTCCAGCTTTCTCGGTGGCCGTTAGTGCTGGATCAAAATCCACCAGAAAATCCAGATCACTGGATTCATTGAAGCGCCCTGTCGCAGCAGAGCCAAAAACACCAAGCGACAAAACACGGTGCTTTTCACAAAGCAGGCGAATGTCACCCTGCTTCTCTTGCAGCATTTTCAGTGCATCTAACGTAGCCATACTGTACCCAGTTGCTTACAGGGATATGCTTGGAGTTTAAGCCTTGCCCCCAAAACAATAAAGAAAGCGGCGGCCGGAACGGCCAACATCCCTATCAAAAATAAGGAATCAGCGACTCCCCATACAAATGCAGCTCCTCCAGAACCTGCATATGCGCCGGCGTCAGTGACGGATCGGCGGCAAGGCGCTGCAACTCATGACCGTAGGCTTCCAGCGATCGCCAGCCTTTCTTCGGCTGCATCAGCCGCTGGCTGCGGAACTGCTCCCAGCGTTCCCGCTCCTCGCTGGTGAGGGTGTGCGGATAATTCCGGGCGCGGTAGCGGAAGATCATTTCCGGCAGGCGTTCATCCTCGAAACGCACCGTTTCCACGTCCTCGCCCAGTTCTTCCACCGGCTTGCTCAGCAGCCAATCCAGCTTTTCCCGGTCACCCCGGCTGATGAAGCCGCCAGCGTAAAGTTGTTCGTCCGGATCGGTCAGGTCTGTGCCGTCGAAGCCTTGCTCAAACGCTTCGGCAATACGGGCAGACAGCCCCTCGGCAGCGCGCAGTTTGGCCAGGTTGGCGCGCAGCACTTCACCGTCCAGCTCCAGTTCCGCCAGCTTCTCCTTGGAGAGAGTGGAGAGCATGTTGGCCGGAGCCAGCACCGGACACTTATTGACCTGGATGCCCTTTAGCGGAAAACGTGACACGCCCTCCCCGAGCTCCGCCTGCGAAGTAAACACCCGCTCACGTATCTGCTCAGGTGTGGCGGCGATCAGCTCTTCAGGGTCTTCGCGCAAGTCGTACACCAGCACCTCGTTCTTGTTGGTGGGGTGTTCCGCCACTGGGGCGACCAGTGCGCAGCTGCCACGGCGGGCCGGGTATTTGCCGGAGATGTGGAAGACCGGCTTCATCGCGGCCACATCCAGCATCTGCCGGGCCGAGTGCTTGTCCTTGTTGTTCAGCACAAAGTCATACAGTTTTGGCTGCTTTTCCTTGATCATTTTCGCCACGGCAATGGTTGCCAGCACATCCGACATGGCATCGTGGGCCGCCTCGTGGGCGATGCCGTTGGCCACCGTCAGTTCCTCCAGCCTGAAACTGGGGCTGCCATCCTCCTTGCGCGGCCAGTTGATGCCTTCCGGGCGCAGGGCATAGGTCAGGCGTACCATGTCGATGATGTCCCAGCGGGAATTACCGTTCTGCCATTCCCGGGCGTAGGGGTCACGCAGGTTGCGGTAAAGCGTGTGGCGGGTGACCTCGTCGTCAAAACGCAGGCTGTTGTAGCCCACGGCGCAGGTGCCAGGTTGGCTGAAGGCTTCGTTGATCTGGGCGATGAACTCCGCCTCGGGAAAGCCCTCCTCCAGCGCCTTTTGCGGGGTAATGCCAGTAATCAGGCAGGCCTGGGGCGCGGGCAGGTAATCGTCCGCCGGCTTGCAATAAATCACCAGAGGGTCTTCGATCACGTTCAGATCCGCATCGGTGCGCACGCCTGCGAACTGCGAAGGCCGGTCGTGTAACGGGTCCACACCAAAGGTTTCGTAATCGTGCCAATAAAATGTGCGGATCAAGGGAAGACTCCTCAGCCAAACGTTTTTCGGAATTCTGGGGTGGTCGGTAAAACTTTGCAAATCATTGATGTCGCTACTACCGACATATCTTTAGGCTGCTATACTCCCAAACTTTACCAATTAACAACTCCGGCGCAATGACAACAAACATACTGATCTGCGACGACTCTTCCTTAGCCAGAAAACAGATGGCCCGTGCGCTGCCCCCGGGACTGGCCGACGACATCCTTTTCGCCCCTACCGGCGAGGACGCACTGAAGATGGTTCGGCAGGGCGGCGTGGACCTCCTGTTCCTGGACCTAAACATGCCGGGCCTCGACGGCTACCAGGTGCTGCAGACGATCCAGCAGGAAGACCTACCCGTACTCACCATCGTGGTCTCAGGTGACATCCAGCCGGAAGCACGCGAGCGCGTGCGCAAACTGGGGGCCATTGATTTCATCAAGAAACCCACCGACACCGCCCATGTTGCCGAGCTGCTTGAGGAATACGGCTTTTACCGCCCCGGAGAGCTGGAGCAGAGCGCCCAGAAAGACGTCTGGCTGGATAGCGGCAACACGACCCGCAAACCGGAAATCTCCGTCAGCCTGAACGACTACCTGCAGGAAATCTCCAACGTCGCCATGGGCCGCTCCTCGGACCTGCTGGCCCGCCTGCTCAAAGTATTCGTCAAACAACCCATCCCCAACGTGGCTTTTATTGCGACCTCTGAATTGAGCATGGCCATCTCCGCCGCCGAGCGTGAGCAGGAATATTCAGCCGTCTGCCAGGGCTTCACCGGCTCCGGGCTGGCCGGTGAAGCGCTGTTGCTGTTCGAAGACGCCAGTTTCCGCGAAATGGCAGAACTGCTCCACTACGACGTGCTCGAAGGTGAGTCAGTCAATGTGGAAGTGCTGATGGACATGTCCAGCATTCTGTTCGGCGCCTTTTTGAACGGCATCAGCGACCAGTTGAACATCAAGCTTGGCCTGGGGCACCCCACGGTACTTGGGCAACATCGCCCCATTGGCGAGCTACTGGAACACCATCGCAAGCGCGAAGAGCAGCTGCTGGCGATCGAGATCAGCTACGCCATTGAAAACCGGGATATCCACTGCGACATGCTGATTCTGTTCACCGAAGAATCGATCCCGTTCCTGCAAAAACAGCTCAAATACCTGGTGGATTAACCATGACGTTGACAACCCCGGACACAGACGCCTTCCACTGGCTGGTGGACATGCTCGAATCCGTTGAGGTCGGCCTGGTGGTGCTGGACCTTGATTTCCGCGTGCAGGCCTGGAACGGTTTCATGGAAAACCACAGCGGCATCACCGCCAGCCAGATCCGCGAAAAGGTCTTGTTTGATGCCTTCCCTGACATCCCAGAAGCCTGGCTGAAGCGCAAAGTGGATTCCGTGGTGATGCTGAACACCCGGGCCTTCACCTCCTGGGAACAGCGCCGGTACCTGTTCAAGTTCCGCAACACCCGTCCGATCACCGGCACCGAAGAGTACATGTTCCAGAACCTGACCATCAGCCCGTTGACCAATACCAACGGCCAAGTGGATAAGGTGTGCCTGCTTGTGTATGACGTCACCGAATTCGCCAGTAGCAAACGTGCCCTGGAGCGGGCCAACGAACAGCTGGCGAAACTCAGCAAGACTGATCGCCTCACCGGCCTGCTCAACCGCGGCACCTGGGAAAACCTGGTGGATGTGGAATTCGGCCGATACCGGCGCTATGGCAACCCCACCAGCCTGGTGATGTTCGACATCGATCACTTCAAGAAAGTGAACGACACCCACGGCCACCTGGCCGGCGACGAGGTCATCCGTCACGCCGCCCAAACCACCCAGGACGCCATTCGTCATACCGACAGCGCCGGCCGCTATGGGGGTGAGGAGTTTGGTCTCATCCTGCCCGAAACCGATGGAGATGGGGCTGCCATCATTTGCGACCGCATACGCATGGCCATTGAAAACAGCGTGGTAAAAACCACCGTCGCGGATATCCAGTACACCATCAGTGTGGGCATTGCGGAACTGGATTCGCAGCCGGAAAACTACATGCAGTGGCTGCAGAGAGCCGATGAGGCGTTATACGAGGCGAAGGAAGGTGGGCGTAATCGGGTGGTGGTTTATCATGGGTGGGGAGTCTAATTTCCCCTCTCCCATGATGAGAGAGGGGAATGGCGTAGGCTTTATTCAGCCCAGCTCTGTACAGCTTCCTTACCCCACTTCTCACGCCACTCGTTCAGAGTCTTGTGATTGCCGCCCCGGGTTTTAACCACTTCGCCGGTGTGCGGGTTCTTGTAGGTTTTCATTGGGCGCTTGGCACGGGTGCCAGTTGATGCATCGGCTTTAGCGCCTGCAACGGATGGATCAATCGCTGCCAGAATCTGCAAAACATCTTTCGGGGATTTGTCGTATTTCTTCATCAAATCCCGAACTTCATTTTCAAAATCCAGATCCGCTTTCAGGGTCTGGTCCTGCTCCAGCTTTTGCAGTTCTTCCGCCAGTTGTTCCATCAACTGTTTTTTCTGGTAGTAATCGTTGATCTTGGCCATGTAAATTAAACCTCTGTTCCGAATTGATAACAAATAATCAGTGCTTCCTGCGTCCAACAATCATAATAAACAATTTGAAAACAAGCAAAGTTATTTATTTACTTATTTGAAATGAGGATCACACTTCTGATTTATGAATTCAGGTGAACCACTTTCGAAGAATCCGAAACATCGATATCAGCGCCATGGCACCAAACCAGATCCGCCATATCACTGCTGGGCGTATAAGCTGTTTTGGCCTTTTTCAGAAGTGTAACAACCGCATCGCAGTCAAAGTTATGACTCGCCTGGGTGAACTCAGCCAAAAAGGCTTCCAGTTCACGCCAGGGCAGAGACACCTCACGTGCCATCATAATACGGGGATGCGCCGTGCCTTGCGGGTCATCACCAATCAATAACTCTTCATACAGTTTTTCACCCGGGCGCAAACCGGAAAAGACAATCTCAATGTCGCCATCCGGGTTATTTTCATCTTTTTCATCCAGACCCATCAAATGAATCATTTTACGGGCCAGATCAACAATCTTCACCGGCTCACCCATATCCAGCACAAATACTTCACCGCCCTGCCCCATACTGCCGGCCTGCAATACCAACTGGCTGGCTTCTGGGATGGTCATGAAATAACGGATAATATCCGGGTGAGTCACGGTTACCGGGCCACCGTCGCGAATCTGGTCACGGAACAGGGGCACCACAGACCCGGATGAGCCCAGCACATTGCCAAAACGCACCATGGAAAACACCGTGTCTGATTGCCGCTGGGCCAGCCCCTGCAGCACCAGTTCCGCCATGCGCTTACTGGCGCCCATGACGTTGGTGGGGCGGACGGCCTTGTCGGTTGAGATCAACACAAAGCGTTCCACCCCGCAGGCGATGGCCGCCTCTGCCGCATGCCACGTACCAAACACGTTATTCTGAACGCCTTCAATCACGTTGTGCTCTACCAGCGGTACGTGCTTGTAGGCAGCAGCGTGATAGACCGTGTTCACCTCAAACGCCTTCATCACCGCCTCACAGCGGCGACGGTGAGCCACGTTGCCCAGCAGGGCATGGATTTTCACATCCAGGCACTCAATCTCGTTAATCGCCTGCAACTCACGCTCAATGTTATACAGCGAAAATTCGCATTGCTCGAACAGAACCAACACTCGTGGGCGATGCTGAAGAATCTGCCGGCATAGCTCAGACCCAATAGAACCACCCGCGCCGGTAACCAACACCGACTTACCATAAAGGCTTTCCGCCACCTGGGCGTTGTCCGGCCGCACCGGGTCACGCCCCAGAAGGTCTTCAATTTCCAGATCCCGGATGTCGTTAATGCGCTTCTGGCCCGCCACCAATTCCGACATGCTGGGTACGGTTTGCACTGGCACCGAGAGAGGTTCCAGTTGCCTGAGCAAGCGCCGGCGATCCACCCCGGAGTCGGCATCCAGCGCCAACAGCAAACGCTCGGCCCGGCGCAGCTCCACCGCCGTTTCGATGTAGTCAATGTCATACACCGGCAAGTCATTGATCAGGGCCTTGTGGTTGCCGGAGTTGAAACTGATGAAAGCCACGGGATGAAATTCCGTGCCCTGCTGCAACGCCTGGCACAGCTGCAGACCGGTTTCACCGGCACCAACGATAATCACACGTTCCTTGTTGTGACGACGCGGGCGCGAAACAATCATGCGAATACTCATGCGGCTGCCGGCCACAAAAATGAACGCCAGCGCCGCATAGATAACCGGCACGGAGCGAGGCACCGCCACCTCAAACCAGAACCCAAGAAAGATCAGCGCAAGGGCCGAACACGCCACACCCAGGACCACCGTTCCGAAGGCCTTGTCGCTCAGGTAACGCACCACCGCCCGGTACAGCCCAAGGCGAACAAACAAGGCCACCGTGAAGACGACCGTCAGGCCACAGACCAGCAATGTGTCCAGGTTCGGCACCCAGGGCCACTGATCCAGACGCAACGCAAACGACGCCCACAGCGCAAACGACAGGGCGATCACGTCTGCCATAACGGATATCAGGCGCTTATGCAGACGCGGCAGATTCAGGAACTTCTGGAACATGCTAATCAGTCCTTTAAAGACAACTGCATTTTTTACCGCCCCACGAGCTTGCCGACTATCTCTTTGATCGCCCGGCTACTGCCGTCCAGTGCATCGGTATGAGGCAGCCACAAGCGCCAGGAGGGAGCACCACGCACTTCATGATCTGTGGCGGCGGGTATAACCTCCAGCCCTTGCGCTTCAAACAAAGCCACAGAGCGCGGCATATGCAGGGCTGAAGTAACCAGCAATATCCGGTTGATACCCCACTCTGCCAGAATCTCAGCCGTAAACTTCGCATTCTGGGTGGTATTACGGCTCTCTTCTTCAAGCACCATGGCCGAATCCGGCACACCCAGGTCCGACATAAACCGGCGCATACTCTCGGCCGACGAATTGGCACTGAAGCGAGGATCATGCCCCCCTGTCAAAATCAGCAATGGCGCCTTGCCGGCCTCGTAAAGGCGGGCGCCGTGCCATTCCCGATCAGAAGCTGCGCCCAGGTTTGGGTAGGCCTGGCCATACTGCATGGGCCAGGTTCCCCCTCCCAGCACCACAATGGCTTCCGCCTCCGGGGTGGCCTCCACGCTCATGGGCGGGTTCTGGTTTTCCAGATAACCGCGCACTGCATAGCTGGTAACGGGCAAAGACCACACCCACAACCAGGCCAAAGACAAAACGCCAAACACCATCGCAAGGCGACGAAGGCCGAGAAAGCCCGCGATGAGTGCCAGCAGGCCTCCCAGGAGCGCGGAGCCCAAGGGCGAAATAACGGCAATGGCCAGTTTAGAAATCATGAACATCTAAAGACTCTTTTTTGCCACGGAATCCACGGAAGAACACGGAAGGAACCACCAAAAGAAAAGATACAAAGAGTGTTTTGTCTTTTGATTTTTCCGTGTTCTTCCGTGGATTCCGTGGCTAATAAATCTCTTAAAGCAGCCCTTCAGCCTGCCCGAAAATCCGCTCCAGGTGCTCCGGCCCCACAAAGCTCTCCGCGTATATCTTGCAAAGATCCTCTGTACCACTGGGCCGTGCGGCGAACCAGCCATTTTTGGTCGTCACTTTCAGGCCGCCGATGGCTGCCCCATTGCCCGGCGCTTCGGTGAACACACCCAACACCGGGTCCCCAGCCAACTCACTGAACGGCACATCGTCGGGCTTAAGAGCTTTCAGGCGCTGCTTTTGCTCGGCGGTCGCGGGAAAGTCCTTGCGCTGATAGTGGGGCGCACCGTGCTGCTCGGTGAGCTCACGGTAATAATCACTTGGCAACTTACCGGTTTTCGCGGTGATCTCCGCCGCCAGCAGGCAAAGGATGATGCCGTCCTTGTCCGTGCTCCAGGGTTTGCCGTCAAAGGTCAGGAAGCTGGCACCAGCGCTTTCTTCGCCGCCAAAAGCCAACCGGCCCTGGTGCAGCCCTTCAACAAACCACTTGAAACCCACCGGCACTTCGTACAAGTCCCGGCCGTTGGCCGCCACCACCCGGTCAATCATCGAAGACGACACCAGGGTTTTGCCAATGGCCAAACTCGCGGGCCACTGTTCACGGTGTTTGAGCAGATAATCCACGCACACGGCCAGGTAATGATTCGGGTTCATCAGCCCCGCCGCATCCACAATACCATGGCGATCGGCGTCCGGATCATTACCAAAAGCCAGGTCAAACCGGTCGCGGATTTTCAGCAGATTGGCCATGGCCGCCGTGCTGGAGCAATCCATACGGATCTTGCCATCGTGGTCTGGCGGCATGAACGCAAAGGCCGGGTCCAGGGTGCGGTTTACCACCTCAAGCTGAAGGCCGTAATACTCAGCCAGCGCTTCCCATACCGCCAGCGCGGAGCCGCCCATGGGGTCCACGCCAATCTTCAGGCCTGAGGCGGCAATAGCGGGCATGTCCACTACCTCACCCAGCGCCTGCACGTATTCGCCCACATAATCGAAGCGTTCCGCTTCCACCACGGCGATACGACGTGGCGATGTACGAACACCCGCCAGGCCAGTCGCCAGGAATTCATTGGCACGGGCTTCTATCCAGCCAGTCGCGTCGGTGCCTGCCGGCCCTCCATCCGGGCCGTTGTACTTGATACCACCGTCTTCCGGCGGATTGTGGGAAGGCGTAATAATCAGCCCGTCCGCCAGCTCACCAGAACCGGCCCCGTTGTGGCGCAAAATCGCGTGGGATACCAGCGGCGTCGGTGTATAACCACCGGCAGAGTCCACCCGCATCCGCACATCATTGCCTGAAAGCACCTCCAGCACCGAATCCATCGCCGGGCCAGACAGCGCGTGGGTATCTTTCCCAACGTAAAGCGGTCCGGTGATCCCCTGCTCCCGGCGCCAGTCCACCACCGCCTGGGTAATGGCCAGGATGTGGTATCGGTTAAAACTGCCCTTAAGCGAACAGCCCCGGTGGCCGGAGGTGCCAAAAGTCACCTTCTCTGAAGGCTCATCCGGATTCGGTGTACGCTCGGCGTAGGCGGCGAGGATCTTGTTAATTTCTGGCATGATATTCCTTATATTCAGCCACGGAATCCACGGAAGAACACGGAAGGAAAAGAATTAATGATTGTTTAGCCACTAAATTGTCTTTATCTTTTGCTTTTTCCGTGTTCTTCCGTGGATTCCGTGGCAACAATTTCTTTATCTTTCTTCAGTCACTGCCAAACAGGTCACGGGTATAAACTTTCTCTTCCACGTCCGCCAGATTCTCACTCCGGCGGTTGGCCACAATCACATCCGCTTCTTTCTTGAAGGCATCGAGGTCACGAACCACCCGGGAGTTGAAGAAATCGTCTTCCTTCAGCTCAGGCTCGTAAACGATTACTTCAATGCCCTTGGCCTTGATCCGTTTCATAATGCCCTGAATGGCGGATGCCCGGAAGTTGTCAGAGCCAGATTTCATCACCAGACGATACACGCCCACCACCTGCGGCTTGCGGGCCAGGATGTCATCGGCGATGAAGTCCTTGCGGGTGCGGTTTGCATCCACAATAGCCTTGATCAGGTTGTTGGGCACTTCTTCGTAGTTGGCCAGCAACTGCTTGGTGTCTTTCGGCAGGCAGTAGCCGCCGTAGCCAAACGACGGGTTGTTGTAGTGGTCACCAATGCGCGGGTCCAGGCCAACACCGTCGATGATCTGCTGCGTATTCAGCCCATGCCGCATGGCGTATGTATCTAATTCATTAAAGTAGGCAACACGCATAGCCAAGTAGGTATTGGAGAACAGCTTAATCGCTTCAGCTTCAGTACTATCAGTAAACAAAACTGGCGCATCTTTTTTGATCGCACCTTGCGTCAACAGGTCAGCAAACACCTCCGCGCGCTTAGATCGCTCACCTACGATTATTCGAGACGGGTATAAGTTGTCACGCAAGGCACTGCCTTCACGCAAAAACTCAGGTGAGAATAGAACGTTGTTAGTCTCAAACCGCTCACAAACCTCGCGGGTATACCCCACCGGCACCGTGGACTTAATCACCATCACCGCACCGGGATTGATCGCCATTACATCCTGGATGACAGATTCCACCGTTTTGGTGTTGAAGTAGTTGGTCTGCGGGTCGTAGTCGGTGGGCGTGGCAATCACCACGTAATCCGCACCTTTATACGCCTGCTCCTTGTCCAGAGTGGCGGCGAAGTTCAGGTCTTTATTGGCCAGAAAATCGGAGATTTCGGCATCAATAATCGGACTCTTGCGATTATTCAGCAGCTCGACTTTCTCCGGATCAATATCCAGCGCAACCACTTCGTTGTGCTGGGCCAACAGCATGGCGTTAGACAGACCCACATAGCCGGTGCCAGCAATGGCGATTTTCATGGTGTTACCTCAATTCATGATCTTTTTTTAGCCACAATATTCATCAACAAACTCAATGGCGAACATCACGACCACAGCGAATATTCACAAACTCTTTTGGAAGGATACGTGTCAGGAGCTGGAACAGCAGTCGAAGTACTTACAGAAATCAGAGTGTAGCTTCTGGAAGCGACCCAAGGTTAGCTTTCCGTACTTCTTGGTGATTACAGCCTTCGAAATGACCAGCGTTTTTCTAACCATCACTTTGGAACGCTTGGGCAATGCTCCTTCAGACATGTCTTCTGGCTCAAGCAGAAACTCATCTTTGTGCAGGGTGCTGGTTTTGCTGCTTACAGGAATACCAACAAAATCATCAAAGGGAAGATTGTCGCGGAAAACGATCACGGGTCTTCGTTTACTTGCACCAAGATCAGAAAAATGAAATTCGCATAACACGAGCTCTCCTTGCTCTACGTCCATACCTCGTCCTCTTCTGGATCCTTCCATTCATCAATGTTACCTGCCGCATGGTTAGACAATGCCCTTAGCTCTGAGTCCGGGTTCTCCGTCTCCAGCAGAACCACAATTCGCGCATGGGCATTTTTCAACTGGGCGTACTGCTCAGGAATTTTAACCAAACCGTCACGAATATCAGCTTCAAATTCGACTGCGTACATACGTTCCTCCACCGGGAAGATTTTATCAGCATCATAACAGGCAAATTCGGTCAACGTACCACCCGCTTCACCACAGCCTTCGGAAACGAAAAATTCACCAACAACCCGAGCTCCTTGCCGGTAGCCTTCAAGTAGTTGATCAACTGAGCCTCCGCCGCCAATGGCATCTTTCGCTGGGCTTTGAGTTCGATGATAACGGAGTCCTCCACCAGCACGTCCAGTCGGTGCTCTGCAATGGACTCGCCTTTGTAGTGAATAACCACAGGCACCTCACACTGCACCGCCACCCCCGCAAGCTCCAGCTCCCGAACCAGCGCCTTCTGGTAAACCGACTCCAAAAACCCAGCACCCAGATGCCGATATACCTCGTACACACAACCGGTGATGCGATAGCAAAGCTCTTTCTCCTTGAGCATCGTGCCTCCCTGCTTTAAAGATATTTTTTGCCACGAAATCCACGAAAGAACACTAAAGTAAAAAAACAAAGCTTTTTAGAGCGAAGCTCTTTTCGTGTTCTTTAGTGGGTTTCGTGGCTAAAAAATCACTTCTATTTTGCCCCAGTCCCCACCGACAGTCGCCAACAAATGCCGCAACGCCGGGCTAGTGTATTTAACTCCGTCATCCTCCCACCGCCGGCGAACACTCACATGCACCACCGGTTCAACATCTCTCACTACCCGCCGGCGCATGGCGCGGTAGAAGCCTTTGTATTCATTGTGCAGTTTGCCGGCATAATCAGGTGCCAGCCTATCATCCAAATAGGGTTTAAATGCCAGGCCGCAGGCTTCGGCCTCACGCATCAGCCACTGGCCTGCGTGATCGCCAAGCGTACGATCTTCATAACCGCCACCAATGTCTGTGTGAACGCCGGCAAACCAGACCTGCTTTAAATCCAGTCCCGGGCGGGGAGACCACAAACTGGGCTCAAAATCCTGTCGGTTCTCATCAATGGAAACCGCATGGCGGGCGTGGTTAATGATGGCGCTGGGTTGGGTGTCGTGGAAGAGGTAGCGATCTGACCCCAAAGTGCCCAGGAACGGCGCAAGAATGCCTAAGGCCCCGACGGTGTCGAACACGCCCACAAAGTGAATACGGCTGACATCCGCCACCGCGAACTGGCGCCTGAATTCCGCTGCCTTGCCACTGCCCGGCTTCGAGCTTCTGCCCCGCTGCCGGTACAGCCGGTAAGCCTGATCGATCCGTTTGGCATGTTCGCTTCGCACGATCCCGCAGTTACGAACCAGCCCCGCCAAGGAACGAACCGTATACGCCCCACGGCTGAAACCGAAGAAATACAGGGCATCACCGTCTTCGTAGTTGTGAACCAGAAAGCGATAGCAATCGAGGATGTTCTTATCCAGGCCCTCGCCGGTAATGCCACCAGTAAATGCGTGGCCATCTGAGCAGATGATGATGCTTTTCATTGCGACTCCTATTCCCTGGAGTTGAACAAAATCCGTTTTGAAGCTGAATCGCCGCAAGGCTCCTCTTCAGACCTTGCGCCCAACCTGTCTTTGCAGCCAGCTCTGCTCACTCTCCGCCAGAGTGATATAAATTTCTGAATTAATAATCTGCCAGCAGATTAGCTCATTACTGACTGCATACGTCTCTAGTAAATCAGCGACAGCTTCTTTGAGCGTCCCAGCGTGCCGCACAGCGTCCGAAGCCACATATCTGGGCAACAAAAGTTCCGCAGCAAATGCTCGCGCTCGTTTTTCCAGGCGCTCCGGAGTATTACCGTTCAGGACTTCAGCAACAGGCAATGCGCCCTTCCGATCCAAAAGCAAATGGCAGATTTCATGGGCAAGCGTTGAGTTTTCACCATGAACATGAGCCGGTGTGCTCTCAGCGGATTTATTCACCAAAATTGCCGGGCCGTGGAGCCTCCCCCAACAGGCAAGAGCATCCAACTTGCTCTCGGGCATTTCAAAGCTCTGAATTTGCACGCCCCAGGATTTCAGCAATTCAGCCGGTTGAACAACATCACTTTTACCTAGACCAAGCTTACGGCGAAGCCAGGCTGCTGCCCAATAGCCTTGATCATAGGGTTTACCAATTTCCCGGAAATCCTTAGCCAAAGTATCAGCCAATGAGTCCAGTTCATCCGTGGAGGACTTACTCAGACCACGAATCAAGCCAAAAATCTGAGTTTGCTCTTCTGGAAGAAGCACTCCAACCGTCATCCGGGCCGCTGCAACTAACTCGCTGTCTGCAAAAGGCCTATCGGACTCTTGCTCCCAGAACTGGGCATCATTTGCAGGATTAAGGCATTCCAGAGTTTCAGAAGAAAGCCCTGTTAGCAGAGGCAAGGCTTTACGTTCCAGCTGTTGCTCGCGAGCCATCCACTGTTGCGCTGCCAATAGGCCACGGCCTTGATCCACTTCGTTTGCAAGCTCCGCCAGGTGATTGCCGATTGCTTCGAGATCTGCAACAGCCTGTTCAAGAGGCAAGCGGATGGTTTCCCCCTGCTCAGTGCTCGAAACTTCAAATAATTCGCCTTGGCGAATAACAAACACCGCAGGAAAATAAAGCCCCTTAAATGCACTGGCCAAATCATGACGATTCAGAAAGCGAAATGCCTCTTCCTCTTCATCTTCAACACGCTCTTCGGGCATGTTCTCCCAGCGCTTTTCCAGGTCTCGCGCCAATGTTGAAATATCAGTGGCCTTTACCTGAAACGGAAAGCTCTGCTCGCACAGAAGGTAAGACCAGTTTTTGGCCAGCCACTCAAGAAGATCGACCCAAGTCCATTCAACAGAACCATCCTGACCGGCCAGAACACTTGTGCCATTAACGCAAAGCTCACCCTTTCCCCAGACCAAACCGAGGCCTTCGGTACGCCTTTCATCCAACTGTAATTCCAGCAAAAAACCGCTGCAGGAACCTATGTGTAGTTTTTCAGCCATTGCTCAAACTCTTTACTGTAGCCAGCGCATTCTGCCTGCCTTCTGAGCTTTCGTATAATCTTGCCCGGCAAAGGCCTGCGACCTTTCAAATCGCCCCGCCAAGGGTAGCCATGCCACGAAATGCCAGGCGTGGTTGGTGCTGCTTCGTAAATCACTCCGTTGTACACGGCATAAATCTTTGCAGGTATAGGGTCATCGGGCTCATCATAGTATGGCACACCCTGATTCAGGATTTCAGTGGCCAGCTCCGGGGTTATGCTCTTCGGGCATTTCCCGATTGGGCCTTTGTCTCCTGGCTCGAAGCCCGCGTAGTCGTTTTTCCACCGGTGTTTATGCCGACCCTCGCCACGCTCGTATCTCCAGGGTGTTTTGATTTGAGAGTCTGTCATCAAGATTGAGCTCTGAAATCCTGCCGATTCTCGTCAAGGGAAAAGCCATGAAGGGCGTGGTTGATGGCGATGTTTCTCATCGGGGACTCCTAACTCCTATCTCCTAAAGCCAACCGCCGCCGGCCTGCAAAACCCAGAATAAGCGCCAGCAGGCCGCCGAACAGCGCGGAGCCCAGGGGATAGTAAATGGATTCAAAATCTTCATCGGCACGTTCCCTGAGCCCGTAACCTGCCACCCTTAATGAGCCTCAATGGTCTTTTGATAAGAGGCGGAGGCGCGTTTCTTTACTCCGCCTTAGCTTTCACGCTGCATGATCTTGTTTGGGGTGGGTTTGGTCTCCCTGACCCGCCAACAACCCCTGCACACTGATATCTTCATCAAGGTCATCCCAGTGAACACCGTGCACGCTCAATTCAAAACAATCGCGGGCAGTTTTATCAGCATGCAATAGCCGAGGAAACCAGGCCAAAGGCGCGCCAATAGTCCGACCATCAGACAAAATAGCCCAAAGGCTATCTTCGTCAAACCAAACTTTTTCAGGCGATGTGGTCATAAACCAGTTTAAACCTCACAGCGTAAACCCATGATGCTGACCGTCTGGCAGCTCAATATCTACACGAACTTTACCGCCGGCAGCCTCTACATACCGCTTCAGGCTGGAAAGCTTCAGATCTCTGCCCGGCCGTTCCATTCTGGCAACAGTAGGCTGTTTGATGCCTAATGCACCTGCCATATCGGCTTGCGTTTTTTCCATCAGAGCCCGAATCTCACCAAGATGGATGTTCAGCAGCATGGCCTCTGCCTTAGCCGTTGCCGCAGAAACAACTGCAGGCTTCTCATTTTCAAGAATCTGTTCCAGCGTTCTTGCCATCTCAGTCACCCCAACCCTATCTCCCAGTGCATGCCAACAGGTATAGCTTAAAAGCTATAACCCATCAAATCACCACTCGTTTCACCACCGCCTTCGGAAACGAGAAATTCACTAACAACCCAAGCTCTTTCCCGGTAGCCTTCAGGTAGTTGATCAACTGGGCTTCAGCTGCCAGAGGCAACTTCTGTTGCGCCTTGAGCTCGATGATAACGGAATTCTCCACCAGCAAGTCCAGTCGGTACTCGGCAATCGGCTCACCTTTGTAATGAACAACAACCGGCACCTCACATTCCGAAGCCAACCCGGCAAGCTTCAACTCCCGAACCAAAGCCTTCTGATAAACCGCCTCCAGAAAACCCGCGCCCAGGTGCCGATAAACCTCGAATACGCAGCCTCGAATTTTGTAGGTGAGCTCCTCGTCCTTGAGCATAGGCCATTCCCTTTTTAAAGATTATTTTTTGCCACGGAACCCACGGAATAACACGGAAGGAAAACAAAAAGCTTTCCGTCAAAAAGTCTTTTCTTCGTCTTTATTTTTCCGTGTTCTTCCGTGGATTCCGTGGCCAATCAAGTCTTTATCTTTTCTTTTCCCGAGTCCTTCCGTGGCTAAAAAATCACTTGTATTTTGCCCCAGTCCCCACCGACATTCTCCAGCAATCCCCGCAAAGCCGGGCTCCGGTACCTCACCCCATCATCCTCCCACCGCTTCCGAACACTCACATGCACCACCGGCTCTACCTCCCGCGCCATGCGCCGGCGCATGGCGCGGTAGAAGCCTTTGTATTCATTGTGCTGCGGGCCGGTGTGGTCCGGGGTGAGGTTATCCAGGAAGTGGGGTTCGAAAGCCAGGCCGCAGGCTTCTGCCTCGCGGGCCAGCCACTGGCCGGCGTGGTCGCCCAGGGCGCGATTGGGGTAGCCGCCGCCGATGTCGGTGTGTACGCCGGCGAACCACACCTGCTTCAGGTCCACCCCGGCTTTTGGGGTCCACAGCGTGGGTTCGAAATCCTGGCGGTTTTCATCAATGGAAACGGCATGGCGGGCGTGGTTGATAATGTCGCCGGGCTCTGTGTCATGGAACAGATAATGAGACGTGCCCAAAGTTCCCAGAAACGGCGCAGGTATGCCCAGTGCGCCAACGGTGTCGAACACGCCCACAAAATGAACCCGGCCGCCACCGGCCACCGCGTAATCCCGACGAAAGGCGGCGGCCTTGCTGCTACCCGGTGCCGAAGCCCGGCTGCGCCGGCGGTACAGTGAATAAGCCTTCGCGGCTTTACCCGCGTGTTCCCGGCGCAGAATACCGCAATTGCCAATCAACCCCGCCAACGACCGAACCGTGTAGGCACCCCGGCTGAAACCAAACAGGTACACCGCATCGCCGTCATCGTAGTTGTGCACCAGAAAGCGGTAGCAATCCAGAATATTCTTGTCGATGCCCTTGCCCGTGGCCCCACCGGTCAGCGGATTGCCGTCAGAACCCACACCCAATCGTAAAACACCACCTGCTTGTTGTCGGCGGCATCTTCCGGGGCAATGCCACGGGCGATACGTAAGATGTGGGTGGCCGTGTCAGATTCGGGGGTCAGCTCAAACGAACAGCCACGTAAACACTCCGGCGGTCCTCATTCGAGCAATCTCGTGTTCATTACACCTCAGGTGCGTGTTTTGCCAATCAACGGATGTTTCATCCGGGCAGTGCTGCAGGAGGCGTTTGCCTACCGCCTCATTGTTGCTTTGTTGGAGCGTTGCCTTGAGGTCCTCGCTTTCCTTCTCGTCGATACCCAAAAGAAAAACTCGCTCCTTGCAGGACTGGCCGTTCAGTATTTCATCAAAATTCTGCTTTCTTGATTCAAAATCGTTGTCGAAGTCCATCAACAACAGGGCGTGCATACCGGGCCGGTCATTCAGCAGCTTCAAGTTATCTTCGAGTTCAGCGAACACTTTTGGCCAGCCGCCACTGGGTGGCTTGGCATCAATGACATAATCATTCACTGAAGGCATGGTTTTCACACCATTCACAATACCCCGGTATGGCTTGTCTTCAAGATAAATAACCAAATGGTTCCTGTATCGATTCACTGCCATTAATCGAGCTCTCCATTCTCATAGGCATCAACAAAGGTTGCGCTCAGGTATTCTTTATCTGCCGCACGCTCCAACCGGGACGGGTGCAAGTGCGATTGCCGGGTTACCAGGAAAGTGTTGTGTTCCGAATATTCGTTAATCGTTCTTGGGTTGTGGCTAGACATAACCAGCTGCGATTCAACGGCGCTGTTCTCGAACGCTTTCCTGCAGGCCGTTATAAAGTGGCTCAGCTCAGGAAGATAGATATAGTTGTCAGGCTCATCCCATAGGCACAGAATCGATTCTTCATTGGTAATAGCGGCCAGCACTGTCGCGGTAAGGAAGTATATTTTTTCACCATCCGATAACTGACAAAAATTCAGCTCCAGACTTTTGGAACCTTCGCCACTGAATTTGAAAACCAACTCCTTTTCATCTTTGCCGGTGCTTTCAAATTTGAAGTTGGCAAAGTCGGGCATCCGCAGCTTCATGAATTCTTCGATTTTTGTATACAGTGCGGGATAAACAGCCAGTTGGTGGCGAACCCAATCCAGCGTATTGCTTGCTTCGCGTGCCAGGTAAGGCGTTTCTTGTTTGCTGGCTCGCCTGAAATTGCCGGGCACCGGAGCTAACACGATAATTCGCGCCAACCACTCGCGAAAACGCGCAATAGGTGCATCGTCATTTCGCGTAGAGATCAGAGGCAAACCCACGTGGTGCCAATCCAGGGTGAACTCTGCACTTTTTCCCAGCTGTATTTTGCCTTCTTCACGGAAAAAATGAGTTTTGCCATTTACTTTAAGTGATTCCCGACGGATGCGGGGCTGGGTGAAATTCTCCGGCAGCTCTACTTCCAGGACATATTCGTAGACTTGCTTGCCAAGTGTCGCGGCACATTCCAGGTGAATGGGTTTATGGGTCTCGCCGAAGGCGAAGTCGCTTTCGCTGACCAATTCTTTCAACTGCGTTACGCCCCGCCCGATTTGCTGCAATACCTCCACCGCATCAAAAAAACTGGATTTACCCGCGCCGTTTCTGCCTAGCACCAGAGCGGAATGTTCGTCTTTAAGAGTTACTTCAAAATTCTGAAGGCAGCGGTATTGGTGAAAATAAAGTTTGTTCAGCATCGGTATTTTGCCCTTCTCGGCCACGAACTTCAGGAGAACTTTAACACGTGTATTTAATCCTGGCTTGCCATGCTGCCAGGTCTATAAGCAGCCTATTCAATGAACCACTTGTATCTTGCCCCAGTCCCCACCGACATTCTCCAACAACCCCCGCAAAGCCGGACTACGATACGAAACCCCATCATCCTCCCACCGCCGCCGAACACTCACATGCACCACCGGCTCAACATCCCGCACGACGTGCCGGCGCATGGCGCGGTAGAAGCCTTTGTATTCATTGTGCTGAGGGCCAGTGTGGTCCGGGGTGAGGTTATCCAGGAAGTGGGGCTCGAAAGCCAAGCCGCAGGTTTCTGCTTCGCGGGCCAGCCACTGGCCGGCGTGGTCGCCCAGGGCACGGTTGGGGTAGCCGCCGCCTATGTCGGTGTGTACGCCGGCGAACCACACCTGTTTCAGGTCTACCCCGGCTTTCGGGGTCCACAGCGTTGGCTCGAAATCCTGGCGGTTTTCATCAATGGAAACGGCATGCCGGGCGTGGTTGATAATGTCGCCGGGCTCGGTGTCGTGGAACAGATAACGAGACGTGCCCAGGGTCCCCAGAAACGGAGCAGGTATGCCCAGTGCACCAACGGTATCGAACACGCCCACAAAGTGAACCCGGCCACCACCGGGCACGGCATAGTCCCGACGAAACGCGGCGGCTTTGCTGCTACCTGGTGCCGAGGCCCGGCTGCGTCGACGGTACAGCGAATAAGCCTGCGCCGCCCTGCCCGCATGCTCCCGGCGCAGAATACCGCAATTGCCAATCAACCCCGCCAACGACCGAACCGTATACGCACCCCGGCTGAAGCCAAACAGGTACACCGCATCACCGTCATCGTAGTTATGCACCAGAAAGCGATAGCAATCCAGGATGTTCTTATCGATGCCCTTGCCCGTAGCCCCGCCGGTCAGCGGGTTGCCATCCGAGCCCACGCCCCAGTCGTAGAACACCACCTGCTTGTTGCCGGCGGCGTCTTCCGGGGCAATGCCACGGGCAATACGCAGAATGTGGGTGGCAGTGTCAGATTCGGGGGATTGCCAGGTACCATCTGAGCAGATGATGATGTTTTTCATAAGCGCTCCTGTTCCTTGGAGTTGATACACAATCCGTTTTGAATCCAGAATCGCCGCCCAGGCCCCTCTTCAGGCCCTGCGGCCGGCCAGGGGGAAAAGAGTTTGTTTAGCGAGCATTAATCATTCGCCTCTCCGTGCCCGCAAAACCATACAACTCATCGAGTAAATCAGGATGAGCGCGGCAAAGCCGAATTAGGCGATCCATTGCCACACTCTGCGCCACTTCGCCGCGCTCATATTTCGAGAAGGCATTCCTGCCCCCGCCAAACAATAACGCGGCCTTCTCCTGATTCAGGCAAAGTGCCTGACGCGCAGACTTCACCTCTTCCGGTGAAAGCAAACCCTCCGCCTTCCGCTTGGCGGCCACCACCGCACGGTCATTACCACGGATCTGATCCGTGGTAAGAAACTCATCGCCACAAGCATCACACACAGAGAAAGCAACGGATACATCTATGTCCTGCCCCTTGTACCGAAGACGTTCCATGGCAGAGCATTCTTGAACACTCGTGGAGCCACACGCTTTACAATTGTTCATACCCTATCCTCTAAAACCGACTAAGGTGGAACGACCCGAGGCTGATCATCAGAAAATCATCGACCAACGAAAACTTCACATACAACTCATCCAGTGCACCGTCGCCGTCCGGTCTTGGATGTCTGGTGACGTAGGCATCGTCGATGGACCCATCCTCACGGAAATGGGTTTTCTGGAACTCCTCAAGAGTTAACCCACAAAGACAGGAGATAACATCCGCCAACTGGTAACCCAGGTTGGCTGCATCCAAAAAGACTCTTCGGCCTCTGTAGCGAATCCTTTCAGCCTTTGCGGCGCTTCGCACTTCATCCAGATTGTAGTACGGCATCAAAATAACCATTATGGTTAGAAGAAGTATAGCTCAATGCTGTTTCGCGAGAAAGGTCTCTTACTCAGCTTTCTTTCCGAGTAAGAAAAGGCCGGATTTAGCGACGGCCAGGTGCCATCTGAGCAGATAATGATATTTTTCATTGCGGCTCCTTTTCCTTGGAGTTGATAAAAATTCCATTTTTTGCCACGGAATCCACGGAAGAACACGGAAGGAAAACAAACAATTTCCTACTAACGGTCTTCGCTTTTATCTTTTTTCCGTGTTCTTCCGTGGATTCCGTGGCCAATCAAGTCTTTATCTTTGTCTTTTTCCGTGTTCTTTGGTGGTTTTCGTGGCAAAAAAGCCTTTAGTCTTTACCGGGCACCCGATCCCCAGCGCCCTTACCCGCCACAGTCATAAAGATATACTTGAAGTAAGCGCCCACTGTCAGGTTCTCCAGCATCTTCTGATCTGTCTCCGCCAACAACTTCGGGGTAGACATATCAATATCATTCACCTGCGCCAACCCGGTAATCCCCGGCCGGGCATTCAATACGCCACGGCCTTCACGCTCGTTAATCAACTCTTCCTGGTTAAACAAACAAGGCCGCGGCCCCACCAGGCTCATTTCGCCCTTCAGCACATTCCACAGCTGCGGAAGCTCATCCAGCTTGGTGCGGCGCAGAAAGTGACCGAAGGGGGTAATGGCACTGGCACTGGCCAGGTGGCTGGCGACGGAGGCGGTGTCTTTCTTCATGGTGCGAAACTTCACCAGAGTGAACGGCTTCCGGTTACGCCCTACCCGCTGCTGGCGAAAAATGGGCGAGCCAGTGTCAAACAGACCAATCACCACCAGCACCAGCAACACCGGCAAACCAAACACCAGCCCCAACAGGGCAAAGAAAAAATCGAACAAACGAATCACAAAAATTCCTTATTGATCGGGAAAGCAGCGTTTCAGCCCTTCATCCACACTCAGCGGCGGTTGCCAGCCAAGCAGGTTGCGGGCTTTGGAAATATCCACCTGCAAGGAACCCAGCAGGCGTTGGGCCATGCCCTTTTTGCCCAGTACTGTGGCACCGAACATCAACAGCCCGGCGGGCACCGGCACCAACCGAGAAGGTTTACCCATGGCTTTGGCCACGCCCTGTAACAGCTCAGTGGTGGAAAGGTCTTCACCATCGCCGGCCAGGAACACCTGGTTGGCCGCGGCGGGGTGATCTATGCAGGTGATGATCAGGTCTACCAGGTTATCCAATGCGACCAGGGAGCGTTTGTTGTGGATGGCGCCCAAGGGAAGTGGAAGGCCTTTTTCAACCAGCCTGATCATACTGGCGAAGTTACCCTTCACCCCCGGCCCATAAACCAGCGGCGGGCGAATGATGACCACCTCCATGCCGGTTTCGGCCGCCAATGCTTGCAAGCCCTGCTCGGCTTCCCTCTTGGAAATACCGTAGGCGTCTTCCGGCGAGGGCGTATCTTCTGCGGTGAAAGGCTGGTTCAGCGGCGTTTGCTCACCGTTTACCTTGATGGAACTGATAAAAACAAACCGGCGAACGCCGGCTTCAGCCGCCTGCCTGGCCAGGTTGAGTGTGCCGTCAACGTTTACCTTGCGGTATTCCGCGAGGGGGTGTGGCACTTCGTCTTTCATGATGTGGGCGCGGGCGGCGGTGTGGACAACAACATCCACCTTTTCCAGAGCCTGCTCCCAACGAGCAGAACCGTCCAGGTCGCCAACCACTATATACCCGGGCAGCTCAGCTTGGCGAGTCGACCGCACGGCACCCACTGCTGAAAAGTGGCCATACTCAGCTAGTCGTCTTTTCAAGGAGTTCCCTACAAAACCACTGGCACCGGTCACAAGCAGCTTTCGTTGTTGGGTCATTTAGCTAACAAATCTCTATAAATCTGCATGTGTTGATCCACTATTTTTTCGATAGCGAACTCTTTCTCTGCCAGCTCCCGTCCTGATCGCCCCATTTGCATACGTAGACCTGAATCTTCGAGCAAGGACTGAATAGCATCTGCCAAGGCTACCGGATCTTTTACTGGCACCAATACGCCAGACTCACCCGGCTTGATTGCATCCCGACAGCCAGGATGATCCGTGGTGACGACAGCCCGGCCACAGGCCGCTGCTTCCACCAAACTCTTCGGCAACCCCTCGCCATAATAAGAGGGCAGGCAGACGATATTGGCAGCGCCATATTGGTCTGCGATATCTGAGCGATAACCCAGCAGCGTAACATCGTTGCCCTGCTTCCAGTTGACCAGATCTTCTTCAGTAGCACTGGTTGGGTTACCGGGATCAGGCGAGCCAATCAAACGAAAATCAACATCAACACCCCGTTCGTTTTTGAGAATCTCCGCAGCACGGACAAACTCAAATACCCCTTTGTCTCTGAGTAACCGAGCGGCCATGACCACAACGGGTCTTCCTTCCGGTTCCGGAACGACAGGGTATTCCTCAAGATCTACCCCTGAGCCTGTGATCATTCTTGCTTCGTCTATTTTTAGGGCTTGAGCACGGAGCAACGCGTCTCGATCACTAGGGTTTTGAAATATCACCCTGAGCTGAGATTGTTTAAATGCTGCACGGTACATTTTCTTAACCAGCTCTAGCCGAAAACCACCCCTTTCAGTTGAAGAATGGAAAACAGTACCCAGACCGGAAATAGCAGCCACCACAGACCTGACTGCAGCTAACCTGGCAGCTATCCCGCCGTAAAGTACTGGCTTGATGGTAATTAAATGGACTAGGTCTGGCCGCATGCAGCGAAATAAGCGGACAATACACAGCAAAGTCCAAAGTTCGGTAAATGGATTTTGGCCACTGCGGGCAATTGGCACTTCGTAATGGGTAAAGCCCAGTTCTTTGATTTTTCCTATGGCCAAACCAGAGCCTGAGGCGATCGTTACCTCCCAGCCTTTGCTCTTTGCCGCTAAAGCAAGTGGCAACCTATGAGATAGAAAAAATTCTGGCGTATTCACCACAAAAAGAATTTTTTTTGCCACTGCAATCAAACCCGCAAATCCGCATCACCCAACGGCAGCACACCTTTCAAATCATAAAGTACGCCACCTTCATTCAAATACCCTCGCAAATCCCCGGCACCCATCGCTGCATACTCTTTATGAGGAACGGCCAGAATAACGGCATCATACTCCCCGGCAGAAGGCTCATTCACGAGACTGATACCATATTCCTCTTCCGCCTCAGCGTTATCGGCC
Source organism: Marinobacter persicus (assembly GCF_002934325.1). Classification (GTDB taxonomy): domain Bacteria; phylum Pseudomonadota; class Gammaproteobacteria; order Pseudomonadales; family Oleiphilaceae; genus Marinobacter; species Marinobacter persicus_A. The sequence goes on from NZ_PTIV01000013.1 coordinate 49,308, forward strand.
CAGCAGTCGGTAATGTCTACGTTGCAGCCGAACTCTTGTAGTTCTTTCACCACATCAATAACGCGAGTGTTGCGCAGGTCCGGGCAGTTTTCTTTGAATGTAAAGCCCATTACAAGTACTCGGGCATTGGCAACGGTGTGGCCGACTTTAATCATGGCCTTTACCAGTTCAGAGGCCACATAAGACCCCATCCCATCATTCACACGACGGCCGGCGAGGATGATTTCCGGGTGGTAGCCAATGGCCTGGGCCTTGTGGGTTAGGTAATACGGATCTACCCCAATACAGTGGCCACCCACCAGGCCGGGTTTGAACGGCAGAAAGTTCCACTTGGTGCCGGCGGCGGCCAATACTTCATGGGTATCAATGCCCAGGCGGGAGAAAATCATCGCCAGCTCGTTTATCAACGCAATGTTGAGGTCACGCTGGGTATTTTCGATAACCTTCGCCGCCTCAGCGACTTTAATCGAACTGGCTTTGTGAGTGCCGGCAGTGATGACATCCGCATAAAGTGCATCTACCTCTTCGGCAATCGCCGGCGTAGAGCCGGAGGTGACTTTTTTAATGGTGGTTACCCGATGCTCCTTGTCGCCCGGATTAATACGCTCCGGGCTGTAACCGGCGTAGAAGTCCTGGTTAAACGTAAGGCCAGATACTTTCTCCAGCACTGGCACACAAACTTCTTCCGTTGCACCCGGGTAAACGGTGGATTCGTACACAACAATGTCGCCGGCCTTCAGCACCTTGCCCACGCTTTCACTGGCTTTCACGAGCGGAGTCAGATCCGGCGTTTTAAATTCGTCAATCGGGGTGGGGACAGTCACAATGTAAACGGAACTATCAGCCAGATCGTCCAGATAATCTGTAAACGATAGTTTGGTGGCGGCAACCAGCTCAGCAGAAGACACTTCCTTAGTGAAGTCGACGCCCTGTTTAAGTCCCGCAATGCGTTTGGCGTTGATGTCAAAGCCCACAACTTCCCTTTTTTCGCCAAAAGCAACAGCTAAAGGTAGCCCGACGTACCCCAGACCAATTACTGCAATCTTTTTCATAAAAAATCGTCCAATGACTAGCGTTCAATAAGTTTAAAAACCGCGCCCATTGCTCTGGGGTGACCAGAAACTGCACTTCATCCAAGTTACGTTGAAGGCCGGTTGCGAATTCGTCCAGGCCTACTGCTTGCCGGTTTAGTTTTTAGAAGGTGTTTCAGGAGACTGGAGCCCATGAAGCCTGCCATGCCAGTGACTAGTCAGGCTTTGGGCTGCTCGGGAGGGTTCCAAGTAGTTGCGAATAGGTATTCATCGTCTTTTCATCCATCCTGCGCCTCCAGCCACGCCTGAAACATCAAGACACTCCAAAGATGATACTGCCAGTTCTTTTTGCCACTCAGATGCTCAGCCCACATGGTGCGAATCGGCGCGGGGTGGAAATACCCTTCGCTGCGCAAACGGCTTTCATCCAGCAATGCTTCAGCCCATTCCCGAAGCGGCCCGCGCAGCCAGGTGTCCAGCGGAATACCAAAGCCCATTTTAGGGCGCTCAATCAATTCTCTGGGAACGTGCTTGTAAAGCACCTGGCGCAACAACCATTTGCCCTGCCCCTCGCGGATTTTCAGATTCAGGGGCATGCGCCAGGCAAGTTCAACCACACGGTGGTCCAGCATCGGCACACGGGTTTCCAGGCTATTGGCCATGGCAGCTCGGTCGACCTTGGTGAGAATGTCATCCGCCATATAGGTTTGCGCATCCATCGCCATCATGGCGTGTTCCAAGCAGTCGGTATCCGGCCACGCTGTCGGGCTGGTAATCAGCGTTTGCGGCTCTGTCGCGCCAATCACCAGGCTGGCGGGATCTGTCCAATGGCTGGTGAGTTGTCGGTAAAACGCATGGCCGTCGGAGAGCGCCAGCACATCCGCCAGCTTGCGTGCCTTTTCACCGGGAATGGATAGGCGCAGCCTCTGGGGTAACACCGGCCTGGCCCAGTCGAACAGCCTATCCCAGGTGGCTGGGGATAAACTGCGCAACAAACGGGCACCGGCAAGCCGGGTGAATCGGGGCAAACGCTGCACCGGCCCCCAGACCTTGCCAGCCGCCATGTATCGGTTATAGCCGCCAAAGAGCTCATCACCACCATCGCCACTCAGCGCCACGGCCACCTGTTGCCGGGCCATCTGGCTAACCAGAAATGTCGGGATCTGGGAGCTGTCACTGAAAGGCTCGCAGTAGATATTCGGCAACTTAGGAATCACCGCTTGGGCCTCATGTGGACGCACATAGAGTTCCGTGTGTTCCGTGCCTAGATGCCCAGCAACTGCTTTCGCGTGAGTGGCCTCATTATAACCGACTTGATCAAAACCAATGGTAAAGGTACGAACCGGGCGCGCTGACTGCGCCTGCATTAACGCCACAATCGAACTGCTGTCGATACCGCCGCTGAGAAAAGCACCCAGCGGAACATCCGCCAACATCTGTTCGGAAATGCTGGCTGAAAGCTGGTGTTCCAACGCATTAATAGCGTCTTCAGGCGTGCCGTTGAAAGGGCCTGCCAGGCCTTGCTCGACAATGTCATTCACCCGCCAGAAGGCTATTGGCTCAGCTGCTTCAACATTTCGGGCGCCATTACCGAGTGCAATCTGGACATAATGCCCGGGCATCAGCTTCTGAATGCCCTTGTAAATACTATACGGAGCCGGAATGTAGCAATGGCGCAACAACAAAGTCAGCGCATCGCGATCCACTTCTGCCTCAAATGCCGGGTGGGCCTTGAGCGCCTTCAATTCGGAGCCAAACATCAGAACGTCGTTACTCCACCCCCAGTACAGAGGCTTTTCACCCATCCGGTCACGCGCAAGTGTCAGAACCTGCTCTTGCTTATCCCATAAAGCAATGGCGAACATACCCACCGAGGCCTTCAGAGTTGCCTCTACACCCCAAGCTGAAAAGCAGGCCAACAGCGTCTCGGTATCCGAATGGCCTCGCCAGGAAGGCACTTTTTGCTCGGCCTTTAACCGGGACCGCAATGTTAAATGATTGTAGATTTCACCATTGAAGGCGACAACGTACCGCTCACAGCGGGATACCATCGGCTGGTCGCCGGCGGGGGAGAGATCGAGGATAGAGAGCCGACGATGGCCCAAAGCTACAGGCTCCGATTCATCCCACCAAATGCCTTCATTGTCGGGGCCCCGGTGGGTGATGGCGGCACTCATCGCCTTGGCTGTTTGTATCCCATCCAGGGAAGATTGAAGCGTAAAACCTATCAGCCCACACATATTGCTTAGCCCACCCGATCTATCGATACCCGAGAACAAGAAGAATTCGAAATAGTAGATCATCGAACCGGGACTGCCGATAAAGAGGAGAAATCAGGGCATACCGCATCCGTTTAAAAAAATTATGACCAGCCCCAATATCTATAAATTTGCGACACATATCAACCTGCTCAACTGGTATCTCCCTACTGTAATTTTCCAAAAACTCTTGAAGCTGTATGGTTATTTCCGCTCTTTCCCTCTTGAAAATGCGTTTGAAGCGACTTAGCCAAAACTGAAGCCCGTTACTTCCGCCAATTACATTGGAATCGTGTTGCCGGTAATCAATATATGGTTCATTATCAAAAATAACCTCGCCCAATCCGGAGATCACCAAATAGACCCACCAATCGTGCATCTTTATATTTCTTATATTCGGTCTTTTAGCTTTTAATATATCAACAGCCTCTCGATTCAAGACGATTGTACAGCCAGTGGCGATATTTTGGATAACCGCATTTTCTAGCGCAACAGGCCTGGAGATTCCTCTACCCAAAGAAATGAACCTCAGGTTTTCATCCACCAACCTAGTCCTACTACAATACATCGCTGGTTTACCGGCCTCCACTCTCGAGAGCTTATCTAATGCGGCTTCCAGCTTACGCTGATGCCAAAAGTCGTCTTGATCAGAAAACGCCACAAACTGAGAGGAATCATCTACCTTATAAATTAATTCAAAAAAACTACCAACAACACCAACATTTTTTTCTTCATAGATCTCTATATCCTTCACCGAAGAATATCTATTAAGTAAACTAACAGTACCGTCGGTAGATCCATCATCTCTTACAGTTATTTTTACATTATCTAGGCTTTGGTCAAGAATACTTTCTATTTGCTTATCTAGGTATCGACATCCATTGAACGTCGACATCAGAACCTCTACTCTTGGCTCTCTCATAATTCTTCGCCTCTATCAACTCTAAACAATAAACCCGCCCCAGCATAAGAGGGACGAAAAATATCGGAGAAAGTAGTAGTGGATTTGTACCGGCCACTATAAACATTACCGTTAAGCCCACCGCCCATGCATACCCCTGCTGACCTAAACGCAAGAGACCGGCAATTACGTAAAAAAAATAAAAAAAGTAAAGAGCAAACCCAAACACTCCAAACTGTCTCAAGAGGTTGAAATGGCTAACCTCGACATCATTTACTAAAGAGCCAGCACCAGTACTATAAAACGAACTTCCGGGACCCTGGCCATAAATCAAGTAGCTAGGCTCATTAGCTAGTAGACTCAATATACTTTCAATATGCCCCATCTTGATACTAGACGATGAGGAGCTTTCTGAAAACTTTGAAAGAACCTCTGCGGACATATTTGGAAATAAGTAAATAGCCAGTAAAGATCCCAAGAAAATCAGCACGGGTATAGAAAAAATTCGGAGCACCTTGACATACTTTGAGCCACCACCAATAACTGCATACGCTAATATGATAAGAACAGCCCCACCAATTACTGCTATTGATAGCGTCATCACAGCCGCAGCAAAGATAACCATGCTTAAGGAATATTTTTTTGAAAATAGCGAGAGGGAAAACCCTAGGAGCAACCAAATAGACCACCGGAAATATACATTTGGAACCCCACCACCTATAGCTTTTACTCCGATATAACCCAGACGATTTTCAGCTGAAAACGAAGTAGCAGCAACCCCAACCTCTGGAAAAATAAATATGACGGAGAACGTTGTAATAACTATAATCGCTGCGAAAAGTGAAACCCTCAAAAAGTTGCTTTCCAGGAAATCCGCCCCCACTCTATTACCCACAACCAAGAGCGATACAAAAGCCACAAAACTCACCTCGGAAAACGCCGAACTAATATCATTCCCTCGCATTACAGACAACAGCGCAGCCGCTGAAAAAAATACGCAAACAGAAGCCTCAAAAAAATGTGATCTATTAAATCTTTCTTCAATAAGTTTTACTATCGCGAAAAACAGAAAAATAGAAAGAACCAGATACTTTAACCCGAACCCTCCACCAATATCTACCACCAAACTAAAAAGCAGCAACCAGACCAGAAACCTGGACAATCTTGCAGTAGATACGCCATAGCTATGCATTAGCACCACTTAAAAGAAATCGGCAGCTATTGCGACCGTATTGAATTAACCTTAACCCAGAGATTTTTATGGCTTTTATAAACCTTATAGTTATAAACCGAGAGCTCAAGACAACTTTCGTTATAGCAACCGACACTAAATTAAACAGTCGGCCACATAGACCTATGACCACTTTCACTTTAATAAACTTAAGATCAAAAATTTAGTCAGACTAAATCAAGCCCAGAAAAAAGAATTACTGGATGCAGCTTGACCTATTAGACTAGTCCGATTTTGACTTATAGTGCCCGTCAACCCCCCGCCCCAAAAAATCTCTTAGAACGATTATAAAGCCGCGAACTACCAGGGATAGAAAAAATAAACTTCAAAAAATATCGAACATTAAAAGGATCACACCTGAACGCCTCAAAAAGCATCCCCCGCCCGTTTTTAATACCTTGACAGATTTTCGCATCCCCCAAACGATGCAGCCAAGCCGCTCTTAACTCTTTGTCAGCATTTATGGCCTTGGCATGTTGATGATAAAGTAGCTCAAGAGCAAAAAGATGCGCTTTATTATTCTGGGTGATACTGCCCTCTGTAACATACGAGAGCAACGTAGGTTCTTTTAAATATGTCAACTTCGTGATTTTTGCAAGCTTAAGCGCAAGATCCCAGTCTTGATAGCGGGGCATTTCTGGGGTAAAACCACCAACTATTTCCAAGCACCTTTTCTTTACTACTAGCGTTGGTGTACCCACATGATTTTGCCAGAGTAGCGATGTGTAAATATCTTTCTCGTTGAGGGTATAAAGGCCAACCGGCATCAAACGGCAGCCACCGGGCCAGATCTGAATGAAGTTACTGAATACCGCGCCAATCTCTACATCCGCCTCAAATACTTTAAGGTAGTCTTCGAGTTTTGAGCACGTCCACTCATCATCACTATCCTGAAATGCAACAATCTTACCTCTAGCCAGCCGTATACCAATATTTCTAGCTTCAGCACCACCAACGTTGGATGTTAACTTTTCGTATCGGATACGGCTGTCGACGAACCCTGAAATAACCTCGTCCGTGTTGTCCTTTGACGCGTCGTCTACGATGATCAACTCAAAATCAGAAAAACTCTGCGAAAGAACCGAGCGGATGCTTCTGGAAATTTCCCTAGCTCTGTTATAGGTAGGCATTACCACACTGACTTTTGGCTGCCTTTCAGGTTCTGGGACATCATTAATTTTTACTATCATATATTCCGGTTCTCAGAAACTGCTTTTTCGCGGTCTTTTTTATACCGCCACTTGATCTGCTCGCCAACAGAAACCGAAGTTAAAGCTCCGGGCGCTAATCCTTACGCCCCCCAAGTGATGTCAGCTCACGTATAGCGTCCCACCATTCGCGATTCAGCAGAATGCTAATGCCGAAGTACAACGGTCCCGAAATTAGCACTGCCACCACCAAATGAAGATAGGGGTTAGTAAACGGGAGAGTGAGGCCGTACGCCGTACCTATGGCAATTGTGGCTATCAGTGCCGGTCGTATAGTGGCAATGGAATAGCTGAGCAGCCCTGCATGGCACAAAGGCCTTACAAGGAAAAACCACCCCGGTATAAACATGACCAGCGCAAAACCGAGCAATGACCAGGCTAAACCTTCGGTACCAAACTGAGCACCAAACCAGAGGATTGGCGGCACCAGGCATAAACTGACCAGATTCCATTTTAGCGCAAGATCGGCCCGCCCCATGCCTAAAAGCAGGCTTCCCACCGGGTTTCCGGTTGACCGGAAAAAACCCCAGATAGCGAGGAGACGCAACAGATCGGTTGCGGCCAACCACTTATCACCCAGCATAATCGTTATGACCTGGGGTGCGAAAAACGCGATACCCACGTATAAGGGTGCGTTGGTGGCGGCAGTCATGTTCAGAGTCTTTAGATAGATAGACCGAACCTTGTGTGTATCCGCTTGCACTTGAGCGATCAGCGGAAAGCCTACCCTTGTGATGATGGGGTTAACCATACCCTGAATTTGAAAAACAAGTTGTCTTGGTAGACTGTACAGGCCTAATGCGCTTGCGGCCAACATCCGCCCTCCGAGTAATAGGTCAACACCGCGGTTCACTTCATTCACAAGATTGTTGGCAGCCAGAGCACCACCAAACCCGAGAAACGAGCGTACATCGGCGTATCGGAAGCGCCACAACGGCCGCCAACCTCTGGCTAGAATCAACCAGGCCAGCAAAGTGACTGTGGTCGCGTTAACAACAGCACCAATAACTAGGGCGTATACACCCTTTCCGGAATAGGCCGCGATCACCGCCGCCACAAACCCTGACAGAGCGGCCACAACCTCAATAGATGCAACTGGGCGAAAATCCAGCGCTTTTTCCGCCGTCATCTTTAGCTGCTGACCCAGAGCGGTAATGCCGAAGACTGTGGAGGAGAGCATTAGCAACGGCGTCAGACGTTTTTCACCAAAGAATCCGGCGATCATCGGGCTGAGCGCAAGTACCGTCAACGTTAACCCCACTCCGAAAAAGAGGTTCAACCAGAACAGGCTTGACCGTTGGGCCTGCGTTACATCAGAACGCTGCACATAGGCACTGTTCACGCCCATATCGGTGAACACAGTGCCAAACCCGAGCACGACAGCCACCATTGCCATTAACCCAAAATCTTCCGGTGTTAATAACCGTGCAAGTACTGCAACTTGGCCGAGCTGCAGCAACACCCTTGCAACAGCGACCCCGGTAGTCCAGCGTACAGCTGAGAAGGTTCGGTGCTTCAGGGTCACGGCTTTTTCGCTGTCACATAATATCCAGATGTCTCCAGCGCCCAGTTTTTATCGAGCTTATCCAACAGAGGCGCCAGTTTCTGCCCGAGGTACCAGAAAGGTAACAATGCAGCTTTGACCAAAGCCCGGAGCGGCCGGGGCCCGCGAATAAAGCGTTGGCTAAAATAATTCCCTTTCAGAATCCACATGGTAAAAAAGCCAGATTGCGGCTCTACCGTCACGTCCACAAATCCCGCCTTCTCAAACAGGTATTTGAGGCCATAAGGTGTGTAACGGAAGAAATCAAAAGGGGCCTCGTGTATCCACCATTGCCAAGGCACCTGTAGCACCATCCCACCGCCCGGCTTGAGGATTCGAAAAGCTTCGTTAAGCATGGTTTGCGGCTCACAGAGATGTTCCAGCACCGAAAGCGACACAACGGTATCGGCGACCTCCGAGTCTATGGGCAGCGGCTTATTCAGATCCGCCGCAATATCGGCTTTGGTGTCGTGGAAACTACCCGCCCAGTCGACTGCGATGTATTGGTCTGCGTGCTGAAGGAAAAAGTCTTTATAGGGGGATTCGCCGGCGCCCAGATCGTAGAGGGTCCCTTTGTAATTCGGGGAATACTTGGCAAGAAAGTGATCGCCGATGTCGTAAACCAGCCAGTTGTGCCACTGGCGGTTTGAATGGTTCTGGCTCATGGTCATGAAAAGAATCTTTTTACGCTGTTAACAATGTAATTCACCGTCTCTTTCTCCATACCAAACCACATCGGCAAGCGGATCAGACGTTCACTTTCTCTGGTAGTGTACTCATCATCGCCGTGGAAACGTGAGAAACGCAAGCCTGCAGGCGAAGTGTGCAGCGGTATGTAATGAAATACGGCATAGATACCATCTGCCTTCAGGTGCTCGAGTAACGCTGTGCGCTCCGCTATATCTTTGACTTTGATATAAAACATATGGCCGTTATGCTGGCACTCTGCTGGGATTGTCGGTACTTCAATTCGTTCGCGTTGCGCCAAACCGTTTAAGGCAGAGTAGTAGCTCTCCCAAATTGACAATCGGTTTTGGGTGATTGTGTCCGCCCACTCCAACTGCCCCCAAAGGTAAGCCGCCTGAAGTTCACTGGGCAGGTAACTGCTGCCCATATCCACCCAGGAATATTTATCCACCATGCCACGGAAGAACTGGCTACGGTTGGTGCCCTTCTCTCGGATGATCTCTGCTCGTTGTACATATTGCTCATCATTGATGATAAGAAGACCACCTTCGCCACCGCTGGTGAAGTTTTTCGTTTCATGGAAGCTGTACGCTGAAATCTGCCCAAACGTCCCTAGCGCCCCACCTTTGTACGTAGCCATCATGCCCTGAGCCGCATCTTCAATGACGCAGAGGTTGTGGCGCTCTGCAATCGCCATAATCGTGTCCATCTCACAGGCAACGCCAGCATAATGAACCGGTACGATGGCCCGCGTTCGCGGGGTGACAGCTGCTTCGATTAGCTTTTCGTCGATATTCATGGTGTCCGGACGGATATCCACGAACACTATCCTGGCACCACGGAGTACGAATGCGTTTGCCGTACTTACGAAAGTGTAGCTCGGCATGATCACCTCATCGCCGGGCTGTACGTCGATCAGAACAGCCGCCAGTTCAAGAGCGGCGGTACAGGAAGGGGTGAGCAGCGTTTTTTTGGACGGCAGATTCGTTTCGAACCACTCCTGGCACTTTTTCCCGAAGGGGCCGTCTCCAGACAATTTATTATTTTTCAGCGCCTGTTTTATGTACTGCTCTTCATCTCCAGTACAAGGTGGCCGGTTAAACGGGATCATTATCGCTGCCCTTTGAGAAATTGCGATTCCAGTTTGAGTAAATCCTGTTTTCGATCTTTAATTCTTCGAGCCGGGTTGCCTGCATAGATACCCCAGGGTTGTGTGCTTTTATTCACCAATGTCATGGCACCAATAGAGCAACCTTCCCGGATTATCACCCCCGGAAAAATGATTGATCCTGCACCAATAATCACCTGCTTTTCCAATTGTACTTCTGCGAGATATTCGTTTTTAAACCGCGTTGGCACTAAGGAGTTCACCATTGTGCTGCCGCTATAATCATCCGACTGCGCAAAAATCTTGACACCGTAGGCTAAAGTACAGAAATCCGAGAGTGTGATTCCGGGGGAGCCACCAGCAACCAAGCACATTGGAGTTATGTGGCAATATTTGCCAATTGACACCTTCCCAGAGACAACGCAGAAGTCATCAATGCGCGAATTATCCCCAAGCTCAATAGTTTCGGGGTTGTAGATGCTCGCTTTATCACTAACCTTCACATTCCTACCGACTGCCTTGAATCCCGTGGTCAGTAGTGCTTCTCTTGTCAGATAAGCCATCATTTCCCTCAAAAATATCTGAAAGCTGCTTGATCAGCGTCGCTTTCGAAAAATACGAATGAACAATGCGAGCGTTTTTTTGCGCTTCGTCTCTTTCTAATGGTTCGAGCATCAAATCTTGCACATCATTCAGCTTAATTCCAAGACCACTCAAAAATCGCCACTGGCTCACGTCGCTCTGCATGAAAACTGTTTTACCCATTCCCAGCAGTGTGATGGTGTTGCCCATCGCCTGCTGTCGCCGGTGGTTAAAAATGGCGATGTCGAGGCTTTTCAAGAATTCCAGATAACTCTCGAGCGGCATGAAATCCGTCATGGCCATGAATTTTTCTCCAAACCACTCCTTGCCTTGGGCAATTAGATTCTGGGCGTGATTCTGGTCTCCATAGGACAGCGGCACGTAAATTTTGATGTCCTTATCTTTATACGGGAGCAGGCGCTCGAGTGCTTCAATGTGGTTGTTACTTGGGTCTGCGGAGTTGCCAAGAAGGATATTCAACCCGGCTTTTTCGGGGGACGGGTTCGTCTCGACCATTATACTTGGGTTGACCAGGTTGCTCTGGTACATAATGCATTCGTGGTAGATACCCTTCGCGCCATACCATTGCCGGGCCCGCTCTACATCGCCTTCTATGTAAGTAATCAAATGGCCCATACGCTTGATGACGATGCTCCGGAAAATTTCATTTTTTTTCCAGCGCCAATCCCTTACCTCGGCGTTGTGAATATAAAGATCACCACCCCAGATGGCCCAATAACATTTTTTCAACAGCCAAGGCTGTAAGGCCAAGAGATAAAAGAGATGACTACTAAAAAGGCCATGAAGGATAATCTTTTCAGCATTGTTCATAGCCATTGTTATGCCGATAAAATTTTTTAGAATACTGGGCATAACTCTGGTATCTGGAGACGCAGGCACATCCTTCTCTGTCACGTCACCGTAAATTATGAACCGATGCTTACCATCGTCGAAGTGTTGGTGGATGAAATCTCTGAACGGCAGGACAAACTTCTTGTCCCAACCGAACAAGTGCAATATTACTCCCTGGTTCATAACAATCCGTGCAGTTGGCGTACGATACGTTCGGCAGCATGGCCATCCCAAAGTGCCGGACACTGGCCGGAGTTTCCCCTGCCCTCGGGAATATTTAAGGCTTTCCGTAAGGTCATACCGGTCAAAGTCGCTGCTCCTTTTTAAAAGACTTTGCTGCTTTATCTTTATCTGACAGCAGAGGGCCATCAGGTAAGGCATGAACAGGCCACTCGATGTTTAAATCCGGATCATCCCAGCGAATCGACCGCTCATACTCCGGCGCGTAGAAATCCGTACATTTATACTGAAAATCTGCGGTATCACTGGTTACCAGAAAGCCATGGGCAAACCCCGGCGGCACCCACAACATGCGGTTGTTCTCTTCTGAGAGGTATTCCCCTACCCACTGCCCAAAGGTCGGTGAGTTCTTGCGCAGATCCACTGCCACATCAAATACTTCACCTCGGGTCACCCGCACCAGTTTGCCCTGCGGTTGTTTGACCTGGTAGTGCAGACCCCGCAGAGTATTTTTTACCGAGCGGCTGTGGTTGTCCTGCACGAAGGTGGCATCTATGCCTGCTTCACGGAAGGCTTTTTCGTTCCAGGTTTCCATAAAGAAGCCGCGTTCATCGCCGAATACTTTCGGTTCGATGAGTTTTACGGCGGGAATCTCGGTTTCGGTGATTTTCATGGTATTCGCTTATCGGTTTTTGATCAGTTTTTTCAGGTAGGCGCCATAGCTGTTCTTTTTCAGGTTTTCCGCTTCCGCCAACAGTTGTTCCTCGCCAATGAAACCCATGCGGTAGGCCACTTCTTCCAGGCACGCAATCTTCAGGCCCTGGCGCTTTTCCAGGGTTTCAATAAAACCGCTGGCTTCATGTAGTGAGTCGAAGGTTCCGGTGTCCAGCCAGGCGAAGCCCCGGCCCAGCAATTCGACGTTCAAGTCGCCCCGTTGCAGGTAGGCCTGGTTGACGCTGGTGATTTCCAGTTCGCCACGGTGGCTGGGTTTTACCTGTTTGGCGATTTCCACCACATCGTTATCGTAGAAGTACAGGCCGGTGACGGCGTAATCGGACTTTGGGTTGGCCGGCTTTTCTTCGATAGAAATGGCGCGTTGATTGCCGTCAAACTCAACTACGCCAAAGCGTTCCGGGTCGGTGACCTGGTAGCCGAATACGGTGGCGCCCCTCTCCCGCTTAGCAGCGGCTTGCAGCATATTGCTAAGGCCCTGGCCGTAGTAGATGTTGTCGCCCAGCACGAGGCACACGCTGTCCTGGCCGATGAAGTCTTCACCGATGATGAAGGCCTGGGCAAGGCCGTCCGGGCTCCGCTGCACTGCGTAGCTCAGGTTAATGCCCCACTGGCTACCGTCGTTTAGAAGGCGCTTGAAGCTTTCCTGGTCTTCCGGCGTAGTGATGACCAGGATATCCCGGATACCAGCCAACATCAGGACCGATAGCGGATAGTAGATCATTGGCTTGTCGTACACCGGGAGGAGCTGCTTGGAAATGCCTCGGGTAATCGGATAAAGGCGGGTACCGGAGCCACCGGCAAGGATGATCCCTTTCATTTACTTCTCCAGGTATTCGTTCAAGGTGAGCGTCAGCTGGCTTTGCCAGTCCGGCAACCGGATGTTCAAGGTGTTTTCCAGTTTGCTCAGGGCCATCCGCGAGTTCAATGGCCGTTTCGCCGGCGTTGGATAGTCGCTTGTCGGGATAGCCCGGGCATTGTCGGGGCCCAAGGATAGAGTCTCACCGGCCTGCTGTGCTTGCCGGAAAATTTCCTGGGCAAAGCCATGCCAGCTGGTGCCTCCTCTGGGAGCCAAATGGTAAAGGCCTGTTTTTAACTGGCCGTGAATCGCCAGGGCGGTTACCTGTGCGATCAACCGTGCCGGTGTCGGAGCGCCCACCTGATCCGCGACGATGCTGAGTTCTTCTTTGCTTTGGGCCAACCGCAACATGGTTTTCATGAAATTGTTGCCGCGGGCGCTGTAGACCCAACTGGTACGAAGGATGAGGTAATCTGCACCGCTGTTCTGGATGGCTTTGTCGCCTTCCAGTTTGGTTCGGCCGTATACGCTTAGCGGGCCTGTGGGGCTGATTTCTTGCCAGGGCTCGGTACCATTTCCGGGGTAAACATAATCGCTACTGTAATGGACAAGGCGGGCGCTGTTGGCTTTTGCGTATTCTGCCAATTGGCTGGGCAAGTCAGCATTCAGGCGCTTGGCTGCTTGTTGGTGTTCTTCCGCAGCGTCTACAGCTGTGTAGGCAGCAGCGTTTACGATTAACTCTGGCTTAACTTTTTCAAGGCAATCGGCTACGGCTTGTTGATCGCTTAGATCCAGCTCTTCTCTGTCCGGGCCTGTTATGGGACCGAGAGGGGAGAGGGTTCGGTGGAGTTCAAAGCCAACTTGGCCGTTTTTCCCCAGGAGCAGGATTTTCATACACCTTCCCCCAATCGCTCTCTTTGGTAACTGCCGTCTTGTACTCGTTGACACCAGTCCAGGTTGTCGAGGTACCACTGTACGGTCTTGCGGATGCCGGTTTCGAAGGTTTCTTTGGGTACCCAGCCGAGTTCTTTTTGGATTTTGCTAGCGTCTATGGCGTAGCGCCTGTCGTGGCCGGGGCGGTCTTTTACTGTGGTGATTAAATCCCGATAGCTGGCTTCCTGTGGGCGCAACTCCTGGAGGATATCGCACAGGGTGAGCACCACATCGATGTTCTGTTTTTCGTTATGGCCGCCGATGTTGTAAGTTTCACCCGGCTGGCCCTCGGTGACCACTTTATACAATGCCCGGGCATGGTCTTCGACGTAGAGCCAATCGCGAATCTGATCGCCTTTACCATAGACTGGCAAAGGCTTTCCTTCCAACGCGTTGAGGATCATCAACGGGATGAGCTTCTCCGGGAAATGGTAGGGGCCGTAGTTGTTGCTGCAGTTGGTTACCAGCGTTGGCAGGCCGTAAGTGCGTTGCCACGCCCGCACGAGGTGGTCTGAGCTGGCTTTGCTGGCGCTGTAGGGGCTACTGGGCGCGTATGCCGTATGCTCAGTGAATAAATGCTCTTTGGCGGCATCCGTTTGATCAGGATGCGGGAGGTCCCCGTACACCTCGTCTGTGCTGATGTGGTGAAATCGGAAGTTGGCCTTCTGGTCGCCTTCCAGTGCCTGCCAGTACTGGCGACAGGCCTCAAGCAGCGTGTAAGTACCAACAATGTTGGTCTCTATAAATGCCACAGGGCCATCAATGGAGCGATCAACGTGGCTTTCGGCGGCCAGGTGCATAATGGCATTCGGCTGGTGTTGGGACAGTACACGGTCCAGTTCCGCACGGTTACAGATGTCGACCTGCTCAAAGGCGTAGCGCTCACTGTCACTTACTTCCGCCAGGCTTTCGAGGTTACCGGCGTAGGTAAGCTTGTCGACGTTGACCACTTCGTCCTGGGTGTTTTGGATGATGTGGCGAATTACGGCGGAGCCTATGAAGCCGGCTCCGCCGGTTATGAGTAGTTTCATTTTGGTGCTTTGCCCGAGTTTGGAGATCGTCGCTGGCTTTGGGTGGGGTCTGACTTAGTACGGTCAGTCCCCTTTGTAGATTGCTGATCGTATGGGAGGGGGCTGGTTTTCGTCGTTTTCGTGTGAAAACCGTATTCAGCCCAGATTCACAGCTGAGCGGAATCGTCGCCTACTTCGTTGAAGATTGAGACGTCGATGTTGCCGTTTTTCAGAGTCTCTCGCCCGCTGATGGCCACTCGGCTTTCATTAACAAACGCCGCCATCACTTCATCAAAGATCTCTGCCGAAAACGAACATACGTGATCTTTGTGATCGGAGGTCTGGCGAAGAGTGAACGTGAAGTTGTCGCGGTCCATTTCTGATACCAGGCCTTCCAGGGTGGTGATTTTTTCTTCTTTTGTTCTCACGGCCTGAAGCACTCTTTTTACGCGCTTGGATGTTTCCCGGCCAAGCCGATAGGTTTCATCACCTTTCCCTAGAATGGTTCCGCCCACCTCAAACTCTGTAACAATGCCTGACAATGGCGGCACCAGTTTTTCCAGCGCTTCCAAAAGCTCAATTTCGAGTGTTTCGAGCTCGGAATCGGTGTTGTCGGTGCCTTCTGAACGACGAATTGCATGCGCCAGGGCACTTCCGATTTGTTGCATTTCCGCATCTTCGTCGTCCTTCAGCAGGCACTCTTGCGATTCTTCAGGAAGACTGAACGCCACTTCGAAGCTGTTGTAGGCAAAATGCTGTACAGGCAGATCGTACAAGCGCTTCCTGGAATTACTGGCACGACCTTGTTTGGCTGGCTCTTTGTACACGTGAGCGGCAGCTTTTCTTAATGCGGTACTGGCCCCTTCGACCACTTGCCTGATCACACTGGCTGGCACTGTACCAGCTGATAGCCCCTCGCCAATGGCGCGCAAACGAAATGCGGGTTGTAGGTGGGGCCAAAGCATTCGCCCTTTCTCTGGCAATACGGATTCAGGTAAGCCGCTCAAGGTTGTTCGCCAGGCCCTTTGGGGCTCAAGCGCATGATTAGCCTCCAACATCCAGACTACGGGTTGGTCTACCGCTTTGCGGACGCTGACTGTGCCCTTCTGAAGCTGGCTTACAATTTCATCGTTAGTAGGCGCAACCAAATAGCGGGCATGCTGGTCATTTTCGTCTACCAGCATAACCAAAGCTGTACACAATCCGGTTTCAGCGGTGAACAGCCGTGGGCCGTCAACGTCTATCAGAACGTCGAGTATTTCAATGTCTTGAAAATTATTGGAGTCACAAGTAAGACCTTTAATTTGCCAGTCCATTGTTACCCCTCGCTGCTGACGGTGAAGGCGGAGGCGCGTTCAATTTCTTCAAAAGGCCACCAAGTCACATGCGATGGCCTTGTCTTCGCCGGTGTCGGTTTGATCTTACCGTGTTCTGGCGCCAACTCACCACGAAAAATCAGCTTGCCCAACTTTGGGAAGAGCTCCGTTACATGTCGAGCGTCTGAAATGTCTCGAAACACCGACAAACCGTGCCGCATGCATGGATCACCCTTTGACGACTTACCGAGTTCGGCATGGGACCGAAAGTCCGCCAGGGCTGGCGGATTCTCTCGGCAAATTCTGTACACAACACCTTCGGCTGGCTGTGCATCATCAGGCGGACAACACTCGGGCCAATGTTTTGGAAAGCCTGCCATGGCCGTTATTCTCCTTCAGTAGTAGCTTTGTTTAACAAAATGATGGTGGCGTGAGGCCGTGCCGTCAATAATTGTGCGGATGGTCGCCGCTGGCTTTGAGTGGTGTTTGACCACGTAGGGCCAGGTAGTGAGTTTGTCGAGGTTGACCGTTCGCTTTAACTGAGATCATGCTCTGTGGCGACGACTTCTTCCTTCAACTGCTCTATCTCCACCCGAAGCCGCTCGTATTCGGCCATTTTGGCCTGCAGGTAGGTGGCGGTAAGCCGGGCTTTGTTCTCGATGCCACTGGGCGTCAGCAGGTAGGCGTATTGCAGCTTGCTGTCATTGTTCTTGAAGTTACGCGCTTTCACCCACCCTTTTTCCAGCAGCGCTCGCAAGCAGTAGTTGGCTTTGCCCAGGCTCACGCCCAGCTCTCTGGCCATTTCCCGCTGGGAGATGCCGGGGTTTTGTTCAACAAGTCTGAGTACCCGGAGGTGGGTGTCGTTATTCATGGGGCATGATCTGGAGTTTAGGCACGCTACCGCCCTACCCTGTTGCAGGCATCGTGGGCGATGAAGCTATGGTGTTTTGTTGTGTTCAATGTTTGAACGCGGGGATGTTAGTGGCTTGGGGTTTGGGTTGCAACTGAAAACCGGAAGAGCAGAGGCCACAAAAGTGACCGCCATGACAGCCGAGGGATTAAAGAGTCTCGCTCTGGTCCGGTACTGTTTACTGGGCATAACATGCCCAGCGAGATCGCACCCGACCCAGCATCCGTTGTATCTCGGCATCGAAGGCCTGTTGGCTGAAATTCCAGCGGTAGGCTTCAGAATCACCCGGATATTCCAACGTAATACCAGCTCTGGCCATCAGGCTTTGGCGCTTATTTGCTGTGTCCTGTGGCTTCCTACGCTTCTCGTAAAGCCTCAAAGCTTCGTCAAGGGTATGCTGGGGAAAGTTGGTTTTGCTCTGCACGCTTTCAGCAAAGTCAGCCAGGTCATCTGCTGGTAACAGCTTCTCTCCGCCCTCAAATTCCTCGTAGATTCGTTTGGACTGATTGCTGCTATGGTTGAAGTAATGACTTGCTACAGGCAGTTATTCAACAAAGTCCTCGCCTGCTGGCAGGCGGATTGCGTTGGCTCGTTGCTGCTCAGGTCTTGGGAAAGGTTGCCAGCCAATAGGCGTATACGGGATGCCGTTATCACTATCCTGAGCTATAAGAAAAGCCGGTTGGAGCTGATAAATAACACCCGGCTTTGGAGTCATCCGCATGGGTTCGAATTTTTTAGCTTTATTGTCCCAACGCTGGGTGGCGAAAAAGCTGGCTACTGAGAAGTTACTGGTGATATCCAGGTATTGGGTCGGGAGCCCGTAATGCTGCGCAATGCCATCCAGATCAACACAAATTGGTAAAGATTCACCATTTTCACCCAGATTAAGCCCCTTACTTCTTATCTGGGTTATGACCGGGTGGGCTTCCAATGCCTGCTTAAAGTAGGTTGAACTACACAAGGCTGCAAAGAGTTCATGGTCGTGCTGAATACTATCCAGAGTAGACAGGCAGGATTCATACTCCTGAGTCTGGCCACGGTACTCTGTGAAGGCAAACTCAACACCGCTCACGAGGTTAACGCAATCGCCGTTTATACTCGTCCTGGCGTGCAGGGCTTCGACATCATCGAACACAATCCCGCGGAAGTTAAATTGCTGGCCTGTGTTAATGGGCTTGATGCCGAGATGCTCTTTGAGCTTTGTCAGGCTCTCAAAAAAGGGCATTAATGCTCCAAAGGTTACCCAACATCCGGCCCCAAATCCTCATCCCCTTCTCGTAGAGACAGGTAATCCAGGTTGATTTTCATATACTGAGTCAGCTGCGCGACAGTGACGGCACTTTCTCTTTCGGCGTTGCCAGGCAGGTTTGGGTGCTCTGCCAACGTAAAGCCTTCGTTCTCTTCCATCTCCTGAATCAGGTCTTCTACCTGTTCTTCGATGGCGAGCCTCTGTGGGTCTGGTGTATCGTGTTTCAGCAACGCAAGCAGTGCAAATTCGTAGTTGGCTGCGCCTTCCTCAAACGTATCCAGGTGCAGGTACAAGCCTCTTACGCAGCTGTTACCGCTTTCTGTGGAATGAGCACCCAACTCATCGGCGTATTTTTCAAACAGAGGGATGAAAGCCTGGTTAAAACGGTCTGGTAGCGCGGCGCGTTGGTAACGGTTTGCCTTCCATGCGGTCAAAATGCGCAGGTTTTCAGAGGTTAGCTGCGCAATATTGGCGGTTTCCGTATTCGCCTCTAACCATTCCAGTAGTTCCTGCTTTGGCACAGTGACCGTAGCTCGCACCTTACCCTCATAGTTCTGGCCATCAATGTTTATTTGTAGCGTGCGAGAGCTTTTGGCGTACTGGTTACCCGGGAAGAGTTTTTTTGGTTTGATGGGCGCCAGAGGGAGCAATTCTATTTCTGGCTCCAGCTCCTCTTTCGCTGCGATGTCGCAGTCCTGGCTTTGCACCAGTAGCACGTAATCTTTTTTAAAGCTTTTATCTCGCATTTCGGGGCTGGGGCGAAACTGACACCAGCCTTGCGGATATTCCGGGGCTGCAATGTAACTTCCCTGACGAACGCCCCACTTAACGAGCAACTGCTTCCCTGTTGAATCCGTAGTCATCAGCAGTGCCGTGTCAGTTCATCCAAAGTGCTTTGATGGCGCTTTGCTGGTGTGGTGCTGTTCATTTGGTCAGCCAGCTGGTGAGCTAATGCTTTGAGTTGCTCAAGGTTTGGCTTTTTCTGTTGCAACAACAACAGCAATGTGTCGCCTTGTTCGTTCGCAACACGCTTTGCCAAAGCACCAGGACTGGCCGGGAAAATAGGCTTCAGCTCGCCAATAGCTTTATCAACTCGCTGCAGGCGTTGCCAATTTGCATCGCTCGGTTGGTCTTTCTGTTTCTTGTAGTTGTAGAGCGTTTGACGGGAAACACCATACACAGCTGCCAGATCTTTCAGGCTGAGGCCAGTCACGGTTTGTGCACTGGCAATCATACTAGCGGCGGTGATGCTCGCACTGCCGTTCTGCGTTTCTGCGGCAACCGGTCGCTGGGTAAACACATGCACAGTGGAAACGGCATTATTGGCGGCGTCAGACACCACCCGCACACTCTGCCAGTCTGTTCCTGGGCGCTCCGACTCTGGCCAGTTGGGCTGGTCGGTGGCCAAGGTACTGAGTGGAGGCGCTCCGGCAACTACTTGCTGAGCCGGAAAATGGTACGTACTCAACAACATTGCTTGTGCAGGCATGTCAGCGGCAAGCATGGGTGGCTCCTTTTAGGCCCAACTGGCTATGGCAGCTTCAGTGGTAACTTCGCGGAATACGCTGCTGCAGGTTGCCTGAAGCGCCCGAAATTTATCGAGAATATCAAACTCTTTCAGCTGCGGGCTTTGCTGCAGCTGGCACATGTGCTGAGTATCGAGAATGCCGTAGGTTTCAGTGGATATGTTCCACCAATGCTCTTTTGCTTGAATGCTCAACCCACAGCGCTTGTCGTGCTCGGCCAGGTGGTCTGGCAGTACCTTTGTCAGACCTCGGTTATTAACCGGAACTTCCTCAAACGCCACCCGTAATCTTTGGTCAGGTGCGGTTTCCACCAAACGGAAGCTGCTACCAAACAAAAATTTCTGGTCTTGCACGGCGGCTAATTGCGGCGGACATATTTCCCGGGTGACTAGCTGGCCCATAGTTTGACCACCCGCTGGGACGATCAGGTCCACGTAATTGAGGGCAAGGCCTTTCAGGGCCGTTTTACCGAGTTGAGGCAGGCAATTTTTGAAAATGCCCAGTAATTGCTCCAACAGAGCGAAAAATTCTTCTTTACCCTGGTAGTCCGTGACTTTAAGAATCAAGCGGCCGGTGCCTTCCACTGAGTTCTGAGTAAACTCCACCAACCTGGTTTTACCCGCGTTGCGAAACACCAGCCTTTTTATTTGGGTGACTTTTTGCTCCGTTTGCTGCTCAGACTCGGGAGTAGAAACCACTACCTCTACAGCTTGACGAATGGCGTCAATCCGTTCCGGGAACCCGGCATCGAGCAGCTCGGAGTGCAGGCGCTCAACCACATCTGCGGCTGGTTCAGGCAGGCGCGTAAAGCTTATGTCGGCGACTACGTGCACCAGGGGGGCATTTTTCATCACAGGTGTCATAACAGGCTATCTTTGGTTGCGGTAAGCACAACTTTACACGTTTTTTGACAGTTTAGCACTTGATGGCGCTTATAGCCGGACGGGCGCTGCATGATTACCTGCTTGAATCAGCTTTTTCGTCAAATTCATGTCGCAACCGCTCATCTTCCTGAGCCATTGTGGACTACTCCCACTGGTCATCATCGCTCTTCCAGATAACCATGCGGGTTAGTCAAGTAAAAAGCTTTTCGGTTGCGGGTACTTTCAGCAAACATTATGGCACGAGCTTCCTGTCTGCCTCGTGAAACTGCCCCATGGGAGAATAGAGGATTTATAATGCCCCAATTCTTCCAGCCTCATGATCCATATAAACCGGGTCAGACACGGACTTCCAGCCGTTTATGCCCTCCACCACGTCGTATACCAGGTCACTCAGGGCTGCGTAGCAATCCGGATTCACCACGTAAGCATTCAGTGGCTCTGCGCTTGGCTGCATTTCCCCGGCTGGTTTGATGTCTAACGTTACCGATTCATCCGTACCCGGGTTGTCGAAAATCAACGCGCTTAGACCTTGCTGAATGATTTCGGTTCGAAACCCGTGGAGTTTCACGCTGGATTTGAGGAACACATCATGATGAAGGGCCAGGAAAGCTTCGAGCATTTTGACCACTTCAATAAGATAGATAATGGCTCGAACCTGGCTGTCACTCAGCCGTTCCATGATGAAGGCGTTGGAGAGCAAACCTTCAAGCCGGTGCAGTTCTTCACCCAGCGACAGATCGGTTAACTGAAATGCCAGATAACGGCCATCGACCAAGGCTTCATATATACTTTCCCGCTCAAAGTCCAGCAGATTGTCGTTGTCAGGCGCTACGTTTTCGCTTTCATCTTCCTGAACGTAGATTTTGAGGTTCTCAATGTCTTCATCGTCAACCAGGAACCTGCCACTCTCGAAGTATGCGAATGCTCCGGCGACTAACAGCTCAAGCTTTGATTTGACGGCTCTGATGCTTACTTGCATCTGGTTTTCCGCAAACTCGTAAACGCTGTTGTTGAGCTTGCGGTGGGATTTCTCTTGCCAGATTTCGTAGAAAATGAACGCCAGCGGAATAGAGACCAGGCCGCCACCGATTCCGATTACCAGGCTTTTAAAGTCGCCTTGGAGCCAGGTTACGGCCAATCCGTAAAGGCCAAAACCGGCGACAATGACGAGCAGCTTTGGCCAGAGGTTGTGGATCGTGGTTTTTAGTTTGGATTGGGGCATTGGGTGTGCAGCCATTTTTTAATGGCCAGTCCCCATCAACCCGTCTAGTTTTATCGCCTCACCAACATGGCGATTTCTCAGCTTTACGTCGTCTGTAACCAGAACATAGCCGCCATCTAACGCCGTTGCCGATATGATGCTGTCTGGCAGTTTCAGCGACGTTGCCCTTCGAATCTTTATGGTTCTTTCCTGGATGCTTGAACTCAACTGTAAAACGGCCGTGCCCGACAAAGCCGCTCTGAGTTGTTGCTCATCTTCCTGAGATAATTGCGGCCAGGAAAGCAGCTCCATTTTGGTAATTACTGAAACTGCGTAGTCCGCTTTCGGCAATTTAAGTTTTCGGTTGATGGCATAGATGAGAGCGTTGGTGTCCAGAAGATACTTACCATTCATCTCTCATGGTCCTTTGAATATCCAGCGCATCTCTTCCTGAGAACGCTTTGATGTCTGTGTTGGTAAAATCCAGCTCAGTTTCGCGCTGAGCCTGGAAGCTCTCATCATTCACCATCAGGACAATTTTGGCGTGTGCGTTATCCAGCTGGCGATACATTTCGGGAATTTTCACCGTGCCGTTCTGGATGTCGGCTTCAAACTCTATTGCGTACATAGTGCTGCCTCTGCGTGCTGTTCACTTTATAAGCATACCATGTGGCTGTTTTTTTGGCTTAGAGGGCGAGGGCTTCCAGCTCTTCTTTCAGGGCCTGTTTTCGTTCTTTTCGTCGTGTACCAGACGAATGTGCTCGGCCCGCGACTAAAGGCTAGCAATCCGCACCTTTTCTCTCGGCCATTTCTTTAACAAATGCTCAACAAACCAAGTTGGCTCTACCTGATTAAACTGCTTTTCGAAAATGTCGAGATAGCCATCTGGAGTGATTTCGGAGAAATGCAGGTGCCGCTGGCTGGAGTTGTCAAAGAAGTACACCCTTCTGCATTTGCGGGCCATTTCACACAACAAGCTCAGGCTGCGATGGTATCGACCGAGAATTTTGTCTTCAGGTACTGGGTGCCCGCCAGATTCCACACGCTGGGCCACCCTTGCTTTATTGATATCCGGGTCCGTGGTGCAGATGTAGTACAGATAAGGCTCAAATCCCGATTCGATTGCCTTATCCGTGGCACAGGTACTCCCTCAGGTCGAACTTTTCCTTGTTCTGCAGTTTTTTAACCACGGTTACTTCGTGATCCGGGTCTTCGCGAACGAGCTGCCCGTCTTTCATGTATACAACGGAGATACCGGCTTCAAACGACTCACCTATCGCGTTACGTGACGCCAGTTGGGCATAACGCAGTAATTTCCGGTTGTCGTCAAAGGCGTTGATTCGGTTGTGTTTGCGTATTTTGGTCACGGCTTGTTTTTCCTTGCAGGTACTCATTTGAACACCCCCAGTCACATCAATTATCAAGAGCATACGCCTTTGGCTATTTGTTCGCCAGCTTTGCTCGCAGGGCCTGTTTGGCATGTTCTTCACCATGCACCAGCCGTATATCTTTCGGCTTTTCCTTCATCCCCGCCACAAACTCCACCAACCCTTGTTGGTCTGCGTGGGCGGAATAGCCGCCAATGGTTTCTACCTTCGCGCGGATGGTGTGCTTTTCGCCATCCAGCCATACGTAGCCGTTGTTGGGGCCGTAGCGCTGTATGTCGCGGCCGGGGGTGCCTTGGGCCTGGTAGCCGACGAAGAGTACATCGTGCCTTTCATCGCCCAGCATGGCTTTGAGGTAGTTGACGATGCGCCCGGCGTTGCACATTCCGCTGCCAGCGATAACGATGGCCGGGCGGGCGCTGCGGGCCAGGTGGTGGACCATTTTCAGGTGTTCGTGGTGGCCTTCCACGGTTAGCAGGTTGTCGAAGGCCAGTGGTTTGCGGCCCTGTTGCAGCCGGGCGTGGGCTTCTTCGTCCCAGTAGGGTTGCAGTTCGCGGTAGGCGGCGGTGAATTTGGTCGCCAGGGGCGAATCGAGTATGACCGGCAGTTCGTCGCTGATGACATCTTCGAGTTCGTACAGCAGTTCCTGTGTTCTGCCGATGCTGAAGGCCGGGATGAGTACAGTGCCCTGATTTTTCAGGGCGCGGTCTATCGCGGCTTTCAGGCGGTGTTTTCGGTCTTCCCGGCTTTCGTGGTTGCGGTCGCCGTAGGTGCTTTCTAGTACCAGTATGTCGGCTTTTCCCGGTGATTCTGGCGCTGGCAGCAGTGGTGTATGGCTGGCGCCCAGGTCGCCGCTGAAGACGATGCGGGTGCCGTTGTGGTCAACCTCTACGTAAGCGGAGCCGAGTATGTGGCCGGCCCGTTGCAGGCGTATGCCTACCCGGTGTTCCGGGGTGTCTATTACCCTGTGCCATTGGTTGTAGGGTAATGGCAGCAGGCGTTGTTCAATGGTGGCCAGGTATTGTTCCACCAGTTGCCTGTCGCGGCTGATGCCGAGCTTGAAGGCGTCTTCCAGTACCAGGGGCAGCAGTTTGGCCGAGGGCCGGGAGCAGATGATGGGCCCGCTGTAGCCGGCGGCCAGTAGCCAGGGTATGCGGCCCACATGGTCTATGTGTACGTGGGTGGCGATGAGTGCCTGGATGCCGCTGGTGTTGAAGTCGATTTCCTGGGTGTTGCGCGTGTTGCCGGCTTCCTGGCCCTGGAACAGGCCGCAATCTATTAACAGGCTGTTTTCAGGGTCTATGTGCAACTGGTGACAGGAGCCGGTTACGCCAGTTTTGGCGCCGTGATGTTCAATGTTGACGGTTGGCATTCCTTTGCCCTCTATGTGTTTAAGCTTTTGCCTCGTTTCGTTCTTTTCCTGAGCGAATGAAGGCAATGACAAATACGGTAAACACGCCGAGCATGCCGCCTAGCATGGTGGCTACGATGGCGATGAGGGCGCGTTTGGGTTCGCTTTTTTCTTGCGGTACCACGGCCGGGTCGACGGTTTTGAAGATGTATTCGTTCTGGGCGTTGGCCAGCATCACAGTGCGGGTTTCGCTTTCGATCAGCTGGTAGAACACTTGTTGCATGCCGGCGATGTTGGTTTCGCTGAGTTTTTCTTCCAGGTAGGCGATGCGGGCTTCGGCTTCGTTTACGTCTTGCTCGCGCATGTGTTCGTTGATGTCGTGTACGAGTTTTTCAGCCCAGTCCGCAGCCACTGGGGGCGCCTGGCTTTTGATGCTGAGGGTGATCATGCCCGTTTCATCGTTACTGGAGATGCTCAGGTGCTCTTTGAAAGCCTTTACCAGGTCCCAGTCGGTGGGCTTGAGGCTTTCGCCCTCTTCATCGGTGAGCCATTCCTGTGTTTCCGGGTTATAGACTTCTTCGTTAATCACCCACGCTTCCCGCTCCATGTTCCAGCCTTCAGTGGCCATGAGCGGCACGGTGAGGTTGTGGCGATGGATGAAGTCCGTCAGAAAGGCGCGGGATTGCAGCACTTCTTTGGCCATGGTGGTTTTGCCTGAGCCACCGCCGCCGAGGTTGACCCCGGCCAGGCTGGCCAGGCCACCGAGTTGGCCGCTGATGCTCGGGCCACTGCCTTCGCTCTGGGCCGGAGCCAGCAGCACGCTGGCCTGGTAGATGTTGGGCTTACTCAGGGCGTAGAACACGCCGGCAGCGGCAAACACGATGGTGAACAGGATGATAATCCACTTGCCCCGCCACAGAGTGGCGAAGAGTTCGCGGAGGTCGATTTCATCATCCGGGTAGTATTGCTGCTGCGGTGCCTGGCTGATTACTGGTTGATTCATTACAGGTTACCCACTGCTGCGGCGCCAAGGGCCATCTGGTAAACGATCTGGCTGACGTTGGTCCAGAGCTCCAGCTGGTTCAGGCGATCTACGTCGATTGGCATAATGATGGTATCGCCCGGTTCCAGTCGGCTGCCACCGCCACCAAACCAGTTGCTTCGCTGGGGCAGCATGACTGAGCCGTCAGCTTTGACCACGTACACACGGTCTTCGTCGGCCTGTGGTGTGGGGCCGCCGGAGCGTTCAAGGTAATCCTCCACGCTCAGACCTTCGGTGTGCAGATGGCTGGTCGGGTATTGAACCTCGCCGAGTACGGTAACCGCCTGCGGGATCATTGGGACGGTCAGTTTGTCGCCATCTTGCAGGCGAATGGCTTGGTATTGCTCGTTTTCCAATACTGCGGGAAGGTCAATTACCATACGACCGACAGGCCGGCTATCCTGAACATCTTCCAGCAACCCCTGCACTTGCTGAACCCGTTGAGCGTTATCTCCACCGAAGCTATCACCTTCCAGTTGAATGCCCAACAAATTGCCTTTTAAACGCTGTTCTGCTTCGCGCAACCGCTGTGCTTCGAGCTGGCGTAATTTTTCACGGGTAAAGATGGCCCCGCGAGGGAAGGCATTAGCGGTCAAACCACCGGCACGCTGAAGTACTTCAGCCAGGGTTTCTCCGTCGCGGAAGGTGTATTCGCCCGGGTAACGGACTTCGCCTTCAAGCGTGACAGTGCGGGTTTTGCTGAATTCCGGGATGGCTTTAACAAGAATGCGATCGCGGCTTTTGAGCGTAATACTGGTTTCACCAGCCATGGCCTTGGCCAGATTCACGTCCAGGATGGTGGTCTGGCCAATACCGTCTTCGTCCGTGGTATAGCGGGCCACTTCGGCTTGCAGCAGCGAGGCCGAATCTTTCAGCCCACCGGCCACGAATACTGCGTCTGCCAGGCTACGGCTCGCCGGCAAAGGGTACTGGCCAGGATACCTAACGGGGCCGGAGATATTGATGACCTGCTGGGGGGATGCCGGCGTGGCTTGGGTTTTCAAGCGCTCGATGACCGGGGCAAACAGTTTACGGCGGGTGTAGGCCTCTGGGTCGTTTTCTGTCTCTTTGGTCTTTTCAGTTCTGGTTTGAGCCTTGCTTTCCTCACCTTTCTCCGCTTCCTTCTCTTCGATGTCTACCTTGCCAACATCAGAGAAAAACAACAGCCGGTCTTTTTCGTGAAGCACCAGATCATACTGGCTACCGGGGTTACGGACAGCTTCACGAAGGCGCAGGTTCAGAACAGAGATCTGATCGGTTCTCGGGTTGGTGCGAACAATGGCTGCGTAGTCTTTGTCGGCAATGGGCAACAGATCTGCGTCCAGGTTATCCACAACCGAGCTCACACGCATTCCCGGCATCCAGGCAAACTTTCCCGGGCGAGTGGCGGCGCCCTGAATTTCGACGTACTGGCCAGTGATGTCCGAGATGGAGGCGATGCTAACCAGATCCCCAGGCAGGACGCGGGCATTCTTGCCTTTGGCTTCGGTGTAGTCGGCCTCGGCAATGATGCGCAGGAAATCGTCGTTGGTGCGTTCGATCGTCACTCGTTGTGGATAGGCCTGTGGCGTGAGGCCACCAGCCATGCGGATGAGTTCAGCCAAGGTGTTCTCGCCGTCCAGTTCGTACAGGGCCGGGCGGTAGATTTCGCCTTCAATGCCCACTCGCTGCCCGACTGGCGGAATGAAAATGACGTCGCCGGCTTGCAGGCGGTCGTCGTTGGAGCTGTCACCTTTGAGTAGCAAGTTGTACAAGTCCAGCTCGTTGATGACTTTGCCGTCACGCTTGAGCTGCACATTGCGCAGCGAACCGGTTTGTTTGATACCACCGGATACGTACAGGGCATTGGTAATGGTGGACAGGGAACTAACGCTATAGGAGCCGGGATTACGGGCTTCGCCGAGCACAAACACACGCATGCTCCGCAGCGCACCGAGAGAAACACTGGCCTGCACGCCAATGTATTGCTCCTGCACTCGAGTACGGATTTGTTCGCGTGCTTCTTCAAAACTGAGGCCTGCGACGCTAAGCGGGCCTGAATCCGGGAAATTGATCGTGCCGTCTCTGCCCACCGGCAGTTCCAGGTTGCGGTTTTCTTTGCCCCACAGTTGCACCTGCAGGGTATCGCCGGGGCCGAGGGTGTAGTTTTGCGGCACGGGAATTTCGGTGACTGGTGCGAAGGTGGTGGGCTCTCCGCTGAACAGGTCGTAACCGTAGGGTTTCAGGCCTTTGTTTTTCTCAGCTTGCTTTTGTTCTGCCTCTTTTTCCTGCAGATCTTTTTCTAGCTGCTCGCTGCTGGTTTCGCCATCGCCCTGGCTTTTGACCACCTCTACTTGCTGCGGGCGCTGGCTGGATTGGCCGCTGCCGGTGATGTCGCTCAGGTTGATACCATATTGTCGGGCAAGCGCTTGTTGCTGAGCCTTGGGGAGGCTTTTGAAGCGCTCAATTTGCTCGGGACTGATGGACTGGGCGTGGGCTGCTAGGGGCAGCAGCAGGGCTAACGGTAGCAGGAGTTTTTTCAGATTCACGGTGTTGGAGTCCGGTTTGTAACGTTAGAAACGGTAGGTCCAGCTGGCGCTGGCTGAGAGCTGGTCTTTTTCGCCGCTGATGTATTCGATGGCTTTGTCGCTGGCTTGAAGGCTGATGTCTAACCAGCCATTAAGCACTTCAGTGCCGTAACCAAGGTTGGCGATGGCCACTTTTTGGCCTTTGATTGGCACGTTGTAGAATACGTCCGGGTCTGTGCCCTGTGGCATGGCCTGGCCAGCTTTGTTCAACTCTGCATAGGTCACTCTTGCACTTAGATTACTGCCAGTGGTCATGAAGTGGTACGCGCCCAAGGTGATGGCTTCAGCATCGCCTTCCAGACTGGTGGCCTGATTGCGGCCATAATAGCGATAACCGGTTTGATAGCGGCTATGGTCATAGGTGATGCCCGGCCTGGCTTCGCCCAGAAAATCGTCGGCTGTGGTGTTGGCGTATTCCAGAAACCATTGCTGGTCGGCTTCGAACCACTGTGTGGTCCAGTCAGCGCCTAATAGCCAGGACTTACGCGAGGGGAAGGCGCCAGCTTCGTCTTCACCCATTATCTGAGCGTACAGGCCAATGGTTTGGTCGCCGATGGTGAAACCGTAACGGGCATCAATGCTGCCAAGCTGGTTACCGGGGTCGTTCGCGCCATTTTGGCCGTTATCTTTGCCGGTAAACGCATCCCAGAGTGTGGAAAAGCCTTCTGGACGGCCTTCGCCGCCATACATGATGGCGCGAGAGAAGCCGATATCCAGGTTATCGATAGGCTGAAACGCCAAGCGCACGCCCATAAGCTTGGCGTCTGGGACTTGGCGGCTGCTTTCATACTGGCCAAGGAAGGCGGTGAACTGCCATGGCCCAATCCAGTTCAGCCATTCGGTCTCTGGTGCTTCGGTACGGTTGCGGCTGAGCCACACTGTCGGCATGGGGCGGGCGTTGTTCGAGAGAATCAGGCTGGACTGCCAACCCGGCCCCCACCAGCGGTCAATGGCGCCGGCGCCAAGCACCCAGTTGCAGGGGTTAACGGCGAGATAGGAACCGTCCAGGCGCAGCTCTTTATCGTCATCTGGCTCATGGGTGTAGGTGGGGTTCAAGCCCAGCCCCCAAAAGCTGCCTTGCCATTGCAGGTTAACGCTGGTTTCGGCTTTGCCGGTGCCGGTTTGTTCAAAACCGGTGATGCCGAGCACTTCGTTTTGGGCGCGCACGTTGAACTCGCCGCGAAAACCTTCAGTGGCTTGCTGCTCTTTTTCAAAACTCAGGTAGGCGGAAGCCATACCCACCGCTTGCTGATCTTGCGCGGCGCTTTGTTTTCCAGCGGTCG
Source organism: Marinobacter persicus (assembly GCF_002934325.1). Taxonomy (GTDB): domain Bacteria; phylum Pseudomonadota; class Gammaproteobacteria; order Pseudomonadales; family Oleiphilaceae; genus Marinobacter; species Marinobacter persicus_A. The sequence goes on from NZ_PTIV01000013.1 coordinate 79,077, forward strand.
CGTCGACCCAACTGATCGGCCAAGTGGTTATTGAGGCTTCGATATGGCCTCGGTCGGCAAGCTTCTGGATAGCAAATCTCGCCCTGGCATCACCGGGCTTTACCCATGGGGCTGCTACTGCTGAATATGCGTTCAGACACGCTACCGCCCCACCGACCAGGGCCCAGTGCTTTAAGGACATGAAAATTGACTTTTTCGATGCAACTTAAGACAGGGCCTTTAAAAGCAGGGGCATATTTCCCCCAACGAATCCCTGTCGGTTAATAGAGCTGATACTGATATTGAAAAACCGTCGCAATTGTACGTATCCCGGCGCGACAAGCAAGTGACAATTTTTCCTTGCGCACCAAAATCAGGCACTTACATGCGTAACAAATTGTTAACATGTAGCATAAACACACACTTTGATCGATTTTTGAACGATTGAAAGGAAGCAGAGAGCCTGGGTGCAATGAAATACAAGCAGCAAGGAGCCCCTTACTGAACCAGCAGCAGGGAAACTTATGGTTTCAAGGCAGAGACAGGCACACTTACGGTTTGCTGTTTTTGCATGAAGGTAATCAATACAATCGCACGTTCTTCGCCGTCGTAGGCCTGGAAAATGGCATTTATGCCTTTGAACGGGCCTTCTTCAAGCCCAACTTTCTGGCCTTTTTTGATACCACCCTGCTCAGCCACTTTAGCCATGCTCGCTTTTATTTGATCGATGACAGCATCGTCTACGGGCATCGGTTTGCCCGCGAAACTGACAACACGCAGAACACCCAAGGTCGAGCGTAACTTTGACCACACAGGATCAGTTTGCTCAAGGTTAATAAAAATGTAGCCAGGAAAGAGCGGCTCCAGGCGTTTTTGACGCTTACCCGAGCGAATTTTCTCTACCTCTATCTTCGGGTAAAAACACGAAACTTCTTGGTTTTGGAGATTATGAAAAGCGCGGTCGCCCTGTGCGGGCTTGTGTTGAAGCACGTACCAAGTCATAGCTCAAAGATACCAACTTCCGGCGGCAATGAACCAGGGATTCAACACGTTCTCTTTGCCATATTTCAACGGTTCACCCTCTAACGTTTGCACCTTCCCTCCAGCCGCTGCAAGCACGGCATGCGCGGCGGCGGTGTCCCATTCGCAAGTAGGGCCCATGCGTGGGTAGATATCCGCATGGCCTTCGGCAATGCGGCAGAATTTCAGGGAGCTGCCCGCCTGCACGGTTTCATGAGACCCAAGCTTGGCGATGAAGGCGCGGGTGTCTTCGTTCAGGTGGTTCTTGCTGGCTACCACTCGCAAGCTGTCTCGCAGCTCCGCTACGCGGATGTGGCGGGCTTTTCCGGTGCGATCTCGCTTGTAGGCACCCTCGCCTTTTACGCCCCAGTAGGCTTCTTTCAGCGCAGGCGCGATCACCACCCCCATCACCGGCTCGCCGTCTTCAATCATGGCAATATTTATGGTGAACTCACCGGTGCGCTGGGTGAAGTCCTTGGTGCCGTCGATGGGGTCCACCAGCCAGAAACGGCGCCAGTGTTTGCGTTCTTCCCAGGGCGCTTCGGCACTTTCCTCTGAAACGATGGGAATATCCCGGGCAACACGGCGCAGGCCTTGAACAATAATATCGTTTGCGGCGAGGTCTGCTGCGGTAATGGGGCTGTTATCTTCCTTGAAATGCACTTTGAATTCGGACTGGTAAATATGAAGCACTTTTTCGCTGGCTTCGTCGGCAATCCTGATCACATCCGGGAGGAGGGAGCTGTAGCGCATGGTGGCGTCCTGCATGGATAAATTTATGCTGCATGACTGCGCAGAAGCGGCCAGGCACCCTGCTTTGATGCTTCCAGGATGACGATTTCCACGATGGTGCCGTCGTCGGCATAACTGATGTGGGTGTTCCAATCCTGGGACGCTTCTTTGGCAATAGGTTTCTCCGAAAGATGAAGCACTAAGATGTCATCGTCTTCGTGGTATGTCGTTCTCATTGCTCTCCCTCCCATGAAAAATGGTGCATGGCGGTTTTCACTACCAGCCGGTCTTCCAAGACTACGCCAAGCATAGCAAGTTATCGGTTCGCCCCGAAAAATATTTTGCAATCCAAAGCATTATGTCGTCCTTATATCCCGCTTCAAGTAATGCAGACAACTCTGTTTCCGTTATATTCCTCGTGGATTCAACCAATAACCGCAGCACCGCTCATTCATAGTGCTCCGGAATATTCACCCCAGAACACCTCCGCCGGTGTCCGGTAACCCAGTCGTTTCCTGGGCCGGTTATTCAACTGTTCAACCACTCGGTTAATGTGTGTCTGAGACAGCTTCGCGAAGTTCGTTCCTTTCGGGTAGTACTGGCGCAGCAAGCCGTTCGTATTTTCATTCGTGCCCCGCTGGCCCGAGCAGTATGGGTCACAAAAATAGGCAGCCAAGTCCAACTCTTTAGCCACCCGTTCGTGTTCCGCAAACTCGCTGCCGTTGTCCAGTGTCAGTGTTTTCGCAGCACCTCGGATTGGGCTCAAAAGCCTGATCACAGTGCGCGTTGTCTGGTTGGCCGTAAATCGCTTTACCCCGGATTTCTCACAGCCACCCTGCAAGTCTCGCAGACTAAGCGGGTGACCGCCATGACCGCTCAGATGTGGGCACGATTGATTAATAATTAATCATTTTTTGTCGTTTGGATACACTGCCCCCTTTCCCCCATTGCGTCGGGCCGGGGGAGCCCGGGCATCTACCCTGGAACCAAGCGGCGTACCAGATCCGTGAGTTCGTCTTTGTAGGGATAGCTGTCACTCATCAGCACCCGGATTCTGCGGGTATTGCGGATGATGACCGCGCCAACCTTGATCAGCTTCAGCCGCAGGTTGCTGGCGCTCATCCGTTCGAAGGGCGTCTTTTTCAAGTGCGCTCGTAATCGCTCGAACAGGGTGTAAGCGAAGCCGGACAAGATCAGCCGCCATTGATTGGTCCACCACTGAACGCTCGACGTTCGATCCGCGAACAGATACAGCTGCTGGTCCTTGATCCGGTTTTCCATGTCGCCTCGGGCGCAGTACTGTTCGTAATAGAGCTTAAAACCGTCGTCATAGCGGGAGCTGATCACGAAGCGAGGGTTGGAGCCCAGCTCGCCTTCTTCCAGACGGGCTACCACCCAGCGAGAGAATTTCCAGGAATGCGCCTGATACCGGAACCGATAAGTGGCGGAGACTTTTTCACCGACTTTCTGGTGCGTGTCCCGGACCAATTGTGACGGCGCTTCCACGTCCTTGAGCAACCGGCTGTTTTTGCTGATGCCGACCAGGTAATCCACATTATTCTGGTCGCACCAGCTCAATAGGCGAGGCCGATAAAATCCACTGTCACCCCGGAATACCATGCGGGTGTTGGGCCAGTACTGCCAGATGAACTTTACCAGCAGAGCCAGAATGGCCCAGCTGTGGCGGCTGTCACTTCGGTTGCTGGTGCGCAGGTAACTCACCAGCAGGTGGCGGCTGCAGAATACGTACAGCGGAAAGTAACAATGGTGATCGTAATAGGCGTTAAAGAACTTGCCGGGTTGGTCGCCATGAACCGGGATATCGGTGCCATCAAAATCCAGCACGATTTCCTTCGATGGTGCCTCGTGCTGTTCGATAAAGTGATGCCAAAGCAGTTCGTGGGCCTTGACCACCGATTGCCGGTCCACTTGCTGTTCCATTCGGCACAGCGTGGACTTGCTGGCTAAACCGCTTTCTTTGCCAACCGCTGTTTGCAGCGCCTGGTCAAAACGCAGTGCCTCGTGATCGTTCAGGTCTTCGTATCCAGCAGCTACGCCGAAGACC
>NZ_PTIV01000014.1 GCF_002934325.1 Marinobacter persicus
CGCTGGAGGTCTTTATGGATCTCATCAAGCGAACACAGGATGCACCGCCAGGTGTTCATTAACCCGGCTGTTGCACTTGGAGTTGGAGACCGCCCAGTATGCACTACTGATAATTTGGTAGTGTCCTTCTATACTGCTCAAAAAAGATCCCCAGACGCCAAGACACTTGATGAAATAAAGAGGGTCGTTGAGGGAATGGTTAGAGATTGGTATAAGGAAGATGTTGAAGTGTTGAAAATAGCCGAAAAAAGAGCTCATCAATAATTTTAGTCACGTCACAAATTTTGACCGTGAATTTGGGTGATAACCGTAGCACCCTAAGAGGAGAGCGTTGTGGATGCGTATAAATTTTTAATGACACTAGTTGCGCTCTTCAGTATTTTATTCAATATCTACCAGTTTCTATTAAAGAGGCCAAAATTTAAGTTCCGAATGGCCTATGGACTTGAGCCTAACGATGATGGTGTCGGTACCTTTCTTTGTGCACGATTATTCGTATCTAATATTGGAGGTGAGGCTGCAGTTTATAATGGTCTTGAAGGTGTCGATGATAAAGGAGACGTCTTTTATCCATCATGCAGTATATCCGTTGGATCAAGAATTGAACCAAATTCGTCAGTAGTTGGCTATATTACCAATGGTCACCTGCTAACACATCGGATATCATCATTATTTGTAGTCGATGGTGTTTTCAGGAAACACAGGATTCCAGCGGACGTTCTCATAAAATTACTTAGAGAGCTTGAAGAAGAGAAGGTCCGTCTTCAAAAGTTAGGATGCAGAGTGCATCCCCCGAACGTATTTGAAAGGCACAACAATGCGACGTCGGAACCTGGAAATCTATCTCATAGGGCTACGTCAACTCTGTAATCGTTAAGCCTAGAGGAACAAGCAATGAGAAAACTAATAACCTCAGGTTCCCCCCTCGAAGCCCCCATCGGCTTCTCCCGCGCATGCCGAGTCGGAAACATGATCTCCGTCTCCGGTACCGCCCCCATCAAAGACGGTAAAACCACCTGCGTGGGAGACGTGTACGGTCAAACCCGCTATTGCCTGGAGCTGTCGCTCCAGGCCATTCGTGAAGCGGGCGGCAGCCCGGCGGATATCATCCGTACTCGCATCATGCTCACGGATATTTCCTGCTGGGAGGAGGCGGCCAGAGCCCATGGGGAGCTGTTTTCCGAGATAAGGCCGGCCTGCACGTTTGTTGAAGTCAGCCGCTTTATTGATCCGGAATGGCTGGTTGAGACAGAGGTGGACTGTGTGCTGGAGGCTGTGTAGCTAAGCTTCCATGCTGTTTCTTACTACCTGAGCGCTCAATCAGTAGTGATACCGAAGCTGGGCGATAAGCAAGGCGTCGTCCGTGACCTTGTAAACCATTCGGTGTTCTTCGTTGATTCGCCGAGACCAATAACCGGCCAGGCTGTGTTTGAGGGGCTCTGGTTTTCCGACACCTTCAAACGGCTCTCGCGTCGTTTCCTTAATCAGTTTGTTTAACCGGCTAAGGGTCTTTTTGTCGGTTTTCTGCCAGTACAGATAGTCTTCCCAGGCGTTCTCGGAGAAGATCAGTTTCATTCAAGAAGTTCCTTTTCTTGACCATGGCCTTGCTCGAGCTCCGCCACGGATTCCATTAAACGGCGGGCATTCTTGGGGGCGCGGAGGAGGTAGGCGGTTTCTTGCAACGCCTCGTAGTCCTCAAGCGAGATCATGACCACGGACTGGGACTTGCTTCGGGTGATGATCACGGGAGAATGGTCTTCACAGACCTGCTCCATGGTTTTTGCCAGGTTGGTTCTGGCGGCTGTATAACTAATGGCATCCATGATTTTGGACCTGTACAGGATGTTGTTCATGGTCAGAATACCGTACAAACAAAGAATTGACAATCAGCTGTCGAGCTGTCGTCTTTGCGCCTTTTCATCGCTCCGAATCGCGCTTGTTTTCGCTTCCATGCTGTTCCTTGCCGCCTGCACCCAGAACGATTCTTTGTCGGACAGTCCCACGGCCGAGAAAGGCAAAACAGACTCCCCAGCCACGCAAAACGATGCGGCGAACGGGAGAAACGAGTCGCCGCCGGGCGATGACGAGCCAAGCGCCGTTTATCTATCGGAATGGACAGCCGGCATTATCGACCGGCCGCGCACAGATCAGCCCGTTGCGAGGCTCGTTGATGTCCGTACCGGTCTGCACGAAGGCTTCGACCGGGTGGTTTTTGAGTTTGATGAGAGGGTGCCGGGCTATCACGTGGAGTACATCGACCAACCCGTCCGAAAGTGCGGTTCCGGGAAGGTAACCCCCTTGGCCGGGGATGGCTGGCTGGAGGTTCGGATGTACCCGGCAAACGCGCACACCGAGGAGGGGAAGCTCACGGTCGCCAATCGGGAGTGGATGCCAGGGTTGCCGGTGCTCTCCGAGCTGGAGCTGACGTGTGACTTTGAGGCGGTGGTGACATGGGTCATGGGCGTTGAGTCGCCGAATCGCTATCAGGTTCGCGAACTGAGTAACCCCCCGCGCCTCGTTATCGATTTACGCCATGATCGGAATCGCAGCAACTGAGCTAAGCTGTAAACTGGATTGATGGTGTAAGCCGTTGTGCGTAAAAGGAGCAATCACTATGGGTCTCGATAAAACGCCCCCTACCAAAGACCAGATCCGCTCCCTGTTGCGCTACGCCATCCTTGCGCCCTCAAGCCACAACACCCAGCCCTGGCGGTTTGAAATCACCGAGGGCGCCGTCTCCCTGTTTGCCGACCGAACCCGGGCCTTGCCCGCCAACGATCCCAATGACCGGGAGCTGACCATCAGTTGTGGCTGTGCGCTGATGAATTTGCGTGTGGCGGCGGCGCGTGAAGGCTTTGATGTTTCCGTGGATCTGAGCCCGGCCCAGGATGATGGCGACCGGCTGGCGGTGGTCTCTTTTCGGCCGGGTGAGACGTCTGTGCCGGGTGGAGAGGAATGGCTGTCCAAAACAGGGCTGTTTCTGTCGATGGAAACCCGCCGGACGTACCGGAAGCGTTTCGAGCCCCGGGAAGTGCCGACAGTCACCCTCGATGCTCTATTGGCGGCGGCTTCCGAGAGCGGGTGTGAGTTGAAACTGCTGGAGTCCGAAACGCAGCGTCACCAGGTGGCGGAACTGGTTGCCGAGGGCGATGCCATTCAGTGGGCCGACCCCAACTGGCGCCGGGAGCTGGCTAACTGGATGCATTCCCGCAGTCAGGGCGACGGGCTCACGGTGCCCGGGCTGTTGGCACCCGTGGTCCGGGCCGTTGTCCGCATGTTTAATATGGGCAAAAGTGTGGGAGCCAAGGATCATCAACTGGCGGATGAATCACCGGTGCTGGCGGTTGTGGGTACGGAGGGTGATAGCAGGTCAGACTGGTTGGCGGCGGGGCAGGCGTTGCAGAAGGTATTGCTGGTGGCGCATACCCACGGTTTGCAAGCGTCTTACCTGAACCAACCCATCCAGGTGGCATCGTTGCGCCCAAAACTCCAGAAACTGCTGGATCAGGAGACGTTTCCCCAGATTCTGCTCCGACTTGGGTTTCCGGAAGATGACAGTCACGCCGCGCCCCGTCGGCCACTGAGTGACGTGTACATTGTGAAAAAGTCCAATGCCTGAGAGGACAGAATAACGAAGCAGAGCACTGTATAAATATTCAGTATTTGTGATAGGCTGCGCTTTCATTAACGGTGTTACCAACCATCATGACCCCGGAGGCGATGGCATATCATGGGCGTAAAAGCACTCTACTATTCCGAGAGGGACGGACTGGACATGGCACTGAAAAACCCGGACAAAATGTTGTTTGCGTCCAAAGCAGAAGCCGATGCCCGGGACAAGGTTCTGGAACTTTCCGAAGAGATTACCACCTTCCTGCAGCGCAAGGTCGGGGGGCTGTCTGAAGAGTTGGCAGAGCAATGCGCACTAGCCATTGCGGAAGAAAAAGAGTTGTTCACAAAGGCACTGAAAAAGCCGGAACTGCTGAACGAAACTGCCGAGGCCGAGTAATTCCCGGCCCCGGGTGGGGCCCTAAGATGTTCAGTAGGCGCCCTCGCTGTAAATCAGCTCGTAGCTGTGGCTGTAGATTTCCAGAATGTTACCGAACGGGTCTTCCATGTAGATCATCCGGTACGGCTTTTCGCCCGGGTAGTAATAGCGCGGTTTGGCCATGCGTCGTTTACCTCCGGCGGCTTCAATCCGTTCCGCCAGTGCTTCCACATTCGGGTCCTGCACGCAGAAGTGGAACACGCCGGTTTTCCAGTACTCGAAGTTGTCTTCCGGATTGGTCTGGTTCTTGAACTGGAACAGTTCCACGCCAATCCGGTCGCCGGTGGACAAGTGGGCAATGCGGAAGCTGCCCCAGCCTGCGCCAAAGACGTCGGTGCACATCTCGCCGATGGCGCTGTCGTCTTCTCTGATCTCGGTGGGCGTCATGATCAGGTACCAGCCCAGCACATCGGTGTAAAACTGAACGGCTTTTTCGAGATCGGGCACGGAAATGCCAATGTGTGAAAAGTTTCTCGGGTAGACGTTACTCATTGCTGTTCTCCTCGTTAAAGACAGAAACAGCGTACAAAGCCGCTATAATTACGTGAAATTATCTTTTGTCATTCAAATGATTGCGGGGCGTGATGATTAACGTTGTCTGGTTACGCACGTTTTGCACGCTGGTGGAGGTGGGCCATTTCACGCACACGGCGGAGCGTTTGCATATGACCCAGCCGGGCGTGAGCCAGCATGTGCACAAGCTGGAGGCGCAGCTGGGTGTGGATTTGCTGGTTCGTGAGGGCAAGCGGTTTTCACTGTCGGAGGCGGGCGAGCGCCTGTACGACCATGGGCAGGCGATTCTGGGCTCGTTGTCGAACCTGGAACAGGTGGTGAGCGATGACCCGCCGTACACCGGCACTGTGCGGGTCATGTCGCCGGGCAGTGTCGGGCTGAAACTGTATCCACAGTTGCTGGCGTTGCAGAGCGAGCATCCCGGGCTGGTGATGGATTATCGCTTTGCGCCCAATGCGGATGTGGAGGCGGCTGTTGCCAGGCAGGCGGCGGACATTGGGTTGATGACGTCGAAGCCGGTCAGCGCCGAGGTTGTCAGCCAGCCCATTGCGTGGGAATCGCTGTTGCTGGTAACGCCTGCGTCTGTCACCGATCCCAACTGGGAAGCACTCATGGCTTTGGGCTTTATTGATCACCCGGACGGCAGTCATCACGCTGATCTGCTGCTGGGCGCCAATTACCCGGAGTTTCAGCACAGCCAGCTGTTTCCGAAAAAGGGGTTTTCAAACCAGATCGGGTTGATTCTGGAGCCGGTCAGCCTAGGGCTGGGGTTTACCGTGTTGCCCGCCCATGCCGTGGAAGCTTTCCCAAAGCCAGAAGCCATTTGCGCGTATCCGCTTGACCATCCGGTGAGTGAAACCCTGTACCTATGCACCCGGCGCGACAAGCCCTTGCCCAAAAGAGTGGAAATGGTGATCGCCCGGATGCCGCGATGGCTTTAAACTGTCGGCACGCGCCTGACACTGATCAACCATAGGATCTGTATGAAAAAATCCATCGCCCTGGCCACACTGATTCTTCTGCTGTTCACCGGCATCGTGTTCCAGTACTACATCACCGCTCTTCCGGATCTTGAACAGCCTATTACCCTCCGCGAGGCTAACATCACCACCGAGGCAGGCTCGGTGTCGGTCACGTTTGTGGATAACGCGGGCGATCCGTTCACGTTTGGCTTCCGCGCCAGTGATGACTTTGAACCGGAGGTGTATCCGGCGTTCTACATGCGCAATCCTGAGCTGGTGCCCTACATGTACTGGCTGAATATTGGCGGGCCGGATGAACGTGCGTTGTTACGTGTGGTTGAGGGCTGGCTGCAGCGTAATGTGCCACCGGAGCTGATGGAGCGCCTGGAGCAGGGTCTGGCGGAAGACTTGTCTGCTGATGAACAGAAAATGGCGGCGGTGTACGAGGTCTACTCGCTGCTGCGAGAGCGTCATCAGGGCTGAGACAACCATGGCCATCTCACTTGCCCTCAAAGCAATCGCTATCTGGATCGCGATCCTGATGCTGGCCATGGCCAACGGCTTTCTGCGTGAGTTTGTCCTCATGCCCAGGTTTGGTACCCCCGCCGCATTGGTATTGAGCGGTTTGCTCTTGTCGGCGCTGATTCTGGGGGTGGCCTACCTGTCCCTTCCCTGGGTGAAACCGGAGGCACCCATTCAATACTGGCTGGTGGGCTTTGGCTGGCTGGCGCTGACCCTGGTGTTCGAGTTCTCCTTCGGGCTGGGGCAGGGCAAGTCCTGGTCGGTGATGCTGGAAGCCTATTCCTTCAAGGGCGGTAACCTCTGGCCCGTGGTGCTTGCGGTTACGGCGTTGGCGCCTTACCTTGCCGCCAAATTGCGAGGCTGGCTGTAAAGAAGGAGCGAGCGATTCATGGAAATCCTGCCGTATGAAATCATAAAAGCCGAGTTCAAACCCTGGACAGAAACCTACCTGGCCGTCGCCCAGGCGCTGATCCGGTTTATTGAAACGGACGAGATCGAGGTGATGCACTTTGGTTCCACCTCGGCGAAGGTCGGTGGCAAGGGCATCATTGATCTGTCGGTACTCTACCCTGAAAGCCAGTTGCAGGCGGCGGTCAAGCACCTGAAAACGCTGGGTTTCCAGGAGCAGGCATCCGCCAAACCCTTCCCGCCGGAACGCCCCCGCAAGGACGGCGCGGTACTGTTCGAAGGCCGGAAGTACCTCATTCACGCCCATGTGATTCAAAAACACTCCGAGGAACACCAACGCCAGCGCGCCTACCGGGATTACCTGCTGGCCAATCCGCAGGTGCGGATGGACTACGAGCGCCAGAAGAAAGCCATTCTGTCTGAAGGTGTGACCGACCAGGAGGCGTATGTGAAGCGCAAGGCGCCATTTGTGAAGGCGGTGCTTAACGACCTTTCAGGATGACTCGGCCAGAAAAGCAGCTTGTTGCCATTGGCTGGGGCCATGATGAGACTGTCCACCTTGAAACCACAGAGGTAGCTGCCACACTCCATCATGCCAGAGTCAGTATTTTTACCGGCTCCAATTTTTAAGGCCAACTTGGCGGAGGTGGCATGAAGGCTCCATCCAGCACTACATTTGCGCTTCTGGGTGCCTTGCTGATTGCCATCAGCTACGGCCTGGCCCGTTTTGCCTTCGGTCTGTTTGTTCCTCCCATCCGTGATGACCTCCAATTGACCCCGTACATGGTGGGTGTCATTGGCGCGCTACCATTGATCAGTTTTGTCTTTGCCACGTTGGTGGCGCCGCTTTCCGCGATTCGCCTGGGTGCGCGTAATACTGCTATGGCCTCCGGTGTATTCGGTGCCGTGGGCCTGGGGTTGATCAGCCAGGCGTCCGGCGTGGTTTCCCTGAGTGTTGGGGTTATTGCCTGCGGTATCTGTACCGGGCTGATGATGCCTGCGTTGACGGCGGCTATGCAGGCATTGGTGGATCGTTCTGTGCACGGCCGCGTCAGCTCGGTAATGAACGCGGGCACCAGTGTTGGCGTGGCGGTTGCCGTGCCGGCAGTCCTGTTTATGGCCGGGCAATGGCGGTGGGCTTATATGGCCTTCGCGGTGCTGGCGGTAATCGGGCTGGTGGCCACCTGGTATTTCATTCCTTCGGTATCCCGGGTGCGGCCAGCGAACGCGGCGCAACCGCCGATCAGTGCCCTGCAGTGGTGGCGGCTTTTCCGGTTGTCGCTGTTTGCCTTCGCCATGGGTTTTGTCTCAGCGGCCTACTGGATCTTTGCGCCGGATCTTGCTTCCACTCTGGGTGCCTTGCCAGCAGGATCCACCGCCTGGTTATGGCTGGGGGTGGGCATTGCCGGTTTGGGTGGCGCCGTAGTGGCGGACCTGGCAGATCGAAACAACCCGCCCATCACCCAGGCACTGATGCTGATGATGCTGGCTTCCAGCCTGGCGTTGCTGGCGGCAAGCCCCGGGCAGATTGTGATAGCCGTGTTTTCTGCGCTGGTATTTGGCCTGGCGTACATGAGTCTGACCGGTCTGTACCTGATGACGGGCATTCGCCTGCTCCCTGGCCGGCTGTCCATGGGGCCGGTGCTGCCCTTCGTGGCGGTGTCTCTCGGCCAGGCAGCTGGGTCCCCGGTTGTCGGTTTGCTGGTGGATGAGCTTGGCTATGCCAATGGTTTCTCCATTTTTGCCGTGCTGGGCATCGTGGTGGCCATGCTATCGCCCCTGTATCCGCGCTATCTGGAGTGGGAGCCTGATGAGGAAGCCGAAGAGGATACCGGCCTCCAGGCAGCCTACGATTACCAGCTCCAGGATGAGGAAGGTGAACCCATTACCGAGTCATCCGAAGAGTGGTCGTATGAGGAAGATGGCTGGGATGTTGGAGAATCGGGCAAGCAATAGACAAAATCCGACAGACCCACAGGCCCTTGCCTTGCGTAGAATGAGTGCCACTGTTGGCGCAAAGGTGATTGCGCCTTCTGTTCACTTATCTCAGCCATTGTGCAAGGAGTATTCATGAAAACGGTTGGTTATGCGGCGTATTCGTCCGATGCGCACATGAAGCCTTTCCACTTCGAGCGTCGTGCCCTGCGCGCGAACGACGTGGCTATCGAAATTCTGTACAGCGGCGTTTGCCACTCCGATCTGCACACGGTCAACGGTGATTGGGGGCCACAGCCCTATCCATTGGTTCCCGGTCACGAAATTGTGGGCCGTGTGACCGATGTGGGCCCGGAAGTGACCCATTACCAAGTGGGCGACAAGGTTGGTGTTGGCTGCATGGTGGACAGCTGCCAGGAGTGCGATCAGTGTCACGACCACGAGGAACAGTACTGTCGTCACGGCATGACCCCCACCTACGGTGCGCCGGACCGAATCGACGGTGAAATTACCCAGGGTGGTTATTCCAAGCACATTGTGGTGCGCGAAGAATTTGTCCTGCGCATTCCCGAAGGTCTGGATATGTCCCGTGCCGCGCCCATCCTGTGTGCCGGTATCACCACCTTCTCACCGCTGCGTACCTGGGACATCGGCAAAGGCAGCCGGGTGGGCGTGATTGGCCTGGGCGGCCTGGGCCATATGGCGGTCAAACTGGCGGTGGCCATGGGTGCGGAAGTGACCGTACTGAGCCGTTCCAAGAAAAAAGAGGAAGAAGCCCGCTCTATCGGAGCTACCGGCGTTCTGGCCTCAACCGATGAAGAGGCGATGACAAACGCGGCCTCTTCCATGGACCTGATCATCGATACCGTGCCGGTTGAGCACGATGTGACGCCCTATACCTCGCTGCTGGACATCAACGGTACCCTGGTGATTGTGGGTCAGGTGGGTCCGATGAAGGAGTTCATGACTGTGCCGATGATCATGGGTCGCCGCCGTATTGCCGGTTCCCTGATCGGTGGCATCAAGCAGACCCAGGAGGTGCTGGATTTTTGTGCCGAGCACGATATCCATCCGATCTGCGAAATCATCCGCCCGGATGAGATCAACAGCGCCTATGACGTGATGAGCAAGGGCGACATTGCCCACCGTTATGTGATGGACATGACGCAGATGTCCGACGACGCGTAAGAGCTGTCATCAATGGATGCCCGCTTCTGAGGGCATCCATTCTCCCCCCTTTTTCTGCGCCCTCACTGAAACAGAAAGTTCGCAATCAACTCTTTGCCACCTTCCGTTGCAAACGATTCCGGATGGAACTGGATGCCGTGAATCGGGTGGTCCTTGTGCTTCACGCCCATGATTTCGAAATCGCCGCCCTGGTGGATGCGCGTGTGGTCGTCGAAGCTGTCCACCGGCGGGTCGCCCACCACGGCAGTCACTTTCAGGCATTCCGGCAGGCTCTCGGCCTCCGCCATCAGGGAGTGGTAGCGCATGATTTCCAGCTGGTCCGGGGTGTTGGCAAACACGCCTTCGCCGGTGTGGCTGATGGGACTGATCTTGCCGTGCATGGGCAGGGTAGCCTTCACCACCTTGCCGCCGAACACATGCACAATGCCCTGCATGCCCAGGCACACGCCCAGTAGGGGAGTGATCGGGCCCAGCTCCCGGATGACCTCGGCGCACACGCCAAAATAGGCCGGATCTTCGGGCGAACCCGGGCCCGGGGAAATGATGATGCGGTCCGGCGCGGCGGCACGGATATCCGATAGGGTTACTTCGTCGTTGCGCTTAACCACGATTTCGAACTGCTCCAGCCGGCCCCGGTGGCGCTCGGTGCTGAGGATTTCACCGATGTACTGGTAGAGGTTGTAGGTGAAGGAGTCGTAGTTGTCGATGATGTAAACCTTCATGCCTCGCCCTCCGCACTGAACTTGTCCAGGACCTTCTTGGTGCCGGCGAACTTGCGCCGGATTTCCTCGTATTCGTCTTCCGGGTTGGAGTCGTAAACGTTGCCGCCGCAGGTTTGCACGTAGGCATCCTCGCCTTTGGCGAATACCGTACGGATGGGAATGGCGAAGGTGCAGTCACCGTTGAACGAGAAGTGGCCGACCGCGCCGCCGTAGGGGCCGCGGCCGTCGCACTCGAGGTCGTCGATGATTTTCATGGCCTCGATCTTGGGCGCACCGGTCAGGGTGCCCGCCGGGAAGTTGCTGGCCAGGGCCGAGAACATGTCGTGATCTTCGGAAATAATGCCGACGATTTCACTGGAAATGTGCTGAACGTGGCTGAACCGCTTGATATCCATCAGGCTGCGCACTTTTACGGTGCCGAAGCGCGCCACCCGGCCGATGTCGTTGCGGTGCAGATCGACAATCATGTTGTGCTCGGCGATCTCTTTCGGGTCGTTCAGCAGGGTGCGGGCGTACTGGGTGTCTTCCACGTCGTTGGCACCCCGCTTGGTGGTGCCGGCCAGTGGGAAGGTTTCCATTTCACCCTGGCGCAGACGGAACAGCAGCTCCGGGCTGGCGCCGATCAGTTTCTGGTCGCCGAACTTCACGTAGTACATCTGCGGGGAGGGGTTCACCTCGCGCAGCTGCTCGTAAAGGTTGATGCTGTCGCCTTCGAGGCGGAAGCGCTTCTTGAAGCCCACCTCGCACTGGAACACCTTGCCGTCGATGATGTCCTGCTTTACTTTCATCACCGCGTCGGCGTGCTCCGCCTTGCTCATGGTCTCGCCATCGGCGGTCACCTTCAGCGGGCCGTTTTCGCTGGCTGGTTCGGCAAGAATATCCTCGATCAGCTGCATACGGCTGTGATCGTAGTGGAAATAGATGACTTCACCGGTCATCTTGTCGAGAATCAGGCCATCCTTGAACACCCCGAACCGGAACACGTCGAACATCTCGCTGTGCTGGAGTTTCAGGCTCGGCTCGAAGTAGTTCATGCAGTCATAGCCGATGTAACCGGTCAGCCCGCCGGCGTACTTCCGGGAGATGATGTCCTGGGGCACGATTTCGCGGAGCAGGTAGTAGGGGTTGTTGCTGGCGTAGCTGTTCACCTCGCCGCTGCGTTCCTGAATGTGCAGCTCGCCCTCGGTGGCCCAGAGGATCTGCTCTGGGTCGAAGCCGATGATGGAGTGGCGGGCCATGTGGCTTTCTTCGCCCAGGGACTCCAGCATGAAGCAGTTGTCGAAGCGTTTCTCGATTTTCTTGAACAGGCCGAAGAAATCGATGTCGGCCGCCAGGGTCACGTAATGTGGCTTGCGCGGCAGGGTGATGCGGGCCGGTTTTTCACTCATTGCGGGCTCTGCTTCTGTTGTTTGTTTCGCAGGGCGCGGGCGCCCCGGGTGACGGTGGCGATACCCACGCCCAGTTCCCGGGCGATTTCCCGTTGGGGCACGCCAGCCTCCAGCCTTCGCAGGATCTGGAGGCGATTGCAGATTTCGGTCAGCTCTGAGGTGGTCAGCAGGTCGCGCAGGGCCGTTTCCAGGGCGCCTTCGGCCTGCATTTCTTCCAGGTGCTCGAGCAATTCGTTCAGGTATTGTGTATTCATGTACTAGTACACTATCACAATTCTGGAAGTCTGCCATCACCTTTGTATGCGGAAAACCCCGATTGACGATTGGCCAAATGTACTACCTATCGCCTGTTGACCGCTCCAGAAAGGGACGTTTATGCTTCTAGTACTTATACCTGTTAGATCTACCATAAGGGATGCACCACTTTGGCACGATCACTAGCCCGGGTAACGGCCTTTTCGGGTTTGTTTGCTTAGGCGGGTCATTGGTCGTCAGTCCTGGCTCTTCGGCCCGGGTGCTCACAAGTCTCCCTATGCCTTGGTCAAAATTTAAAAGTTCACAAATACAAAGTTGAAAAGGGTGAATGACATGGGTTTGATTAAAAGCATCAAAGAAAAAGCGAAGTCGCAGTTGCGGACCATTGTTCTGCCGGAAACTGATGACGAGCGGGTGCTGAAGGCGGCCGAGAAGGTGCTGGCAGAAAAGACCGCCAATGTGGTCCTGATTGGTAGCGCAGACACCATCAAGGCCGACGCCTCTTCCTGCAACGCCAACATTGACGGTGCAACCATTGTCGACCCCAACAACTTTGAGCACCTGGACCGCTACGTTGAAGAGCTGGTTGAGCTGCGCAAGAAAAAGGGCATGACTGTCGAAGAGGCCCGGGAAATCATGACCACCGAGCCGCGTTTCTTCGGCTGCATGATGGTTCGTCTGGGCGATGCCGATGGCCTGGTGGCCGGTTCCAGCGCTCCGACTGCCGACGTGCTGAAAGCCGCGATCCAGGTGGTGAAAACCGCGCCGGGCATCAACACCGTTTCCTCCAGCTTCGTGATGGAAACCGTGGACGGCAAGTTCGGTGATAACGGCCTGATCCTGTTTGCCGACTGCGCGGTTCTGCCGGATCCCAACTCCGAACAGCTGGCGGATATCGCCTGTGCCACCGCCGCCACCGCCAAGAACGTGGTGGGTATCGATCCGAAAGTGGCCATGCTCTCTTTCTCCACCAAGGGCAGCGCCAAGCATCCGCTGGTCGACAAGGTTCAGGAGGCCGTTAGCCTGCTGGAACAGCGTAACGTCGATTTCCCGTTTGATGGCGAGATGCAGGCAGATGCCGCGATTGTGGAAGCCATCGGTGCCAAGAAAGCGCCGGGTTCTGACGTGGCTGGTCACGCCAACGTACTCGTTTTCCCGGATCTGCAAGCCGGCAACATTGGTTACAAGCTGGTTCAGCGCTTCTCTGGCGCCGCTGCCCATGGCCCGATCATCCAGGGTCTGGCCAAGCCGGTGAACGATCTGTCCCGGGGCTGCTCGGTTGATGACATCGCCAACCTGGTTGCCATCACTGCAACCCAGGTCAAGTAATTACGTTAACGACATACTATAAAAATTCAGAGGAAGCAGAATATGTTGGTCTTTATCCTGAATGCGGGCAGTTCCTCGCTGAAGTATCAGCTGATGAACCCGGTGACCGCGGAAACCCTGGCCGCCGGTATCTGTGAGCGGATCGGTATTGACGGTGTTCTGAAGCATGAGTTTGGCGACGACCGTGAATTGAAGATGGACGTCGATATGCCGACTCACAAAGAGGCGATCGAATCTGTACTCAGAACGCTGACCAGCGGCGAAGGCAAGGTCATCAACTCCACAGATGAAATCGATGCTATTGGCCATCGCGCGGTTCATGGTGGGGAGAAGTTCTCCGCTTCGGTCTTGGTAACTGATGAAGTTATCAATGAAATGAAAGACCTGATCCCGCTGGCCCCGCTGCACAACCCGGCCAACATCATGGGTATGGAAATCTGCCGTGAGCTGATGCCGGGCAAGCCGAACGTGGCTGTGTTCGACACCGCGTTCCACCAGACCATGCCGGATTACGCGTACATGTACGCGCTGCCGTATGACCAGTACTCCAAGCACAAGATCCGTAAGTATGGCTTCCACGGCACCTCGCACTTCTTCGTGTCCAACGAAGCTCGGAAGATGCTGGACAAGAAGCACAATACCCGGATCGTGGTTTGTCACCTGGGCAACGGTTCCTCGGTGTCCGCCGTTCAGAATGGTGAGTGTATCGACACCTCCATGGGTCTGACTCCGGTTCAGGGTCTGATGATGGGTACTCGTGCAGGCGATATCGGTGCCGGCGCACTGCAGTACATGATGCGCCAGGAAAACCTGACCATCGACGAAGCGCTGAACATTCTGAACAAGAAATCCGGTATCCAGGGTATTTCCGGCAAACCTTCGGACTTGCGTGAAGTGCTGGATGGCATGCAGAACGGTGACGACCGCTGCCGCCTGGCGGTGGACATGGTGGCTTACAACATCAAGAAATACGTGGGCTCCTACGTAGCGGCACTGGATGGCATCGACGCACTGTGCTTCACCGGCGGTATCGGTGAGAACGCCGCATTGATCCGTGAAAAAGTCTGTGCCGGTTTGGACGCCATGGGCCTGGTGATCGACCCGGTCAAGAACAACAAGCGTTCCAAGGAAGCTCGTGACATTGCCACCAACGGCTCTTCTTCACGCATCTTCGTTATCCCGACCAACGAAGAATTCGTGATCGCAAACGATACCTTCAAGATCGTTTCCGAAATGAAGTAAGCGGTTAAGCGGCTTCGGGGTGGGCTTTGGCCTGCCCTGGGGCTGTCTTCTTCCTCCTCGAAGTACTCTTTTCCCTCCCGTTATGCGCTTTGCCCGGTTCTCTGTTACGTTTGAAGTAACGAATCCGGAAAAGGAGCGTGATTATGTTTGTCGCTGACAAGAGCAACGGACACCTAATTGAGGTGCTGGATACCGCGTCTCTCTTTGACCCCCACGTGGACCGGATTGAAGGCCGCCTGCATTACGGCGAAGAGACCCAGGATGCGGAATTCTACGCCAAGAGCGATCTGGCTTTTCCATCAGGCGAGCCGCTTCCCGCGTGCTGGACAGACCCGCATTACCGGCGTCGGTAGACATGCCGTTAACAGAATTTATTGTTCAAGGAGCTCCCGGGCTGTGAAGTACCTGCCCCTCCTCAAGGAGGCAACCCAGCGCCAGCATCGGCAGCTGGAGGCCTTGCCCGTCATGCGCCAGTTATTGGCGCCGGACTTTTCGATTGATGAATACCGCTCACTCCTGCAATGCCAGTACGGCCTTTATGCACACCTTGAGGGCATGATGGCCCCATTCCTCGGCACCCTTCCCCGGGAAACATTTCATTGGCATTGGTTTACCGCCTCGTCCCGGCTCGCCAGTGACTTACGGGCGATGGGTGATCAGCCTGTTGTGCCGGCATCTTTGTCATTTCCTTTTCAGATGAGTGCTCGGTCACAGGCGCTCGGCTGCTGTTATGTGCTGCTTGGCGCCGGCTTCGGCGCCCGCATGATCGCCCCGAAGCTGGCGCAGAGTCTGGGCCCGGATACCCCTATGAGTTTTTACCAGGATGGCCAGCCGCACCTGAAGCCTCTCTGGCGTCAGTTGGAAAATCTGCTGGATGCTGCTTCTGAAGATGGGGCAATTCAAGAATCCATAAACGCTGCCCGTGACACGTTTGCCCTGTTTTTCCGGGCGTTCCAGGGCTTGTCTCACTCTGAGCACCGAGAGGTTTTACCCCAGTGAGCTCCTCCTCCGCCACTTATGGCCTTAATAACTGTGACAAGGAGCCGATTCATGTGCCCGGTGCCATCCAACCCGATGGTTTGTTGCTGGTGTTGGACCCCGACGAGTTTACGATCATCCAGCTGAGCCGAAACACCGATGTCTGGCTGGGATTGGCGCCGGAGTCGTTGCTGGGCATGGCATTGCCCGAGCTGCTGGGAGAAGGGGTTCTGGTTTTCCTGTTGAAGATATTGACCAACCCATTCAATGATTATCCAACATTGCAGCCTGTCCGGTATCGTGACAAGGCGTTTGTCATGCGCGGGCACCATAACGAAAGCGGTATTCTGGTGGAAATGGAGCCGCTTCCCCACGATGATCAACTTCTAACCTACCGACTGTTCAGCCAACTGAGCAACTTTTTCCACGATCTGGAGCGGGTCGGCGATCCAGACCGGCTGCTGGAACTGACTGCTCGACAGGTTCGTGAGGTAACTGGGCACGAGAGTGTCATGGTGTATCGGTTTGATGCCGAGTGGAACGGCCAGATCATCATCGAAGACAGGGCCGACGGTGAACAGCGGTTTCTGGGGCAGCACTTCCCGGCCAGTGACATTCCCGCGCAAGCGCGGCGGCTGTATCAGATCAACCGCATTCGCCGAATCAGCAATGTGCATTACACGCCGGTTCCACTGCTGCCCGTTGAGAATCCCCGGACCGGCGAGCTGGATATGACCTACACCCAGTTACGCAGTGTTTCCCCTATTCACCGGGAATACATGCGCAACATGGGCACGGTATCGTCACTGACCATGTCATTGATGCCGGAGGGGCGCCTGTGGGGCATGATTGTCTGCCATGGCGACAAGCCAAACTACCTGAGTCAGCCAATACGCACGTTTTGCAAGATGGTGTCCCAGGTGGTCAGTGAAAACCTGCAGTTGGCACTGAACCGAGAATTTGATCACCGGATGTCACGGCTCGGGCGGGCGATCGACCGGTTCAACGCACCGTTTCAGGCGACACTGGATCTGGAGACGGGGCTGGCGGGCTTGCAGGAGTTACTGCCAGCTTTTGAGAGTGACGCCGTCTTTCTGCGACTGGACGGCCTGTGCTATCACTTTGGTCGTGATCTGGATTTGGACCGGCTTCTGGCTCTGCGTGAGGCTATTCGCAAAAAGGGCCGTTCCGGAATGGCCAGTTCCGAATGCGTCCCGGATGCGCTACGCCACAGTATGGAGTGGGTGTGTGGTTACCTGTTTGTTCCCTTGTCCCATGCGAGTGACGAGTACCTGATATTCCTGCGCAGCGAGCGGCCCAGGGAAATCAGTTGGGCTGGTGAACCCGACAAGACGATAATGCAAACCGGACAGGTCGGCGAAGCCCGGATTTCCCCCAGGCAATCGTTCCAGGCCTGGACCCAAAAGATCCGTGGCCAGAGCTTGCCGTGGGAGCGTCACCATCGCGCCGGCGCCAGCCGGTTGCGCCGGGCAATTAATCTGCGCATGGCCAGCGAGATGTCCCGACTGCGTCAGCACGACGCCAAAATGGCCCACCTGGCCACCCACGATGCCCTCACCGGACTGCCTAACCGTCTACTGGTGGACGACCGGCTGGAGCGAGCTCTGTCCCGTGCCCGCCGTGAACGTAGTGGCGGCGCGGTGCTGTTTCTTGATTTGAATGGTTTCAAACCGATCAATGACCAGTACGGTCACGATACGGGTGATGCTGTACTGCAACAGGTGGCTGAGCGCTTGGAGAGTATTGTTCGTGACTCGGACACCTTTGCCCGCTTTGGCGGCGATGAATTCGTGTTTGTGATTACCGGCTATCTGTCCATGTCTACCGCCCGCGTCGGCGCGGAGGCCATGGCCAGTAAGTTGCTGGCGGCATTGGAGCAGCCCTTTAAGGTGGAGCAGGAGCAACTTTACGTGGGTGCAAGCATTGGCATTGCGCTCTATCCGTTCGACAGTGAAGATCCGGAGCAACTGATCAAACTTGCTGACCAGGCCATGTATACCGTGAAGGAGACGGGTCGCAGTCATTACCACTTTGTGGCTGATGTGTGTTCCTGAAACCCTGCAACGAGTGATTCTATGGCCCGGCGTCAAACGCGCCTTGGTGAAAGGCGATGGCGGCATCCACTTCTTCAACACCGCAGGCCTTTGGCTCGCCGGGCGTTTCGCCGGCGAGGACTTTTAATACCGAATGCACGCCCCGGGACAGGGATTCCGTGTTGTAGCCCCCTTCCAGAATCATGGCCAGTCGGCCATCGCAGTGCTTGTCGGCAATGTCCTGGATGATGCCAGTCATGCTGGCGAACCCGTCGTAAGAAACGTTCAGGGCCAGGTCGAACCAGTGTGCGTCAAAACCGGCTGATACCAGCACCAGGTCCGGTTCAAAGTAATCGGCCGCGGGCACCAGAATTTCCCGGAGAGCCTTCAGGTAAGCGGTATCGCCGGCACCGCCAGGCATGGGCACATTCACGGTAGTACCTTCGCCGCGCCCGGCGCCAACGTCGGCTAGCGCACCGGTGCCGGGGTAAAAGGGCGCTGCCCGGTGAAGGTCGAAGAACAGCACACTGGGGTCGGCCCAGAAGATATCCTGGGTACCATTGCCGTGGTGGGCATCCCAGTCGACGATCAGAACCCTTTTGCAGCCTAATGCATCCTGAGCATGGGCCGCCGCTACCGCCACGTTATTGAACAGGCAGAAACCTCGGGCGCGCACCGGCTCCGCATGGTGGCCCGGTGGGCGGATCACTGCGAACGTGCTTTTGGCCCGCCCTGACACCACCGCTTCCACGGCGGCGATTGCCGTGCCGGCTGCCACTTCGGCCGCCTGGACACTACCGGGAGAGACGGCGGTGGTGTCTACATCCAGCCAGGCGCTTTGGTTGCGCAATGAGAAAATGTCGTCAAGGAAGGATCGGGTGTGGACCCGGGATAGTTGATCAAGCGTTGCGGCCATACCGGGCTCAATGCTCACGCCTGGTATGGGCTCCCGGGCCAGCAGCTCCATGATGGCGGTAATCCGGCCGGGGTGTTCCGGGTATTTCCAGGGAATGTAGAGTCCTGACAGGATTGAGCGTACGCGCTTGTCCAGCCGGCCCGGCAGGAACTCCGCATTGGTGTCCGGGAAATGAGCCAGCATGCGTTCATCGTAGAAAACGATGACGTCCTGTTGTGCTGTCACGGTTCAGCCCTCCGGGAGGCCTCGGTTTCGAAAACAAAGGTCAGGCCATCCACTTCCCATAATAGCCCATTGCTGCGAACCGCAAGGCCCCAGGGACCTGAAAATTCTTCGGGCCTGGCAAAACCGTTTACGGCTTTACGCACCGCATGGCTCAGTGATGCTTGAGTTTGTCGATGCCCAGGGTCTTCATCACATACCGTTCATAGATCGGGTCGCTGCTGCCGGCACGCACCTTGTGCATGAAATATTTCTCGAAGGCGATTTTGCCGTAGTGCACCCACTTTCCCTTTTTCATCCAGTTCACGTTGCGTGGCGGAATCTGGGGAATGGCCACGAAGGCAATGCCGGTATCGCCCATGTCGGCGAGGCAGACCGCGTTCCAGGTGGCTTCGCTTTCCGGTTCCTTATCATCCAGTACTGCCCGGATGTTATGCGCCGTTGCCGTCACCATACTTTCGATCATGAAGCCTGTCTTGGGTACGCCCACGGCCAATGGTGTCTTGCCGGGAGGGGCGATGGCCACCGCCACGCCGATGCCCCAGATGTCAGGGTAGGTGGGATTGCGCTGATGCTCGTCGATGATGATGAATCCACGCGGATTCACCAGGCCCTCGATGCCCCGGACGGCTTCAATGCCGGTAAAGGCCGGCAGCATCATGGAATAGTCAAAGGGCAGTTCGTGTCTCTTTTTCTCGTTGCCTTCGTCATCCACTTCCACCACATGCATCAGACCGTCCTCGATCTTCTCGACACGGGCATTGCAGATCCAGTTGATGTGGTGCTGGCGCAGTTCCGATTCGAGCATGCTCTTGCTGTCGCCCACACCGCCCAGGCCAAGGTGGCCGATGTAAGGCTCCGGTGTTACAAACGTCATCGGGACTTTGTCGCGAACTTTGCGCTGGCGGAGGTCCCGGTCCATCACGAAGGCATACTCATAGGCCGGCCCAAAACAGGACGCCCCCTGCACCGCGCCAACCACCACCGGGCCGGGATTCTCAACAAATGACTGCCAGCGATTGCGGGCCTTGTCGGCGTGGTCTACGTGGCAGATGGACTGGGTAAATCCCCCGTCCGGCCCGAGGCCCTCCACTTCATCGAACGCCAGCCGTGGCCCGGTGGCGAGGATCAGGTGGTCGTATTCGACGCTGGAGTCGTCCGCCAGAATCACCTTGTGGCCGTCTGGGTCCACCCGTGTGACTGTGTCGACGATCAGCTCCACGTTGCGTTTGGCGAGCACGCCGGCCAGGGGAATCTTGATGTCTTCAGGCTGGCGCCAGTCCACCGCCACCCAGGGGTTGGAGGGCACAAAGTGGAAGTAGTCCTTGTCGGAGATCATCACGATGCGATCGGTTTTTCGGGCCAGTTCGCGCATCTCGAACGCCATGGGCATGCCGCCCAGGCCAGCACCCACAATCACGATAGTGGCCATCAGTCGCTCCTATTTTTGTTATGACATGTATGAATAACTTTAGATCATAATGTAAGGGTGCGCTACTTGATGGAATCGTCACCGATAACTCGCATGAAGGCCAGTTCGTGACAGATTATGAGGTCGCTGCCGATCGCTTTCTTCACCCTTTTTCATTTTAGTTGGTTTGAAACCAATCATTCTTTTCTGTAACCTTTTTATTAATTGAACGTTCAATTAATAAAAGATGGCTCGGCCTATAGCTTACTGAAGGGTCGGGAAATAACGGATTTTTCAGAGAGTTGCCATGCCAAAAGTCGGAATGAAAGACACCCGTCGCCAGCAACTGATCGACGCCACCATGGAGTCGATTGCCGAGCTGGGCATGCAGAACACCACCATTGTCAGCATCAGCAAGCGGGCGGGGATGTCATCGGGAATCATCAGCCACTACTTCGGCGGCAAGCAGGGGCTGATTGAAGCAGCCCTGCGCCACCTGCTGGATCAGCTTGGTGGGGAGCTGCTGGAGCGCATGGCAAAAACCGACGGCTCTCCCAAGCAGCGGCTGGATTGCATCATTGAATCCAACTTCTCGGAATTCCAGCGCTCGGCGCTGGCAGCCAAGACCTGGCTGAGTTTCTGGTCGCGGGCCATGCACGAGCCGGGGCTGCACCGGTTGCAGCAGATCAACAACGCCCGGCTGTACAGCAACCTGCGGTATTCCTTTGCCCAGGTACTGCCGGCGGACAGCGCCACCGAGGCGGCCCGACAGACCGCCGCACTGATTGACGGTTTCTGGCTGCGCAGTGCCCTGAGTGCGGACCCGTCCGAGCACTTCGAAGCGGGCGAGCGCCTGTGCAAGAAGTTTGTCCACGAGACGCTGGCCCAGGCTCGCGCCTGAGCCCATTGAATGAAACGGCCCACAAGGCCTGAAGTCACCCAATTGAGGGATTTTCCGGATCATGTCTGAAGCAGCAACGGTTCCTGTTGTCCGTAACTTTATCCACGGCCGGTTTCTGGCCAACACCACCGGTGAGACCTTCCCGGTGGTAAACCCGGCCACCGGCCAGGTCATCTACGAAGTGGAAGTGGCCGATGAGGCCATCCAGGAAGCGGCCATTGAAAGCGCACGGGCTGGTTTTCTCCAGTGGTCCGCCATGCCGATGGTCGAGCGCAGCCGGGTTCTGCTTAAGGCGGTGGCATTGCTGCGCGAGCGGAACGATGAGTTGGCCGCCGTGGAAGTGAAAGACACCGGCAAGCCCTGGCAGGAAGCCGAAGCCGTGGATGTGACCACCGGCGCCGATGCCATCGAATTCTTTGCCGGCCTGGCGCCGTCCATCGAAGGCAACCAGCAGGATCTGGGCGGCGATTTTTATTACACCCGCCGCGAGCCCCTGGGCATCTGTGCCGGTATTGGTGCCTGGAACTACCCGCTGCAGATTGCCTGCTGGAAGTCGGCCCCGGCGCTGGCCACCGGCAATGCCATGATCTTCAAGCCGTCGGAAGAAACCCCGATGGGCGCGGTGAAGCTGGCGGAGATCTTCATCGAGGCCGGTGTGCCGGCGGGCGTGTTCAACGTGGTTCAGGGCGCCGCCGAAGTGGGGCAGTGGCTGACCCATAGCCCAGCCATCGCCAAGGTGTCGTTCACCGGCGAGGTGGGCACCGGCAAAAAGGTCATGGAAGCCTCCGCCTCCACCCTGAAAGACGTGACCATGGAGCTGGGCGGCAAGTCCCCCCTGATCATCTTCGATGACGCGGATCTGGAGAACGCTATCTCCGCCGCCATGGTAGGCAACTTCTACACCCAGGGCGAAATCTGCACCAACGGCACCCGGGTGTTCGTGCACGAAGACCTCTACCCGGCCTTCATGGATCGCCTGCTGGAACGCACCCGCAAGAACATTGTCCCGGGCGATCCGATGAACCCGGACACCAACTTCGGCGCGCTGATCTCCAAAAAGCATCAGGAACTGGTGCTGGATTACATCGCCAAGGGGCTGTCCGAGGGCGCCACCCTGAGCAACGGCGGCCGGGCGTTTGAACCGGCCGACTCGAAAGGCGGCTACTTCGTGGAGCCGACCATCTTCACCGATTGCACCGACGATATGACCATCGTGCGCGAGGAAATCTTCGGCCCGGTGATGTCGGTGCTCACTTTCCGCGATGAGGATGAGGTGATTGCCCGGGCCAACGACACTGAAACGGGTCTGGCCGCCGGCGTGTTCACCAACGACATCCGTCGCGCCCACCGGGTGATTCACCAGATCCAGGCGGGTATCTGCTGGATCAACAGCTACGGCGAATCCCCGGCGGAAATGCCCGTGGGCGGCTACAAGCTCTCCGGCATTGGCCGGGAGAACGGGCGCGTGACGCTGGACCACTACACCCAGATCAAATCGGTGTATGTGGGCATGAAAGACCTTGACGCACCGTTCTGATCCCGCAGGCCACAGAGGAGTAAGTGTATGAAAGAAGCACAATACGACTACATCATTGTGGGTGCGGGCTCGGCCGGTTGTGTGCTGGCCAACCGGCTCACCGAGGATGCGGGCAACCGGGTGCTGCTGCTGGAAACCGGTGGCAGCGACAAGAGCATCTTCATCCAGATGCCCACGGCCCTGTCCATTCCCATGAATACCAGAAAATACGCGTGGCAGTTCCACACCGACCCGGAGCCGCACCTGGACAACCGGGAAATGCATTGCCCCCGGGGCAAGGTGCTGGGCGGTTCATCCTCCATCAACGGCATGGTGTATGTGCGCGGCCACGCCCGGGATTTCGACGAGTGGGAAGCGGAAGGCGCGACCGGCTGGGATTACGCCCATGTGCTGCCGTATTTCCAGAAGGCGGAAACCTGGGCCTTCGGTGGTGACGACTACCGGGGCAACGAAGGCCCGCTGGGCGTGAACAACGGCAACAACATGCAGAACCCGCTGTATTCGGCCTTTGTTCAGGCCGGCGTCGACGCCGGCTACATGGAAACCAAAGATTACAACGGCGCGCGCCAGGAAGGCTTTGGTCCCATGCACATGACGGTGAAAAACGGCCGTCGCTGGTCCACCGCCAATGCCTACCTGCGCCCGGCCATGGCCCGGGATAACCTGACCGTGGTCACCCACGCCCAGGTGCACCGGGTATTGCTGGACGGCAAGACCGCCACCGGCGTTCGTTACGAGCAGGGCGGCAAGGTGCATGAGGTCCAGGCTGCCAAAGAAGTGGTGCTCTCGGCGGGCTCCATCGGCTCGCCCCACCTGCTGCAACTCTCCGGCATCGGTAACCCGGAGGTGCTCAAACAAGCCGGTATCGAGGTTGAGCACGCACTGCCCGGCGTGGGCGAGAACCTGCAGGACCATCTGGAATTCTATTTCCAGTTCCGCTGCAACCAGCCGGTGTCCCTGAACCGCAAGCTGGACTGGTGGAACAAATTCAAGATCGGCGTGCGCTGGATTCTGCGCAAGGACGGCCTGGGCGCCACCAATCACTTTGAATCCTGTGGTTTTATCCGCTCCAAGCCGGGCGTCGAGTGGCCGGACTTGCAATACCATTTCCTGCCGGCGGCCATGCGCTACGACGGCAAGGAAGCATTCTCCGGCGATGGCTTCCAGCTGCACATCGGCCACAACAAGCCGAAAAGCCGGGGTTTTGTGCACGTGCAGTCGGCCGACCCGAAGCAGTCACCGCGCATTCGCTTCAACTACCTGCAACACGAGGACGACCGTGAAGGTTTCCGGGACTGTGTGCGCCTGACCCGGGAGATCATCAACCAGCCGGCCATGGACGCCTACCGGGGCGCGGAGATCCAGCCCGGAGAACACATCACCAGCGATGAAGACATCGATGCCTTCGTCCGCCAGGCGGTGGAAAGCGCCTATCACCCGTCCTGCACCTGCAAGATGGGCACCGACGAGTTGGCGGTGGTGGACCCGGAGACCCGGGTGCGCGGCATCGACAACCTGCGGGTGGTGGATTCTTCCATTTTCCCGACCATTCCCAACGGCAACCTGAACGCGCCCACCATCATGGTGGCCGAGCGGGCCGCCGACCTCATTCGGGGCAAGGAGCCCCTGCCGGCCTCGGCCGCACCCGTCGACATGGATGACCAGTGGCAGGTGCACCAACGCCCAGGCCAGGCCAAACGGGCGCACCCCTAGCTTTTTAGCAACCGTTTAATAGCAATCCCGCGACCGTGATCTACCCCGGGTGCGCAAGGTGCCCGGGTAGCAAGCCCTCAGGATTTCCCTATCAGCGCAGCGGCCTTGTGCCGTTCTTGGGCGCCGGATAGGCAAGTCCTGGGTTTGTGTCCGATTCGAAATCAATTGAGTAGAGGAGGAACACCCATGCTGTGCAATATAGTGAGTAACACCAACCGGAGGCTGAGCGTATGACACTCTGGTTATCATCTGGTCTGATTTTTACCTTCGCCGCCATTGCCCTGATTCTGTACAAATGGTGGGACATGCAGTGCATCGGCGTGACGCCGGTTCGCACGCTGGTCTTCATTGCCATTCTGTTCACCTCCGGGCTGGACGTGGGGCTGATCATGTTCCCGCTGACCGAGTTTGGCGGCTATGGCAATGTGGCTGACAACCCGGAATACGGTTTCGCCAACCCGCTGGCCATCGAATTCGGCTTCTGGGCGTTCCTGATCTGGGGGTTTTACTTCCTGACCTGTTTCTACTTCGCGATCATCGAGCCTAGGGTGCAGTTCTTTGAAATTCCGGTGGTGAAGTTCATCAACAACGTGGTGATCATCGGCACCTGTGCGTTCACCGCTTATCTGCTGCTGGCGAACCTGCCGTGGTACCTGCCCGAGCTGAGCAGTGACGACGGGGTGGTGCCGGCGTTCTATGCGATCGTGTTTCTGTCGATTGCGCTGGCGGTGTATTCCAGTTCCAAGATCAAGTACGTGCGAATCCTGAGTGTGGGTTCCAGTCTCCTGTTTATCGCTCTCATCGTGGGCATGTGGTTCCGGGCCTTTGTGCTGGGGCAAGGCTCACCGGCCGATTTCTTCGGCACCGCGAGCATGCTGGGCGAGTATTTTGGCAACCTGAACAAGTTTGTGTTGCCGATCAATGACTATCACGAGTTCTACCTGTTCTGGTGGTTCGCCTGGAGCATCATGATCGGCCAGTTCACCGCCCGCTTCGTGTCCGGTATCAAGACCTGGCAGTTGCTACTGGCCATGCTGGTGGTGCCGTCCATTGCCATTGGTGTGTGGTTCAGCGTGCTTTACTACTACCATGCCGAGGGCCTGAAGATTGCCGCGTTCACCAACATCGCCATGATCTTTGTGGGTGTGTTGATGGTGATTAACTCACTGGATTCGCTGATCCGGTTATACACCGACAACCTGAACCTGACCGCCCAGCGCCTGGGCCGGGTCAACTACGTGATCTTCAACCTGGTGGCCATGATCGGGCTGACCATGCTGTTCCAGCTGGATTTCCTGCGTATCCAGTGGGTTGGGGCACTGGTGATTGCCCTGTACTTCAGCTGCTTTGCCTACATCCTGTTGAAGAAGCGCAAGGAAGTGGCGGCGATCAAGGCGTCTCCGGAAGAAAATGTGTTGGATTTCCATAAAGTAGAACTCGCCGGTTGATACGCTCCGGGGCCTGGGTGGGCCGCTGTACCGGCGGCCTGGCCTGGTTCTGCCCTGGCCCTAAGGGTTTTCCGTGATCTTGAAGTTGACCGGATTGCCCTCACATAGGCCTCTGTTCCCGTTATTTATGCGGTCACGGGTTGATTCCGGTCGTCTCAGAGATGGCCGATAGGCAGGATCTATCTTTATTTTGGAAATTATCAATTTTCCTTTTTTATGGTTGGCCCGTATCGTAAGCACTGTTTTCAATCGTTACTCAAATGAACCAACAGGAGTTCTTCTTAAATGGGTATTATCAACAGCGAAATCAAACCGTTTAACGCCACTGCTTTCAAACAGGGCGAGTTCGTGGAAATCTCCGAAGCGGACGTGAAAGGCAAGTGGGCCATCTTCTTCTTCTATCCGGCCGACTTCACCTTCGTTTGCCCGACCGAGCTGGGCGACGTGGCCGACAAATACGAAGAGCTGCAGAAGCTGGGCGTTGAAGTGTTCTCTGTGTCCACCGACACTCACTTCACCCACAAGGCATGGCACGATGCTTCTGAGACCATCGGCAAGATCAACTACTACATGGTAGGCGACCAGACTGGCACCATCACCAACAACTTCGGTGTGATGCGTGAAGGCCAGGGCCTGGCAGACCGCGCTACCTTCCTGATCGACCCGGATGGTGTTATCCAGGCGATGGAAATCACTGCCGAAGGCATTGGCCGTGACGCAGACGACCTGCTGCGCAAGGTTAAAGCCGCTCAGTACGTTCGCAACCATCCTGGCGAAGTTTGCCCGGCCAAGTGGAAAGAAGGCGAAGAAACTCTGGCGCCGTCTCTGGACCTGGTTGGCAAAATCTAAGCGAGCCTGTAACGGCAATGCTTTAGGAAAAGGCCCGCATCGCGGGCCTTTTTCGTATCTGTTAATTGAAAGCCCGGAGTGAGATAGCGGGTGCCTATCAATTGATTTGTTGTTATCAATTTGCTGTTTTGATAGTCAGTCTTTATCTTATTCCCATCTTCTGATCACGAACTGATTACTTTCAAAGACTTGGATTTACGACATTAAAGGGGAACACCGAACATGTTGGACGCGAACATCAAGCAACAACTGAAGGCATACATGGAAAAGCTGCAGCAGCCGATTGAGCTGGTGGCAGCGTATGACGACAGCGAAAAGTCCCAGGAGCTCAAGCAGCTGCTGGAGGAAATCGAGCCGATGTCCAGCAAGATCGGCTTGCGCACCGAGAGCGACCAGCGTGTTGGTCGCCCGTCGTTCGCCATTCAGCGTGTGGGCACAGACGTCAGCGTTCGCTTCGCAGGCATTCCCATGGGCCACGAGTTCACCTCTCTGGTGTTGGCCCTGTTGCAGGTGGGCGGTCACCCGTCCAAGGCGTCCCAGGAATTGATCGAACAGATCCAGGACCTGGACGAAGAGCTGGAATTCGAAACCTACTTCTCCCTGTCCTGTCAGAACTGCCCGGACGTGGTGCAGGCGCTGAACCTGATCAGCATCCTGAACCC
Organism: Marinobacter persicus; assembly: GCF_002934325.1. Classification (GTDB taxonomy): domain Bacteria; phylum Pseudomonadota; class Gammaproteobacteria; order Pseudomonadales; family Oleiphilaceae; genus Marinobacter; species Marinobacter persicus_A. Next base: position 27,204 of record NZ_PTIV01000014.1, read on the forward strand.
GAAGATCAAACACACCGCGATCGACGGCGCCGTGTTCCAGGACGAAGTGGAGCGACGCGAGGTGATGGCGGTACCCAGTGTGTTCATGAACGGTGAACCCTGGGGCCAGGGCCGCATGACCCTGGAAGAAATCGTGGCCAAGCTGGATACCAATTCAGCGGCCAAGGAAGCCAAGAAGATCAACGAGCGCGATCCGTTCGAAGTGCTGGTCATTGGTGGTGGCCCGGCGGGTGCCTCTGCGGCCATCTATGCCGCCCGTAAAGGTATCTCCACCGGTATTGCTGCCGAGCGCTTCGGTGGCCAGGTGGCCGACACCATGGGCATCGAGAACCTGATTTCCGTGCCTTACACCGAGGGCCCGAAGCTGGTGTCTGCCATGGAGCAGCACGTTAATGAATACGACGTGGACATCATGAACATGCAGCGCGCCGAGAAGCTGATCCCGGCGAAAGAGAAGGGTGGTCTGCACGAGGTTCGCCTGGAGAATGGCGCTACCCTGCAGTCAAAAACCCTGATCCTGTCCACCGGTGCCCGCTGGCGCCAGATGGGCGTGCCGGGCGAGGAAGAGTACCGCAACAAGGGCGTGGCCTACTGCCCCCACTGCGACGGCCCACTGTTCAAGGGCAAGCGTGTGGCAGTCATCGGCGGTGGTAACTCCGGCGTGGAAGCAGCCATCGACCTGGCCGGCATCGTGGGCCACGTGACCCTGATCGAGTTCGGCGATGAAATGAAGGCCGATGAGGTTCTGCAGCGCAAACTGCGTAGCCTGGACAACGTGAAGATCATCACCTCCGGCCAGACCACTGAAATCGTCGGCGAGAACGGCAAGGTGAGCGGTCTGAACTACACCGACCGCAAGACGGGTGATAGCCACCACGTGGAGCTGGAAGGTGTGTTCGTGCAGATCGGCCTGGTGCCAAACACCGAATGGCTGAAAGGTGGTGAAATTGAACTGAGCCAGCACGGTGAAATCATCGTAAATGACCGTAACGAGACCTCGGTTCCGGGTATTTTCGCGGCGGGCGATGTCACCACCGTGCCCTACAAGCAGATCGTGATCTCCATGGGGGAAGGCTCCAAGGCTGCTCTGAGCGCCTTCGACTTCATCATCCGCAACTCTGCGGAGTAAACGCTTCACACGGGCCTGGCTCCCATCAGGCCTCCCCTTCACCGGTGTCTGCGCAAGCGGCCACCGGTTTTTTTATGCCTTGCCCTCAAACCCCTGCATCACATTCACGGCGTTCACGCCAATGGCATCCACATCGTAGCCGCCTTCCATGGTAAACAGTGTGGGCAGGCCCAGTTGCGCCAGGCGCTGGCCCAGGGTCAGGTAATCCGGGGAGGTGAGCTTGAAGAACGAGATGGGGTCGTCCTCGAAGGTGTCCACTCCCAGCGGCACCACCAGGGCATCCGCGCCAAAATCGGCAATGCGCCGACAGGCGGTTTCCAGGCCCTGACGCCAGACACTGAAGGGGGTGCCCGGTGGGTAGACAATGTTGAGGTTATAGCCTTCACCTTCACCCTCGCCGGTTTCATCCTCAAAACCCAGGAAGTGCGGAAAAACCAGATCCGGGTCGCCGTGCAGGCTGATGGTGAGCACATCGTTACGGTGGTAGAAAATGGATTGGGTGCCATTGCCGTGGTGAAAATCCACATCGAGCACGGCCACCCGTTCATAGCCTTGATCCCGGAACGCCTGCGCGGCAATGGCGGCGTTGTTGAAGAAGCAGTAGCCGCCGAACAGGTCGGCGTGGGCGTGGTGCCCCGGTGGGCGGCAGAGCGCAAAGACGGCCCGTTCGCCGCCGGCCACCAGCTTCTGGCCGGTGAGGGCAACGTTTACCGAGGCGCATGCCGCCTCCCAGGTCCCGTCAGAGATGGAAGTGTCCGCGCCCATGCTGTAATAGCCCAGGCGACCATCAATGTCTTTTGGTTCCCGGTGGCGCATGCCTCGCCCGGCCCAGAACACGGGAATGGCCTCACCCTGTTTGCCATCGGACTGCCATTCCTGCCAGCAGTTTTCCAAGAACTCTACGTAATTGTCGGTGTGGACCCGCTTGATCGGTTCCAGCCCGAACTCCTCGGGCTCCACTATCTCGCCCAGAGCCTGGCTTTTTACTCGCGCCAGGATGGTCTCGGCCCGGGAGGGCTTCTCGTGGGGAGCGATCAACAGGCCGCCATCGAGCTCGGTTTTCACATCGCGGCGGTTGTGTAGGGGAGAGAAGACGGTTTTCATGGCAGGGCTTCCGGACTATGGCGTGTATTGGGGCTTCTCAGGCAATGTCGCACGAGCAGCGACATAGCTCAAGATTGTCTGTTGTGGCAGTCTGGGGGCGAATACGCGAAAGGACCACTCCCTATGACCGTAGCAGAGATGCTGGGCCAGTTTTTTGGCCTCGTGGCCCTGGCTTTCTGCATTGCCGGGTTCGCCAACAAAAACGATGATCGGCTGATGGTGCTGCTGATCTCCGCCAATGTGGCGTTTGTGCTGATGTTCGCCTCGTTCCAGAGCTGGACGGCGGCGGCCCTGACCGTTCTGGTGATCGTCCGCATTGCCCTGGCCCGACGTTTTCAGGGCAACTGGTGGCTGATGCTGAGTATGCTGGCAGTCAGCGGGCTGGCGGCCTGGGCCACCTGGCAGTCGATAACCGATATTTTCCCGGTTATGGCCATGGCCTTCGGCACCGTGGGGATGTTCATGCTGCGGGGAATTCCACTGCGGGTCGTGCTGGGTCTGGCGGCGTTCTCCTGGATGCTGAACAACATTGTGATCGGCTCGATCGGGGGCATTCTGGCCGAGGGTATGGTGTTGGTGACCAATGGCATTACGATTGTCCGCCTGTATCGCCTGCGCCGGAAATTCCCGGATATTATTGAGTAAATGAAGAAGATGGGCATTGCCATAATTGCGGATGGCCCTGGTTATTAGCTTCCTTATGATAGGCCGCGTGTATTCCCGATAAGGAAACTTCTTTGCTGATTCGTTTGCGCTCCGCTTTCGCCTATCTGGCGCTAATCGCTGCTGTGTTGTCACTGCTGCCGGGTATGACCCAGCTAGGTGCGGTTGCCGTGGCGCTGGCTGTGAGTCTTGGGTGGCGGGAGATGCGTGGGGTGCCCAAAGTGGTGTTTTCGGTGGCCTTGATTGCCCTGGCATATGCACTGGTGGCTGATCGTTCGCTGATTGGTGAGGGTTCGGCCAATGTCACTCGCCTGGCTGGCCTGATCCTGTCGGTCATGCTGTTGTCGCAAGTACTCTCGCGCACCCGCGATCTGCAGAGAATTTCCATCAGCTTGTTCAGTGGCCGGCCGGTTTCCAGGTATCTCAGTCTGGCCTACGGTACCGCGTTGGTATCCATTCCACTGAATTTTGGGTCGGTGGCGGTCATTGGCAGCCTGGTGGCTGATCGCATCCACAAGGAGGGCGATTCTGCTGCTACCCGAAACGCGACTCGGGCTGTCTTGCGGGGGTTCGGTGTGGCTCCGATGTTCTCGCCGTTGTCTATTTCTGTGGTGCTGACCCTGACGTTGCTGCCGGGGCTGGCAAGCATGGAGTTACTGGCGTTGGCGGTGCCTTTTTCAGTTTTGCTGCTTCTGTTTGGTTGGTTCTGGCGAGAGCCCGAAGCCCCTTCAACCGAGACGGTAGCGGAAGATGCTGCCAGCCCTGCCAGTTGGTTGCGGTTTTCCAGCGTTATTGCCGGCATTTGCGTGGGGGCGTTTCTGCTTACCAGCCAATGGGGCTTCAGCTACGCCCATGGTGTCACCCTGAGTGCGCTGGCCGTGGTTTTGGGAGGACGCCTGCTGGAGCTGTTTCGGGCAGAACGTTCTCCGGTCGCGAGTATGTCCCACGTCAGCAACGAACTGGCCATTGTCGGTGGCTCGGCTTTCATTGGTGCTGTTATCAGTGGCGTGGTCCTGGGTAGTGTTAGCGCCAGCCCGGAATGGCCGGCCTGGCTATGGCCGGTGCTGGCGGCTTGTGTGCCCTGGGTATTTTTTGCCGCAGGCCTGGGTGGCGTGAACCCCATCGTGATAGGCACGCTGGCCGGAGGCATCCTTGGCTCGATCTGGCCGGAGAGTGCGGTGCTGGGCCTTGGTATTGGAATGGTCACTGGTTGGGGCGTAACGGCATTTGGTACCCCGTTTGCCGCCAATGCCCTGTTGATGGAACGTTTGACCGGTTACAGGCCGGTGGATGCCTCCCTGCGCTGGAATCTGAGACTGTCCCTGTCCGCGCTGGTACTGGCCAGCCTGATGGCTGCAGCTGCGACTTTCTGGTTAATGCCCTGAGTGCGCTTTACTGTGCGGATGCTGGACTTGTCTGGTTCAGGAAGGCCGGGTCGAAGCGCTCCAGTTTCTCCACCAGGGTGGCACGAGACAGCTCCCCCATGTGGCTGTCCAGCAACTGTCCGTCGGCGCTGTAGAACAACGTGGTCGGTAATCCGTGACTCCCTACGACCTGTCCGAAGCTGCCGGTTTGATCTCTCACCACATGGTCCAGATTGAGTGACTGCTTTTCCAGGAAGCGGCGGATGGTTTCGCCATGTTCCCCCTGATTGGCAAACACGAAGCGGATGTCCGTGTAGTTCTGTTGAGCGGTCTCCAGAACCGGCATCTCCCGAATGCAGGGCGGGCACCAGGTGGCCCAGAGATTGACCACCAGGGGCTTGCCATCAGCGATGGCGGTCAGGCTGGCGGGTTGTCCGTTCAGCTCCGCCAATTCGACGTCTGGCAAACCGCTGGCCTGCTGATGGATCAGGGCAATGGCGCCAAACGTGGTGCCCCATGTCACGGCCCCGGCAACGAGGGCGGCGCTCAGAGGCTTGCGTAGTGTACTTTGGCGCCACATCCGGTACCCGGTGAAGACCAGTGCGACCAGCACACCGGTAATCACGTCGAAGCCGCCGTCACGGATATCCACCATGCCCAGCCAATCATTCTGGTAATGCTCGAAATAACGCACCACAAAGCCGATACGGGCCGATACCAGAGCCACCAGAAAAACATCGGCCAGAGTGCCGGCCACGGGCGTTTTCTGCTTTCGGCCGGCGATGGCGCCCACCAACAGGGCAACGCCGAAGGCGAGTATCAGAAGAACGTGTTCGATGGATAGACTGACCGGCCCTATGCCAACGCTGAGCATGGATTCTCCGTTTTGTTATGGGTGACAGGTGGATACCGACGTTAATGACCAACAGGAGAGGCCGGAGTTCCTGTGTCACTGGAAAACAAAAGCATGCTTATTAAAAACATGCGTAGCTATTCTCCGGGCGCTCTGTTATCGTGCCCGCATCCTGCCTCTAAGGATTCCGCAGTTTCCGGCAAAAAGCCACCTTGCGAACTATCCAAACGACCCGTCAGAGGACGTCACCCCACATTTGGCGCGTGACCGTAGTCGTCTTTTAATTCCATGAACTTTCATGGCATCTGCCCGCATTCGTCAACGATGGCGTTCGTGGAGGCAGAACAATCAAGAGTGTTTCTTATATGAGTTTTTCTTCCCTCGGTTTGTCCGAGCAACTGGTGCGTGCCACTTCCGATCAGGGTTATGAAACCCCGTCCCCCATTCAGCAGCAGGCGATTCCTGCCGTGCTGTCGGGCAAGGACGTAATGGCGGCCGCCCAGACTGGCACCGGTAAAACCGCTGGCTTTACCCTGCCACTGTTGCAGCGTCTGGCTGCAAAGCCACGCACCGGCAAAGGCCCCCGGGCCCTGATTCTGGCCCCCACCCGTGAACTGGCGGCCCAGGTGCACGACAGCGTGAACCTCTACAGTCGCTATGTACCCACTAAATCCGCCGTGGTGTTTGGTGGCGTCAAGATCAATCCGCAGATGATGAAGCTGCGCAAGGGTCTGGATGTACTGGTAGCCACCCCCGGTCGCTTGCTGGATCTTTACCAGCAAAATGCCGTGCGTTTCGATGAAATTGAAATCCTGGTGCTGGACGAAGCCGACCGCATGCTGGACATGGGCTTTATCCGCGACATTCGCAAGATTCTCGCGATGCTGCCGGCCAAGCGACAGAACCTGCTGTTTTCCGCCACCTTCTCCAATGAAATCCGCACCCTGGCCCAGGGCCTGCTGGATAACCCGGTTCAGGTGGAAGTGGCCGCCCGCAACACCACGGCCGAAAAGGTGAAGCAGTCTGTTTACCCGGTGGACCAGAGCCAGAAAACCGCGCTGCTGAGCAGGCTGGTGCGTGACAATGCGTGGGAGCAGGTGCTGGTGTTCACTCGCACCAAGCATGGAGCCAACCGCCTGACCCAGAAACTGGAAAAAGACGGTATTACCGCTGCCGCGATTCACGGCAACAAATCCCAGGGTGCTCGCACCCGCGCACTGGCCAATTTCAAGGCCGGTGAAGTGCGCGTACTGGTGGCCACCGATATCGCGGCCCGTGGTCTGGACATCAAACAGCTGCCGCAGGTGGTGAACTTTGAACTGCCAAATGTGCCGGAAGACTACGTGCATCGTATCGGCCGTACCGGCCGCGCAGGCGAAAGTGGCCATGCACTGTCACTGGTGAGTGCGGATGAAGGCAAGCAACTGGCGGGTATCGAGAAGCTGATCAAGAAGCAGTTGCCGCGCACGGAAATCGAAGGCTTTGAGCCGAAGAACAATCTGCCGCTGAAGCCAAAGGCCAAGGCGGATCCGAGCAAGGCTCGTGGTCGTAAGCCGCAGGGCGCGAATAAAGCTAAGAGCTTTGGTCCGAAACCGGCGGGTAGTAATCCTGGCCGGGGCCGCGGTGGTGCTGGCCAGGGACAGGGCAGAGGCCGCCCATCCCAGCAGCGCCGTAGCGCCTGATAGCTGGCTGTTATGACTGAGAAAGGGGCCGGGTTTCAAAACCCGGCCCCTTTTTTGTGACGTAATCCGGGTTCTCCAGACACAAAAAGGCGGGGCCAGAGGCCCCGCACAGGAGAACGCACCTTGGCAGCCCACAGACCGGAGGCTGCCGGGGTACGGGGATTCTTAGAACTTGTAGGTCATACCGATCATGTAAACCATCGGGTCGATTTGGACGTCGAATTTTTCTGTGACGCCTTCAACTTCAGCCTCAGTTTCGATATCGGCATACCACACAGCAGCGTTCAAGCCGAAGCTCTTGTTCAGCATGTAGTCAACGCCAACTTCTACTGCGGCACCTACACTGTCTTCCAGGGTGAGCTCACCAGGCAGATCTGTTTGCTCATCAAAGAAAGTGGTGTAGTTAACCCCAACGCCAGCGTATGGTTGGATAGCTGACCCGCTGGGCATTGGGTAGTACTGCAGGGTCAGTGTTGGCGGGAGGTGCTTGGTTTCGCCGAGATCTGCGCCGTCCAACACACCACCACTACCGGTAATGTTGTGTTTAAAAGGCGTGGCCGCAAGCAGGCCAAGGCCCAAGCTGTCAGTGAACATGTAAGTAGCACGCAAACCCAGCTGGGTGTTGGAATCTACCGCGGCTTCGGTGCCAGTATTGCCAACGCCTTTCACGACGATCGAATCACTAGAATCATCCGGCGCTACATGCACGGCACCGCCACGAACTACAAAATTACCGGCCTCAAACGCCTGAGCAGCCGGAGCCACTGCCATTACTGCTGCTGCCAGAACGCCTACTTTGAAACTACGGGACATAGCCTTTACTCCTCGTGTATGAATAATCTATGACCGTAATGTAATCCCCATGGCCTCAGGGATCTTGATTTAGCGCAAGAAATGATTGCGCTGACGGGAACTCGCTGAGAACCGTTGATGCAACTCAAAAAAACGGCGGCTGCTCACCGGTGTATTGCTTGCTATGTTTTTTCGGGTTTCACGGGCTCCAATGAGTAAAAGCCTGCGTATACTGGTACCAAGGCTGGTAATTAAAAGCTCGCTAAATTTTTGTACCCCCTTTTATCTGTGAGGCTTTATGACGTTGAATCTGGACCCGCTGTTTCAGCCCTTTGATCTGGGAAGGTTGCACCTGCGCAATCGCGTAGCTATGGCGCCGATGACCCGGAATTTCTCGCCCCGGGGCATTCCGGGCGAGGATGTAGTGGCCTATTATCGCCGGCGTGCCGAGGCTGGTATCGGCCTGATCATCACCGAAGGCACGGTGGTCAATCACCCGGCCGCGAACGGTTACCCGGATGTGCCGGCGTTTCATGGCGAGCAGGCCCTGGCCGGCTGGAAGCAGGTGGCGGATGCGGTGCATCAGGCCGGCGGCGCGATTTTCCCCCAGTTGTGGCATGTGGGCGCGGTGCGCAAGGAAGGCATGGAGCCGGACCCGCAGGTGCCGGGTTACAGCCCGTCTGGCCTTTATGCACCGGGCAAACCCAACGGCAAGGCCATGACCCGGGAAGACATCCGCGATGTGGTCAAGGCTTTTGGTCAGGCCGCTGCCGATGCCAGGGCCCTGGGTTTTGACGGGGTGGAAATCCACGGTGCGCACGGTTACCTGCTGGACCAGTTTTTGTGGGAAGGCACCAACCAGCGCGAGGATGAATACGGCGGCAGTATGGAAAACCGTCTGCGCATCGTCGTGGAGGTGATTGAAGAAGTCCGCCACTGCGTGGGTCCGGATTTCCCCATCATGCTGCGCTTCTCTCAGTGGAAAATGCAGGATTACGAAGCCAGGCTGGCGCATACACCGGATGAGCTGGAGGCGTTTCTCAAGCCGCTGTCCGAGGCCGGTGTGGATATCTTCCACGCTTCCACCCGCCGTTTCTGGGAACCGGAATTCGAGGGTTCGAACCTGAACCTGGCCGGCTGGACCCAGAAGCTCACCGGCAAGCCGGCGATGTCGGTGGGCAGTGTCGGTCTGACGGAGGATTTCATCAGTGGCACGTTCGCCAGTGAGAAGGAATCGGTGGAACGTTCAGGCCTGGACGAGCTGGCCGAGCGCATGGCCAATCACGAGTTTGAGCTGATTGCGGTGGGCCGGGCGCTGCTGCAGGACCCGTACTGGTTGCAAAAGGTGAAGGACGGGCGTCTGGATGAGATCGAGGATTTCTCCAAAAGCGCGCTTGGCAAGCTTTACTGATTCGCTGTTACTGAACCTGTAAAAACAAAAAAGCCGCAACCCCGAGGGGCTGCGGCTTTTTTCATCGGTTTCGATGCGTGAACCCGAAGGCTCTTACATCTTGCCGGTTTCTTCGAAGTTCTCGTGCCAGCTCAGGGCTTCCGCCAGGTTGTGCGGAGTGTGCTGGCCACGGCCGTTCTTGGTGGCGCGCTCGAAGTAGTCGAGCAGGCGGTCACGGTAGTCCGGGTGTGCACACTTGTTGATCACTTCCAGGGCACGCTTGCGCGGGCACAGGCCACGCAGGTCGGCCAGACCCTGCTCGGTCACGATAACCTGTACGTCGTGCTCGGTGTGGTCCACGTGGGAAACCATCGGCACGATGGTGGAGATGTTGCCACCCTTGGCCAGGGACGGGGTCATGAAGATGGACAGGTAGCCGTTCCGGGCGAAGTCGCCGGAGCCGCCGATACCGTTCATCACACGGGTACCCATCACGTGAGTGGAATTCACGTTGCCGTAGATGTCGGCTTCGATCATGCCGTTCATGGCGATGATGCCAAGGCGACGGATCACTTCCGGATGGTTACTCACTTCCTGCTGACGCAGCATGATGCGGTCTTTGTACTCTTCGATGTTCTCGGCCAGCTCCTGGTTGGCTTCCGGGCTCAGGGAGAACGAAGTACAGGAGGCCATCTTCAGGGTGCCGGACTTCAGCATTTCCAGCATGCCGTCCTGCAGCACTTCGGTGTAGGACGTCAGGTTCTTGTACGGACCGTCGTTCAGGCCGGCCAGTACGGCGTTGGCGATGTTGCCCACACCGGACTGGATCGGCAGCAGTTCTTTCGGCATGCGACCAGCGTTGATCTCGTCATCGAAGAACTGGAGGATGTTCTGGGCGATCTGCTTGGAGGCTTCGTCCGGCTCGCTGAAGCTGGAGTTGCGGTCGGTTGAGTTGGTCTCAACGATGGCCGCAATCTTTTCTTTCGGGCACTTGATGTACGGGGTGCCAACGCGGTCTTCCGGCTTCAGTACCGGGATCGGCTGGCGATGCGGCGGCTGGAAGTCTTCCTGGTAGATGTCGTGCATGCCTTCCAGGCCGGCCGGCTGGCCGTGGTTGACCTCGAGAATGACCTTGTCGGCCACGTCGATCCAGGTCTTGTTGTTACCCACGGAGGAAGAGGGGATCAGGTGACCTTCTTCGGTAATGCCAACTACTTCGATCACGGCGACTTCCAGCTTGCCGTAGAAGCCGGCGGCTACGTCCGGGCCCAGGTGGGACAGGTGAACATCCATGTAGTCCATGCGGCCTTCGTTGATGTTCTTACGGCCGATGGGATCACTCTGGTACGGGATACGGAAGGACATGCCGTTCACTTCGGAAAGGACACCGTCCAGTTCCGGGGCGGTGGATGCGCCGGTAAATACGCCGATTTTGTATTCGGTGCCTTGCTCGCGCTGCTCGCGGATGTGGTCGGCCAGGGCCTGCGGGATGGCTTTCGGGTAGCCAGCGCCGGTGAAACCACTCATGCCAACGTTTACGCCGTTGGGAATCAGGGCGGCGGCCTCTTTGGCGCTCATGATGCGATCGTTCAGATCAGCACAACGAATTCTGGAAGCAGTAGACATAGCAGCTCCGAGTTACTGTTGGTTTTTTGGGATTGTGTCTATAACAAAAGGCGACTGTACCATAGCCATAGGTATTTATAGCTAAAATTGAAAAAAATTTATACTAATTTCTGACGCTGCTTTTGTCGCAGTCCGATCAGTACCAATGGCACGACAATCATCAGACTTCCCACCATAAACCAAATGTCCGGTACTTCGCCAAACCAGATCCAACCAATGGCCACGGCCCAGATCAGGCCGGTGTATTCGGCGCTGGTGACCAGGTTGGCTTCAACCTGGTGGTAGGCCAAAAGTACGGTAATGTTGTAGCCGAGAATCATCAAAGCCGAGCCGGCGGCGTTCATGAGCATGCCTGTGTTCCAGGTGGCACCTTCCCACAAAGCCAACGCGGCGGCTGCCGGAACGATAAGCAGATAGTTGAGAAACAGCTTATGCACAGTACTCTGGGTTTTGGGCAACTGGCGGACCATGACGGCGTTCACGGACAGCGCGAGCGCGGAACCCAGGGCGGCCAGCACAGCCCAGTTCACTTCCGTTGGACGCAGGATGACGATAATGCCGGCGAATCCGCTGAAGACGGCGGTGACGCTCAACGGGGTGAGGGTTTCCCGGAAGATAAAGGCTGACAGCACCATGACCAGGATTGGAGCGCCATAGAACAGGGCGTTGGCCGTTGCGAGGTGCAGGTTGGTCAGGGCGATGACCATGCAGACAATGCCGGCCAGGTGCACGTGGGAGCGGATGGTGTGGATTTTCAGGCCGTCAAAGAGGTGCCGACGGTTCAGCTTGCCGATGAGGGGAAGCAGGAACAGTAGGGTCAACAGGCAGCGCATGAAGGCAAACTGGAAAATCGGGGCGCCCGGTTCCAGGGTTTTGATGAATACATCCGAGCCAATGGCCATGGCGTTGCCAATGACCAGCAGCAGGATGGCGCTGTTGACGGTTTTTCCTGACACTTCTTTTTAACCTCCCTTGACCTTCATGCTTGGGTGCATGAGCGGGTTGGGGAAACGGCTTCCGAAAACCGCTGTAAATACATCCTTGTACGCTTGTCTCCGCCATCCATGGCTACGAACATTTTCGGAAGCCGTTTCCCCAACCCGCTCCCTGAACTGGGGTGGTGAGTCTACGAGTCTGCTAGTATTTGGTGAAATGATCATTGTTGCCTATCTATTAGAAAATTCGATACATGAAGCTTCCCCCTTTGAAAGCCTTACCCGTCTTTGAAACCGTTGCCCGCCTGAAGAGCTTTTCAGCCGCCGCCGCAGAGCTGGCGATTACCCAAAGCGCCGTCAGTCACCAGATCAAACAGCTCGAAACCTACCTGGGCGAGCAGCTGTTCTGGCGGTCCGGGCGTTCGGTGACGCTGACCGATGAAGGGCGGCAGTATTTTGATGCCATCAGTTCCGCGCTGTTGCAGGTGGAGCGGGCCAGTGAGCAGTTGCTGGGGCATGAACAGTCGCGGATTCGGTTGTCCGTGTTCAGTTCGTTTGCGGTGCGCTGGCTGGTGCCCCGGTTGCCTGAGTTGCAGCGGTTGCATCCGCAGATTGATCTGGCGCTGGAGATGAGCAGTGAGAACCCGGTGCTGTCGGAGCGGGTGGCGGATTGTTTTATCACCATCCACCCGACGGTGCCGGCCTACAGTTACGAGCATTTGTACACAGAGCGACTGTTTCCGGTGTGCAGTCAGGATTATTGGCAGCGCATCCGGCGGGAACTGGGCCGGGAAGGGCCGGAGGGGCGGGATGAACAGCCGCTGTCATCGGAGGATGTGGCGCGGTTTCCATTGTTGTCGACCCACAGCATTTTCGATAAAGCCGCCGGCGACTGGGAGGCCTGGTATCGGGAAGTGGGGGAGCCAATTCCGGATAGTGCCCGGGTTCAGCATTTCAGCCACATGCTGCTGGCTCTGGAAGCGGCCCGGTTTCATCAGGGGATCGCGTTGACCAACGATTACATGCTCAGTACCCGGAAGGATTCGGCGGATTTCGTGCGCTTGCCGACCCATTCGGTGATTACCGGGGACAAGTTCTACTTTGCCTGGAAGACGAGTCGGCGACGGGAGAAGGGGATTCAGATGCTGCGGCGATGGCTGGTGGACGAGGCCATCCGGGGCGGGTTGCGCAGTGAATGAGCTCGAGGATTGGGTGTCAGAACTGTAATCCCGGTTTCAGGTTTTACGGCGGTTTTGTTTGTACTCTGCCAGCAAATAGTGAATGGAGTTTGTTATGAAATGGTTGCGTCGATCATTGTGTGTGGTGGCGGTGGCATTGCCGCTTTCGGCCCTGGCGGAGCCGCCGACTCAACAGGGCCTGCCGCCCGGCCTGGAAAAGAAGGTGGAGCGGGGTGAACCCTTGCCGCCGGGGTGGCAAAAGAAGATCCACGTTGGGGATCATCTGGATCACCGCTATCTGGATTACGGGCGGGTCTACGACATCAGTCCGCACCGTCAGCGGGTCCATATTGAAGATAGGGTTTACACGATTATTAAGGAAACCCGGGAGATTGTGGACATCCTGGAGAACGGCCACTGAAATGCCGGTGCCCGGGGTTCTCCGGGCACCGGTTGATCCGGTCCGCTACTGTCGGGCCTGACGTTCCACCACCCGCCGCTTGCCTCGAGCGCAGTCAGAGAGCTCTTTCAGGCCATCGGCATCAAACGCATCCACGCGAATCACGTCATACAGGGCCGTCAGCGCCTCTTCCAGCTTCGGACACTCGTCGGCTTTCACAACGCCCTGGGCGCAGGCCCAGTCCACCAGTTCCTTGCGCTGGTGGCCCATCAGCAGATCAATCCCGCCCAGTTCGTCTTCGTCCCGGTTACGCAGGGCCTCGTGCAGACGGTTTCTTGAACCGGCGGTTTCGTTGGCCAGTTTGTAGGCGTTCAGCACCCGCCCCAGTGGGTCCTGTGGATCGGGGTTGATGAACGTGCCACGGCTGATGCGCTGGCGTACCGGGGTGTCTTCCACAATGGTGGCGGCAACCCTGGCGCCCAGTTTGTCGCTCGGGCCGTTCAGGCCGGTGGCACCCAGCGGGAACACCAGCAGCCGCAACGGCCAGCGCAGGACTGGGACCGGGAAGTTGATGATGGCGTCACGCATGGCGCCTTGCAGATCCCGCAGGCAGGTTTCCAGGCTCCATTCCACCAGATCCCGCTGGTCGTCGGGATAGCCTTCCTCGTGCCATTGTTTGATCACGGCGGTGGCGTAGTATAGGTGTACCAGGCAGTCCGCCATCCGGCCGGATAGGCGCTGCCGGGCCTTCAGGCCACCGCCGACGGACAGCAGGGTGACGTCGGTCATGAGGGCAAAGGCGGCGGAGAAGCGCGCCAGCTGGCGGTAGTATTTCTGAATGTCGCCCTGGCGCGGTACGCCTTCCAACCAACCCCGGGAGAGGCCAAGCACAAGTGCCCGCAGGGCGTTGCGGGTGGTGTGGGCCAGGTGTCGGTAGAAGATGCCATCGAACTTTTTAGCCGCCCGGTCCGGGTCTTCCATCCCTGCTGCTTCGATTTCCTCGACAATGAAGGGATGGCAGCGAATGGCACCCTGGCCGAACACCATCAGGCTGCGGGTGAGGATGTTCGCGCCTTCCACGGTAATGCCGATGGGCACCGCCTGGTAGGCCCGGGCCAGGAAGTTGCGGGGGCCGGTGATCACGCCTCGGCCAGCCACGATGTCCATGGCGTTGTTGATGACTTCCCGCATCAGATCGGTGTTGCGGTATTTCAGTACCGCCGATGGCACCGAGGGGCGAACGCCCCGGTCGAGCATGCCGGAGGTCAGCAGCCGGGCGGCATCCATCATGTAGGTGTAGCCGGCGACTGGCTCCAACGCTTCCTGAACGCCTTCAAACTGGCTGATGGAGCGGCCGAATTGCTCGCGGGTGTAGGCGTAGGAGCCGGTGGCCAGGCTGGCCAGTTTGCCGGCGCCGGTGCCCAGGGCCGGCAGGGAAATGGAGCGGCCGATGGACAGGCATTCGAGCAGCATTTTCCAGCCTTTGCCCAGCATGTCCTGGCCACCGATCACCTGCTCCATGGGAATAAACACTTCCTCTCCCCAGGTGGGCCCATTCATGAACACCGTGTTCATGGGCAGGTGGCGGGCGCCGGCGTGCACACCGTCGGTATCCCTGGGAACCAGTACGCAGGTCACGCCAATCTCGTCCCGATCGCCCAGCATGTGTTCCGGGTCATACACCTTGATGGCCAGGCCAATGAGGGTGGCCACCGGCGCCAGGGTGATGTAACGCTTGTTCCAGGTGACTTTCAGACCCAGCACTTCCTTGCCGTTCCACTGCCCCTTGCAGACGATGCCCTTGTCCGGGATGGCACCGGCATCGGAGCCGGCCACCGGCGAGGTCAGGGCAAAGCAGGGAATTTCCTGGCCACCGGCGAGGCGGGGCAGGTAGTGCTGTTTCTGGTCATCCGTGCCGTAATGCATCAGCAGTTCGCCCGGGC
This sequence comes from Marinobacter persicus, assembly GCF_002934325.1. GTDB lineage: Bacteria > Pseudomonadota > Gammaproteobacteria > Pseudomonadales > Oleiphilaceae > Marinobacter > Marinobacter persicus_A. Next base: position 42,263 of record NZ_PTIV01000014.1, read on the forward strand.
CCAGGGAATTGGGCACCATCACGGTGACGGCGGCCGAGACACTGCGGGTGGAGATCTTCATCACGATTTCGGAGTGGGCGGTGGCCGAGAAGCCCATGCCGCCGTCTTCCTTAGGGATCACCAGGCCAAAAAAGCCCTTTTCCCGGATGAACTGCCAGACCTTTTCCGGCAGGTCGTAGTCCTCGTGGGTGATCTGCCAGTCGTCTAGCATCCCGCACAGCTCTTCCACCGGGCCGTCCAGGAAGGCCTGCTCCTCGCTGGTCAGGTGGGCCGGCTGGTAGTCCATGAGCTTGTTCCAGTCCGGTTGACCGGAGAACAGTTCGCCATCCCAGTCCACCGAGCCGGAATTGAGGGCTTCGCGCTCGGTGTCCGAAAGCTTAGGCAGGCGGCTGCGAACCCAGCCCAGCAGCGGGCGGCTGAGTTTGTCGAGGCGCAAATCACCGGGCAATACCACCAACAACGCCAATGCCAGAAGAACGCCGCCGATCAGGAAACTGACGACGTGCCAATCGTCCTGGGCAACCCCGATGAGTGTGGCAATCGACAGAACCAGGGCCGCGGTTTTGCCGCCAATGCTGAAATAGATCAGTACCAGGGCGGTGAGCACCAGGAACAGAACGCTCATGGAAAAGCCTCCATATCATGAATGAAAACAGACAGATCTCTTAACCATCGGCGAAAGTGATGGTTGTTGCAAGGACCGTTGATTCCACCGTGGTAGAGATACCTCCAATTACCTTCATATATAAAAACTTTCGTTGAAAATGAGATCCATTTCCTGTCGCTATCGTAGACTCTTCCAACCAATTCCTGGATCTGGAGCATACTTATGTTTGGGCAGCTTACGGTTGCCAAGCGCCTGGCGTTTGGTTTCGGCCTGATTGTGTCTTTGATGGTTGTCATTACCGTGATCGGCAATCAGCGTGTGGGGTTTATCGACAGCACATTGACGTCAGTGAACGAAGGTGCGGCGCTGAAGCAACGTTATGCGATCAACTTCCGTGGCAGTGTGCATGATCGTGCCATCGCCATCCGGGATGCCGTCCTGGTGAACAACGATGCGGATTTACAGAAACATCTGCGCGATATTGACCGTTTGGCCCGCATGTATGCCGACAATGCCGAAAAAATGGCAAACATGTTCCGGCAGCGAGGTGCTACGGAGCAGGAGCGAAAACTGCTGACGGCCATCCAGGCGATTGAAAAGCGCACCCTGGCGCTGACCGACGAGGTGATCGAGCGCCGGCGCAATGATAATCCTGAAGCGGCCCGCCAGTTTTTGTTGAACGAGGTTTCGCCGGCTTACAGTGAATGGCTGGACCGGGTGAACGCGTTTATCGACCACCAGGAAAGCGATGCCGCCGCCGACCTGAATGAGGTTCGCGTTGCGGCCAGTGGTTTTAATACCGTGATTGTCAGCGTCACGGCCGTGGCGGTGGTGCTCAGCGTCCTGGTGGCGTTTGTCATTATTCGCAAACTCAAGCGCGTGTTGGGCGCAGAGCCTGAAGAAGTCGCAGAGGTTATCCGCCGCCTGGCCGACGGCCAGCTCGACCAGGTGGTTGATACCCGCTACCCGGACAGTGTAATGGGCGCCCTCGCCAACACCATGGACCGACTGACCGGCATTATCCGGGAGGTTCGTGCGGCCTCTGAGGAGCTCTCCAAGGCCTCTGGCGAGCTGGAGAAAACCTCCGACAACAACAGCCGACAGATTCGCACCCAGGCCAAGGAAGCCGAGCAGATGGCCACGGCGGTGAACGAGATGGCCACCACCGTGAATGAGGTGGCCGGGTTTGCCGCCAATGCCGCCACTGCCACCACAAAAGCGGATGGCGAAGTGGAAACCGGCAACCGGGTGGTTGCCGACACGGCAGCGTCTATCACCCGCCTGGCGGACAAGCTGGAGGAGGCGGCAGTCTCGGTGCATCGGGTGTCCGAGGATAGCGGCAACATTGAGAAGATCATTGAAGTGATTAACGGCATTGCCGAGCAGACCAACCTGCTGGCGCTGAATGCGGCTATTGAGGCAGCCCGCGCCGGCAGCCATGGTCGAGGCTTTGCGGTGGTGGCCGATGAGGTCCGTTCATTGGCTTCCCGCACCCAGGAGTCCACCCGCGAGATCCAGGACATGATCGGGCAACTGCAAAGTGGTGCAAGTGAGGCCACCGATGAGATGGAGAGCAGCCGTGAGCTGGCCCGCGACACCGTGGCGAAAACCACGGAGGCGGAGACTGCCTTGGCCCGGATCCGTGAGGAGATGTCGTCCATCAATGATATGAATGCTCAGATCGCCAGCGCCGCCGAGCAACAGAGTTCGGTGGCCGAAGAAGTGAACCGCAACATTGCCCGGATTCACGATGCCACCATTGAAACGTCCGCCGGCTCGGATCAGGTGGCCGGTTCCAGCCACGATTTGGCGGTCTTGGCCGATCAGCTGCGCTCGCGGGTCAGTGTGTTTCGTCTCAGAGACTGAGGCCGACCATCAGGAGCGCCAGCGTGGCCAGCAACACGGCCACGTTTGAGCCCAGTACCGGGTTGAGCGCTTCCGGGCGTTCCAGGGCCTTCGGGAGGCGCCAGCTGATCCAGACGGCGACTGGCAATGGTAACAGGGCCAGCAGGCTCCAGGCGGGCAGCAGGCCGGCGCTGGCGGCGATACCAATCGATCCGTAGCTGGCCAGCAGCAAGGCCGCCACGATCCGGCTCGCCACGCGGGGGCCAAGGGTGATCACCAGGTGCCGACGGCCGATCTGCCGGTCTGCTTCGGCATCGGGAATCTGGTTGATCAGCAGCAGTTCACTGGTCAGTAGCAAGGCCACGGTGGCGCAGACCAGTGCCGTGGCGTCGAGCTGGGCACCCAGGGCAATCAGGCTGCCCAACACCATCACCGGACCGAAACCGATGCCCGGCGCCAGCAGGCACAGCAGGGGCGAACGGGTAATCCAGCGGGTGTAGGTGAGCACCAGCACCACGCCGGCCGCACCCAGTACGAACATGGGCAGGCCGCGCAGCCACAGGAAGTACAGGCCGATGCCGATGACCAGCGCCAGGGTGCCCAATCCTGCCAATAACACCCGACGGGCGGCGGAGGGGATTTCGGGCAGTGCGCCGCTGCCGCCGGAGAAGGGTGTGCGCCGGGTAATCTTGTCCAGCCCGGAGATAAAATCCTCGTATTCGTTCAGCAGGTTGACCGCCGCATGGGCCAGCAACGCGCCCACGAACACCAGCAGGGTATCCAGCAACGCGGGTGGCTGGCCTTGCTGCCAGGCCACGGCCAGGCCAAGGCCGGCGCACAGGGGCGCCAGAATCAGGAAATTGGGGCGGGTGGCGCGCACCACGGCAACCGTTTCAGACATATTTTTTTACTTTCCTTTGTAATCCGGGGTCGAGTAAGCGGGAAGGCCCACCCGTTTACTCTCATGCGTACCCTGCAGAAAAAACCAGCGCTAGCACCAACGGCATCACTACCAGGCTGCCCAGGTTGCTCAATAATACCAGCGATGCCACCTTGTGGGGTTCCTGCTGGTACTGTTCGGCCACCATATAATTGAGTACCGCCGGGGGCAGGGCGGCGAACACCCAGAGGCTGGCCACCTGCAGCGGGGGCAGGTCGAGCAGGGCGATCATGGGCCAGGCCAGGAGCAGGCCGCTGGCGGGGCAGGCGATGGCGCCCAGCATGCCCAGTTTCCAGTCGCTGAAGTCCACCTCCAGCATGCGTACCCCCAGGGCGAACAGCATCAGCGGGATACACACCTCACCCAACATGTTCAGCGCTTCCATCAGCCATTCCGGCAGGGCGACGCCACTGAGGTTGACCGCCAGCCCGGCGATACTGGCGAAGACAATGGGCAGGCGCAGGCGTCGGATAATGGAGGTATGAGGGTCAAGTATGTGCAGGCCGACGGAGAAGTGCAGCAGCATTTCCACGATGAACAGCACAATGGCCGCCGGCAGGGCTTGTTCGCCAAAGGCCAACACCAGCAGGGGAATGCCCATGTTGCCGGTGTTGTTGAACATCATGGGCGGCAGGAAGGTTTTCAGGTTCAGTTTCAGCACCCGGGCCAGCGGGTAGAGAATCACCCCGGAGCCCAGTACGATCACCGTGCCGGCCAGGGCCAGCCAGCCGTAATCCTGGAGAGGCGCCTGCTGGTCGGCCAGTACCGCGAATACCAGCATGGGCACGAACAGTTCCATGTTCAGGACGTTCAGGCCCTGGATGTCGGGCGTGCGGTACCGACCATACAGGGCACCACAACCGGCGATCAGGAACACCGGTAGCATTGTTGACAGTATCTGGGCGATCATAAAAAGTTCCGAGCCGGCCACTGTAAAAGCGCTTAGGTTCGCAATTAACCAACCGGCGGGCAAGTCCAAATAGGCACCCGAGCCAAAGCAACAGGAGAGCACCGTGACATCAGCGTTTGACCGGCCGATTTCCCGTGAACACACGCAGAGCGTCAAATTCGACGCCCGCCAGGCCGTGTTTGGCCGTGAGGACATTCTGCCTGTGTGGGTGGCGGATATGGATTTCGCGGCGCCGGAGGCGGTCACCCGGGCACTCAAGGTGCGGGCCGAGCACCCGGTGTACGGCTATACCCTGTTTCCGGAGAGCCTGTACCAGGCCATGATCGACTGGTTCGCCGAGCGCCATGACTGGCGAATAGAGCGCGACTGGGTATTGATGGCCCCCGGCGTGGTGCCGTCGCTGCATGCGGCCTGCATGGCCTACGCCGAGCCGGGCGAAGGGGTGATTATCCAGCCGCCGGTGTACCCGCCGTTTTTCAGCTCGGTACGGGACAGCGGCCGTGAAGTGATCGAGAACCCGCTGGTCCGGGACGATAAAACTGGCCAATACCGCATGGACCTGGCCCACCTTGAGCAATGCGCCGCCCGGCCGGAAGCGCGTATTTTGATGCTCTGCACCCCCCATAACCCGGTCGGTCGGGTGTGGTCGGCCGAGGAATTGTCCGAAGTGCTGGCCATTGCCCGCAAGCACGGGTTGGTGGTGATCTCCGATGAAATTCACTGCGACCTGGTGTTTCCGGACAAGCCGCGCCATACCATGCTGGCTTCCCTGGCCGGCCCGGGGGATGCCATTGTGACCGCCGTCGCGCCCAGCAAGAGTTTCAACATGCCCGGCCTGGGCCTGTCCGCGCTGGTGATCCCGGATGCCGAACGCCGCCAGGCCATGAAGCGGGTATTTGCCTCCATGCACCTGCCCCAGTGCAACCCGTTCAGCATCGCCGGTTTCGAAGCCGGGTATCGGGAGGGTGGCCCCTGGCTGGATGAACTCATGGCCTACCTGCAGGCCAACCGGGATTTTGTCGAGGCATTTGTGAACCGGCAACTGCCGGGTCTACGCACAGCGGCACCCGAGGGCACCTATCTGATGTGGCTGGATTGCCGGGATCTAACCCTGGACGATGCCGGGCTCAAACGTTTCTTTGTGCAGGAAGCCGGTGTGGGCATGAATCCGGGGATTTCTTTCGGACAACCCGGCAGCGGCTTTATGCGATTGAACATCGGGTGCCCACGGGACACCCTGAAACAGGTATTGGGCCAGATCGAAGATGCCCTGGCCCGCCGTCAGCGTTGAGCGGGAAGCGGTGATCGCCCGGGCCGGGTCGCCAGGATCAGGCCGGCCAGGATCAGCAGCCCGCCGACCACGTGGGGCATGCCCAGGGTTTCACCCAGAAAGACGCCCGCCAGGACGGCCGCGAACACCGGCGTCAGGTACATGAAAATGGCGGCACGTCCCGGACCGATGGTGTGCACGCCGTGGTTCCAGAACCCGTACGCCAGGATGCCCGGGAAAATCGCGAAGTACGCCAGGGGCAGCGCTGTTTGCCGGGACACCTCAAAGCCGCCGCTGAAGAAAAACACATCCAGCAGGTAGAACGGCAGGATGATCAGCGTGCCCAGCAGGATCTGCATGGTCAGGAAGGTGAGGGCCGGCAGCGGCACCGCCTGGCGCCGGAGCAGCACTGAAAACAGCCCCCAACTGAACACAGCGGCCACCATGATCAGATCCCCCGGCTGCGCCTGCAGGCCGGTAAGCACGGCCAGATCGCCCCGCGCCACCACCGTGGCAATGCCCAGCAGCGCCAGAACGATACCCAGGATCTGCAATGGGCGGGTTTTATCCCCGAGGAGCAGCCAGGCCAGCAGGGCCACGAAAATGGGAATAGTGGCATTGATCAGCGCAATGTTGGTGGCGGTGGTGGTCACCGCCGCGTAGTACAGTAGCGAGTTGAATGCCGCCACGCTGAACGTGGCCAGGGCCAGCAGTGAGCCCAGGCGCTGGCGGATCACCTTACGATGGCGCCAGACGCCGGGTAGCCCCACGGGAAGCAGGATGGCCAGGGCAATGACCCAGCGCCAGAAGGACATGGACAGTGGCGGAATACTTTCCACCGTTCCCCGTGCCACCACGGCATTACCAGCCCAGAACAGGGGCGTGAGCACCAGCCCAACATACGCCAGGACAAAGGAACGTGGCGGCGCTGACATGCTACTCCCCGGGCACCTGGGCTTCGGTGCCAATGTGGTAAGCGGCAAAGCCGGCCATCACCACCTGATCCACCGCCATACCAATCACCCGGCCGTCGGCGGTGGCCTTTATCGGGTGCTGTTTGTTGGTGATCGGGTCGGCCACGTACCCCATGATCTGCCCCCGGGATACCTTGTCACCGAGTTCGATGTCGCTGAACAGGATGCCGCCGTGGTCCGCCCGAACCCAGGTTGAGTCGTAGTAGACCGGCTCCGGATCGCCCCACACGAACATGCGGGAAATCATGCCGTGTTTTTCCATCAGGCTGTTGAGGCTGTTCACGCCGGCCTTGATCTGATGCTCCTGGATGCGCAGGGACTCACCCGCCTCCATGGTGACCGTCCGAATGCCCGCTTCCGTGGCCGCCGTGCGCAGCATGCCGTCGGAGCCACTGCTGTGGACCACCGCCATGCCATCAAACCCGCGAGTGAATTTGGCCACTTCCGGATGATTCATGTCGGCCCGCAGTTGGGGCAGGTTGGTCCGCTTCAGGGACCCGGTGTGGATGTCCACCAGCATGTCGCAATGGCGAATCACGTTCTGGAACAGGGAATGGGCCATGCGGTCGGCCAGGGTTCCTTCCGGGTGGCCGGGGAAGTAACGGTTCAGGTCCCGACGGTCCGGCAGATAGCGGTTGCCCCGCTGGAAGCCAGTCAGGTTGACGATGGGCACGCCAATCACCCGCCCGGTCAGCTTGTCCGGGTCCAGGTCATACATGGTGCGGCGGATAATCTCGATACCATTGAGTTCATCGCCATGAATCGCGCCAGTCAGGCACAGGGTGGGGCCGGCATGGGCGCCATTGACCACCAGAACCGGCGTCATCTGCGACAGGCCGGCGATCTGGATGCCGGGAGACCAGGCCAGTCGGGTAGATGTGCCAGGCAGTACCTTTTTCCCGAGCAGAGTGAATGTCTTGGCGGGCGCCGAGGGGGTTTCGACACTGGTTGAGGCCTCGGTCTCCGGCAGCGTTTCCGGTTCGGGTTTGGTTTCCGGGAGTGGCTGCACCTCTTTCAGGTCCATGTTCGGGGCCACATCGTCCGCCCGTGGTTCGGAGTCCACGACATCCTGCACGTTCTCGTCTTCGGGCAAGGGCTCTGACGGTGCCGTTGGTCCGTCATCACGGACTTCGGGCTGCTCTGTCGTCGTTTCGGCCAGAGCGACAGGAGTTGCGAGCACAAAGTGGAACAGTGCGATAGTCGACAAGGTGTGAAGCACACGATTCTGGAAAAGCATAACCCCTCTGATGGTGGCTCTTACAATGGGCTGAAGGTTAACCCTCAACCAGGCGTGAACTCCATGGCTGCCCTGTAAATTTGGATTACCAAACGTTAGTAAGCGCGTCAGTGCTGATGATGAAGATGCCACAGCTCCCCTTTGCGATGGACCCGGTGCTCGGCCTCCAGCTTTAACAGGTGCGCCAGCGCCGAGCGGGTGGCCAGGGCCAGCATCGACGGCGGCAAATGATCATAAGCCTTCGCCGTCAGGTCCTTGAGCGAGGCCGGTGCGATTTCCTCAAGGGCTCGCACCATCTTGTGCTCCCGGGACAGGCGATGCGTGATCAGGTGATCAATCACCACTGCGGGGCGGGCCATGAGAAAACCATGAGCGGGCGCGATGTGGCGCATGGATTCCGCCAGCAGGTCGTGTAGCGATTCAATATAGGCTTTCATGTCGCCATCCGGCGGGTTAATGATCACTGTGGTGCCCTGCATGATGTGATCACCGGAGAACAGCAGGCCCTGGTCCACCAACAGGTAACACAGGTGATTGGCGGCGTGGCCGGGTGTGTGCAGGACTTTCAGGTCACCCGCTTCGGTGCCGATCAATGAGCCCGGCACCGGTTCCTCATCCGGCTCGAAGGTGCGGTCATGTTCTATGCCTTCGGGCGCTGGCCAGCCCAGCACCGGGCAGTCGACATGGTCTTTCAGTGCCCGCACCGCCGGGGAATGGTCGATGTGAGTGTGGGTGACCAGGATCTGCTCAATGTTACCGCCGGTCAGTTCCAGGATTTTCTGGATATGAGCGTCATCCGCCGGGCCGGGGTCGATCACGGTAAAGCGCTCATGGCCCAGTATATAGGTGTTGGTGCCCGGGCCGGTCATGACCCCGGGGTTGGGGGCGGTCAGGCGGGTGACACCGGCGGCGATATTGACCGGCTCACCCGGCACAATGTCCGCGTGTGTGGTGCCTTCACCCTCGGGATCCAGTTTGGCCGCTTCGTCATAAGCCGGGGCATTGGGTTCGAGGATAATTGGTTCGCCTTTTTTGACCGCCGGCCAGGCCTGGGTAGGGTAAGGTTCCGGCGGATTGGCCAGGGCGTAGCGCATGAGTTCGCTGGTGGTGTCGAACTCGCTGAGCACCCGCAGGGTCCGCAGGGTTGGGATGCCGATCTTCCGTTGCCCGGCCCGGTGGTCCGCCAGGGCCTGTTCCGGGGTGATCCAGACATGATCAATGGTTTCCTGGCCATCGTGGCTGGCGGTTTGGTGTTCGGGAGCAACGCCCACAAAAAAACGGGTGTCGAAGCGTCTGGGTGGCCCGGGTGGCGTGATCCAGTGGCCCAGGTACGCCAACTGGTCCAGGGAAACCGTCAAGTCGTGCTGGCGGCACAGCTCCGCCAGGGACATCTCGTTGTCGAACAGCGCCTGGCGTTGCCGGCGAGCCGGGTGGTCGGCGTGGATTGGATCGCCCGTTGCGGTGTCGGCCAGGAGAACCCCCGCTTCCTCGAAGCATTCCCGCACAGCCGCCAGCATGTAATCGGCACCGCCTTCATCCAGGCTCATGATCTGGCTGACATCCGCATCCTGGAGCCCGGCCAGATGCTCGCGACCGTGGGCTTCGTCTTGATCAACAGCACCGCCGGGGAACACGAAATAGCCGGGTAGGAAGGTCGCGCTCCAGGTACGCTGAAGCAACAACACTTCCATGCCATGGGAGGTGTCGCGACATAGGGCCAGCGTGGCGGCGGGTCGAATTTCCATAAAAGCCTCAGCGGTATTTTGTGATCAAGCCTCCTGGCGCAATCGGGACATCCCCTGTCGATAGAGCAGATAGGCGCTGGCGCCTGCCAGCAGGTTGCCTATCAGGGCGCCGGTCATCAAACCGGTCAGCCCACCCAAACGGCTGCCCACCCACAATAATGGCAGATAACAGGCAAACAGGCGCAGGGTGGAAATCAGCAGCGCGCGCATGGGCATACCCAGGGCGTTGTTGACAGATACCATCAGGATACAGACGCCCAAGCCACTGTAGCTTAGCGGGACGCGGATCAGGTAGTCGAACAGGACTTCCTGGACCTGGGCATCGCGGCTGAACAGTTCGGCCACAAATCCCGAGGCGGCCAGCCAGATCAGGCCAATGGCCAACTGCCAGACCACGATAAAGCGCACGGCCAGACGAACCAGTTTGCGGATGGTCTCAAGCTCGCCGGCACCCCGCAGACGGCCAACCATGGGGGGCATGGACATGGTCAGTGCCAGGACCACGACAATGGAGAAAAACTCCAGGCGGGTGCCCAGGCCCCAGGCGCCCACGGCGGCGGAGCCGAAGCCGGCCACCAGGGCGGTGGCCAGCATGGCGGATACCGGTGGCATCAACTGGCTGACCATGGCCGGGGCCATGATGCCGCCCAGTTGGCGAATCGCGGCCAGCAGCTTCAATTGCAGCAGGTCAAGACGCAGCCACTGACGACGGACCAGCGTGGGGTAGGTGATCAGGGCGCCGAGGCCAAAGGCCGTGATGGTGGCCCAGGCGGCACCGGGCAGGCCCCAGCCGAAGACGAAGATGTAGAGCGGGTCCAGGGCGATATTAAGCAGGCTGGTGAAGATCATGATGTAGCCGGGCAGGCGGGTGTCGCCATTGGCGCGGCAGACGGCGTAGCTGAAATACAGCATGGCGCCGGTCCAGGCGGATACCAGCCAGGGCGCCCAATAACCACGGATCACCGGACGCAGGGCGAGTTCGGCACCGAGCAGGTCCAGGATGACGTTTTGCAGCAGCCAGACCGACAGGCACAGGGTCAAGGCCAGGCAGGCGCCGATGGTGATCACCAGGCCCCCGAGCCGTTGGGCGCGCAGGTCTTCGCCCTGGCCGAGGGTGCGGGAGATTATGGCTGTGGTGGCAATGCCGAGGCCCACGTACATGCCGCTGACCAGTTGTTGCATGGGCACGGTAAAGCCCAGCGCGGCCAGCGGATCGCCACCCAGCTGGCCCACGAAGGCGCTGTCGGTGAGCTGGAAGGTCATCAGTGATAGTACGCCGAACAGCATGGGCCAGGTCATGCTGTAGAGCTGACGGGCCAGGGATGTGTTGGTCTGGGGTTGTTGCACGTTTATGGGGTGCTCTGGTCAGAATTCAGGTGGGGGATTCTAACAGGTGTCTGATTTTGTGCTGAGCGTCGTATGGGAATGCCTTTCCAAAAACCGCTCCTTCGGCACATCCTTGTGGCGCTTATGCTCCGCCATCCCTGGCTCCGCAAATTTTTGGAAAGGCATCCCCACACGACTTGATCAAATTTGGGTGCAGGCCTCTCTGTGGATTTGGCCCACAAATTTTGGGACAGCCTACCCTACCGGACTACTTTGGTTTTTTCGGTCTTCCGCAATCGGATTTCCGAAGTTGGACGCTAGAATTCTTTAGAGTGCCTTCAGCGCCGCGTCATAATCCGGCTCTTCCTTGATTTCGTTAACCAGCTCGCTGTGCAGGACCTTGTTGTTTTCATCCAGGACAACCACGGCCCGGGCGCAGAGGCCGGCGAGGGGGCCGGTCTGGATGGCGACGCCGTAGTCCTGCTGGAAGCTGTAGTTGCGGAAGGTGGAGAGGGTTTCCACATTTTTCAGGCCTTCGGCACCGCAGAAACGGGAGGCGGCGAAGGGCAGGTCGGCGGAGATAACCAGCACCACGGTGTTGTCCAGGCTGCCGGCTTTTTCGTTGAATTTTCGGGTGGAGGCGGCGCAGACGCCGGTGTCGATGCTGGGGATGATGTTGAGGATTTTGCGTTTGCCGGCCCAGTGGTCGAGCTTCACGTCTTCCAGGCCACTGTTGGTCAGGGTGAATGGCGGGGTGTTTTCACCCGGTTGGGGAAGCTTGCCGCTGATTTCGATGGGGTTGCCGTCGAGGGTCACGTTGGCTGGCATGGGACACTCCTTCTGTTCATTGTAAGGTTCTGATATTTACTCTGTTTAGCTTACTTTGGATGACTTTGCACTGGATTGGCCAGCATAGTTTCAATTCCCGGCTAAGCTCAACAGGATAATCCAGCAGTCCGATGGAGGTAATTTTCGGTATGAGCATGACCCTGGCGTTCGATGTGTACGGTACGTTGGTGGACCCCATGGGGATGTCGGACCTTTTGCGTCTCGAGGCTGGTGAGGAGGCGTCGTCGGTGGCTGCCCTGTGGCGGGAGAAGCAGCTGGAGTTCTCGTTTCGCAAGGGCCTGATGCGGGTCTATGAGGATTTTGGGGTCTGTACGCGGCAGGCATTGAGATACGCCATGGCGGTTCACCGTCTGGCACTTTCGAAGGGGCGCGAGGACGAACTGATGGCCGCCTATCTGGCCCTGCCGGCGTTTGACGACGCCCTGCCGGCGCTCAAGGCGCTCAAGGGGCAGTATCCTCTGTTTGCCTTCTCCAACGGTAGCTACCCGGCTTTGGAGAAAGTGCTGGGTCATAACGATTTGCTGGCGCAGTTCGATGGCCTGGTGTCGGTGGATGACGTGAAAAGCTTCAAGCCGGATCCGGCGGTGTACACCTGGGCGCGCCGGGCCACCGGGGCCTGGGACGGGGCGCTGTGTCTGGTTTCCAGCAATGCCTGGGATGTGATTGGTGCCCGGGCGGCGGGGCTCACCGCAATCTGGGTGAAGCGCGATGCCGCCCGGGTGTTCGAGGATTGGGGGATTGAGCCCTCGGCCGTGATTACGAGTCTTTCGGAGTTGCCTCAGGCGTTGGCGGCACTTCCTCGACACTGATCAGTTTGAAGTTGATCTGCCGGCGTTCCTCGTCCACGCCGGCAAAGCTGACGGTCGCCCGCTGGTCCAGCTGGAAGATACGGCCGTTCTTGTTGTGCATCAGGCGCAGGGTTACGGGGTCGAAGCTGTACTTGCCGTCCAGGTCCTTGCAACTGACGAAGCCTTCCAGGCCGTTGTTGTCCAGGCGCACAAAGAAGCCGGAAGGCGTGGTGCGGCTGATGGTGCCTTCCATGGGTTCCTCCGGCAGGCTCTTGGCGTAATCGGCCTTGAGCCACGCTTCCAGGGTGTTGGCCGCCTGGCGGGCGCGGAACTGGGCGGCCTGAAGGGCTTCCAGTTGTTGGCTGTTAAGGGCCTTCATGGGCTTGTTCCACAGCGCCGCCTGGATCAGCCGGTGTACGTAGAAGTCCGAGAACTTGCGCAGCGGGGAGGTGAAGGTGGTGTAGGCCGCCAGGCCCATGCCCTGGTGAGGGGCCGGTTCAAATCCCAGCTCGGCACGGGCCAGCTGTCGGGACAGGATGGATTTGACCGGTACTTCGGCCTCCACCTGTTCGCTGTGCTTCATCAGCTTCTTGAAGCCTTCGGCGGAGCCAGCGTCCACCTCGGTCAGGTGCGGGGCGTAGCTTTCCAGCAGTTTGCGGATGTTGTCGGCGCGGTCGTCCCGCAGGCCGGGGTGCTGGATGAACAGGCCTTCGCCCTGGGTCTGCAGGAAGTCGGCTGCGCAGCGGTTGGCGGCCACCATGCATTCTTCCACCAGCCGGTGGGCTTCGTTCTGGACCGCCGGTTCGATCAGGCGGATACGCTTGTTTTCATCCAGACGCAGGCGAAATTCCGGGCGGTCGGTGTTCAGCAGAGCGTGTTCGGCGCGCCATTTGCGTAAGGCAGTGGCGGCCTGGTGCAGCTGGTCCAGACTGTTGGTGACGTCATCGGGCAGTGCCTTGATCTCGTCGTCTTCCCGGCCCTCAATCAAATGGGCGACCAGATCGTAGCTGAGTTTGCCCTTGGAACGGATGGTGGCCTGGTGGAAGCTGTAGTCGCCCAGGCTACCGTCGTTGTTGACTTGCAAGTCACACACCAGCGTCAGGCGCGGGGTGTCCGGCATCAGGGAGCAAAGGCGCGTGCTGATGCCTTCGGGCAGCATCGGCAAGGGCTCGCCCGGGAAATAGATGGCCGTGGCTCGGTTAAAGGCTTCTTCCTCGGCCGGGCTGCCCGGTTCAATCAAGGCGCCGGGGTCGGCAATGGCAATCGACAGGGTCCAGCCGGTGGCGTTAGGCGTGGCCATCAGGGCGTCGTCCATGTCCTGGGTGCCGGGGCTGTCGATGGTGACGTAAGGCTTGTTGGTGCGGTCTTCCCGGCCCTCGCTGGCAGCCACCACCTGGCCTTCGTCCAGGCTGTCGGCCTGTTTCTGCACGGGCTCTGGCCAGGTATCGGCCAGATCAAAATTGGCCAGGGTGAAGGCGCGCTCAATGCCGGGCTCTCCGGCCTTGCCGATGACCCGCAGTACTTTCGCCTGGCCCTTGCCGTCCTTGAACGGGTGGCGATGGATCTGGCAGTAGATGAAGTCGCCGGGTTCGGCGTTCATGCGTTCCTTGGGCGGAATAAAAATCCAGCGGTTGATGCCCGGGGTTTCCGGTGCCACGAAGTGGCCTTTGCCCTTGATCAGGTAGCGGCCAACAAAGGTGGTCAGGTGGGACTCCAGCAATTCGTCCACCTCGCCCTGGGTTTTGCCTTTGTCTGCCGTATGCTCGGTGATGTTGACCCGATCGCCGGGAAGCACCTTCTGCATTTCTTCGGGTGGCAGAAACACGTCCCGGCCCTCGTCGAGGGCAACAAAGCCGAAGCGCCCGTTGGTGGCCTTCACGGTACCGGGGAAAACCACCTTGTTTTCCTTGATGTCGGTTTTGAGCTGGCGCAATTGGCTGAGAGCGTCGGCGTTGAGCATGAAAAGGAACCTGACTGAAAAAATGTATGTTGGGCGGAGTATAACGGTTCTGGAACCCGTCGTCAGATACCTTATTGCTACACGCCGGCTCTATACTTCTGCCCAGAACCGCTGCAGGTTCGCCAGGGATTTGGTCAGCAGATCGAATTCGTCGGTTTTGCCGTCACGATCAAAGATCTGGCGGCGGGCGGTATCCAGATCAAAAAGCACTTCCCGTTGGCCAGGATCGCGGATGGTGCTCTGGATCCAGCCAATCGCGACGCGTCGCTGCCCTCTTGTGACCGGCTCAACCCGATGCAGTGTAGAGGACGGGTAAATCACGGCGGAACCGGCAGGCAGTTTGTAGGATTGCTCACCAGCGGTGGTATCGGTGACCAGTTCGCCGCCGTCGTAACTGTCCGGATCATCCAGGAACAGTGTAAATGAGATGTCGGTGCGGATGCGGTTGTCGCCCCGACCCATGACTGGATCATCTACATGGTTCCCATAGGTCATGCCATCCCGGTAGCGACTGAAGATGAGCGGGGTCATCTTGCGGGGGCGAACTGCCATCTGGAACAGGGGGTGGCCCGTCAGTGCTGCTTCGACTTCCGCCCGCAGTTCCTGGGCCTGGGCGCTGCCAGAGGCCATCTGCTCGTTGTTCTTGACCAGGCGCGCATGCCAACCGGCGGTTTTTCGGCCATCCTCAAACTGGCCGTCGTCCAGCGCCTCCCGAATCCGGACAACTTGCTCTGGTGTCAGTATGTTGCCTATACATAGAATCATGAGAACTCCATTTTAGTAATGGGAATAATTTGCAATCGCGCCGCAGTTTGACGCATCATGCCCTATCCTTTTATGAGTCATCAACGTCGGCGCCGAGTGTCCCGTCTGGTTAATTCGTTGACCTACTGAACCACTGAGAGCGTTGAGAGCAAGGCGTGCTAATGAAGGTATGGTGGTTCCATATCGAATTAGCGCAACGCGGCTATCAACGCTCTCAGAGGCTCCCGAAGGGCGTAGCTCTGGGATTCCTGGCCGGTGTTGCCAGCGCTTGATGTGGCAACCACCACACCTGCACACTGGCGCCTTGGCCAGAAATCCCAGAGCTACGCAGTAGATCAACGAATTAACCAGACGGGACACTAGCCGGGCGGTAGTTGTTAACTAGGAGTATTTTGAATGAAAGAACAGAAATTGAAACTCTGGATGGGCGTGGGTGTAGCGACCCTGCTGGCCAGCTCCGGTGCCTGGGCTGGTGACGGTGGTGAAGGCGGTGAATCCGGCCACGATGACATGGTGAAGTCTGCTGATCACGGTGGCGAAGGCGGAGAAAGCGGCGAAAGCTACGGTGGAGAAGGCGGTGAGAACCAGGGTGGCGAAGGCGGTGAAAGCCAAAGCCATGGTGGTGAAGGTGGCGAAGGTGGTGAGAACCATGGTGGCGCCACGGGTGAGGCCTTCAGTTACTTTGCCGCTGGCGGAGAAGGCGGAGAAGGCGGAGAAGGCGGATCGTCCACCGCCCCAGCGCTCTCCGATGGCGCTCAGATTGCCATGATTCACATGATGCAGGGGCACTTGATGGCCGCCCGGGAACTGATCAAGTCCGGAGAAGTTGCCGAGGGCCGTCCGCACCTGACCCATCCGTGGATTGAGGTTTATCCGATGGTTGAGAGCGGTCTTGAGGCTCATGGCCAGAATGATCTGGGCAAGCGTCTGAAGGCACTCGCCGAGAAGGCCAAGGATGTTGATAAATGGTCGGATGTCAGCGCTGACTTCAACGCCATCTGGAAAAGCATGGACAAGGCGCTTGCCACCATTGCCGGTGATCAGCCCGAGTCTCCTGCAACCATTGCCAAAGTGATGCTGTCCCTGACCAAGCAGGCCGTGCTGGAATACGATGAGGCGCAGGACGACGGTCGTTTTGTCGCGGAGTATGAATATCAGGATGGTCGCGGCTTCGTGATGGCCGCCCGGGAATATCTGGAACGGAACAAGGCTGCCCTGATGAAACAGAACAAGGAAGCCTGGCGCGACAGCAACAAGGTTCTGGACGAACTGGAGGAGGCCTGGCCGACAGCTGTGCCGCCAGCACAGCCAGTGGTGAAAACGTCAGATCTGTACGCCACCCAGGCCAGGCTGGAGCTGGCCCTGTCGCCCTACCTTTATTAAGGGCAATCGCCGGGGCGGTGGCTCCGGCTCATCCCTCCGATGAAACGATGCTTTCGTCGGAGTGGGTGATGCAGACAGTGTTGCGGCCCCGCTCCTTGGCGGCATACAAGGCCCGGTCTGCCTGTCGAAGGATGGTGTCGGTGTCTTCACCCGGCTGGCAAAGGTGGCCGCCGACACTCACCGTCACGGGCATGCCGGCTTTCAGGCTCTCCTGCTCAACCGCCAAGCGGATACGATTGCTGGTCTGCTCAAGCACTTCATCGTCGCAGGGCGACAGTAACACCACAAACTCATCCCCACCCCAACGACCGGGATGGTCATAGGGCCGGACCGTGGCTTTGAGCCACAGCGCTACCCGGCACAGAATGTCATCGCCGGCCTGATGGCCCAGGCTGTCATTGATGTCCTTGAAGTTGTCGATGTCCAGCCAGATCAGGCCAAACCCTTTTTGCTCCCGGGCTGCCCGCTCGATTTCGTCGACGACCACCTCGTCCAGTCCCCGTCGGTTCTTCAGGCCGGTCAGGGCATCCACCCGCGCCAGCCGATGCAACTCTGCGGTACGGTGGGCGACTTTGTCTTCCAGGTTGCGAGTGGTGTCATGGACGGTGTGGGTCATTTTTTCGAAATGATCCACCAGCCGGCCGATTTCATTATCGGGTTTGGGCAGGTAGGGCAGATCAAAGCGGCCTTCGCGAACCCTTTTGATGGCATGTTCCAGGCTGATAACCGGCTTCAGAATGCGGGACTGGATGATCAGGTGGAAAATCAGCAGGGTGATCAGCAAGCTGGCCAGGAATACGGCGATCAAAGGCCAGAGGTAACTGGGCGAGAGCAGGGCATTGAGGTCCAGCAGGGTAATCTCAAACCAGCCGATGGCGGGCAGGTAGGAAATGCCCGCCAGGTGTTTGCGCCCGTCGATAGTGACAAAGCCACTTTCGACGGCGCCTTTTTCACCATTGCGCTGCTTTAGCATTTGCAACATGCCCAGGATCAGGTGCTTGTCCTCGGGGTGATCGAACAACAGGTCTACGGTGTTCTTCTGGCCTTCGGGCTTGATGATGCTGGCGAAATCGATGTAGTTACGATCCCGGTACAGCTGGATGGCGCCGTTGTAATCGACGAACAGGGTGGTAATGCCTTCCTGGCCGATGTCGACGATGTCCTGGAGGAAGTTGTCCAGGTTGAGGCCGGTGCCCACCATGCCGACAATCTCGTTGTCGGCATTGCGCATCAGCACATCGATCCAGAGCTTTGTGACCCCCAGTTCGGTGTCGGGGTTAACGTTGAGGTGGAAATCCCGGCCTTCTTCAATCAGCTGGTAGAACCAGGCGTCGTCCGGGTCGTTCGCGTCCAGTACATAGCGGAACTGGTTGTTGGCGTATTTGTCGTCGGCGTTGTTGTAGTAATAACGACCGTTTTCCCGAAGGGCAACGAAATAACTCTTGTCACGGAAGTTCTCCCGGTAACTCTCCATTTGCCGGATGGCGGCGCCTTCGAGCAATTTATCATCGGGATTGTCGGCCCAACGAAGCAGGGCATTGGATTGCGCCATCTGTCGCGCCAGGCCAATTTCTCTTTCCAAGGACTGGAGCAGGCGGGCGCTGTCGTAACGCACCTGGATTTCAGCGACCTGTTTGCCCCAGCGCTCGATGATACTGGCCGACAGCTCCCGATACGCCAGCAGCGATGCGGAAGCTGCAACGATAATCAGCACAGTCAGCAGGGCGAGGATTCGGGTCTTGAGGCTCAAAGCGGGTCCTATTACAACGTCCGTATTGTGTCAGCCCCTTATACTAGAACACCGAGAGCATTTTGAGGACAAAAAATCATCAAAATGCATCCTCCCCGCCCGGATTCATCAGTTGTGCTCGGCGAAGACCCGGGTCTGTCCCCGATTGTTGAAAAGGATGAGCTGATAGCTGTCCTGTCGGTTGCTCATTTCCATGCCGGGTGAGCCGGCGGGCATGCCCGGAGCGCTCAGTCCCGTGGCCATGGGGGCTTCGCTGAGCAAGCGCTTGATGTCGTCGGCCGGCACATGGCCTTCCACCACGTAATCGCCCACGTAAGCGGTATGGCAACTGCCCAGGGCAGGGATCAGGCCTGCTTCCTGTTTAATCTGTGCCATATTGTTGGAATTGGTGGCAGTGACCTCAAAGCCATTTTCTTCAAGGTGGTCCATCCAGGCGGTGCAGCAGCCGCAGGTGGGCGACTTGTACACGTGAACGCTCGGCAGGGTAGCTTCGGTCGCCAGGGCGGTGGAGCTGAAACCGAGTGCCGCAGTGAGGCCTAGGGCCAGGGTGTGTTTTTTCATTGTGCTTTCCTCAATGGTGCTGATGTTCAGACGCTTTTGAATCGGAGCCGGAGAGCCAGAACCACCAGATGATGGCTCCCATCAGGGCAAGACCTCCCAGATTGACCAGTAAATCCTGCATTGGTTTCACTCCTTTTGCTTATCGGCGGTCGGTTGATGGCTGGTGCGGAACAACCGCAGCCGGTTGGCATTGGAAACCACCGTCACGGACGACAGTGACATGGCCGCGCCGGCCAGGATGGGGCTCATCAGGATGCCCCATAGCGGGTACAGCAGGCCGGCCGCCACCGGAATACCCAGGGAGTTGTAGATAAACGCCCCAAACAGGTTCTGGTGAATGTTGGTCACTGTCGCCCGGGAAATCTCAATGGCATCGGGCACGCCGTGCAGGGAACCGCGCATCAGGGTGATGGCCGCGCTCTCGATAGCGACATCCGTGCCGGTGCCAATGGCAAAGCCGACATCGGCGGCCGCCAGGGCCGGCGCATCGTTAATGCCGTCACCCACCATGGCCACGGTGTAGCCCTTGCCACGCATTTCACTGACCACCTCGGCCTTGTCTTCCGGCAGCACTTCGGCCCGGTAATCATCAATGCCGGCCTTGGTGGCAATGGCCTTGGCGGTGGCGTCGATATCCCCGGTCACCATCATCACCTTGATGCCAGCCTGGTGCAGTCGCTCAATGGCGGCTTTGGAATCCGGTTTGATGGCATCGGCGACACCGATCACGCCCAATACCTTCTCACCCAATGCCAGGAACAAGGGCGTACCGGCCTCTTCGGTAATGCGCCGGGCTGCCTCATCCAGGTTGTCCATAGCCAGGCCTTCGGCCTCAAGCCAGCGCCGGTTGCCCAGTCGCACCGGCTGGCCGTCGTGTTCGCCCTGGACCCCCTTGCCATTCAGGGCTTCAAAACCGGTGACTTTCAACGGTTCGATGTCATCCTCCTTGGCTTTCGCCAGGATGGCTTCGGCCAGGGGGTGTTCGGAATGCTGTTCCAGCCCCGCCGCCAGGGCCAGCAGTTTGCTTTCGTCGCTGTCGCTGGCCTGCACGTGGGTGACCGCCGGGCGGCCCTCGGTAATGGTGCCGGTCTTGTCCAGGATTACCAGATCCAGCTTGCCGGCGGTCTGCAGGGCATCGCCCTGGCGAATCAGCGCGCCGTATTCCGCGGCCTTGCCCACGCCCACCATGACGGACATGGGCGTTGCCAGACCGAGCGCACAGGGGCAGGCGATGATCAGAACGGTGGTGGCGGCGACCATCATGTGTACCACCGCCGGCTCTGGCCCGACGTTGTACCAGACCAGCGCGGCAACCACGGCAATCAGCATGACCGTGGGCACAAACACCGAAGAGATTTTGTCGGCCAGTCGGCCAATGGCGGGCTTCGAGCCCTGGGCCTTTTTCACCAGCTTGATGATCTGTGCCAACGCCGTGTCACTGCCCACGCGCGTGGCCTCGTAGATGATCGAGCCATGGGTGTTCAGGGTGCCGGCCGAGACGTCATCGCCTTCGCCCTTGCTGACCGGCATCGGCTCGCCGGTGAGCATGCTCTCGTCAATGCGGGTGGAGCCCTCGGCGATGACGCCATCCACTGGCAGTTTCTCGCCCGGGCGCACGCGAATTTGGTCGCCTTTCTGGACGTCCTCAACGGGAATATCCTGCTCTTCGCCGTCCCGGATCACCCGGGCGGTCTTGGCGCGCAAATCCAGCAAACGGCGTACCGCCTCGGAGGTCTTGCCCTTGGCCCGCAACTCCAGCGCCTGACCCAGATTGATCAGACCGATGATCATCGCCGAGGCTTCAAAATACACGTGCCGGGCCATTTCAGGCAGCGCGTCGGGGAAGCTGGCGACCACGATGGAATACAGCCAGGCCGTGCCCGTACCCAGGGCGATCAGCGTATCCATGTTGGCGTTGTGGTGCTTGAACGCCTTCCAGGCCCCGGTGTAGAAGTGGCCACCGGTGGCGATCATGACACCCAGAGTCAGGATGCCCAGGTTGATCCAGGTGAGCTGGTTGGCCTCGGTCACCATCATGGTGTCGATGCCCATACCCCAGATCATCAGGCCCAGGCCGAGGGAGAGACTCACCGCCATCTTTACCAGCAGGGTCTTGTACTGCTTTTGGTCTTCTTCCTGCTTGCGGGCATCCGCCTCGTCTTCGTTCTCAATCACGCTGGCGCCATAGCCCGAGCTCTCCACGGCCTCCACCAGCGCCTGCGGGTCGGCATCGCCGGTGGCCGTGGCGGTGTTATCCGACAGGTTCATGTGGGCGTGGGTGACGCCGGGCACCGACATCAGGGCCTTCTCGATGGTGTTCACACAGGACGCACAGGTGGCGCCAGTAACGGATAATGCGACCTGCTCTTCGGTATCCGTATTTTTGCGCTGCTGGTCACGAAAACTTTGCGCGGGAGTGGCCTCCGCGTCGGCGGTATCTTCTTTTTCTG
Source organism: Marinobacter persicus (assembly GCF_002934325.1). Classification (GTDB taxonomy): domain Bacteria; phylum Pseudomonadota; class Gammaproteobacteria; order Pseudomonadales; family Oleiphilaceae; genus Marinobacter; species Marinobacter persicus_A. The sequence continues at coordinate 63,623 of NZ_PTIV01000014.1, forward strand.
CCGATTGACTGCCGTGACAGGACGAAGCTTTCTTTGACGCGCAGCAGCTCTCCGGTTTTTCGGACTGACCGTCGCTGTCTTCCTCATCCTCAGTCTGAACAGGCTCTGCTGGATAGCCCGTCTCCGTGACGATGCGGGCTGCTTCTTTGGCATCTACTCCCGCGGGGAGTGTCACCGTTTGGTTGTCGAGATCCACCTCAACGTTCTCGGTGCTGCCAGCCAGCGACTCCAGAGCGTTACGAATCTTCTTCGCGCAACCCTGGCAGGACGCGCCGGAAATGCTCAAGGTGACTTTCTTTTCCTTTGACGATGCGCAGCAGCTCTCGGCTTTTTCGGACTGACTGTCACAGCATTCGCCGCCTTCAGCCTGGACCGGCTCCGCCGGATAACCCGTTTCGGTCACGATCCGAGCCGCTTCCTCGGCATCAATTCCATCTGGCAAAGCCACAGTCTGCTTGTCCAGATCTACTTCGACCAGCTCGGTGCTACCAGTCAACGGTTCCAGTGCGTTGCGAATCTTCTTCGCGCAACCCTGACAGGTGGCTCCGGAAATCGTCAGCGTGGTTTTCAGTGTCACTGTTTTATCCATCGCTTGGCTCCTTATGGCAACAATCCTCTGAAGGATCGTCCCAGTGTTCAATTAACCGGCAAATGGTGTGTCCGTCTGGTGTGGCATCCGGCATGTCCTCCCAGGCCGACAGCGCGGATACCATCCGCTCCCGCAGCTGTTCCAGTTGGGCAATTTCCTGCTCCACCGCCGCCAGCCGTTTTTGGAACACGTCCCGGACCATGGGGCAGGGAGAATGATGCTCGTCCGCCTGCTCCAGAATTTCCCGGATCTCCGGCAGTGAAAAACCCAGTTGCCGGGCCTTGCGGGCAAACCGCAGACGGCGAAGATCTTCAGCGTCGTACTGCTGGTAATTGTTCTCCGGGTTCCGCGTCGGCTGCAGCAGCCCCTCGCGGGTGTAGAAGCGCACAGTATCCGGTTTTACGTTGGCTGCGGTGGCGATGTCTTTGACTTTCATGGCGTCGGACTTCCTAAAAGCATTTATGTTGCTTTAGCAGGCAATCGACTTTCCGGGGAGTGCGGGTGTGGGTGGCGCTTCCGAAAACCGCTGCGAGTACATCCATGTACGCTTGTCTCCGCCATCCATGGCTACGAACATTTTCGGAAGCGCCACCCACACCCGCACGGTGAACTCCCGGGCAGAATGCTACTTGTAAAAAGGATAGAACCTGTGAGTTACTCACAGGTCAAAGGTTCCGGGAAAGAAAAATCAGGAAGAGGATTTTTTGGACTGCAGAAACGTACCGCAGGCCCGGCATTGGTCTGGTGCCAGCAGTTTCGCCTGCCAGCCAATTTTTGCGCCACAGGCGGGGCACTTCAGACGCAATTGCAGCACGATAATGGGCACGATGAGGATGGCGAGCAGTACGCCGAGTGAGCCCCATTCGTCACCGGAGGAAATCCCCAGCTGGGAGCTGAACACCAGTACGACGATCAGCGCGAAAAACGCAAAGATAAAATAATTGCGGTTCCAGCGTTCCCAGCGGCGGAGCTGGGCGTCCTGTTCTGGAGTGAGATACTTTGCTGCCATGGTTAACCTTGAGGGTTCAGTAATGAGTTCGAGGCAGCAAGCGGGAAGGCCTTTCCAAAACCGTGCGGAGCCATGGATGGCGGAGCTCGAGCGCTACAGGGATGTATTTACAGCGTGTTTTGGAAAGGCCTTCCCGCTTGCTGCTCCCCCATTTGTTTCTAGTTTGCGGACTGACACCGCCAAAAACAATCAGGAATTGGCCGGTACGCCGGTTGTAAGAAGCCCTTTCTCCAATGCCTTTTCCAGATCCTGCGGCGGAATCGGCCGGCTGATCAGGAAGCCCTGGGCCATGTTACAACTGTGATGGCGCAGGAAATTCAGTTGCCCTTCGGTTTCTACGCCCTCGGCCACCACCTGGATGCCCAAATTGTGGGCCAGATTGATGACCGCCCGGGTAATCACCGCGTCGTCATGGCGATGCGTGACATGGGTGATGAACGAGCGGTCGATTTTCAGCAGATCCACCGGGAAATCGCGCAGGTATGCCAGGGAGGAATAGCCCACCCCGAAATCATCAATGGCCAGGTGAATGCCCAGCTTGCGCAAGCGGGACAGCTGATTGAGATTGTGCTCGATGTTCTGGATGAAAATTTCCTCGGTCAGCTCCACCTCCAGGCTTGAAGGTGCTACACCATTCTCATGCAGGGCATACCGTATGGAATCCACCAGGCTGTCATCGTCCAGTTCCAGCCCCGACAGATTCACGGCAACGCGCAGGTTCCGGTAGGGTGTGCCCTTCCAGCGCGCCAGCTGGCGACAGGCAGCCCGCACGACCCAGCGGCCAATATCATTGATGCGGCCGCTTTCCTCCGCCAGGGGAATGAATGCACCCGGTGCCAGCAGGCCCCGGCGCGGATGCTGCCAGCGAATCAGTGCTTCAACGCTGTGAATCTCCCCATTACTGAGATCCAGCTGCGGCTGGTAGTACAACACGAATTCGTCGTTTTCCAGGGCGTGGTCCAGGTCTTTATCCAGCTCCAGGCGCATGACCTCTTTTTCCTGCATGCCCTCGGTGTAGAACTGGTAGGTATTACGCCCATGATCCTTGGCCCGGTACAGGGCAATGTCGGCGTTTCGCAACAAGGTATCGGCATCCAGGCCGCTTTGGGGATAGACGGCGACGCCCATAGTGGCGGTAATGCTGTGTTTTTCACCATGAACTTCAAAGGGTGCATGGAAACACTGCTTGATCTGGCCCAACAGGTGAATCACATCATCCAGATCGTCCACCTGTTGCTGGCAGACCATGAATTCATCGCCACCGGAATAGGCCACCAGGATTCGCTCGTTACTCAGCTCATTCAGCCGCTCCGAGACCTTGATCAGCAGCTCGTCACCAAACTGATGGCCCAGGGAATCATTGAGCATCTGGAAGCGGTCCAGGTCCATCATCACCAGCGCCACCTGGCGCATCTGCCGGTCGGCAATGTTAATAGTGTGAGTCAGGTCTTCCATGAAGAACCGGCGGTTGGCCAGGCCGGTGAGCGTGTCGGTGGATTCCAGGCGCTCCAGGTCGGTCTGGATGGCCTTGCGTTGGTCTATTTCCTGCTCCAGTTCCCGTCGGGTTTTCAGCAGGGCCTGGTTCCGGCGCAGAATCAGTTGTACCAACAGGGTGGTCAGGCTGGTCAGCAGCCCCATCAGCAGCAGGCTGACGAAGGTGGCGTTGGGCCAGCCACTGCGCTGGGCAGCAACCCAGTCCTGATCGGGGCGCAGTGTCAGGCGCCAATCAAGATTGGGCAGATCGACGGGAAAGGTATCACTCAAACCTGGGGCGATATTGGCGGATGAATTCAGTTGATACGCCGAGTTCCGCCCGTACTGGATGACAATCTGGAACCGCTCCAGCGTGCGGCTGGTCAACAGTTGCTCGGCCAGGGTTTCCATCCGGAAGACACCGGCGATAAAGCCGTTATTGTCTTCGCCGACGCCAATCGGGTGGTAGAGCACCATGCCTTTTCCACCCTGACGCAGCTCGATGATGCCGGAGAGGTCGTAGTTGCCGGTGCGAATGGAACGCTCAAGGGCGTGGCGGCGCTCCTGGTTAAAGGCGACGTTGAAACCGGTGACGTCCTGATTGCCGGCCAGGGGTTCGAGCCAGCGAATCACAAAATCACGGTCAATCCATTCAAGCGCCTGGTAAACACCGAAATCGTCCAGGTAATGGCGGGCATCGGCACGCCACTGGCGCTCTGAAAAGTTCTCGGACATGGCCATGCGGCTTGCCATGCGACCGATGGCCTCGGCGTGTACCGTGAATTCGCGTTCCAGCGTGCCCGCCAGGGCGCGGGCTTCGTTTTCCAGGTTCTGTTCGATTTGCAGGGTGTTCTGCCGGACAAGACCACTGCGGAGCATCACGGCCAGGGCCAGAAAAACCACGAAAATCACCACAGGAAAGGCCGGGCTCATCGCTATTCGCGCGAACATTCTTAGGGACGTTTCGGGTTTTTCCACATTGGTCTCCGCAACCTCTGGGGTTGGCTGAGGTCTCTGGTTATGATTTTTTGTCGATTATGGCAGAGTGTTCTAATGGGGAACAGGCATACGTGTTAACCGAAACGTCTCAGTTCTCTCATAACCGGTTTACAGCGTGGCTGCCGGTGTCCGGATCGACAACCGGGGAATCTCCTGTTTCGGGCATGCGTCCATGATCACTTGCAGGCCCGCTGCTTCGGCGCGTTGGGCGCCAGTCTCGTTGATGACGCCGATCTGCAGCCACAGTACCGGAATTTTTTCGACAATGGCCTGATCAATCACTGTATCGGTGCGTTCCGGCGCGAGGAAGAGGTCCGCCATGTCGACCGGCTCCGGCAGGGAGGTAAGGTCGGCATAGACGGTCTCTCCGAGCAACTGCCGGCCAGCGAGCCGTGGGTTCACCGGAATCACGCGGTAGCCCTGGCGTTGCAAGTACGACATTACCTCGTGGGATGGGCGATCCGTTTTTTCACTGGCACCCACCAGGGCAATGGTGCGAACGGATTCGAGAATGTCGCGGATCTGAACCGGGTTCTTGCGGGGCATAACGCGCTCCTTGGCAATTTATCGGTTATTGCTGATCAGGTTTAGAAATTCGGTACGGGTGGCCTGGGACTTGCGGAACTGACCCAGCATCATGGAGGTTTTCATGCGTGAGTTCTGCTTCTCGACGCCTCGCATCATCATGCACATGTGCTGGGCCTCAATGACCACGGCCACACCCTTGGCACCGGTAACGTTCTCGATCGCCTCGGCAATCTCGCGGGTCAGATTCTCCTGAATCTGAAGCCGGCGGGCATACATATCCACAACGCGGGCAAACTTGGACAGGCCCAGTACCCGGCCCTGAGGCAGATAGGCAATGTGGCATTTGCCGATGAAGGGCAGCATGTGGTGCTCGCACATGCTGTAAAGCTCGATATCCTGGATCACCACCATCTCATCCATGGCCGACTCGAACACGGCGTTGTTGACCAGTTCGGCCAGGTCCTGCTCATAGCCCTGGGTCAGAAACTTCATGGCCTTGGCCGCGCGCGTTGGCGTGTCCTGCAGGCCTTCTCGGTCAGGATCCTCTCCCAGGCCATCAATAATGGCGCGGAAGTGTTCAGCAAGGTCTTCGACAGGTAATGACATGGTTGTTCCCGGATACTTAAGCCAGTAATGAAAGTGTGAGCCAGATAGAGGGCGAAGCTTAAGGGAATTTGCGCACTTTCGCCATGTCTGGCCCTCCAGTGAATTTTTCGACATGATGACGCCCTGCAACCGAGGATATTGAATGACGGCAATACACACGACGAAACCATCGCTGACCATTCGCGCGGGCAGGCGGGCAATGGAGCGACTGCGTCAGAAAAAACTGACGCCGGACGACATTCACGTGATCCCTGGCGCGGCCGGTGGCCCCAAGGGACTGGGCATCAGTGGCCTGGACCAGGCCATTTTTGGTGAATGGCTGCCGCGGGCTCCCCAGGAGCGGGCCCTGGTGGGGGCGTCCGTGGGCAGCTGGCGTTTTGCAGCCATTGCCTCTTCCGACGATCCGGTCGCTCAGCTGAAAAAGCTGGCGGACATGTACACCCGCCAACGCTTCGAAAAGGGAATGAAAGCTGAAAATGTCACTCGCAGCGCCATCGAATTCCTGGACGAACTCCTTGGAGGGCGGGAAGAGTACATTCTTCAACACCCCTGGTATCGCCTCAACATTGTGGTGATTCGCAGCCTGGGCCTGCTGGCGGAAGACACCCGGGGCCGGCTGGGACTGGGACTGATGGGGGCAGTCAGTGCCAACATGCTGGGGCGCCGGCATCTGGGCCGTTTCATGGAACGGGGCATCGTGCGGGACCCCCGTGGTAACATACCGGTTTCAGAGCTGGCGGATTTTACCAGCCACCAGATCGACCTGACCCGGGAAAACCTGATGCCGTCGTTGCTGGCTTCGGGGTCCATTCCGATGATCCTCTCCGGCGTTCAGGATTTGCCGGGTGGCCCGACCGGGGTTTACCGGGATGGCGGCATGCTCGATTACCACCTGGACTTACCCTGGCAGCAGCCGGGCATCGTGTTATACCCCCACTTTACCGACAAGATCGTGCCAGGCTGGTTCGATAAGGCGCTGCCCTGGCGCCGTGGCGATCCAACCCGGGTACAGGATGTGTTGCTGGTGGCGCCGTCACCCGAGTACCTGGCCTCGTTGCCCGATGGCAAGTTGCCGGACCGGAAAGATTTCGAGCGCTACGCCGGCGATAACGCAGGCCGGGAAAATTCCTGGCGTCGCGCCATTGCCGAGAGCGAACGAATGGGCGATGAATTTCTTGAGCTGGTGGAAACCGGCCGGGTTTTGGACCGAATACAGCCGCTTTAGGCGGGTTTACGGGCCAGGCTGTACACCAGCAGGAAACTCAGGAAGGCGGTCACCACGACTGACGGACCGGCCGGCGTGTCCAGGTGCCAGGACAGGGTCAGGCCGCCGGTCACCGCGACAAAACCAAAGATAATAGCCAGCCCCACCATGTGTTCCGGGTTCCGGGCCAGCCGCCGGGCAGTCGCAGCCGGAATCACCAGCAGGGCGGTAATCAGCAACACCCCGACAATCTTCATGGCCACGGCGATGACCAGCGAGAACATCAACATCAACGCCAGCCGCAAGCGTTCTACTGGAATGCCTTCGACCCGCGCCAGTTCTTCGTGAATGGTGCTCATCAGCAGACCCCGCCAGAGCACGGCCAGCAGGGTCAGCACAAAGGCCGCGCCACCGTAGATCCAGAGCAGGTCCTGTTGGTTCATGGCGAGCAAATCGCCGAACAGCAGGCCGGTCAAATCCACCCGGACATTCGGCATGAAGCTCAGGGTGACCAAGCCGATGGCCAGGGCACTGTGGGCCAGGATGCCCAGCAGGGTGTCGGTTGCCAGCACGCGGGTGCGTGACAGCATCACCAGTGCCAGGGCAATGACCACACAGGTGATGATCACCGCCAGGTTCAACGGGACACTGATCAGGAAGCTCAGAGCAATACCCAGCAGAGCGGAATGGGCCAGGGTATCGCCGAAATAGGCCATCCGGCGCCAGACCACAAAGCAACCCAGCGGGCCGGCCACCAGCGCGACCCCAAGGCCGCCGATCAATGCCCGCCAGAAAAAGTCCCCCAGCACGGCGTCAATGATGGTCATGATTGCAGGCTCCTTCGGCTCCGGTACGGCTGACCACATCGCCGTGAAGGTTGTGGCTGTGATTGTGGTGATGGTGATACACCGCCAGGGAATCGGCCACCTGGTGGCCAAAGGTATCGATGAAGGCCGGGTCCTGGGAAATGTCGGCAGGATAACCACTGCAACAGACATGCTGGTTCAGGCAGATCACTTTGTCTGTTGCCGCCATCACCAGGTGGAGGTCGTGGGAAATCATGATCACGCCACAATCAAGGTCGTCCCTCAGTTCCCGGATCAGTTGGTAGAGCGCGGCCTGGCCATTGATGTCCACGCCCTGGGCCGGCTCGTCCAGTACCAGCAGGTCGGGCTTGCGGGCCAGGGCCCGGGCCAGCAAAAGGCGCTGCTTCTCACCTCCGGATAGGTGGTGTACCGAGGCATCCAGCAGATGGTGCACGCCGGTACGCTTTAACGCGGCTTCGCATTCGTCGAGGGGCTGGCCGCTCAATAACATGAAGCGCCGGACACTTAGCGGCAGGGTGGCTTCCAGCAACAATTGCTGGGGCACGTAACCGATGACCAGGCCCGTCGCCAGCGAAACTTTGCCCTGATGAACCTTCTGGATGCCCAGGATGGCCTTGATCAGTGTCGTCTTGCCCGCGCCATTAGGGCCGATGATGGTGATGATGTCGCCCCGCCCGGCTTTCAGGCTGACGCGATCCACCACCGGCCGGCCGTCAAACTCAACGGTCACCTGTTCCAATTGGACCAGTGGTTCAGTCATGGCTGGGGGCTCCCGGGTTCGCCTCGGCACGGCAGCGGGGGCAGAGACCACTGATTTCCAGCGTGGCCCCTTCGGGTTGGAAGGCCTGGGCCCGGGCGGCATCATCAATGGCCTGGCTGACCGGTGCGGATTCAAGCTCCAGGACAGTGCCGCACTGATGGCAGATCAGGAACAGTCCGTGATGGTTTTCCCCGGCATGGGAGCAGCCGGTAAAGGCGTTAAGCGAGGCCAGCCGGTGGACCAGGCCGTACTGGAGCAGGAAATCCAGCGCCCGGTAGACCGTCGGTGGCGCCGCGTTATGGCCCTCGCTACCCAACTGCGCGAGGATGTCATAGGCGCCCAGGGGCTTATGGGATTGCCAGATCAGCTCCAGCACCCGCTCACGGATCGCCGTCAGACGGGCATTTTGCTCACGGCAGATGGTCCGGGCGTCGGCCAGGGCCTGGCTGACACAGGCATCGTGATTGTGAGGACGATAGGGAAGGGCGCGTTCGGGCATGGCTCGGGTTCCGGCAAATTTGCAACATTATAACACTTGCTGCCGGCGCTGCCAGATCCGGGCTGGCCCGACTACACCATCACTTTGGCGGCCAGGGATTCCAGGTGCTCAAGGTTGGGTATCCAGGCAATATCGCCGTCAACCTCCACCTGCATCAGGTCCGCCGGGCCGGGTTCGGCGTCCAGCTGGCGTAGCTGATCTTCCTCGAGGCGGGTCTGGCTGGGGATGCCCTGGGTCACCAGGGCCATGAACGGTGATTTCTGGTGACCGGGTCCGATGGTGTTCAGCACAATGATGCGGCCACGGTTTTCCCCGGGCACCACAAACTGGCCGTCGTTGGCGGCATCGTAGGAGATGACCGGAAGCTTCAGGCCCCGCCACTCGACAAAGCCCACCAGCCAGTCCGGTGTGTTCGCCCCGGTTTCAGTACCTTCGAAATCCACCACCTCGGCAATGGACACGTTGGGCAGCAATAATTGCCGACCGTGGACCGGAATCAGGACGCATTGCAGGGATTGGCTGTTTTCCTTCATTGTCGATTACCTCAGGCGGAATCCCGTTGATGTTTGTTCTTCAGCAGACATTGATTTTCAATCGTGCGCACCAGCTCCGCGGCCAGTTGCTCCGGGGTGCCACGGAAGCTGGCGCAGCCGGTTTCATTGACCGAGTCCGGCATGGAGCTGTTGCCACAGCTGGTACTTTCCTGAACCCACACCCGGCTGCCATAGGCGCTGAGCATGGGGGCGGCGATGGCGCCGTCGTTGCCCATGCCGGAAAAGATAATGGCATGGCAGTGTTTGCCGAAATGGTCGGCAACATTCAGCAGCACCTGGTCAATCGACGGTCCGTAGGGACCGGGCCAGGGCTTGTCCGTCGCCGTCAGGGTGCCATCGGCGGCAATCTTCCATTCCTGCTCCACCGGCATGAGAATGACATCGCCGTTGCACACCCGGGCGCCCTGTTCCGCCGGTTTCAGCGTGTAGTGGGCGTGGCGGCCGAGAATGCGGGTCAGGACGTCGGTGAAGTTGTTATCAATATGCTGGGCGTAGACAAACCCCACCGGCAGTCCTGGCGGCAGGTTGTCCAGAAAGGTTTTTACCGCTGCCGGGCCGCCCAGTGAGGCGCCGAGTATCCAGACCTCCCGGGCGGGCGTGTCTGGCGCCGCCGGGGTAATCCAATTGGACAGGGCGGGAGCCTTGCCGGCAGTGGCCGCCACCTGGGCCAGGGCTTCCATATCGGTGGCGGTGTCCAGCTTCTCGAGCTGGCCGAGTTGCTGCTCCAGTTTGTTCAGCAACCGGCGCTCCCAGCGGAAATAGTCCTTGGCCCCGGGGGCCGGGGCCGGGTCGACGCCGAACAGCACCGGGGCATCGGTGTTTTCCAGCAGATGGTCAAACAGCGCGGGATGGTCGGCTTCGTCCTGCAGGGTGACCAGCCACAGGGCGACTTCCGGAAACTCCGGATAGCCAATCAGCCGGTCCGGATCGCCGGAAAAACAGACCTCAAGGCCGAATTTGCCGGCCGCTTCCTGCAGCCGGTGGCGCTGAAGTACCACATCGGCAACGATCCCGATTGCCGGCTGGCTGGCCATTACTCGCTCCCGGACAGCCGCTTGATGGTTTCAAGCAGCTCGGTTTCCTGGAATGGCTTGCCGAGGTACTCGTTGACCCCGATGGCCAGCGCCCGTTCGCGGTGCTTTTCCCCGGTCCGGGAGGTGATCATGCAGATCGGCGTGTCGTGCAGCTTTTCGTCGTGGCGGACGAAACTGGCCACCTCGAAGCCATCCATGCGCGGCATCTCGATATCCAGCAGGATGACATCGGGGCGATGGTCCTGCAGCTGCGCCACCGCATCGACACCATCCTTGGCGGTGAACACGTTCATGCCGTTGCGTTCGAGCAGGCGCGAGGTGACCTTGCGCACGGTAACCGAGTCGTCCACCACCATGACGGTAGTGACCTGTTCGCGGTACCGGCTGCTTTCCCGGGCTTTTTCCAGGCTGGCCAGACGCTGGCTTTCGGCCAGGGCATCCGAGCGCAGCATGGCCGGCAGGTCCAGAATCACCACCACACTACCATCCCCGAGAATGGTTGCCCCGGAGACGCCCCGAACGGAGTTGAACTGTGGCCCCAGTGATTTTACGACGATCTCCCGGCTGCCCATCAGGTGGTCCACCTGCAGGGCGACCGGCTGCTCAGCGCCCCGTACCAGAATCACCGGCAGTGGCAGAGCCTGGCCCTGGAGCTTGGGCTGGTGGTCACTGTCCAACAGGGCGCCCAGGTATTGCAGGCGATACTGCTGGCCGGCGTATTCGTACATCGGCGCATCGGGCTTGTAATACTCTTCCAGCTCGTAGGTGCTGACCCGCACGATACCTTCAATGGTGTTGAGCGGAATGGCATAGAAATCCTCGCCCGTGGCCACCATCAGGGCGCGGTTGACGGAGACCGTGAACGGCAGGCGCACGGTAAACGTCGTGCCCTGGCCCTCGCGGGAGTCGATGTCCAGGCTACCGCCCAACTGTTTGAGCTCGCTGGCTACTACGTCAAGCCCCACACCGCGACCGGAAATCTGGGTCACCTTCTGGGCGGTGGAGAAGCCGGCGTGCAGGATGAACTGCAGGATTTCCCGCCGGGACAGGTCTTCGTCCGGCTCCATCAACCCCTGGCGGATGGCCTTTTCCCGGATTGCCTCCACGGGAATGCCCTTACCGTCATCGGCCATGCGCAGCACCACATCACCGCCTTCACGGGACAGGGAGAGGACGACTTCGCCGGATTCGGGTTTGCCGGCCTGTTTCCGTTCCTCGGGGTTTTCGATGCCATGGTCGATGGCATTACGCAGCATGTGTTCGAGCGGCGCTACCATGCGCTCGAGGATGTTGCGGTCCATCTCGCCTTCGGCGTTGCGGATGTCGAAATGCACTTTCTTGTGCAGCTCGCCGCTGATCTGCCGGACGATCCGGCGCAGTCTGGGCACCATGGAGGTGAACGGAATCATGCGGGTCTTCATCAGACCTTCCTGCAGTTCCGTGTTGATGCGCGACTGCTGTACCAGCAGGGTTTCGGTGTCCCGTACCCGCTCGGACAGGGTTTCCCGAAGGTCCGCCAAATCCGAGGTGGACTCGGTCAGGGCCCGGGACAGCTGCTGGATGGAGGAATAGCGGTCCATTTCCAGCGGGTCGAAGTCATCGCCGTAATCCGGGCCGTGTTCCTGTTCGGCGCGGAACAGGATCTGGGCCTCGGTCTCGATGTCCATGCGCCGCAGCTGCTCGCGCAGACGTTCGATGGTGGAAGCCATCTCATCAAGGGTATAGCTGAAGTCGCTGCTCTGCTGCTCCAGCCGGCCCCGGGTGATACTGGTTTCACCCGCCAGGTTAACCAGATCGTCCAGCAGTGGAGCGGACACCCGGATGGTTTCCTGGCTGGCCGCCTGGCCTTTGCCATTGCGGGCCGCCGGTTTCGACGGCTTGGGTTTGGACGGCGTCTTGGACGGTGACGGCGCCGGTTTGGCGGTTTTTTCCGGCTGTGGCTTCTCTGCTTCCGGCGCCGGCTCCGCGGGCGCATTCGGGGCTTTGGCTTCCGACTCGCCTTCTCCGGATTGATTGAGCTCGGCAATCAGCTCCTTGGCAGGCTCTGGCTGGGTGCCTTTTTCCAGCGCATCAAGCATGTCCTTGAGGGTGTTTTCCGCCTGTTCACTCAGCGCCAGCATCGGTTGCCGATCGCGCTCGCCATCCACCAGCTGGTTCAGCGCGTCGGCCCAGGCCTGGGCCAGGTCGGCTATGGCGTCCACATCCGACAGTCTGGCACCGCTCTTGAGTGTCTGGAGCTCCTGCAACAGCCGGCTGAGGGATGACAGTTCCTCGGGCTCTTCGCGCCAATGGGCCAACAGGTCGCCAATGTCCTGGTGAATTTCGCGGCCTTCGTCCAGGAACATTTCCGCCAGGGCTTCGTCACCGGCGTAATCTGTCGTATCCGGGGTTGCTTCAGTGGATCCCGGGGCCGGCGTTGCGGGTTCGGCAGGCTCTGGTTTTTCCGACGGTGACTCCGGGGCTTCAGGCGCAGCCGGAGCTGTCGGGAGTGGCTCGCCCCGGACAATCGCCTGCACCTGCTGGATCAGCTCGTTTGCCGGCGGACAGGGCTTCTGGGTGGCCACTTGCTCAACCATCTCAGCCAGTCGGTCGTGACAGGCGAAGAGCAAATCAAGCATGTCCTCACTGGCCTCCAGCTGGCCAGTGGCTACTTTCTCGAACAGGTCTTCGAGTTTGTGGGACAGCTCGCCAATGGCTTCCACGCCGGCCATGCGGGCGCTGCCCTTGAGGGTGTGGACTTCGCGCTGCAGTTCGGCGGCGACTTGGCGATTGCTTGGATCTTCACTCCAGGTGTGCAGGGCGCTGCCGGTGGAGTTCACCAGGTCGTAGGCTTCTTCCAGGAAAATACCCACCAGCTCAGGATCGAGGTGGGACAGGTCAGCGATATGCTCGTCCTGCTCCTGCTCCTGCTCCTGCTCCTGCTCCTGCTCCTGCTCCGGTGTGGCTGCCGGTTCGGAGGAGGCCTCTTCATCCACCGTCATCTCCGGCAGGGCTTCAGGCTCCTCTTCTGGCGGTTCGGCGGGGGCAGCGGCAGAAGACGTGGCACTATCAGTACCATCAACGTACGCGTGGATTTCCGAAATCAGGTCTGGTGCGGGACGCGGCGGCTCGCCGGCTTCCAGCGCATCGACCATGCTGGCCAGGCGGTCATGACAACGGAACAGCAGGTCTGACAGGGTGTCATTCACACTGAACCGGTGCTCGGTCAGGCCCTCAAACAGGTTCTCAAGCTCGTGGGAGAGATCCCCCAGTGCGGGAACGTCAGCCAGGCGGGCGCCGCCCTTGAGGGTATGCAGGTCACGCTGCAGCAACCGCAGGATATCCAGGTTCTCGGGGCTGTCACTCCAGTCCTGCAGTGCCTGGGCGGTGCTGTCGATCAGCTCTCCGGCCTCTTCCAGGAAGATGGCGATCAGTTCGTCGTCCATCTCCCAATCGTCGCTTGACTCCGGTTGCTCAACCGGCTCAGCCTCTTCTGGCTCTGGCTCTGGCTCTGGCTCTGGCTCTGGCTCTGGCTCTGGCTCTGGCTCTGGCTCTGGCTCTGGCTCTGGCTCTGGCTCTGGCTCTGGCTCTGGCTCTGGCTCTGGCTCTTGCTCTGGCTCTGGCTCTTGGTCGGCCTGTTCCTCCAGCTCCTCC
>NZ_PTIV01000015.1 GCF_002934325.1 Marinobacter persicus
TGCCTGGGCACCATGACCTTCGGCGGCGATGAGGACATCTGGGGGCTGATCGGCCAGTTGCAGCAGGAACAGGCCGACGAACTGGTGAAGATCGCTCTGGAGGCGGGAATCAACTTTATCGATACCGCCAACATCTATGGTTTCGGCGCCAGTGAGCGCATTGTTGGCCAGTCCCTGAAGAACCTGGGCGTTCGCCGGGAAGATGTCGTGCTGGCCACCAAGGTGCTCGGCCCGATGGGCGAGGGCCCCAATGCCCGTGGTGCTTCCCGCGGCCACATCATGAGCGAATGTAAGGCGAGCCTGGGGCGCCTGCAAACGGATTATATCGACCTGTACCAGATCCACGGGTTTGACCCGGCTACGCCGATCGAGGAAACCCTGGAGGCACTGAACACCCTGGTGCAACAAGGCCATGTGCGTTATGTGGGTCTGTCCAACTGGGCCGCCTGGCAGGTGATGAAAGCCATCGGCATCAGCCAGGCCCGCAACCTGTGCCCGATCATATCCCTGCAGGCCCACTATACCCTCGTGGGTCGCGACCTGGAGCGGGATATTATTCCGATGCTGGAATCTGAAAACGTCGGGCTGATGGTGTGGAGCCCCCTGGCAGGCGGTTATCTGTCCGGTAAATATGAGGGGCCGGACGTGTCCGAGGAAAACCGGCGTGCCAAGTTTGACTTTCCGCCCGTCGACCGTGAGCGGGGCAGCAAAGTCATCAAGGTGATGCGGGAGATTGCCGACGGAAAGCAGATGGACGGCGAGCCGGTTACCGTGGCACAGATCGCCCTGGCGTGGCTGTTGCACCAAAACGTCGTGAGCAGCATTATCGTTGGCGCCAAGCGGCCGGAGCAGCTGAAAGCCAATATCCAGGCAGCGCAGATCCGGTTGTCTGGCGAAGAACTTAATGCGCTCGACGAGGTGAGCCGTATACCGGAGGAGTACCCAGGCTGGATGATGAAAATGATGGCCGGGTACCGAGACTCTACCGAGTCCTGATTCCGAAACCAACCCAATCGTCACAGCGTGCTGCGCCCCGGCGGCGCAGCGAAGCTATTCAACTGGAGAATCCGTTTATGTTGTCGAAACCAGAACGTCGGTGGCTACTGGCCGCTTCCACGACTCTGTTGGTCGTTTCAACCCCGAGCCTGGCAAACACGCAGTGGGATGCCAGCCTGGGAGCCGGTGTGCTCTATGCTCCGGACTACCTTGGCAGCGACGATTATGAAACCAGGGTCTGGCCGACGATCAATGTGAGCTATGGTGACCGTTTCTACTTTAACATTCGCGATGGTCTTGGCTGGAACCTGATTCGCCACGGCAACTGGAAGCTGTCGCCCTTTATTGGATACACTCCGGGGCGCGATAATGATGAGGATCTCGAACGCCTGGACAAGATTGATGGCGGCGCGATCGCCGGCTTGCGCGTTGCTTACACTCACGACGCATGGTCGTACAGCGCAGCTGTCCAGTCTCCCTTCACCGGCGATGTCGATGGCTATCAGGTGGTGCTTAAGGCGCGATGGCGGAACCAGCTCAGCGATCAATGGTCTGCCTCCCTGGGTCCAAACCTGACCTATAGCAGTGATGACTGGACGGACGATATGTTTGGTATTTCCGATACGGAAAGTGCCCGCTCCGGCTTGGCCTCCTATAGCCCTGATGGCTATGCCCGGTATGGCCTGACAGGCAGTTTAACCTATTCGTTGTCTGCGCAATGGTCGGTCACCGCGACCGCTGGGGTGTCACAATTAACCGGCGATGCAGAGGATAGCCCGATTGTCAGTGATATCGGGGAGGCTACCCAAGCCTACACCGGTGTTTTTATGAGTTACCGATTCTGACTGTCTCCGGGTCCTTATCCTGCCCTGTCATGGTCGCCACCAGATCAAGGTCGCGCCTGGCCAGTGCTGTGTTGCAGGGGGCGGCTGAACCCGATTGCGTGAGCAGCAAGATAAAGGGTGTCAAGCGCACAGCACATGCAGGTGTCCCGATCGGCAAAATCCAGGTGTGGTTATCAGTTCCCGCGCCATCCAGACAAAGCAAGCTGCAGGATGGCATCGCGAACGGTGTTGTTCTGCTCCATGGGCAGAAAATGGGTTGTACCTGCAACCACCCTCACGTCAGCCGAAGGCAGCAGGGTCTGCAGGCGTTTTTGCGCCGCCGGCGAGAAGGTTGACCCGTGTTCCGCAGCCAACGCGATAACCGGGCACCGCAACTGACGAATACCCGGCCACGGGTTGTGTTCGGTATGGGCAAACGTCGTACTTTCCCACTCTGGGCTACACGCCAATTGAACTTGGTCACCCTGCGGCACGAAGGCGTGCTGGACGTAGGCTTCCAGCCATGCTTCGGGCCAGGTTTTGAAACCACCGCGGCCACGATAGTTGTCCAGCGCAGCAGCGTGCGAGTCGAATACCCTGCGCCGACGTGCCGCTCCGGCGGCCAGTGACAACCGATGTGACTGACGCAGCAGCTTGGCCCCCCACAACTTAAGGCCCTGCACCGGATCCATGATCACCGGTTCCGCCAGAATCAGACCCAGCACTTTGTCAGGCCGCCGGGCAGCGGCCATGATGCTGGTGGTGGCACCGATGGAATGGCCGGCAAGCCAGACCGGCTCGTCCTGGCTATCCAGCAGAGCCGTCATATCGCGATAGTAGGTTTCCCAGCCCCGGAATGTCGAAACGTTCGCCGCACCGGCGCTGGCCCCATGCCCCCGCATGTCCCAGGCCAGGACATTGACGTCCGTGGCAAGCTCGTCAAGGAGAGGGCGATACAGGCGGCCATGGAAACCCGTGGCATGTGCCCAGTGCAGCGTGGGGCGCGCTTTGGATTGCGGCCAGCGCCACAGTGCGATATCGGCGCCATCCGTCGCCCGGAATTCGTCGCGTTCAGGTGTGTTGTGCTTAATGCCCATGTCGGTCTTCTTGTTGGGCCGCCATTGTCGGGAGCAATAACTGAACCTGACCAGTGGCGATCGGTTTGTTCTCATCGCCTTGCCAGCAGGTCACCTGGACCAGGCTGGTCCGCCTGCCTTGCCGGACAATGTCGGCCCTGGCGAACGTCGATCGGGCTTTAGCGGAGCGGAGGTAATTGATGTGGCTGTCGAGAATGCGCGGGCAACGTGTCTCCGTATCCTGGCTTTGCGCAGCCACCCGCGCGGTGAGTTCGATCAGGGCCCCAAGCACACCGCCATGGAGGGCAGGTAGCATGAAGTTGCCAATCAGTGCTTCACGACACGGCAAATGAACCAATACACCTGCATCACCGCGCTGAACCTCAAGCCCGAGGTGCCGTGCGTAGGGAATACGCTCCAGCAGAGCCTGCCAGTCAGGACATTCTTTCCCACTTTCCCCAGCGCCTGAGATGGGTTGTGCCGAATCGCCAGTCGTGCTCATGCGCTCTCCTTTCCCCGTCCACCGGCATGGAATTGCTGGCCCTGGGTGTTACGCATGAAAGTGGCGTTTGCTGTCGCCAGCAACTCACGATTGCCCTCGCTAAGGATGTCACAATGAATAAACGCGACCTCGTCCGTTAAATGTCGACAGGTAGCCACCGCTAACAGGGCCTGGTCGCCGCTGGCAGGGCGCAGATAATCCATGCGCAGATCCAGCGTGGCAATGGGCATCAACTCAAGGGCCCCCGCGAATACCGCCAGGCCTCCGGCGGAGTCTGCCAGCGAGTAAAGTACGCTGGTGCAGATTTCTTTCGTATCCTCCTGGGAGAACATCCATGACTGTGGCGTCAGACGCATACAGACCTGGCCCTGGTCTACCGAGACAACCTGCATACCCAGCTCCCTGCCGTGGGGAACCTGCTCGGTGAACTGCCACGCCGTCGCCACAGCGTTACTGTGCTGAGCTCTGTTCGGCTTGGTCATCAGATCTGCCCAGCCTGGCATGCCTTTCGTACCGGGGCGGAGGTGATGGGAAACCACTGATTTTCATCGATCATTGCCATGTCATTGTCTTCCGAATAGTATTGTTGCTGGATTTTGGTTGGGTAACCAACCAAAAGTCAAGGCTATGTTTGCGGACCAATGGCACGCCGCCTGGGTCATGGCGTACGATCAGTGCAGCAAGTCTGGTGGCGACCGCTCTGATGAATAATAAATGGGCTTGCTGAGGAGATACTTAAGCGATGGTTAACAGACAGATTACTTCCGCAGGCAAACCGGGCGACCAGGGCGACGTTTTGTCTAATGCAGCCCGGCTTTTTCGGGAGAAAGGGTTTGAAAGGACGTCGCTCAAAGAGATTGCCGAGGCCTGCAATATGCTGCCTGGAAGTCTGTATTATCGTTACAACAGCAAGGAAGCGCTGCTTGTCGAGCTGATGCGTCGGGGAGTCGACCTGGTGACCGCAGAGGTCGAGTCGGCTTACGCCAGCTCGGACGACCCGGTTGAGCGTTTGCGTCTTTGTATCAACGCACATCTGCGAGCCCTGTTGTTAGATTCGGATGCGGTTTACGTGCTGTTGTTTGAATGGCGGGCGCTGGGCCCGGAGGCTCGCGAGGAAATCATCGAACTGCGTGACCAGTACGAGTCCCTGTGGGCCGGTATCCTCGAAACAATGATTGCGCAGGGCGTGGTCCGGAAGAATGTTGACGGCCGTTTGCTTCGCTTGATCGGCCTTGGGGCGCTCAACTGGGTTGCAACCTGGTTCGACCCGAACGGGGCACAGTCACTCGACGCCATTGGTGATTTGATCTGGCAGATCGCTATGGACGGTGTGATCAATAAAGGTGTCCAGGCATAATCGGGATTCTCCGGCATGGACGTACCAGCCAAAGCAACAGCGCTACCGCCAGCAGTCGCGCTGGCGGTGTGCCAGCGGTCAGATCAGCCGCCGTCTATCAGGGCGGATCAGTTATCGCTGCTGTCCGGCAGGTAGGCGCCGTCCTCGTCATGAACTTCCTGGCCGGTCACCGGCGGGTTGAAGGCGCAGATCAGGCGCATGTCCTCGGTGCCACCGTACAGGGTGTGCTTGTCGTGGTTGTCCAGGGCGTAGAGGGTACCGTCGGTAATCTCGTGAACTTCACCCGTGGCGAGGTCCTTGATGCGCCCGTTACCGGCAACGCAGTAAACGGCTTCCAGGTGGTGCTTGTACCAGAAAGTGTGCTCGGAGCCTGCCTTGATGATGGTTTCGTGGAAGGAAAATCCCATTCCGTCCTTCTTGAGCAGCAGGCGGCGGCTGGTCCACTGCTTGTCGCTGACTTCACGCTCGGTACCAATGATGTCCTGAACTTTAACGATTTTCATGGGCGTATCTCATGGTTGGTTGGTCAGAATCGGGTGAAACACCTTTACAGTATAAACATTAGGCATCTATATAGTTCAAGCGGCCCTTTCCTCCCGCCACTGGTTATACCACCCCTCCGGGGCGCTTTGGATCGGGCCCTGCAGCTGCTCCGTGGCGCTCGATGGCGCACCTTGCGATGGCGGAAAAGATTCTTCACGACATGGAACGGATGTTCCACCTTGGCACGAATCTGGGCTTTGACTTGCTCGCGGCGGGCGACCAGTGTTTTGCGCGGGGCTTCTGGCATCTTCAACAGCTTGCCGCGCTTTTCGGCTACATACCAGGTGACTTCTGAGTCCTGAAACTCGGGGCGCTTGGCCATGCCGGTATAGCCTGCGTCCGCGTAAGCCTCAATTTCATCACCGTGCAACAGGTGTTCGAACTCGGTGATATCCGCGACATTGGCGGTCGTGCCCGTCAGGCCAGTGCATCCGCAGCATGCGCTTGAGGGGAATCGGGGGCACCACCTGTTCCATCTCGGTCAGAAATGGCTCGCCTCGGGTTGTCTTTTTCTTGGCGGCAAACCCAACCTGGGCGAAACTCGTCTGCTTCATGGTCATTTCTGGTCGATGCGGCTATGATTCGCTTTTACCAAAGCATGGTTTCAAGCGGAATTGATCAGTGTATCCTTAGACATCTCGCTCGGTTGCGAGAACCCGATGAAAGAGTGGCGCATAAGGCACGGCGGGAGGATCCGGTTCTCTCTGCTGTGCTGCTTGTTTGGCTTGTTGACGGGGTGCACCACCCTGCCGGCTCTGGACGGCCGTAGCGTTTCCAGCGCGCTGGGCGATGAGGAGGCCAGGGCCACCCCGCTTGGCCGGGCGATTGCGCCGCGGGTGGAAGAGCATCCCGGCAAGAGCGGTATCTATCCGCTACAGAATCCGCTCGATGCCTTTGCCGCCCGGGCACTGCTGGCGCAGGTTGCCGAGCGCACCCTCGATGTCCAGTATTATATCTGGCAGGGCGACACCACCGGCACTCTGTTACTAGTGTCCCGTCTGGTTAATTCGCTGACCTACTGAGCCACTGAGAGCGTTGAGAGCAAGGCGTGCTAATGAAGGTATGGTGGTTCCATATCGAATTAGCGCAACGCAGCTATCAACGCTCTCAGTGGCTCCCGAAGGGCGTAGCTCTGGGATTCCTGGCCGGTGTTGCCAGCGCTTGATGTGGAACCACCACACCTGCACACTGGCGCCTTGGCCAGAAATCCCAGAGCTACGCAGTAGATCAGCGAATTAACCAGACGGGACACTAGCGTCCGCACGGCGGAAGTGGCACCTGGTTCGCTTCAGACTTGGCTCTTCGCGGAGGGCACCGCCCGTGCGATAGAGCGGGAGTTTCTGAGTTTCGAAAGTGCCGGTCGCATTGCCTATGTCGACGCTGAGCTCAAGGAAGGGGATTCCATCCGCCAGGGGCAGACGATTGCGTATCAGCAGCAGGATCGCCCTCAGGCAGAGTTGGCAAGCGCCCGCGCCGGTGTCGTTGAAGCCCAGTGTGGGGCGACGCGTCTGCGCCCCATCCTCACCACATCGATCACCACCGTGGCGGGTCTGTTGCCGCTCGCCATTGGCAGCCCCATGTATGCGCCGCTGTGCTACGCCATCATTTTCGGCCTGGTCGCCTCGACGCTCCTCTCTCTCATGATCGTGCCGTGCCTGTATCTCCTGCTTACCCGGGAAAGTCAGCGCAGCGCCAGTGTTCTGGATTGAGGTCGTATGAATGGCTCATAATCCCTGTCCAGCGCCCTAAACAGGAGACACTGATGTCATCACTTGAGACCCAATTCCTTCCCCTGACCGAACATCACGACCGCTATGACGCCATCGACCCGCGCACGGCGCTGAAAGACAGCGCCACGGGCAAGGTCGTCTTCATCACCGGCGCATCACGGGGAATCGGCCGCGCCACCGCTGTCGCCTTCGCCGAGGCAGGTGCCAAGGCGGTTTACATCACGGCACGATCAGAAGAGCAGCTTAAAGAGGCAGGCGAGCTGATCCAAAAGGCCAACCCGAACACGCAATGCGCATGGTCGGCCTGCGACGTCACCAGCGCAGCCCAGGTCGAAGCCGCCGTTGCCGACTGCGTGGCAAGATTCGGGGGCATCGACGTGGCCGATGCGAATGCCGGCTATCTCGACCACTGGGCCAAAATCGGCGAATCCGATCCACAAAGCTGGTGGCACAACTGGGAAGTGAACGTGAAGGGGGCCTATCACGTGATCCGCTTCTGCATGCCGCATCTCATCGAGTCGGCGAAAAGGCGGGCCACCGACGGATCAAGCGGCGGTCATCTGATCCTGCTGTCGTCGGTGGGTGCGCAGATGCTGACCCCGACGGCATCCGATTACCAGACCTCCAAGCACGCGATCAATCGCTTGTGCGAGTTCGTCAACGTGGACCATGGCGAAGACGGCATCAAGTGTTTTGCCATCCATCCGGGCGGTGTGGCCACCGCGCTGGGGCAGAACATGCCCGAGCAAATGCACGCCTATCTGACCGACAGCCCCGACCTGGCAGCCGGCTTTATCGTCTGGCTGGCCTCGGGCAAGGCGGACTGGGCCAAAGGCCGCTATCTCAGCGCGAACTGGGATGTTGAGGAGCTGAGCTCGCGCCGGGACGAGATCCTCAGGGATGATCTGTTGGTGAACCGCCTGCGGACCAAGGCGTGAGAGGATGGGGGAGCCAGCTCCCCCTCCTGCTCTGCCCGATGCTTTAAGCCGTCATTCGGCGGTCAGTAGCATCTTGATCGCCTTTTCCTTCGCCGCCTGGCCGAAGATGTCGTAGGCTTTTTCGATCTCGTCAAGCCTGAGTTGGTGAGTCACCAGCTCCTTCGGCTTCACATCACCACTCTCGACCACTTTCATCAGCACAGGGATGGTGTTGGTGCTCACCAGGCCGGTACGCACCGTGATGTTCTTGATCCACAGGTCCTGAAGCCGGAATTCAACGCTCTTGCCGTGTACACCGATGTTCGCGATGTTGCCTCCGGCGCGGATAATGCTCTGGCAGATATCGAAGGTCTCGGGGATGCCGACCGCCTCCATGGCCACGTCTACACCCTCGCCATTGGTCAGTTCTTTGATGGTTTCGATCGGGTCTCTGGCGATGGTGTCTGTGGCACCCAGCATCCTGGCCATTGCCAGGCGGTTCTCATCGGGATCGATCATGATGATCCGTGCAGGGGAGTAGAAGCGGGAGGTCATCACTGCGGCAAGCCCGATAGGGCCCGCGCCGACGATGGCCACCGTGTCTCCGAGTTTTACTTCACCATTCAGGGTGCCGATCTCATGCCCTGTGGGCAGAATATCACTGAGCATCACCGCTGCAGCGGGATCCATTCCGGATGGTAGTGTATACAGACTGTTGTCTGCATGGGGGATGCGTACATACTCGGCCTGGGTGCCATCGATTAAATGACCAAGGATCCAGCCGCCGTCCCGGCAATGGGCGTAGATGCCGCGCTTGCAGTAGTCGCAACGACCGCAAGAGGTGACGCAGGAGATCAGCACCTTGTCGCCAACCCTGATGTTGCTCACGCCGTCACCAACTTCTTCGACCACTCCGACACCTTCGTGGCCGAGAGTACGGCCTTCTGTGACGGCTGGTACATCACCTTTCAGAATGTGAAGGTCGGTACCACAGATGGTGGTATGAGTGATGCGAACTACCGCGTCTGTGGGCTTCTCAATGGCAGGCTGTGGCTTGTCTTCCCAGCTGCGCTTTCCCGGTCCGTGAAAAACCAGTGCTTTCATGATGCTTTCTCCTTAAAAGTGCAAGGCCACCGATACCATGTATGGCAACTTTAGCCTTGCACGGACTGCGCTGAGCGTTACTGACTCATATCAATACAGGCGGTTATTGTCAAATCCGCTGTATGGCCATCTGGCGGCTGTTGCCACACCTCTTGTTCTTATGGGGTTCTCGCTTTACGGCTACCACCACTACACGGCGGTTCAGCTTGAAAGCACTCTGTTTATTACCGCCTGCAAAGGAGGCTGCCGATGCTTCCGGGGAGGGGCTGCCAACCACACTGGACATGCCCGAGATGGATCTGCAGGACATCAGCGGCCGGGGCTGCCGCATCGGCTGAAGGCGATGCGGCGGCTTTTGCCCTCAATGCATTTGTCCGGGTGGCACCTGACAATACCGTGACAGTCATGATCAAGCACATTGAGTTCGGCCAGGGTCCGGCCACCGGCCTTTCCACTCTGGTGGCTGAAGAGCTGGACGCTGACTGGGGGCAGATGCGGGCAGAGCTTGCTCCGGCGGATACCGAGAAATACGTCAATCACCTGTTTGGCCTTCAGGGCACCGGCGGCTCCACCGCCATGGCCAACTCCTACGAACAGATGCGCAAAGCCGGCGCCGCAGCGCGCGCCATGCTGGTTCAGGCCGCCGCCAATCGCTGGCGTGTGAATGCTGACGAAATTACTGTCAGCAAGGGCACCGTCAGCCACGCCGCCAGCGGAAAAAGCCTCAGCTTCGGCGACCTGGCCGGCGAAGCCGCCAAACTGGAAGCTCCGGCCGACCCCAAGCTGAAAAGCCCGGACCAGTTCAACCTGATCGGCACCTAGGTCCGCAAGCTGGACACCCTGGACAAGACCAACGGCACGCAGATTTTCACCCTGGATCTGTATCCTGAGAACATGGTCATCGCCACCATCCTGCACCCGCCGCGGTTCGGTGCCACCGTTGCCTCGGTGGATGACAGTAAGGCACGCAAGATCAAAGGCGTCATTGACGTCAAGACTGTGCCGGCGGGTGTCGCCATCTACGCCAACAACACCTACGCGGCCCTTAAGGGCCGCAAGGCCCTGGAAGTGACCTGGAATGCCAGCAAGGCCGAAATCCGCTCCACCCGGCAGATGGAGCAGGATTACAGTAAGGCCGCACAAAAACCCGGTCTCAATGCCAGGAACGACGGCGATGTAGAGAAAGCCCTGGCGAAAGCAGATACGGTGATTGAGGCAGAGTATTTTTTTCCGTTCCTTGCCCATGCTCCCATGGAAACCCTGGATGCCGTCATGCAGTTCAAGGATGGCAATATCATCGGCTGGCATTGCCAACCTGCGGGTTGGCCAGCACCTTATGGAAAACGGTGTCAGTGCGCTCTGGTGGCGCTCGGTAGAGCACACCCACAACGCTTACGCCAACGAAACCTTTCTCGATGAGCTTCTGGAAAAAGCCGGCAAGGACCCCGTCGAGGGGCGCCTTGCGCTGCTTGGCGACAAGCATCCGCGTCACCGCGGCGTCCTTGAAAAAGTCGCGAAAATGGCTGATTCCGCCGGACCAGTTTCTTCCGGGCGCCAGCGCGGCGTTGCCCTGCACAAGAGCTTCGGCTCCTTTGTCGCCCAGATCGCAGAAGTCTCCGATAACGGTAACGGCGAACCCAGGGTTCACAAGGTGTGGTGCGCCGTGGACTGTGGCGTTGCGGTCAACCCGGATGTGATCGCCGCGCAGATGGAAGGGGGATTGGCTTTGGTATAGGCGCGGTGCTTTACGATGCCATCACCCTGAGCGAAGGCGGCTACGTGGAACAGTCCAACTTTGACCGCTACCGATCCCTGCGCATCAACGAAATGCCGGACGTCGAGGTGTCGGTCATCCAGTCCACGGAAGCGCCCACCGGCGTTGGTGAGCCGGGCACGCCGCCCTCCGGGCCGGCAATTGCAAACGCCTGGCGACGCCTGACCGGCAGGAGCGTTTATCGTCTGCCTCTTGTCCCCATCAACGTCTGAGGAGCTGACACCATGCAACACGCAGTATATTCACTGGCAGGTGCCGGCCTTGTTGCGGCCATGGCATTTTTGACCCTGGGCGCGGCCAACGCCGCGAACGAGAACGGCATCAGTAACGAAACCCTCAGCTCGCCGGAGGCGTTCCAGTCCATCAGTCACCTTTACGGGTAGCGAAGGCTCCATACCCGGCCACGCAGTCTGGCGACTCGCTCCGCCCGAGCAGGCCTGGATCGAGACCGGGGCGGAGTGCCCGGAAGTCTGATCGGCAGGCCTCTGAAAAGTCAGTGGCACGCCGACGGTCGTAGCCGATAGCCCACGCCGGTCGCTGTCTCGACCAGCGTGGACTGGCTTCCCAGTTTGCGCGCCTCCACATCCAGCAAGGCAGGAGCTCGCTTAACCCCGAGTTCCGCCTCAGCAAGATCCGCCTCGAGACCACAAAACAAGAGATCGAGTCCGCGCATCGTCCGCTTCCCCGAGCCACGTCGTCAGGCGATGGCCCAGCCGGCGTCATCCATTGCCGCCCTGGCGGCCTCGGCTCCCGATAGCTCTTCCCTCCATCGGGAGGCGTCGAGGCGTCGTCCCGTCACCCCGTCCGACGCGTCCGAGGCAAGCCAGAGAAGCGGCGGGACAATGACCGCGGGATCGAGCAAGCCGGTTCGCGCCTCTTGCGGGAGACCGTCCGGGATCATGCCTGTCGCCGTCGCGCCGCCGCATGGTGGCGTGATTCATCGTGATATTGACGATGCGTCCGCGACCGGCGTTGTTCACAAGCATGTCGAGCCGCCCGAAGCGGTCACGCGCCATGGCGCCCACCGTTTCCTCGATCGGCGTGTTCGGGTCCACCCGGTGCTGGTAATAGAGGTCGATATGGTCCACCCCGAGCCGCTTCAGCGATGCATCGCAAGCCTGGCGCACATATTCCGCGTCGCCGCGAATGCCGAGAAATTCGCCGTTCTTGCCGCGGACGTTCCCGAACTTGGTCGCCAGCACGACCTTGTCGCGGCGGTCGGCGATTGCCTTGCCGACCAGAACTTCGTTGGTGAATGGGCCATACATGTCGGCGGTATCGAGGAATGTGACGCCAAGATCAAGCGCGCGGTGGATGGTCGCGACCGCCTCGGCCTCGTCGCGACCGCTATAGAATTCCGACATTCCCATGCAGCCTAGGCCGAGGGCAGAAACCTCGAGCCCCTGCGAACCGAGCTTGCGCGTCTGCATCTGTGTCTCCTTTTCCTTTGTGTGTTGCGTACAATGACAACCTGGCCAGAGACGTTCCTGTGGCGGGGTACGGTTATCAGCCAGCGATTTTCGCCAGTCATGATGTCATTCTAACCCCCGTGGCGGCCTCGCTTTCAAGGGCTTTCTCCTCGGCCTAGCCGGCGAAGACCTTGATGAAGACCCTGCGACATATTCCTTGACAACTACCGGTCCGCGACGGCCACCAGCAGGCTGCATGGCGCGTGGGCGAGCAGCGAAGCGCCGACGGAGCCGTGCCACCACCGGGCCAGCGCGCTCTGTTCACGGTGACCGACCACGACCAGATCCGCGCCGACCTCGTGCGCCATTCGGCCGATCTCCTCGGCGGGGTTGCCCGCGGCGAGGCGCGTGTCGACGGAAAGTCCCGCCCGCCGCAGCGCTTCCGCGCCCTCCGTCAGCATGCGGCGCACTTCCTGATATTCTCGCTCCGGCAGGTCTGAGGGGGCCGCCGCTTCAGCGAGCGCGACACCCAGTTCATGGGCGACGACGGCGAGGAGATAGACACGAGCCTGGCAAAGCGAAGCCAGCTCGGCCCCCTGATCCAGCGCCTCACGGCCTTGCCGGCTGCCGTCATAGGCTAGGAGGATCGTCCTGTACATCGTGATGCTCCTTTCTGTGATCGGGATGGAACGCCTTTCCCGGCCCTCTGCTCTAGACAGTGCTGCCTTCGGGGCTACATCCCTCGCCATTTGATACTTAGCTATCTATTGATTATAGTACAGCTACAAAATGATGCAGGCAATGCGATGACCAAACCTCTCGACGATCAGGAACAGTTCGGACTTCGCCTCGGGCTGGTTGCCCGACTGTGGCGCGCCGAAATCGACCGGCGGCTGGCCACCTTTGGCCTCACCGAGTCCCGCTGGTTGACCCTGTTACATCTCTCTCGCCTGCCCCAGGCGGCAACCCAGCGTGAATTGGCCGAGGCGGTCGGAGTGCGGGGGCCGACCCTGGTACGCGCGCTGGACCGGCTGGAAGCGGAGGGGCTGATCGAACGCCGCACGGAAGCCGCCGACCGGCGCACCAAATCGGTTCACCTGCGTGCGGAGGCTGCCCCTGTTCTGGAACGGATCGAAGCTACCACAGCGGCGGTGCGGGCGGAAATCTTATCCGACCTGTCCCATGCCGAGGTGGCGACCTGTCTGAAGGTCTTCGAGAAGATCGCCGACAAGCTGGGCGGCACCCCAAGGGCGATGCAGCCTGTGGACAAAAACTGATGAGAGCTAGAGCGTGAACCAGCATATGACCCACCGGGAACACCAGGACGACGATCAGGAAACCGATCTACGCACCGCCCCCGACAAGAAGAGGGAGGCTGAGTCAACGGTGGCTTTACCTCCTGCCCGCCCTCGGCCATGGCGATGGTATGGCGCGATCCTGGCGACGCTGATCGTTCTCGGAGGTGGCGGCTGGTGGCTGTATCAGCAGCTCACCCATGTCGTTGTGACGGATGCCCGTGTCGCCGCCGACATTGTTGCCATGAGCAGCCGGGTTCCCGGTTGGGTGACGGTACTTGAAGTGACCGATGGCGATGCCGCGCAGAGAGGCAGGGTTTTGATCCAGATCGACGACCGGGAAAGCCGTCTCCGTGTCGAGGCGCTTGACGCGCAACTCGCCGGGATTGCCCGCCGCCGCGAGGAGATCGAAGCGCGCATCGCACTCACCGACCGTCAGACACAGAGCCGCATTACCGCCAAACAGGCAGCGGTGAGGGCGGCAGAGGCCAGGTTGGCAGCAGCGGCAGCGCAACTCGATCTTGCCAGACAGGAGAATGACCGGGCGGAGAAGCTGGCGCCGAGCGGTGCCATCAACCGTGCGCGCCTGGACCAGACGCGGGCGGCGCTGGAGACGGCAAAGCAGCAGACATTGAGCGCCCAGGCGGACCTGGAAAATGCCCGCGCCGCCCTGGCCGAGGCTGAAGCCGCGCGCGGGGAACTCACGGTGCTGCGCACCCAGCTCGCCGAACTCGGCCCGGAGGAGCAGCGGCTACGTGCACAAAAAGCCCAGGCCGAACTCGACCTGGAAGATCGCACCATCGTCATGCCATTCGACGGCGTGGTGGACCGGGTATTTGTGGACAAGGGCGAATATGTCACCCCCGGCCAACGCCTGCTGATGGTGCATGATCCCGAGCGGGTGCGTGTCGAAGCGAACGTCAAGGAGACCGACATCCGCTTCTTCCGGCCGGGAAAGAGCGTGATGATCACTGTCGATGCCCTGCCGGGGCGGCGCTTTGAGGGCAGGGTCACGCGCGTCGGGCAGTCCGCCACCAGCGAGTTCGCCCTGCTGCCCAACCCCAACCCGAGCGGCAATTTCACCAAGATCACCCAGCGCCTGCCAGTGCGCATCGCGGTGCAGCAGGACGGCGGCGAACTCAAGCCGGGTATGATGGTGGAGCTGGAGGCGAAAGTCAGTGACTAGCGCGCCCCGGCCGGACAGTATCGAGGGGCTATTCGCCCGTTTCGGCCCGTCCTATCGCTGGCTGGTCACAGCGACGGTCATGATGGGCACGATCGCCACTATCCTGACCGCGACCATCGTCAATGTAGCCCTGCCGGATATCATGGGCGCTTTCGGCATGGGCCAGGACAAGGCGCAACTTCTCTCCACCGGCTTCCTCGCCGCGATGACCGGGACCATGCTGCTCAATGCCTGGATGGTCGATACCCTCGGCCAGCGCGCGACCTTTATGTTGGCGATAACCATCTTTATCGCCGCCTCCATCATGGGTGGGCTCGCCCCCACCGAAGGGGTGCTGATTCTAGCCCGTGTTTTACAAGGCGGCGCGGCCGGCATCCTCCAGCCGCTCGCCATGCAGACGATCTTCCAGGTCTTTCCGCCGGAGAAACGCGGGTCGGCCATGGGAATTTACGGCATCGGCGTGGTGCTGGCCCCGGCGCTTGGCCCGACGCTTGGCGGCATCATGGTCGACAGCTTCAGCTGGCGCTATGTCTTCTTCATGGCCGTGCCCTTCTGCTTCATCGGCCTGTTTATGGCCGCGATCTTGATGCCGGGGCGCGCAACCTCCGGTCCGCCGCGCAAATTCGACTGGATCGGCTTTGGACTGATGACGGTGTTTCTCGTGACCCTGCTCAACGGGTTGTCGAACGGGCAGCGTGACGGCTGGATCTCCGACCCCATCCTGCGCGACTTCGCCATCGCCCTGGTCGCGGGCATCGGCTTCATCGTCTGGGAGCTGCGCACGTCCGCACCCATGCTCAATCTCAAGCTCTTCACGAACCGGGTCTATGCGGGCGCCTCCGTCGTGGCCTTCATTTTCGGAGCAGGCATCTTCGGTTCGACCTTCTTGATTCCGCTGTTCGTCCAGACGATTCAGGGCTACACGCCGACGCGCTCGGGCCTACTGCTGATGCCAGCGGGTCTGATTCTGGCCCTGGTCTTCCCCATTGCCGGGCGGCTGACCGACAAGACGCCGGCCTATGCCACGGTCATGGTCGGGCTCGCGGTTTTCGCGGTGTCATCGTTTCTGATGACCGGCGTGGATACCAATACCTCGTTCTGGCTGTTCGCCTGGTGGATCATGCTGGGGCGTATCGGCCTTGGTTTCATTATGCCGAGCCTGAACGCCGGCGCCCTCAAGGCGCTACCCATGACGCTACTCGGTCAGGGCTCCGGCGCAATCAACTTCGTGCGCCAACTCGGCGGGGCGTTTGGTGTCAACCTGCTCTCCATCGCTCTGGAGCGGCGATCTCAGCTCTACGTAGACAGCTTCACGGCGGCACAGCATGCAGGCAACAGTGCAACGACCGCTATGCTGCACGAAGTAACCGGCTTGTTTGCACAGGCTGGCGTGCCGGAGGCGATACGCCAGGCCGGGGCGATGAACTATCTTGGCCGCGTGATCTACAGCCAGGGCAACATGCTGGGGTACCGGGACAGCTTCTTTATCGTCGGCGCGATCTTCCTGGCCGCCCTTGTTCCGGCGCTGATGATGCGCCGGAGGTCCACGCCTCCGGCGCTGCCGGCCAGCGAGGCCATGCGTCACCCGCCATCGTCGCAGGACGCGCTCCAGCAGAGTCGGTGACGCACGTGTCTAGACATGATGTTTTGGGTCTGTGCACTGTGCGGGCATCCGGTGACGGAGGAAACAGGTTGGCACGACCATCACGTCATTCGGCGTGTGGACGGCGGACCAGATACCTTGGACCAGATACCTTACAGAATCGGGTACTCCTGCACCCCATTTGCCATGTCCAGGTTCACAGCCGGGGCTGTGTAAAGGTGACTCTGAAGTGGAGCGGCATTAGAATGCGTTCCATTAAAGAAAGTACGCCGGTCAGATGAACCTCTGACTTTAATAGGCTTGAGCCGTATGCCGGTAAACTCGCACGTACGGTTCTGAGGGGGGATGGGCCAATAATAGCTCATCCCTACCCGACATTCTGTTGCCGGGTTATCCCGCTGCCATCAAGGCTGCCAGGGAAGCCGGGTCCCGGAGAAAATCCCGGTTCCGGGTCGGGCAATACAAAGTAAGCCGGTGGCAGACACGGCTTCCGGGTACAGCGGTCATGCTCTGGCTGGTTGACTGCCCGCCATTATTCGAGCGGCCGGGCAACCCCTACCAGAACGAAGAGGGAAAAGACTGGTGGGAAAATGCACACCGGTTTGAGCTGTTAGGCAGAGTCGGCGCGATGATGGCCGCCGCCCTATCAGGACGGATCAGTTATCGCTGCTGTCCGGCAGGTAGGCCCCGTCCTCGTCATGGACTTCCTGGCCGGTCACCGGCGGGTTGAAGGCGCAGATCAGACGCATGTCTTCGGTGCCACCGTACAGGGTGTGCTTGTCGTGGTTGTCCAGGGCGTAGAGGGTACCGTCGGTAATCTCGTAAACTTCACCCGTGGCGAGGTCCTTGAGGCGCCCGTTACCGGCAACGCAGTAAACGGCTTCCAGGTGGTGCTTGTACCAGAAAGTGTGCTCGGAGCCTGCCTTGATGATGGTTTCGTGGAAGGAAAATCCCATTCCGTCCTCCTTGAGCAGCAGACGGCGGCTGGTCCACTGCTTGTCGCTGACTTCGCGCTCGGTACCAATGATGTCCTGAACTTTAACGATTTTCATGGGCGTATCTCATGGTTGGTCAGAATCGGGTGAAACACCTTTACAGTATAAACATTAGGCATCTATATAGGTCAAGCGGCCCTTTTCTCCCGCTACTGGTTATACCCCTCCAGGGCGCTTTGGATCGGGTCCTTCAGCTCCAGCAGATCCCCTCTGGTGAAGGTTGTGGTCGTGAGGGCAACTCAGGGCGGACAACACAGACCTGACCATCGAAATGGCACCGAATGAACGTCACCTGAGGTATATGGCGCCTTACACGCAAAACTGATTCATCCGTTTTAGGGGCAGCCTACGGGCTGGCCCTGTTTACCTTTGAAGGCGAAACCACCTCAACCGGCGTGTACCCGGCGCAACTCCACGTTGCCATGCGTCAGGTCCGTCAGGCCATGGTGCTGAGTGTTCGCCGGAAGCGGGTCAGGGCCAAGCCAAAAAGGGTACTCCCGATAACGGCGATGGCCAGAAATTGCGGCCACACGGTGGCGAGGCCCGCGCCACGGTAGAGAATAGCCTGGGCCAGCATTACAAAGTGGGTGTTGGGCGCCGCGAGCATGATGTACTGGACGGCCTCCGGCATGCTCTCGCGCGGCGTCGAGCCCCCGGAGAGCATCTGCAGCGGCAGCAGCACCAGCATCAGCAGCAAGGCGAACTGCGGCATGGACCGGGCGACGGTGCCGAGGAAGATGCCCATTGAGGTGGTCGCGAACAGATGCAGCGCAGTCCCGACCAGGAACAACGCGAGCGAGCCTTCGATCGGCACGGACAACCAACCCTGCACCACCGCAGTCAGTGCGAAGGCGGTGGCGGCAAGGACGACCAGCGCCATCGCCCATACCTTGCTGCTCATGATCTCGAAAGGCGTGACCGGCATGACCAGCAGATGCTCGACGGTGCCGTGCTCGCGCTCGCGTATCAGTGCCGCGCCGGTGAGGACGATGGAGAGCATGGTCACGTTATTGATGACCTGCATGATCGCGCCGAACCATGACTTGTTGAGCTGGGGATTGAAGCGCACCCGCAGTGCCAGATCGACCGGCAACTCCGGAACTTCACGATAACGCTGCACAAAGGTGCGTACCTCATCGCTCACAATGGCCTGGATATAGCCGCTGCCGGTAAACGCCTGGCTCATGCGAGTGGCATCGACGTTGAGCTGGACCGTGGGCCGCTGCCCTGCCAGCAGGTCACGCTGGAAGTTGGGCGGGATGTCGAGGGCGAAGGTGTCGAGGCCGGCATCCATGCGGGCGTCCATCTCGGCCTGGTCGATCACCTCGGGGAGAACAAAGTACGGCGGATAAAAGGCGCTGACGATACGCCAGGACAGTGGCGAGCGATCCTCGTTCACCACCGCGATCGGCGCCTTGTTGAGGGTCTCCGGCATAGCCGTGGCCGCCGTGTAGACGGAAACGGTGAAGGCGTAGACGATCAGCACCAGCATGATCGGGTCGCGGACCAGGCTGCGCAGCTCCTTGACACCGAGATGGCAAATATTGGCAAGGCGCATGGACTATCGCTCCTGTTTTTTGAGCAGCGCGGCGGACAGCCCGATCAGGACCGGTAAGGCCAGCGCCAGCGGGAGAAAGGCGGCATGAAGGTCAGAGAAGTTGAGGGCCTTCGAGAAGGTGCCGCGCGCGATCGTCAGGAAATGCGTGGTCGGGTAGATCTCGCCGATCAGCCGGCCCACCCCTTCCAGGGACGAGACCGGGTCGATCATGCCGGAGAAATTCGCCGCCGGCAGGATGGTGAGCACCGCCGTGCCGAAGATCGCCGCAATCTGGCTGCGCATGAAGGTGGAGATCAGCAGCCCCACGGCCGTGGCGGCACCAACATAGAGCAGCGCACCCGCCGCCAGCGTCAGGAAGCTGCCCTTCAGCGGCACGCCGAAGACGGTCACCGCCAGCAGCGTGAGCAGCAGAAAGCTCAGGAAGGACAGGACCACGTAAGGGAACTGCTTGCCGATCAGAAATTCGAGCCGCGTGGTCGGCGTGACGTAGAAGTTGGTGATCGAGCCGAGTTCCTTCTCGCGCACCACGCTGAGCGCCGCAAGCATGGCCGGGATCAGCATGAGCAGCAGCGGGATCACCGCCGGTACCATCGCCACCAGGCTCTTGACGTCCGGGTTATAGCGGAACCGGGTCTCGATATTGACGAGCCCCGCCACAGCCTCGCCGTAGCCGGCCTCGCGCGCCCTGGTCGCCAGCCAGTGGGCGTGAATTCCCTGCACATAGCCGCGGACGGTCTCGCCCCGTGTCGGCATGGCGCCGTCGATCCAGGCGCCGATCTCGACCCGCCGGCCCCGGGCGATGTCGCGCGCGAAGCCCGGCGGGATCTCGATCGCCAGACTGATGTCGCCTTCGCGCATTCGCCGGTCAAGATCGGCATAATCGGTGATCGGCGGCCGCTCGACGAAGTACCGGGAGCCGCTGAGGTTGAGCGTATAGTCGCGGCTGACGGTGGTCTGGTCGCGATCCAGCACCGCAAAGGTGAGATCCTCAACATCGAGGCTGATCCCATAGCCCATCACGAACATGAGGATGACGCTGCCGAGCAGCGCCAGCGTTAGCCGGATGGGATCGCGGCGCAGCTCCAACCCTTCACGCCGGGCGTGGCTGATCATGCGCCGGGGATCGAACATGCGCCGCCAGCCCTGAGGTTCGCGATGACCTCCCGACGCGTTAACCGTATCGAGCGACGCTGTTTGCTCCTCTCCCGCTTCGCCCTCCCCCGACGCCTCCTCCAGATGCGCGACGAATGCCTCTTCCAGGGTCTCTGCGCCCCGCTGCTGTACGATATTCGCCGGCGTATCGGTAACCAGCACCCGGCCCGCATGCATCAGCGAGATGCGGTCGCAGCGCTCAGCCTCGTTCATGAAGTGGGTGGAGATGAAGATGGTCACCCCGTCACGGCGCGACAGCTCGACCAGCCTGCGCCAGAAAGCGTCGCGCGCCACCGGGTCGACACCTGAGGTAGGCTCGTCGAGGATCAGCATCTCGGGCTTGTGGATCATGGCCACCGCCAGCGACAGGCGCTGGCGAATGCCCAGTGGCAGCTTGTCCGGCAGGGTGTCGATCACCGTGGCCAGATCGAATCGCTCGACCATCTCGTCCGCCCGCCCTGGAATCTCGGCGGCGGGCACGTGGAACAGCCGGGCGTGCAGCTCCAGGTTCTGACGCACCGTCAGCTCGGTATACAGCGAGAAGGACTGCGACATGTAGCCGACGCGGCGACGGGTCGCGAGGTCGTGCGGGTCCACCTCGTGTCCGAACAGCCAGGCCCGGCCTTCACTCGGCGGCAGAAGGCCGGTCAGCATCTTCATGGTCGTGGTCTTGCCGCAGCCGTTGGAGCCGAGAAAACCGAAGATCTCACCCCGTGGGACACGCAGGTTCACATGATCGACCGCAGTGAACTCGCCGAAGCGCATGGTCAGATCCCGGACCTCGATCGCGGTATCGCCATCGTCTTCCGGCCGCGGCGGAATCTCAACGGCCCGATAATCCCGGCGCTTGTCTTCCGGCAGCAGCCGGATGAAGGCTGCCTCCAGCGACTCCGCTCCCGTGCTGTGCAGCAGGCCTTCGGGCGTGTCGCTGGCCAGCACCCGCCCATCGTCCATCGCCGCGAGCCAGTCGAAACGTGCCGCCTCCTCCATATAGGCGGTGGCCACCAGCACACTCATGCCGGGCCGGGAACGACGGATGCCGGCGATCAACTCCCAGAACTGGCGTCGTGAGAGGGGGTCGACACCGGTGGTCGGCTCGTCGAGGATGAGCAGGTCCGGGTCGTGGATCAGCGCGCAGCAGAGGCCGAGCTTCTGCTTCATCCCGCCGGATAGCTTGCCCGCCGCCCGATCGAGAAACGGCCTGAGCCCTGTGGCCCCGGTCAGCGCATCAATGCGGCGCGCCCGTTCGCCGCCGTCATGCCCAAACAGGCGCCCGAAGAAGTCGAGGTTCTCGGACACCGTGAGTGTCGGATAGAGGTTCCGCCCCAGGCCCTGCGGCATGTAGGCGATGCGCGGGCCGACTCCGCGGCGATGGTGCGCATCAGCCATGTCGCCGCCGAGCACCGCGACCTGTCCCGTCTGGACCGCGCGGGCGCCGGCGACCAGCGCCAGCAGGCTCGACTTGCCGACCCCGTCCGGGCCGATCAGCCCGGCCATGCAGCCCGCCGGGATATCGATGGTAACCTCGTCGAGCGCACGCACCTTGCCGTAGCGCAGGGACACATCCCGCAGGCGGGCAACCGGCGCGCCCCCGCCATCCTCGATCTGTGCATGCACATCACGGCTCACTGCGGCAGTCTCGTCTGCAGTTCAGGCGGCCAATCCACCCGCGGGTCGAGCTGCACATAGGCCATGCCCGGCAGGCCGGTCTTGACCTGGAGGAGGTGCTCCCTGAGCAGGTCCGGGGCGATCCGCGCCTTGATGCGGAACATCAGCTTCTGGCGCTCTTCTTGCGTCTCCACCGTCTTGGGTGTGAACTGCGCGACGTCCGCGACGAAGGAGATTTCGGTCGGGATCACGTATTGCGGGGCGGCGTCGAGCACGAGCCGCGCCTCGGCCCCGAGTGCGATCCGCCCGGCCTGTTCCGTCGGCAGGAAGAATGTCATGTACACATCGGTGAGATCGACCATGTTCAGTACCACGCCGCCCGGGGAGAGGACTTCGCCAGGCTGGGCGACGCGGTACTGGACACGCCCGTCACGCGGCGATTTCAGTACGCTGTCGTCGATATCCGCCTGAATGCGCTGGAGGGTGGCCCGCGCCGCCTCTACCGAGGCCTCCGCAGCAATGACATCCGACCTGGCCCGCCCTATGGCGGCTTGCGCGGCCGCCGCCTGCGCCTCCGCGGCACCGACCGCAGCCTTCGCCGCCGCGGCCGCGGCACGGTCGTCATCGAGCTGCGCCTCGGAGGCGGCATTTTTTGAGGCGAGCTCCCGGGTGCGGGCAAGCCGTTTTTGCGCGGCGTCGAGCTCGGCCTTCCTCTGGGCTATAAACGCCTCGGCGGCCTGCTTCTCGGCCTCGCGCTGGGTCACCAGGCTTTGCGCGGTCTCGATGCCGATGAGCGCCCGTTGCAACTGCGCCTCGGCCTCCCGGAGCTGCGCCTCCAGGACGGCCGTGTCCATTTTCGCCAAGACCTGGCCGGCGCGGACGAAGTCGCCCTCGTTGACCAGGATCTCCCGAATACGGCCTGCGGTCCTGGCCGCGATATCGATCTCGACCGCCTCGATCCGGCCGTTTCCGGCGGCGAATCCGTCGGGCAAGTCCTGCGGTTGAAAATGCCACCAAGCCCAAACGCCCAGCGCAATGACAA
The DNA here is from genome assembly GCF_002934325.1 of Marinobacter persicus. GTDB lineage: Bacteria > Pseudomonadota > Gammaproteobacteria > Pseudomonadales > Oleiphilaceae > Marinobacter > Marinobacter persicus_A. Next base: position 22,672 of record NZ_PTIV01000015.1, read on the forward strand.
TCGCAGCGGCGACGCCTCGAATACCTGCTTTCATGAATTTTTTCACGTCTTGGATTGCTCCACGCCAGTTGGCTCACTCATTCTTGACCATTGAATTCAGGCTGAGCGCGATCTTTGTAGACCCACATCTTAAGCTATACCTTACGCACGAATCACAGCAATTAGGCTGACCCACATCATTTTAACAAATCTCCGGGCGAGATTCCCTGTTTCCCTATTATCCCAGTTTATAATCATGGGTAGTAACTACGCGGACTGCTCAGAGATAGAGTTTCTATCCATGGGTAGTAAAATGGGTAGTATTGAGCGGCGATGGCTGTGAAAAATACACCAAGTAAATGTTTATAAATGCTTTTTAATTTTTATTCGTCGAGCAGGTGCAAAACCTGGAGTGATCCTCCCGAACTCGTGGTTTTATCGGAGGGGAGCGGTAGCCTGCGCCCCGAGGTGCGGATGCCGGTCAAACCCCGTATAATCGCGCGTTTTCTGAGGGGTGTTGGCCCCGTAACACGTTTCTATTTAGGTGATCGGGAAGAGTAAGCCATGAATCATGCCGGTGAGCAGGGCACCCTGTATGTAATTTCTGCACCATCCGGGGCGGGCAAGACCAGTCTGGTCGCCGAAATGCTGCGCCAGGATGCCCGCTTGGGGGTTTCCATCTCCCATACCACCCGGCCCATGCGCGAGGGTGAACAGGACGGTGTGAATTACCACTTTGTCGACCGGGGTGAATTCGAGGCGATGATTGCCCGGGGGGACTTCCTCGAACACGCGGATGTTTTCGGCAACTACTACGGCACCTCCCAGGTGTGGGTGCGGGAAACCCTGGCCAAGGGCCAGGATGTGATCCTGGAGATCGATTGGCAGGGTGCCGAGCAGGTGCGGCGGTTGATTCCCGAGTGTGTGGGCATTTTCATTGTGCCACCGTCGGAGCAGATCCTGCGTGAGCGCCTGGTGGGCCGGGGCACCGACGCGCCAGAGGTTATTGAGCGCCGTCTGGCCGAAGCGGAAGAGGAATGCCGTCATGCCATCGAATTTGACTATCTTGTGGTCAATGACGATTTCGAGCAGGCCCTGTCAGAGTTGCTCTGTATTGTTCGCACCCAGCGCCTGAGTATGGCCAACCAGCGGGTGCGCCACGAGGGCCTGCTGGCGGAGCTTTCCGGTCGTCGGTGATGGCGTTTTTTTCTGTATACAAAATGAGCCGTGGGCAGTACACTACGCGGTCTTTCACCAGTATTTGTTATTTTCGGGGAACATAATGGCACGAGTTACCGTTGAAGATTGTCTGGAAAACGTAGATAACCGCTTCCAGCTGGTCATGCTGGCAACCAAGCGCGCGCGCCAGATCGCCACCAAGGGTGCTGACCCTATGGTGCCGGAAGAGAATGATAAGCCAACGGTTATCGCGTTGCGTGAAATTGCAGAAGGCAAGGTCACCCGTGATCTGCTCAAGGAGCAGGAAGAAGACTGAGTCTTTGCCTGCTGGCCTGGCCTAAAGCGGGTGCAGGCACGTCGAAGGCATTGAAATCTGCCTCCGCAGTTTATAGTGTACTCTATAGCAACCTGCTGGAAGGACACGGAAAGCCCGGATGCATGCATTCGGGCTTTTTTCGTTCCAGCGTTCAGAGATTTGGTGGAGGCGCGGTGTCGAGAGAGGCGACGGTAGAAGACCTGACCTCAGTGTTGGGTTCTTATCTGGATAACAACCGTATCAATCAGGTACGGAGGGCGTACTATTACGCCGAGCAAGCCCACGAAGGCCAAATGCGCAAGAGTGGGGACCGCTATATTACCCACCCGCTGGCCGTTGCCGGAATCCTCGCCAACCTGAAGCTGGACCATCAGAGCCTGATGGCCGCGATGCTCCACGACGTGATTGAAGACACCGGCATCCCCAAGGATGCCCTGGCCGAGCAGTTTGGTGACGACGTGGCCGAACTGGTGGACGGTGTCTCCAAGCTTACCCAGATTGAATTCCGCACCCGCGCCGAAGCCCAGGCCGAGAACTTCCAGAAAATGACCCTGGCCATGGCCCGGGATATCCGCGTGATTCTGGTCAAGCTGGCGGACCGACTACACAACATGCGCACTCTGGGCCCTATGCCCTACGAAAAGCGCTTGCGCATTGCCACCGAAACCCTCGATATCTACGCCCCCATCGCCAACCGGTTGGGTATGCATGCGGTCTGTACCGAGCTTGAGGACCTGGGCTTTTCCGCGCTCTATCCGATGCGCTCGAAGTACATAGCCAAGGCCGTGGATAAGTTGCGGGGCAGTCACCGGGAAATCATCGATGACATCCGTGGCAAGCTGGAGGAAAAGCTCGAGGAGCGGGGGCTGCCCGGCAAGATCATGGGGCGGGAGAAGCACCTGAATTCCATCTACAACAAGATGAAGTTCAAGCACAAATCCTTCCATGAGATCATGGATGTTTACGCCTTCCGCATCATTACCGAGACCGAAGACGACTGTTATCGCATTCTCGGCGCCGTCCACAGTCTCTACAAACCTCTGCCGGGGCGCTTCAAAGATTACATTGCCATGCCCAAGGCCAACGGCTACCAGTCGTTGCACACCACGCTGTTTGGCATGCACGTGAATATTGAAATCCAGATCCGTACCGAGGAGATGGAGCACATCGCCAATAATGGTATTGCGGCTCACTGGATGTACAAGAATGAGGATTCCGGGGTCACCACGGTTAACCAGAAACGAGTGGACCGCTGGGTGAAGGGCTTGATGGAAATTCAGGAACGGGCTGATGACTCCATGGAGTTCATCGAGCATGTGAAAGTGGATCTGTTCCCGGACGAAATCTACGTGTTCACACCCAAGGGCCGGATCATGGAATTGCCCAGTGGTGCCACGCCGGTGGACTTTGCCTACGCCATTCACACGGATATTGGCAACGCGGCGGTCGCCTGTCGGATCAACCGGAACCTGGCCTCCCTCAGTCAGCCGTTACAGAGTGGCCAGACGGTGGAGGTCATTACCGCGCCAGGCGCCCGGCCCAACCCTGCCTGGTTGAGTTTTGTGGTCACCGGCAAGGCACGCAGCAGTATTCGCCATGCCCTGAAAACCCGTCAGCGGGCCGAATCCCTGGAACTGGGGCGGACGCTGCTCAAACGTTCCCTGAAAGGCTTTGGGGCCAGGCTGAGTGATATCAGTGATGCCCAGAAACAGGTGGTGGTTAACCACAACCAGGTGAACAATTTCGATGACCTGGTCAGCGACATTGGCCTGGGCAACCGCATGGCCTATCTGGTGGCCCGGCAACTGGTGTCTGGCACCGAAGGCATGGACCAGTCGCCGGCCAACCTGGAAAACACCGGCGAGGGCAAATCCGGTGCGGTCACCATTCGGGGAACCGAAGGTCTGCTGGTGAAATTTGCCTCCTGCTGCAAACCGATTCCGGGCGACCCGATTGTGGGTGTGATGGATTCCGGCAATGGTATGGTGATTCACTCAGATACCTGCTCCAAGCTGCCCGAAGACTCCGAAGGGCGGGCACGGCTGACCCACCTGAAATGGGCCAAGGACATCACTGATGAGTTCTCCGTGGAGCTGCGCGTAGAGCTGGAACGCCAGCGCGGCGTGATTGCCGAAGTGGCCAACGCCGTGGCCATGGCCGATGGCAATATTGAACGGATTGGCGTCGAGGAGCAGAACGCCAAGTTCGGTATCGTGAACCTGGTGGTGCATGTAAACGGCCGTCGCCATCTGGCGCGGGTGATGCGCCGGGTTCGCAACATTCGTGCGGTTACCCATATTGGTCGGGTGCGCCACTGATTCGCGGCAGTTGACAGTAGCGCCACCTAAGGGCGAGCATTGCCGTTTTGATAGAGAGGAAATTGAAGGTCATGACCAACAAATCTGTTATCCAGACCGAAAACGCGCCGCAGGCGATTGGCACCTACTCCCAGGCGGTCAAGGCCGGAGACACCGTGTACCTGTCTGGCCAGATTCCGCTGGACCCGGAAACCATGGAAGTGGTGCCCGGTGATTTTGCCGCCAAGACCCGCCAGGTATTCGAAAACCTGAAAGCGGTGTGTGAGGCCGCCGGCGGTGAACTCAAGGACATCGTCAAGCTGAACATCTACATGACCGACCTGGCCAACTTCGGCACGGTCAACGAGATCATGGCCACCTACTTCCAGGAACCGTACCCGGCTCGTGCCGCCGTGGGTGTGGCGGCACTGCCCAAGGACGTGCCGGTGGAAATGGAAGCGGTGATGGTGCTCAGCTAAGCTTGCTGATCATCTCCAGGTACCCTGCCTTGTAGTCGGGGTACCGGAATTCAAAGCCGCTATTAAGCAGGCGCTGATTGTTGCAGCGCTTGCTGCCGGCTCTCCCTCCTTTTCGCGCGCCTTCCACCGGTGCCTTGCACGGCACCTGCTGCCGAACCCAGTCCACCACGTCATCCAGTCGCACCGGCTCGCAATCACTGGCTATGTAGAGATTCTCAATAGCATGACCGGCCAGGGCCTGTTGGGCCAGCCAGGCGACAGCGTGAGCGGCGTCGTGTTCGTGAATCCGGTTGCTGTAGGGGGCTGGAGGCTGCGGGTTCATCCGGCCTTCAAGCACTTCTTCCAGAAAGCGCTGACGGGTGGGGCCATAGATGCCGCTGAAACGAACGACGGTGGCCGGGTGGCCGCTGTTAAGGGCGGTCTGCTCGCCCTGCAGGATCTGCTGGCCACTGAAACGGTCCGGCTCCGCGGGGCTGGTTTCGTCCACCCAGCTGTCGTCGTCCTGGGCGTAGACACTGGTGCTGCTGACAAAAAACAGCCGCGTCAGTGGTTTGTTGCCAATCGCCTTCAGCAGATTCTGCAAACCGGTGACGTATGCCTGGTGATAGCCCTGCTCGTCATATCTGGAGGGCGTGAGACAGTAGATCACCACATCCAGCGATTCCGGCAGCTTGTCCTTAAGGGTTTCGGGCTGGGTCAGGTCCGCTCCGATGCCGGTCACGCCAGTTGGCACCCTGTCGGGGTTTCGCCGCAAGCCGTAGACCTTGGCGTTGTCGGTCAGGGCAGAGGCGATGGCCCCGCCCAGCTTGCCGCAGCCGGCCACCAGTATTTGTGCGGGCTGGTTCAGATCTGTCCTTGTCATAGACAATTTCAATCCTTATGCTTTGGCTGATAAAGTGTTTGAAAACATTGTCCGTTTCAGTTGACCGGAGCTTTCCATGACTCTCACCGAGTTACGATACGTTGTTACTCTTGCCCGGGAAAGGCATTTTGGTCGCGCCGCAGAGCGCTGTCATGTCAGCCAGCCGACCTTGAGTGTGGCGGTTAAGAAGCTTGAAGACGAGCTGGGCATTCCCCTCTTTGAGCGCAGCAAAAGCAGCATCCGCGTCACCGAAACCGGCCAGCGCATTATTGAACAGGCCCAACGGGTTCTGGATCAGGTGGGTGTCATCCGGGATATGGCCCAGGACGGCAAAAACCAGCTGAATTCGCCGCTGAAGGTCGGTGCTATCTACACCATTGGCCCCTACCTGTTCCCGCACCTGTTGCCGGAATTGCGGCGTGCGGCACCGGAAATGCCGCTGTATATCGAAGAGAACTACACCGCCAACCTGCGCCAGAAACTTCGTCACTCGGAACTGGACGCCATTATTGTGGCCCTGCCCTTTGATGAGCCGGAGGTGGTGACCTTGCCGCTCTATGACGAGCCTTTTGTGGTGCTGCTGCCGGCCGACCATCCCCTGACCAAAAAAGATCAGGTGACGCCCGAGGAAATGGCCAAGGAACAGCTGTTGTTGTTGGGTCCGGGCCACTGCTTCCGGGATCAGGTGCTGGAAAGCTGTCCGCCATTGGTCGAGGCCATTACCAAGCGGGCCGATGCTGGCCGACCGGAGCTGGTAACCGAAGGTAGCTCCCTGGAAACCATCCGGCACATGGTGGCCTCGGGATTGGGTATTACGGTATTGCCGTTGTCCGCCGCCACCGCCATGAAATACCAGGAAGACATCCTGGCGGTCAGGCCGTTTGCTGCGCCGGTTCCCTTCCGAACCGTGGCCCTGGCCTGGCGCGTGACCTTCCCGCGGCCCAAGGCCATCGATGTGCTGTCGCTGGCGGCCAGTCAGTGCCGGGTGATCGAGAAAGCCAGGGACGATACCCCAGCGGCGGCCGAAAGCGCCTGAACGCCCCATGACGTCGCTGGAGGACATCTGTGTAACCCAGCTCAAGGGCGTAGGTAGCGCCCTGGCCGGCAAGCTGGAAAAGCTGGGCATTCGCTCGGTGCAGGACCTGCTGTTCCACCTGCCGTACCGTTACGAGGACCGCACCCGCGTGGTGCCCATTGGCAGCCTGCGAATCGGCGACGTGGCGGTGGTCGAAGGCGAGGTAATGAAAACCGACCTGGTGATGGGCCGGCGCCGAAGTCTGCAGGTTACCCTCAGGGACGACAGCGGTTTTCTGGTGCTCCGGTTCTTTCACTTCAACGCCAGCCAGAAAAATCAGTTAAGCGAAGGCGCCCGGGTACGCTGCTTCGGCGAGGTTCGTCCGGGCCGGGCGGGGTTTGAGTTCTATCACCCGGAATATCAGGTAAACCCGCCGCCCATGCCTCCGGCCAACCAGGCCACGCTCACACCGGTCTATCCCCTGACCGAAGGCATCCAGCAACCCCGGGTTCGCAGCCTTTGCCAGCAGGCCCTGAGCTATCTGAACCGCTTTCCCATCAAGGATTGGCTGCCGCCCGAGCTACTGGCGGATTATCAGTTGCCGTCGATTACCGAGGCGGTTCGCCTGGTGCATTCACCCCAGGCGGGAGCTCCAGTCCATCTGTTGATGGAAGGACGTCATCCGGCGCAGCAACGGCTGGTGATGGAAGAACTGCTGGCCCATCAACTCAGCCTGCTGCAGGTGCGAGAACAGATACAGGCCCGGGAAGCCCTTCCACTACTGCCGACCGGAGATCTCGCCGATCGTTTCCTGGATCAGCTGCCATTCCAGCTGACCGGCGCCCAGCGCCATGTGATGAGCGATATCCGCCAGGATCTTAGCCAGCCTTTGCCCATGCTGCGTCTGGTGCAGGGCGACGTGGGGTCTGGTAAAACCGTGGTGGCCGCGTTGGCGGCTTTGCAGGCCATTGGCGCGGGAGCCCAGGTGGCATTGATGGCGCCCACCGAAATCCTGGCCGAACAGCATTACCAGAACTTCCGGGGTTGGCTGGAGCCGCTGGGCATCCGGCTGGCGTGGGTATCGGGTAAAGTGAAGGGAAAGGCTCGCAAAGAGGCCCTTGCTGAAGTGGCCAGTGGTGAGGCCCAGGTAGTGATTGGCACCCACGCCCTGTTCCAGGATGATGTCGAATTCCAGCGCCTGGCTTTGGTGATTGTTGATGAACAACACCGCTTTGGGGTTCACCAGCGCCTGGCGTTGCGGGAGAAAGGCGTGGGTGGCTCACTGGCGCCCCACCAGCTGATCATGACTGCGACGCCGATCCCCCGGACCCTGGCCATGAGCGCCTACGCCGATCTGGACACCTCAGTGATTGATGAGTTGCCTCCCGGACGAAAACCGATCGAAACTGTGGTGGTGTCTGACAGCCGCCGGGATAAAATCGTTGATCGCGTGCGTCAGGCTTGCCGGGAGGGGCGCCAGGCCTATTGGGTCTGTACCCTGATCGAAGAATCCGAGGCACTGCAATGCCAGGCTGCGGAGGTGACGGCGGCGGAACTGGCCGACCGGTTGCCGGATCTGAAAGTCGGCCTCGTGCATGGCAGGCTGAAAGCCGCTGAGAAGGCCGAGGTGATGGAGTCCTTCAAGAACGGCGAGCTGGACCTGCTGATTGCCACGACGGTGATCGAGGTGGGTGTGGATGTGCCCAATGCCTCATTGATTATTATCGAAAACCCGGAGCGCCTGGGTCTGGCCCAGTTGCACCAGCTACGTGGTCGGGTTGGCCGGGGAGAACAAGCCAGTTATTGCGTACTGCTGTACCATCCGCCACTATCAAGTAATGGCAAGGCCAGACTGCAGGCCTTGCGGGACAGCCAGGATGGCTTTTTCATCGCGGAGAAGGATCTGGAGATTCGTGGCCCGGGGGAGGTATTGGGAACCCGGCAAACCGGAATGATGCAGTTCCGGCTGGCGGATTTTGAGAGAGACAAAGGCTGGATTGAGCCGGTCAGGGAAATGGCGCCAGGCTTGATGGCTCAGTCGCGAACGGTGGAAGCATTGATTCGCCGTTGGCTGGGAGAGAATATTCGGTATGGAGACGTATAATTCTGTCGCGTAAGCGCAAAACCTTGAGGTAATCCTATGCAGCTGCCGGTTGTCATACAGGAATCCCTGGCAGACAAGGCTAAGGCCGTATCCCTGCGGAGCATTAGCCAGATTGACCCAAAGCATGCATTGCGGATGGTGCTGTTAAGCGATGGTGAAGGCAAGCTACAAGCCATTTGCCGGCGAGATGACCTGCTGGATCTGGAAGCCCTGAATAAACAGCTGGGGCGAAATTTACGCATGATGCCCATCGGCGACCAGGTACGCACACGCCAGCGGGTGGGGCTGACCGATTTGCCGGCCATGCCGTCCCTGACAGGATGGCCTTCGGTGATCGACACCCGGTTGGATGAGCTGGATTACGTGGCCCTGGAGCTGGCGGACCAGCAGTTGGCGGCCGTGATGCCAACGGCGGACTTTGCCGAGCTGACAGGCAAAGCGATCCGGAAAAGCTTTGCGGTGGATACAGGCTCCATCTCGGTAAACCTGAGCAATCCCCAGGCCGACCGGGAACAGCTGCATTCCGCGATTAATCGTTTCACTGGCCTGCGTATCCAGCAGCGCCTGGAAGATACCCTGGAATTGCCACCCCTGCCGGAAACGGCGCAGCGCATCATTCATTTGCGTGTGAACCCCAACGCGGTGATGGGCGATCTGGTGGACATTGTTGAAAGCGACCCCAGTCTGGCCGCCCAGGTGGTCAGTTGGGCTTCATCCTCGTTCTACGCCGCCGCCGGGCAGGTCCGGTCGGTTTACGATGCGGTGTCACGGGTGCTGGGTTTTGACCTGGTCATGAACCTCGCCATGGGGCTCGCACTGGGTCGCGCGTTACGCCAGCCTTCGGACCACCCGGATGGTTATGTGGACTACTGGCAGCAGGCTATCTGGCAGGCCCAATCCGCCGGTATCCTGGCCGGCATGATGAAAGGGCCCCGTCGCCCGGTATTTGGTCTGGCCTATCTCGCCGGGCTGCTGCACAACTTCGGGCACCTGGTGTTGGCCCAGGTTTTCCCTCCTCATTTCCGGTTGGTGTGCCGGTCGTTGGAAGTGAACCCAAACATCGATTCCAGCGTGATTGAGCACAAACTTCTGGGCATCACCCGGGAGCAGATCGCGGCCCAGCTAATGGAGAACTGGGGCATGCCGGAGGAGGTCAACACCGCCATCCGCTATCAAAAAAATCCGGCCTTCGACGGCGAGCACTATGCCTATGCCCGTACCCTGTGGCTCGGGCGCCAGTTGCTGACAGAGAAAGGCATTGCCCTGGGGGCGGGTGAGCCCATTCCGGACGCGGTGTTCGAAGAGCTGGGCCTGAACCGGGGGAAAGTTGACGAGCGTTTCGAAGACCTGGTTCAAAGCAAGGACAGTGTGATGGCGATAGCGGGCATGATGAATCAGGGGACATAAAAAAACCGGCCCTGAGGCCGGTTAGGTCCACCCGCGTATCGCAGTGTCATCAAAAACTCGTCAGGAGAAAACAACTCAGGAGCTGGTTGTAAAGATACTAGACAGCTCCTGATTGAAATATAGCCAACATTTGGCAAAAAGAAAGTCGCGACGTCAATCAAATCGATAATGCCGAAGAGTTGTGGCTGCCTCCCGGATTTCTTCAGCGAATTCCTGCTCCACCTCATACCGCTCCTGGTCAAGCTGGGTAAGGGTTTCGGAGTCCGTTTTCTTCCTGGCCCGGTGCGTGGGCATGTGGCTGATTTTGTCATGGACCTGCTGGAATACCCGGAACGGCGGCTTCTCCAGCAACTCCGGCGCCACGTGTTCCAGTAGCCCTTTCAATCGCAGGCAGGCCTCGGAGTATTCAACCTGGTCGGCTTCCACCGCCATGGCGATCACCCGGATGCTTTCCACCATCTCGTCCCGGCGCCGGGCCTGGAACTCCTGGGTTTTCTTCTCTCGCAGCCGCTGCTCCGACAGCAGGCGTGATTGCCGCCAGATATAGACCAGAAGCACGCCAATAACCACCAGTGCGATGGCGATAAACACCAGTTGAAGGCCTCTGGGCATGATTGCTGTCTCCGTTGTGTCAGTCTGGGCGGGTTGGCCAAAAAGCTATGGCGAACTTTGACATCTGCGGTTGGGGCTTTCAACAGAGAATCTTGGCGGGGAGTATAGCTGGGCTAGTTAGATACCGCCCCGGCGTGTACCGGGGCGGTGTGTTGCCAGTGCTCAGGCTGCAACCATGGCGGCGCGACGGCGGCGAGCCAGGCCCAGGCCGAGCATGCCCAGACCGAGCAGGGCGATGGAGCCAGGCTCCGGAACGTAAGTCGGAGGCTCACTGTCGTAGAAAGCGATGTGTGAGAGTTCCTTCTCACCCGGGGTAAACCAGGTGCCTTCGGTCACTACCTCGGCCAGGTTCAGGCAGGCCAGGGTATAGGTGTTACCTGAGCAGGTATCGGCATTGGCGTCGTCGATGTACCAGAACAGGTTGAACCCGTTACCTGCCTTGGCGGCCCAGTAACGGACACCCGGGTCGTCTTCACCCATGATGTAGCTCCAGCTGCCGACTGCATCACCGTCGATGGTGATTTCACTGCCATCGAAACTGGTATAGTCGCTGTTAAATTCATCGACATCCCCGTTCGGGTTGTACTTGGCAATGAGTGGTGAAATCTGGATGGGCTCTCCAGATTCGTCGTTTACAAAAACTTGGCATACCTCGCCGCCTGTGCCACCGAAGTAGCCAGCACAGTCGTTGCCTTCAAAGGAATGCCAGATCAATCCCGCAGAGGCGGGGAGTGCGAACAGGCCGGTAACCAGCGCTGCTGCGATGTAGATAAAGCGTTTCATGATAAATACCTCCAGATTGTCCTTTTCCGGTGAACCGGCTCCACTGCAGCTCGGTGCCTGATGGTCCTTTTGCGACAGTGTCTGTTTTGGAGGCTGCATAAAATCTGCCACTTTTTAAGTGGCTGATAAATGGAGCGTTATTTTGGGGCGGGTTTCGAGCTTGTAAAAAAGCTGGACGCTTGAACCTCCCGGGGCGGCCCTGGCCTTGACACGGAGAGGTAGCCCCCTAATATAGCGCGGGTCGTCGGTCGGTTATTTCACGGGCTGCAGCGGTGAACGTCTGCATTTCTTCCACAGGATGCTACCGCGAATCACGTTTTATTTTTTATCAGTAACAAGGTGCATCCATGGCTGTGGCGTTACCGCCTGAGCTGGAAATCAAGCTCAACAAACTCAGCATCAAGAAGCCGTTCATCAATCGGTTACTCGCTGTCATTTTTATGCCCTTCATCGCCCGCAGTGGCCTGAAGGTGAACTACGACCCAAAGAATTTTTACGCCTACCTTCCCAAGAAACGCTTCAATTCCAACTGGTATGGCACCCAGGCAGGTGCGGCCATTCTGGGTAACAGCGAGCTGGCGGCTGGTTGCTATCTGTTCCTGCGAACCGAAGGCGAGTACCGCATGGTGTGCACCCGCCTGGATTATCGCTTCCTGCTGCCAAGTACCGACCCGGTGATCTACAAAGTAGAGCTTGATGAAAACGAGCTGGAAGAGAAAATCGCGGCTGGCGGCAAATTCATGATGGATTTGACCATCAAACTGTATCGGGCCAAATCCAAGTCCACCACCGGCAAGCGCATCGGCTCGGGCCATATCAGTTTCAAAGTATGGCCGGTGGGAGGCTGACCGTGCCGGCCTCACTGCAGCAGGCGTTTTACCTCGCTTCTTCCTGGCTCTGGTGCATCGGCGCCTTCCTGCCCGTGCTCCTGCTGCGTGACTACGGATGGATCACCCTGACGGCCTTTACCCTCGCCAACGTAATCGGCGCCGCCGCCTTCGGATGGGTGATGACCCGCAACCGCCAGCCAACGTTCCTGGCCAGACACCGGCGGATGCTGCAGGTGTTTTCCCACGTCACGATCGCCTTTCAGCTGTTTTTCGTGGTCTGGCTCAGCGCGCTGGTGGGCTGGTGGCTGCTGCCGGTCATGCTAATGCTCGTGGGCCTGTTCTACCGAGCGGACAGCGTGATTGGTTGGGTAGCGGTTGGCCTGTTTATCCTGTCCATGGCCTTCTTTGGCGGCTACCTGATCGCCGAGCCCCCAATGGCAACGATCACCGCCCAACCGGGCTGGTGGCACACGCTCCTGCCCCTGGTGCTGGGCTTCGGCCTGTCACCCTACCTGGACCTGACCTTCCACCGCGCCTTGGAACGTAGCCCCAACCCCCGGTTGAGCTTCACCCTGGGCTTTGGCGTGTTCTTCCTCACGTTGCTGGTATTCGTGTTCGTCTATAGCGGCGGTCTCCAGGCTATGGCAGCCGGTAAGGGCTCACTGGATGTATCACTGCTCTGGCCCGTGATTGCCTTCATCGTAATGCAAACCGCCTTCACCGTCGCCGTTCACCTGAAAGAAGCCCAGCGCCATCAGCCCAAACCCTGGCGTTCCCGCCTGGTGGCCTATGGCGCCTACCTGGTCGGCCTCTCTGTGCTCCTGGGGCTCGGCACAACGGCCAGGGTGCCCTGGCTGGACCTGCCCATGACCGAACTGCTCTACAAGGGCTTCCTGCTCTTCTATGGGCTCGTGTTCCCGCTCTACCTGCTGCTGGGCAAGCGCCCGGCTTACTTCTGGGGTGCGCTGCTTGTGGCAGTGGTGCCTTACAGTGTGGGTTTTTTGGTTGGTGGGGATGCCCTGGTGGCGCTGAGTGTCAGTATGGTGTTTGTGGCTGGTTTTGTGGTGGTGCGGTTTGTTCGAGGTGGTGATCGGATTACAGCTCAATCGACGAAGTGACCGAAGGCTGGATCGAGGTAGGGATGTGCTCGCTAACAGGAATGGTGGGCCCAGCTGGACTCGAACCAGCGACCAAAGGATTATGAGAGCCTTGCGGCGGGTTATCGTAAAACCACACAGGTTCACAACGTCCCATAAAACAATTGCTTGGGAATTCTTAGGTGCACAGTAAACCACAGATAACCGCGCGCCTGTTGACGCGTTGTTGACACCTTTGGGCAGGCGCCTGATTGCGAAGTGGCTTCCCCGAGAAATTTAACGGTAGAAACTCTTGATAATTGCAGCCTAAAAGTCCTAAATACTTGTCACCGGGTGGCGGCCCGGTGACAAAGTATCCTTAATTGGTTGCTTTAATCTGGGGTTGAACGGTAGTGCTCTCGGACTTTCGTCCTTTTACCGTTCTTCCCTTTTCTTTCATGTGATGGCACATGTACCTTCTTTTTGCCTTTCTTTGTCATCGCCATGTTAGCTTTCTCCTAATAGACGTAGACGTTTAAGTTTTCATGAATCCACTGCCAGGCCTTTTTTGGTAGCCATCCTGCGTACTCATCTGTCGCTCCGATTACGAGCAGGTTGTCGTTTTTGTCTATCTTTGGGAGTAGCCTTTGAGTTACTTCCTTAGCCGATAGCGTCGTTGATACTAGCCATGTAGAGTCCAGGTAATGCCACCAATTACCGCATGACTTAATTGCCGAGTGCAGGGGCTCGTAGTTTTGCCCTGGTGAGTTCAGGTCGTATGTCACAATGTATGCAGACATGTCTTTTCCTCTTCATCGTTTTCGGTTTACGTCTTGGTATCACATATTGTGGTGACGCTCTGAGAGGATAACAGGATATTGTGTTCTGTGAATAAGAGAGGAACTATTGCCCAGGTGTTCCGGGCAAGGAAAATCAATGGAAAAAGACTTGAATTGTCGGTGAGCCCTGTAAAACGGGTAGTCGCTGGAAACCGGGGCGACCGTTTTTTCTCTCGTGCATACCAAAATTTAGGTGTGCTTCTGGGTTTTGTGTTGAGACACTAATGATGCGGGCTGTCTATTAAGCTTTCTAATACTGATTCAAGGGAATGAAGAATGTCTTGGTTGAAAATGTATTCGGCAGTCCTAGCCGCTATCCTTACCGCCTGGGTAATCATCTCGTTGGTTACCCTGGCTATCTGGTCGGCTTACCTTGATCACCAAATGGCGTCATTAAAAAGCCACTTCGAGCAATTCCGGGAAGAGATGTCTTCTGTTACCGGCGGTGACGGTTCACCCCAGTTTGGTGTTGTAGAGAGAACGCCGACCCCGGCAACAGAGCCTGATCAGCCGCCGGAAACAGAACGCTCAAAGCCAACGACTTCAGCCAGCGCAGTACAAACCAATAAAAAGATGTGTGAGTTCTGGCGGGCTGAGTACCAGAAGGATGCCACTTGGCAAAATGAAGGCTTTATGGAAATGGCGTGTATTCGGTACCGCAAGAGCTTGAGGGAGCTGCGTCAGTAGAGGAGATTATGCCGGTATGGCGGGTTTGTGCGAAATCTCGCACGTATACTGGCGAGATCGCCCCTCAAAATCCTGACTGAGCCCGGATGAATCGAGTCCACTGACCAGAACGACCGGGGGGGGCAGTGCCGACAGGATGTGTTGGCGAGCGCGACACCTGCGCACTGGTGTGATTACAGGGAGAGGTCTGCAATGTTCCGCTTTCTCCTGCATGGCGTTATTCCATCCCTCTCCTGGTGCTGAGTCGGCGCTTTAGCGTAGTATTGTCGGCTCAATGGATTTGAGTTAGGAGCTGCATTTTTGAAGAAGCAAGGCTTTGATGACCGTATAAGGCAACAGCGGATCGCTCGCGACCGCTACAAGCGAAGATTTCGGAAACTGCCTTCGTCAAAGCGTACCGGAGGTCTGTTGCCATCTTGGCGTATCGGTAATTCTGAGGTGATAGCCGCTCCTTCAAAATTAGAGCTAAACTCAGAGTACGTTCGTAGCGTATGTTTAGACTTTGTTTCAAAAGTTGAAGATTCCCTGAGTAATAACCGTGTTTATATTGACTTCTCCAGGTTAGAGGAAATAAGTGCTCCCGTTATTGTTTACCTTTACGCAAGATTCGAAGGGTTGAAAGAAAAATATGGTGGGGATTATTTGAGGTTGCATAAACTACCTCGACATAAATCAGCTAGAAACCATCTTTGTTGGTCTGGTCTCGAGTCATTGCTTAGAGGGAATGAGTTAGTTGTCGATTTTAATAGTAAAGACGTGATTCCGGTTTTCTCGGGCTTTGATACACGTCACGATGATATTGTTACATATGTAAATGCAAAAGTTTACGATGGTGAAATGCCTGCTACAGACCAGTGGGTTATGGGTGATGCACTATCTGAGGCATTTAATAATGTATTTCAGCATGCTTATCCTAATTATGCTGAGGATAAGAGGAAATGGTGGGCCATTTGCAATGTTATCGATAATCAACTCTTTCTTTCTATTTATGATGATGGCATCGGTATCCCTAATTCAATATTAAGACCTAATTCATGGATAAGGAAGATTTACAGCCTTGAGCACTTGATGGCAATTAAGAAGCATTCCCGTAAGATTAAGCTGGCAATGCAGTCTGGTGAGAATAGAAGGGACGAAGAGAAGCATGGTCAGGGTAGTGAAAGTTTTCGTCAGTTAATTAAAGAAAATCCAGAGGGAGAGCTTTGGGTTTTGAGTGGGAAAGGAATGTATATTAACTTCCAAGACCAGGGTAAGGATGTTGAAGATATAGCGGAATTTAAGAGGCCGTTATCAGGAACTCTGGTTCAATGGAATATTAAGGTAGGACGAAGTCATGCCTAAAGACTTTTTGATAGTTGTTGTTCGCGATTTTAGTACGCGACCTTATGGGCGCTACTATAAGGATGGTGATAGGAGTGGGGCCAAGTTTCGCGATGAATTTTTGTTGCCTGCATTGCAGAACAATGATCACGTTACTGTTGATTTAACAGGTTACAATCTATATGGAAGGTCGTTTATTGACGAGGCTTTCGGCGGACTGATACGGGAGGGTGGGTATTCATTATCCGATTTACAAGATAAGTTAACTATTCGTCACGATGATGTGCCCCCAGTTGTTGCCTTGGCATGGTCAAGGATAGCCCATGCGTCAAAGTCAAAAAAACGGTAAGGGTAGAAAGGTGAGTAAAGAAGTTTTTTACTTTATCAGTTGGGTGTTGGTCGCCTTTGGTTGGATGATATCGTTTTACTTGGCATATACAGCATTCAAAAGAGGGGAGGTTAGAAAGGCCGTCGATGCAATTGTCGAGAATATTGAGAAGTGCGCTAAGCTTTCATCTGATGCTTGGAAGGGAGAGGGTAAATCGGAAGTAATGTTTGAGCAGGAAATTAGCTCATTCGTTTCAAGGGTCAACATCTATAACAGGATAATAGAGAAAAAGTGTGGGGTTTTGTTTGTTGAGGATCGTCACTTCATTGACTTGTATGATCTGAGTTCCGGGTTTTCAGAAGATGAAAAAGATATTGATGTAGCGTCTAAGATTCATGAGTCTGATATTTTTTGTGGTGAGTTGATTTATGAGGTTGAACATAAGTATTATGAGTACTCCATGTCTAGGCGTTGGGCGGTGGCGTTAAGGAATTTTCCAGAAAAATATCCTGACTATTTTGGCGCTATAATTGTTTTTACTGCTTTAGGTTTCTTGTATTTGATGGTCCATAAGTTCGTGTGAATTTTGATTGTTGATAGTTCTCCCTGTTAATTCTGTAATTCCCTTTTTCGGTCCCCCTTGCCGAGCCTGGACGATCCTAGCCGCCAGGCAGAAATCTATCCGATTTTCAGGCTGCTCTCTGAACGAGCTTTTCCATATCCAGGCTAGTTTGCCCAGCCTCCGGGATCGTCTTTCCAGTCATGATCTGAGGGAAGACCTGGTTTAGAGCTTCCAGGTAGCACTCGTTCACCTTCTGTTTTCTTCCCCGAATATAGTCCCACTGTACCGGTTAATCTCGGTCAGCCCCTCATCTTCTTTGGCACCAGCTCTAATGCGACGAAGATTTCCATTGTCGGCTCTCTGATCACAAGCACTTTAAAATAGTGAAATATAATCACTCTTCCGGAGCAAGCAATGGGCATCTTGAGTAATTTCGTGGTTTGGGGTGCGGAATAGTGGACGGGCAGAGGCATATCATCGCTGATGACAGCGCCGTTCATAATCCAGGAGTGAAATGTTTGGCTAAATGGCCTCATGGAAAGGCAGGTAAAGGGCCTTTGAGAATTAAAGGCGTTGGGAAGGAAAGCGAAGGTATAAGTCTGTAAGTGGTGGGCCCAGCTGGACTCGAACCAGCGACCAAAGGATTATGAGTCCTCTGCTCTAACCAACTGAGCTATAGGCCCTTTTTCTTTCAAATTGCCCGGGAGGGCAGAAGCGGGCGCCATTATACCCATGAGTGGGGGCGCCCGCTACTGTGTTGGCAGCTTAGGCGCTGCCCTGGTCGTCTATGAAGCCGCGCAGGTGATCGGAGCGGGAAGGGTGGCGCAGTTTGCGCAGGGCCTTGGCTTCGATCTGGCGGATACGCTCACGGGTGACGTCGAACTGTTTGCCGACTTCCTCAAGGGTGTGGTCGGTGTTCATTTCGATACCGAAGCGCATGCGCAGTACCTTGGATTCGCGCGCGGTCAGGCCGGAGAGCACGGAGCGGGTGGCTTCGCGCAGGCCTTCGGCGGTGGCGGAATCGACAGGTGACAGGGCCTGGATGTCCTCGATGAAATCGCCCAGATGGCTGTCTTCGTCGTCGCCGATCGGGGTTTCCATGGAGATCGGCTCCTTGGCGATCTTCAGCACCTTGCGGATCTTGTCTTCAGGCATTTCCATGCGCTCGCCCAGCTCTTCCGGTGTGGGCTCGCGGCCCATTTCCTGGAGCATCTGACGGGACACGCGGTTGAGCTTGTTGATGGTCTCGATCATGTGCACCGGAATCCGGATGGTGCGGGCCTGGTCCGCAATGGAGCGGGTGATGGCCTGACGAATCCACCAGGTGGCGTAGGTCGAGAACTTGTAACCGCGACGGTATTCGAACTTGTCGACGGCCTTCATCAGGCCGATGTTGCCCTCCTGGATCAGGTCCAGGAACTGTAGGCCACGGTTGGTGTATTTCTTGGCAATGGAAATAACCAGACGCAGGTTGGCCTCAACCATTTCTTTCTTGGCGCGGCGGGCCTTGGCTTCGCCGATAGAGACGCGACGGTTGATTTCCTTGATGTCGGCCACGTCCAGGTCCACTTCAGTCTGGACGTTCTGGATGCGCTTTTGCAGGCGGACGATGTCGTCCAGGCGCTCGCCGATGGCGGCGGCGTAAGGCTTCTTCATGCCGGCGATTTCAGGCGCCCATTCCAGATCGGTCTCGTTGCCGGGGAACCACTTGATGAAGTCCTTGCGCGGCATTTTGCACTCGCGCACGCAGATCTGCATGATGGTGCGTTCGTTCTCGCGAACCAGGTCGTTGGTGGAGCGAACCACGTTCACCAGCTCTTCGAAGGCTTTGTTGGCCAGTTTGAACGGCGCGAAGACTTCACCCAGCTCGTTCAGGGCGTCCTGGGTTTTCTTGTGGCCACGGCCATGCTTTTCCAGGGCCGCATCTGCAGCAGCCAGCTTTTCTTTCAGCAGCTCGAAGCGCAGGCGGGTTTCTTCTGGATCCGGACCGTTGTCGTTTTCGTCTTCGCTGTTGTCATCGTCGTCATCGCTGTCGTTGTCAGACGCGGTGTCGGTGGCCGTTTCTTCTGGCATGAAGGGCTCGGCACCATCCGGGTCAAGGAAGCCGGTGACGATGTCGCTGATGCGGCCTTCGTTTTCGATGATGCGGTCGTAAGCCTGGATAACAGTGCCGACGGTGCCGGGGAAGTGAGCCACGGCGGCCATGACATCGCGGATGCCTTCTTCGATGCGCTTGGCGATAACGATTTCGCCTTCGCGGGTCAACAGCTCCACGGTGCCCATTTCGCGCATGTACATGCGAACCGGGTCGGTGGTGCGGCCAGCGTCGGTTTCAACGGCGGCGAGCGCGGCGGCGGCCTCAGCGGCAGCGGCTTCGTCGGCGGTGGAATCGCCTTCGGTCATCAACAGGGTATCGGCGTCCGGTGTTTCTTCGCACACCTGGATACCCATGTCGTTAATCATCCGGATGATGTCTTCTACCTGATCCGGATCCGCGATATCTTCCGGCAGGTGGTCGTTTACCTCGGCGTAAGTCAGGTAACCTTGTTCCTTGCCCCTGGCGATGAGGTCTTTCAAACGTGATTTTTGCGAATTGCCTGACATAGACACCCTGTGAACTCGCTTTTAAAAAGGAAAAAGTTAAACAGCCATTATAGCTGTCACGTAGTTTTGCTGCCACCAAGTGTTTAGATGGTGATCAGTTGCTATAGTTTCAAGTTATAGCTGCTCCGATGCGGCTTTTACTGACCGCCGCTGAGCGTTCTCAGCTCTTCCCGTTCCTCGGGGCTGAGCTTGGCCAGGTTCCGGAGCAGGGTTGCCAGTCGTTGCTGGCGCGCGGCTTCTTCGTTCGGGGTCAGCAGTTCTCTGGCAGCGGCCAGTGTGCTCTCCCGAGCCGGGATGTGCTCCAGTCCGTCGAACAGGTTGTAGAACCGGTCGCGGGCCTGTTTGTCCAGTGCCAGACCCGCCACCAAAGCCTTGCGGGTCTGTATGTTCTTGTCCTGTAGCCATCGGGCCAGTTGGCCGGCCTGGGGCAGTTGTCGGGTCCCTTCGGCCAGGGCGCCGACTTCGCGGGCCAGCTCGGGCGCTTCCAGCAGCGCCAGGCACAAGGTGTTGTCCTTGCTGAGCTTGACCTCCACCCGCTCCTCGGTCGGGCGTTCGGCCCGTTCGCCCCGCCAGCCCCGGTATTTCTTGCCGGAGCCGCGATTCTGCCACTGGCCCCCGTTGCCGCACAGCCGTAGCATTTCCTGCCACATGGCGTTGCGCAACGTGGTGCGCGGCATCTTGTTCAATAGCGGTTCTGCCCGGGCCCTGAGCTCGCTCCGGCCTTCCGGCAGTTGCAGGTCGAGCCCTTCGCTTTGCCGGTCGAACAGGTAGCGCGACAGCGGCGTGGCACCAGCCACGCGTTTTTCAAACGCCTCCCGGCCTTCTTTTCGCACCAGTGTGTCTGGATCTTCGCCATCCGGTAGCATCAGGAACTGGAGGTGCAGGCCGTCGGCCATGAGTTCCAGTGCATTTTCCATGGCCTTGTCGGCCGCCCTATAACCTGCCTGGTCACCATCGAAACAGAAAACGATGTGGCGCACGTGCCGGAGCAGGGCTTTAAGGCTGTCCTGGTTGGTGGCGGTGCCCAGTGTCGCCACTGCGTAGTGAATGCCGTGCTGTGCCAGGGCAATCACGTCCATATAACCTTCGACCACCAGCAGCCGGTCCAACTGGCGAATGGCCTGCCGGGCCTCGTGCAGGCCGTAGATCTCCCGGCTCTTGTGAAAGACATCGGACTCCGGGGAGTTGATGTACTTTGCCTTGTCATCGCCCAGGGTGCGGCCGCCAAAAGCGACGGTTTTGCCCCGGCCGTTCCGGATCGGAAACATGACCCGGTTGCGGAATAAATCCCGCGGGCGGCCGTATTTGTTGGAAACGGTGCCGGTTTCGATCAGCGGTGCTTTCAGGTCTTTCGGGGCGGCGTCGAACAGTGCCGTACCGGTACCCGGGGCGAAGCCCAGCTGGTATTGCTGGATAATGGCGTCGTCCAGCCCGCGTTGTTTCAGGTAATCCCGGGCATAGGTGCCTTGTTGGCTGGCCAGGGCTGAATGGTAATAGCGGCTGGCGAAATCCAGCGCGTCGGTCAGCGTTCTGGCCTGCTGGATGTCTTCCTGGGCGGCGCGATCGTAAGGCACTTCCAGCCCGGCCAGCTTGGCCAGTTCTTCCACGGCTTCGGTAAACCCCAGGCCTTCGAATTCACGGACAAAGCTGATGGCGTCGCCGCTGGCCCCGCAGCCAAAGCAATGATAGAAACCTTTGTCGGGACGAACATTGAACGACGGTGTTTTTTCGTCGTGAAACGGACAGCAGGCCTTGTAGTTGGCGCCGGCTTTTTTCAGGGTGATGCGGGATCCGATCAAGGCTGCCAGATCGGTGCGATCAAGCAGGTCTTCCACGAATCGTTGAGGGATCATTCCGCTCATCTTGGCTCCACATCGCCCAGGTGCCCTGGAAGTCGGCTTTCGCCATAGCCAAAAATGCCGCCGAAGCCAGGCCCCGGCGGCATTTTCAGTATACCGATAGAGGTGCTGGCCTCTGCCGGTAATCAGTTACTGCGCTAACGCTCGCCTGAACTCAGTACAGACGCTCGAATTTGCGCTGCTCCCGCTGAAGCTTCTTGAGATGACGCTTAACGGCGGCAGCTGCTTTACGCTTGCGAACAGCGGTCGGCTTTTCGTAGTGTTCACGACGACGTACTTCAGACAGTACACCGGCCTTTTCGCAGGAACGCTTGAAGCGACGCAGTGCTACGTCAAACGGTTCATTCTCTTTCACTTTAACAGCTGGCATTCGAAAATCACCTACCTGATAGATTCGGTTTCAATTTGTTCCACCCGGAATGATTCGGGCGGCTCGATTCCTGGTCAGATTGGCTAAAACTCGACCAGCGAATGATTAAGGTCGGCAATGATAGCGGTTGGGCAGGTTCAGGTCAATCATTGTTCAGCGAAACTGACGGAGCCTTTCGGGTTTCTGCTAAAATGCCGACTTTCCATTTCTCAGCCCTCGGACAAGCCCTGACTATGCTGATTCTCGGTATTGAAACCTCCTGCGATGAAACCGGTGTGGCCCTGTTGGATGATGAACAGGGGCTGCTGGCTCACGCTCTCTACAGCCAGGTTGATCTGCACGCGGATTATGGCGGCGTGGTGCCGGAACTGGCTTCCCGGGATCACGTGCGCAAGCTGTTGCCGTTGTGTGACCAGGTGCTGGCCGAGGCCGGGAAAACACGGCAGGACCTTGAAGGTATCGCCTATACCGCCGGCCCCGGCCTGGTGGGCGCCCTGATGGTGGGTGGTTCGGTGGCCCATGCCCTGGGGTTTGCGTTGGGCATTCCCGTGCTGGGAGTTCATCACATGGAGGGGCATCTGCTGGCGCCCATGTTGGAGGACAACCCGCCGGCGTTCCCGTTTGTGGCCTTGCTGGTCTCCGGCGGGCACACCCAACTGGTGCGGGTTGATGGCATTGGTGAATACGAAATGCTGGGTGAATCGGTGGACGATGCCGCCGGTGAAGCCTTCGACAAGACTGCAAAAATGCTGGGGCTGGATTATCCCGGTGGCCCCCGAGTAGCGGCATTGGCGGAAAAAGGTCGGGAAGGGAAGTACCGGTTCCCCCGCCCGATGACCGATCGGCCCGGCCTGGATTTTAGTTTCAGTGGCTTGAAGACCTTTACCCTGAATACCGTCAATGCCGCAAAAGACGAGGGGCGATTCGATGAGCAGGTTCAGGCCGACATCGCCCTGGCGTTTGAGTCTGCGGTGGTGGACACGCTGACCATCAAGTGCCGCCGGGCGCTGGAGCAGACCGGTTGCAAGCGTTTGGTGATTGCCGGTGGTGTGAGTGCCAACAAGCGTCTGCGCGCGGGGTTGGAGAAGATGGCGGAGAAACAGAATGCCTCGGTGTTTTACGCCCGCCCGGAATTCTGCACGGATAACGGGGCGATGATTGCCTACGCCGGGGCTCAGCGCCTGAGGGGCGGGCAGCGCGATGGTGAGCGCATTGTGTCGGTGCCCCGGTGGCCGATGAATA
Source organism: Marinobacter persicus (assembly GCF_002934325.1). Taxonomy (GTDB): domain Bacteria; phylum Pseudomonadota; class Gammaproteobacteria; order Pseudomonadales; family Oleiphilaceae; genus Marinobacter; species Marinobacter persicus_A. The sequence goes on from NZ_PTIV01000015.1 coordinate 45,422, forward strand.
CGCTGCCGCCAGTTCATCAGCCCCGAGCCAACGGCCTGGTGGACTAAAGCCCCGTCTCACGCCCCTGGGCCAGGCGAATCAGGTTGTTGCGGTGGCGCACCACGATCAACAGTGCCAGTAAGCCGAACAACGGCAGGGTCTCCGGTTCCAGCAGGGCGCTGATCACCGGGCCACTGACGATGGCAATGATCGAGGCCACGGCGGAAATGCGCCAGCGCCACATGATCACCAGCCACAGCGCGGCCATGATCAACGTGGTTAACGGGGCGAGCGCCAGGCCGGCCCCCAGGGCGGTGGCCACGCCCTTGCCACCCTTGAAGCGGAAGAAAGCCGGGATCATGTGCCCGGTGACTGCGCACAAAGCGACCATGGCCTGCACCAGGATCGAAAAATCGGCCAGGTGCGCCAGCCAGACCGGCACCCACCCCTTCAGTGCATCCAGCCCCAGTGTGATGGCGGCGGGCTCCCAGCCGCCCACCCGGTAGACGTTGGTGGCGCCTGGGTTACCCGAGCCCAGTGCCCTGGGGTCCGGCAGTTTCAAGTACCGGCAGACCACCACCGCAAACAGCACCGAGCCGACCAGGTAGGCGGCGATGCAGAGCATGACAATCAGGATCGGGTTGCTGTGTACATCCATGGTCTGTTTGGGGTGGCGCAGACGCCAGCGGGTATTCTGTGAGAAAATCGTGAGCATTAATTGCCACAGGAAGGCCATACACTAGCCGGTACCTGTGCACTATTCAATCAGCCTTGAGTGTGAGACAACGGGAGCCCGGTTTGGCAGACAGCGTATTTATTGACGGCCTGGCGGTCGAAACGGTGATTGGCGTTTATGACTGGGAACGGGAAATTACCCAGCGGTTGCTGGTGGACCTGGAGATGGCCTGGGATAACCGGGTGCCAGCCGCCAGTGACGATGTGGCCGATGCCCTGGATTACGCGGCGGTCAGTGAACGGGTGACTCAGCGCTTGCAGGCCTTGAAGCCGGAACTACTGGAAACAGCGGCGGAAGTACTGGCGCAGATGCTGATGGAGGAGTTTGGTGTGCGCTGGTTGCGCCTGACGCTGAATAAGCCCGGCGCGGTGCCGTCGGCACGGAATGTCGGTATCCGCATTGAGCGGGGCGAGCGTCCGTGAGCCGGGTGTACATCAGCATTGGCAGTAACATTGAGCGCTACCGACATGTGACGGCAGCGCTGGATGCATTGGCGGACTGGTTTGGGGAACTGCTGATATCACCGGTCTACGAGACCGAACCGGTGGGGTTTAACGGTTCCAATTTCCTGAATCTGGTGGTTGGTATTGATACCGACTGGTCCGTGGGGGAGTTGAGCCGTCGGTTCAAACAGCTCGAGCGGGACAACGGCCGGCAGGTGAACGCGCGCAAATTCAGCCCCCGCACGCTGGATCTGGATATCCTGACCTATGACGATGCCGCCGGTACCGTTGATGGCGTGTCGCTGCCCCGGGCCGAAATTCTCAAGAACGCTTTCGTGCTCCAGCCCCTGGCCGATATTGCCCCGGAGGAGCGGCACCCGGTATGCGGGCAGTCCTATCGCCAGTTGTGGCAGGCGTACGACCAGGAACAAAGCCTTTGGCCGGTTGCCTTCAATTGGCAGGGACAGCTCATCTCACGGCCGGTTGGCTGCACGGAATAGGTTGATCAGGTTATCGGTGGCGCTGTCGCTATCCGCCGAGGCCTGCGCACCGTCCGTCAGGCGGGGCAGAATCTCGTTACCAATCTGCTTGCCCAGCTCCACACCCCACTGATCAAAGCAGTCGATGTCCCAGATCACGCTCTGGACGAACGTGCGATGTTCGTAGAGGGCAATCAACGCGCCCAGCGTCTTGGGTGTAACCTTATCCATTAACAGGATGTTGCTTGGCTGGTTGCCGGGGATGACCTTATGGGGCGCCAGCGTTTCTGCCGCCGCCTCTTCCATGCCGCTGTCCAGTAACTCCTGTTTGGCTTCCGCCCGGGTCTTGCCCGCCATCATGGCGCGGGCCTGGCTCAGGCAGTTGGCAAACAGGTTGGCGTGGTGTTCGTTCACCGGGTTGTGGGACTGCAGCGGGATGATGAAATCCGCCGGTACCAGTCGGGTGCCCTGGTGAATCAGCTGGTGGTAGGCATGTTGTCCATTGGCGCCAACGCCACCCCAGAGGATCGGCCCGGTGGCGTAATCCACCGGCTGGCCCTGCTGGGTGACCCGCTTGCCATTACTTTCCATGTCCAGTTGCTGCAGGTGGTCGGGCAGGAACTGCAGGTACTCATCGTAGGGCAGCACGGCGTGGGTTTCGGCGCCCCAGAAGTTGTTGTACCAGACGCTGAGCAGGGCCATGAGTACCGGAAGGTTTTGCGCTGTGGGCGCCTCGGCAAAGTGTCGGTCCATGTCGTGGGCACCTTCCAGCAAGGCATGGAAGTGCTCCATCCCGAGCGTCAGCGCGATGGGCAGGCCGATGGCGGACCATAGCGAATAGCGGCCCCCCACCCAGTCCCACATGGGGAAGATGTTGTGTTCATCGATGCCAAAGTGTTTGGCGTCTTTGATGTTGGTGGTGACCGCGAGGAAGTGCCGGGCAATAGCTGCGACGTCGCCACCGTGAGTAAGGAACCACTCCCGTGCCACCAGGCTGTTGCTCAGGGTTTCCTGGGTGCGGAAGGATTTGGATTGCACCAGAAAAAGCGTGGTTTCCGGGTTCAGTTTCTTCAGGGTTTCCTGGATGTCGGTGCCGTCGATGTTGGCCACAAAGTGGCAGTTCATGCCTTCGCGGGCATAGGGCGCCAAGGCTTCGACCACCAGTTTGGGGCCCAGGAAAGAACCGCCAATGCCAATGCTGACAACGTCGGTAAAGGGCTTGTCGCTGTAGCCGGTTCGCTCACCCTGGTGTACGGCTTTAACCAGCGTTTCCATGCGTTCCAGGGTGGCCTGGATTTCCGGCACCACATTCTGGCCGTTCACCCGTACCTCGGAGCCTGCAGGCTGGCGCAGGGCGGTATGCAGGGCCGGGCGGTTTTCGGTGGGATTGACGATGTCACCACGAAGCAGGGCTGCGCGACGCTCCGGCAGGCCGCAGGCGCCGGCCAGGGCGTCCAGTGCCTGGAGTACCTCATCGGTCAGGCGGTTGCGGGAGAAGTCCAGCGTCAGGCCTGCGGCGGATGCCAGGTAGCGCTGCGCACGCCGAGGGTCGCGGTCGAACAGGTCGCGCAGGTTTGTTTGCGCCAATTGGTCCCTGAGTGCGGTCAGCGCCCGCCACTCTGGCCGCTGGGTCAGCCCCTGAAGTGTGTGCGGCATCAGCGTGTCCTTTTTATGATTGTCAGCGGCTGAGGGAAAGGTTGTCGATCAGCCGGGTGGTGCCCAGGAAAGCGGCAACCAGCAGCGTCAGTTCCCGGTCTTCGTCGGTAGCCGGCTTGAGAGTCTGGCTGCTGACAATGTTGAAGTAGTCAGGGCGCAAACCCGCTTCCGCCAGCACGTTCTGTGCTTCCTGCTCCAGTGCCTGAAAATCGGACCGGCCCTGTTGCAGTTGTTCCGCCACCCGGTTCAGTGTCTGGAAGACGATGGGGGCGGTCGCCCGCTCTTCTTCCGACAGGTAACCGTTGCGAGAGCTCTTGGCCAGGCCGTCTTCTTCACGCACGGTAGGCGCACCCACCACATTGACGGGGATCATCAGGTCGCGGACCATTTTCTTGATCACCGCCAGTTGCTGGAAGTCCTTCTCGCCAAACACGGCCACATCGGGCTGGACCATGTTGAAGAGCATGGCCACCACCGTTGCCACCCCTTCAAAATGCCCGGGGCGGCTGGCACCGCAATGCCCTTCACTCACTTCCGGCACCAGTACTTTGGTCTGGCGGGCCATACCTTCAGGATAGACCTCGTCCACAGACGGCGCGAATACCAGGGTGTTGCCGGCTTCGGCCAGCTTGTCCTGATCTTCCTGGAGGGTCCGGGGGTACTTGTCCAGGTCTTCGTTGGCGCCGAACTGCATGGGGTTCACGAAGATGCTGGTGACCACAATATCCGCCGCCTCGCTGGCTTTGCGCACCAGCGAAATGTGGCCTTCGTGCAGGTTACCCATGGTAGGCACCAGGCCAATGGTTTTGCCCTGCTGGCGATAATTACGCAGGATCGAACGCAGTTCTTTCAGGGAATGTACGGTTCTCATGCCTTGAACGTATGCTCCTCAGCGGGGAATGAGCGCGCTTTCACGGCTTGGGCATAGGCGGCGATGGCCTCCGGAATGGAAGCGGTCTCCGCCAGGAAATTCTTCACAAAACGTGGCTTACGGCCCGGGGTCAGACCCAGCATGTCGTAAACCACCAGGACCTGGCCATCGGTGTCGGAGCCGGCGCCAATGCCAATCACCGGGGCTTTTACAGCCTGGGTGATGCGGGCGGCCAGGGGCGCCGGCACGCACTCGAGCAGGATAACGTCGGCCCCGGCGGCTTCGAGCTCGCAGGCGTGTTCGATCATCGCCTCGGCGGCTTTTTCATCCCGGCCCTGGACCTTGTAGCCGCCAAACTTGTTCACGAACTGGGGCGTCAGGCCCAGGTGGGCGCATACTGGCACGCCGCGTTCGCTCAGGGCTTCGATGGTGTCCCGCATCCAGTCGGTGCCTTCGAGCTTGACCATGTGAGCGCCGGCACGCATCAGTTCGGCGGCGTTGTCCAGCGCGTCGGCCACCGTGCCGTACGACATGAACGGCATGTCGGCCATGATCAGCGAGCCCTTGTTACCCTGGGCCACACAGCGGGTGTGGTAGACCATGTCGTCCATGGTGACCGGGATGGTGCTGTCCTGGCCCTGTAGAACCATGCCCAGTGAGTCACCAATCAGGATTACATCGACGCCCGCTTCACTGACTACCTGGGCGAACGTGGAGTCGTAGGAGGTGAGGGCGGAAAAGGCTTCGCCCTTCTGTTTGTATTCCCGCAGGGTATTGATGGTAACTGCCATAAGATCCTTGCCTTTTGGGTGGATGGGCCGTCAGCAGCCGGGGTTGCCGGCGTTTTAAAGTTCTCTAGATTAATACCCGGTCTGGGCGGAAACAAGAGCATGGCTGTGGCACGACGGCCTGTTCAGTTACGCGCCAGGGGCGGTAGTTTGCGCAAGCCGTTGTCCGGACACTGCAGGCGCAATTCTCGGATGGCCTGCCCGCATGGCAGGGTAATATCCGGGGCCAGGTCCAGCAGCGGCTGCAGGGCAAAATCCCGGTTGGCCAGCTCAGCATGGGGTACGGTCAGGCGTTCATCCTGGATGCAGTCATTGCCGAACACCAGGATGTCCAGATCCAGGGTGCGCGGTCCCCAATGCTGGAGGCGTTCCCGGCCATGGGCCTGTTCGATGTGTTGCAGGTGGTCCAGCAACTGGTGGGCCGTCAATGTGGTGACAAGGTGGACGGCGCCGTTGATAAAGTCCGGCTGGTCCTGCGGGCCCACGGGCCGGCTGGCGTAGAACGGCGACTGCGCCACCAGGGTGGTTTGAGGCAGCATGGCCAGCTCGCTGATGGCCCGGGCGAGTTGTTCGGCTGGGTCCGCCAGATTACTGCCCAGGCCAATGTAGGCGTCAGTGCTCATTGCTGCGGCCGTTTATGGGATGGCTTGCGTTTCTTGCGTTTCTTGCGCGGGGCACTGGTGCCCAGCTGGGCGATCATTTTGGACTGCCCGGATTCGTCGGCATTCTGGAAGTCTGTCCACCACTGGCCGAGGCCGGGTTCAATTTCACCAGCTGATTCGCGTACCAGCAGGAAATCGTAGGCGGCGCGGAAACGTGGGTGGGTGAGGGTACCGAACGCGCGCTTGCCCTGACGCCGTGGCAGTCGCATCTGGAGCTCCCAGATTTCCTTCATGGGTCCGGAGAAGCGCTTGGGAATGGCGGTGGAGTGCACCTGCTCGCCAATCACGCGGGCGATAGCGCCATGTAGTGCCGGTTGTACCGGGTCGCCGTGATCCTGTCGCCGGCGCCATTCCGCCTGGAGGGCAGGCCATAGCATGGCGGCGAACATGAAGTAGGGGGTAACGGATTTGCCGCGGGCAATGCGGGCATCGGTATTGCGAAGGGCCTGGCGGATCAATTCATCCGATTCGCCGGCATCAATGGCCGCAGCGGTTTCCGGGAACAGTGGCGCCAGCAGATTGTATTCCCGTAGCAGGTCATAAGTAACCTCCCCATGCCCGGCAGAGAGGAGTTTCAGCACCTCATCAAACAGTCGGGCCGGGGGGATGTTTGTCAGCAGCGGCGCCATCTCCCGGATCGGTGCCCGGGTTTCCGGTTCGATTTCAAAGCCCAGTTTGCCGGCGAATCGAATCGCCCTGAGCATGCGCACCGGGTCTTCCCGATAACGGGTTTCCGGGTCGCCAATCAGACGAATCAAGCCGTTTTTAAGGTCCTGCACGCCGTTGGCGTAATCGATAACGGTGAAGTCTCGAATGCAGTAGTACAGCGCATTGATGGTGAAATCACGACGCAGCGCATCCTCTTCCTGGGAGCCGTAGACGTTATCGCGCAGTAACTGGCCGTGTTCCGAAGTTTTGTGCTCATGGTCGCCGACTTCGTCCTCCACGTCCTTGGCATTGCCCCGGAAGGTGGTTACTTCAATCACCTCCCGACCAAAAATGACATGCACAATTCGGAACCGGCGGCCAATCAGGCGGGAGTTGCGGAACAGGTCGTGCACTTCTTCGGGGGTGGCGTTGGTGGCAATGTCAAAGTCCTTGGGCTTGCCGCCCAGAAGGATGTCCCGCACGCCGCCACCGACCAGGTAGGCTTCATACCCGGCTTTATTGAGGCGATGCAGCACTTTTTTGGCCGGCTCGCTGATCATCGAGCGAGAGACATTGTGCTGATCTCGCGGGATCTCCTGCCGCTGGTATTGTCTGGCTTTCTTCTTACCGTTACCGGGCATGAATGAGCGGATTCTTTCTACAAGTCGATTTGGCATGGAAGTCCGTGATTGCTCTGAGCAAAACGGGAAGTTTACCGGTTTGGACAGGATTTGCCCATGTCTGGAAGGTTTCGGTCACGGAATCGGGCGCCATGGGCGGGAAAATGGAAGGGCCAATAATTAAAAGGCGGGTCCGCTTTCGCGAACCCGCCCTGAAATGGTTGCCGATCTGCATTGTTCTTGTTTTTGCCGGGCTTTTTGTTGTTGTTCCCGTTATTTGCCCTTTTCGGGCATTAAGCAGTGCAAACGGAAAGCTTTGAATACGCAGAGTGGTCAGTAGCAGGGTGCAAGCTGAGGATTAATGTAGCGCTGCCTTCAGGCATTTATTTTTCTCTACACTGTCCACTTGCAACCGCCGTGGGATCACTAAAAAGCATAGTACCCAAAACGCTCAGTTCGCTTACGCCCTATTTTTGTTTTTGTTACCGGGCGCTCGGTGCAGCTTTTTGTTTTTATTGTGTCGCTGCGTTGTCACTTTTGTTTTTGTTGTTGTGCGCTTAATCGTCTGCAGAGCGTGTGCCAGTTTTTGTAAATCGTTAAAAATCAGTGAGTTAATATTTTTGTGGAGGTAAGTGTTACCCCGTATACGAGGGGATGTGTTACTGGCGGGCCGGTGTTACCGGAGGAGTTGTTACCGTGAGGAACAGGCAGGTAACAGTGGGCGGGAGCCGTCTGGTCAGCTCCCGCTATTGCCTGATGTTTTTTTTCGAGGAATACCGAGCCGCTGCCGGCGTTCCCAGAGCGATTTCCGGCTGATGCCCAGTTTGTGGGCCAATTCGGTTTCGCTCATCCGGTCCTGGTTCTCCAGGACGTAGTGCTGGAAATAATCTTCCAGTGACAGGTCGTTTGCCGGTTCCGGGGTGGCTGGCGACGTGGCTTCGTTGCCACCTTCGACGAGAGTTTCCGGAATAAACTCGTCGTCCGGTTCGCTGTCCAGATCCAGGACGGCCGGGGTGATGACATCGCTGTCTGCCAGGATGGAGGCCCGTTCAATGGCATTTTCCAGCTCCCGCACGTTGCCTGGCCAGGGGTAACGTTCCAGCAGTTGCATGGCTTCCGGGCTGAGGTTGAGTGTGGGCCGCTCCAGTTTGTCGGCCTGTTGTTGCAGGAAGCGCTGTGCCAGGCCAAGGATGTCGGCCCGCCGCTCACGCAGTGGCGGGATGCGAATCTGCATCACATTCAGTCGGTAATAGAGGTCTTCCCGGAACTCGCCGGTGCGGGTCATGGCCTTCAGGTTGCGGTGGGTGGCCGCAATCATGCGCACATTCACCTTCCGGCTCTGGGTGGAGCCGACCCGGCGAATCTCGCTTTCCTGCAATACCCGCAGCAGGCGCGCCTGGGCTTCGGCAGGGAGCTCACCGATCTCGTCCAGGAACAGGCTGCCGCCATCGGCGGCTTCAATCAGCCCGGTGCGGGCCGATACGGCACCGGTGAACGAGCCTTTCTCATGGCCGAACAGTTCCGACTCGATCAGGCTCTCCGGAATGGCCGCGCAGTTCACCGAGATTAACGGTTTGTTTGCCCTGGGGCTGAGCAGGTGCAGGGCGCGTGCGGCCAGTTCTTTCCCGGTTCCGGATTCGCCCTGAATGAGTACCGTGGATTCGGTCGGTGCCACCTTGCGAATCAGGGTGAAGACTTTCTGCATGGCTTCGCATTGGCCATACATGATGCCCGACGGGTCGTTCTGCTGGCTGTTCGCCGCGCCGGTATTGCTGGTTTCGGTTGCGGCCGGAGTGTCTCCGGTCTTGCGCGCGAGGATGCTTTCCACCGCCGCCAGCATTTCGTCGTGGTCAAACGGCTTGGCGATGTAATCCACCGCACCCATCTTCATGGAATCGACCGCCGAGCGCAGGCTGGCGTAACTTGTCATGATCAGTACGGGGGTGTTGGGAGCCCGGTTGATCATTTCCGTACCGGCGGCGCCCGGTAGTCGCAGGTCGGTGATGATCAGGTCAAAGTTTTCCGGTTCCTGCTCTTCCGCAGCTTCCACTGAGACGGCGTCAGCGACCTCATAACCGGCATGTTGCAGCAGTTTGCGCACGGCTGAGCGAATGATGTCTTCGTCTTCAACAATCAGAATGCGGGGCATAGGGCGTTCAGGACCTTTCGTTCGGGCTGCTGTTACCGGTATCGGCTTCAGGTTCGCAGGCTGGCAGGCGGAGCCTTACGCAGGTGCCCCGCCCGGTAACGGTGTCGGCGGGGCTTTCAACCTGAATGTGGCCGTAGTGCTCTTCAACAATACTGTAGACCAATGACAGACCAAGCCCCGTTCCCTTGTTGGGTGGCTTGGTGGTGTAGAACGGCTCAAACACATGCTCAAGCTGCTCGGCCGGGATGCCTGAGCCGTCATCAATGACTTCGATAATAGCGGAGTAGCCGTCGCTGTTTCCACTGATCCGCACGTTGCTGCCTTCCGGTGACGCATCCCGGGAATTGGCCAGCAGGTTCACGAATACCTGAACCAGGCGCTGCTCGTCGCCCATGATGTAAAGGTCCTCCGGGCATTCGTTCAGGAAGTGGATGCCCATGCCCTTGTCGCTCAACGACAGCAGGTTGATGGATTCAGCGACGCACCGGTGCAGGCTCACCGGTTCATAGCGGTTGGCCTGGGCATGGTTGCCGGTGCGGGCAAAGTTCATCAGCGATTGCAGGATGTTGGACACCCGCCGGGTCTGCTGCTGGATATGGTCGGCCGTTTCCAGGATGGCAGGGTCGGTGGTCTCGAATTTCAGGTTTTGTGCCAGCGATGAGATGCCGGTCACCGGGTTGCCAATCTCATGGGCCACACCGGCCGCCAGCCGGCCGACGGAGGCCAGTCGCTCACTGTGGATCAGCTCGTCCTCCAGCAGGCGGGTTTCGGTCTGGTCCTCCACCAGAATAATGGAGCCGCCTTCCGGGTGGTCCGGGCCGCTGAGTGCTGCCTTGTGCAGGTTCAACCAGTGGGGTTTGCCCCGCAGGTCCAGCCGGTGTTTATGCCGGTGCAGGTCATCGCCGCTGTTGAAGTCTTCCAGCAGCAGGTACCAGTGTTCCGGCAGGGCCTGCAGGCGGGCACCCACGACTTCATCAGCAGGAATGCCGGTGAGCTCCTCCATGGTGTGATTCCACATCAGGATTTCACCGTCATCGCCCACCGAACAGGCAGGAATGGGCAGATTCTGCAGGGTTTGGCGGTAATGTCGGCGCAGGTTGTCCAGTTCCCCGGCAAGGCCGGTGAGCTTGTTCTGGTAGTCCCCCAGGGCCCGTTCCACATAGCGGATATCCTGACCGGTGTGCTCGGAGGTTACCGGCTTGAAGCCCAGGTGGCGCTTGACGATATCCCGGGCAATGGACGGCCCCAGCAGGCCGGACAGGTTGACCTCAATCTGGTCTCGAAGCCGGCGTAATTGGTAGGGGCGGAACTCGACGGGAGGCAGTCGAAGTTGCGACAAGGCGCGCTCTACTTCCCGGCGGGCAACGTGATTGCCAAGCGGGTCGGTCAGCTGTTGGATGAATTCATTGGAGGAGGTGGCCTCCAGTTCCCTTCGTTGAGGTCGTGACAGCGCGCCGATGGAGCAGGATTGGGCGGCGCTGGCCTCTTCGGGTGAGGTTTTGCTGAACAGGGAAACCAGGATGAATACGCTGGCGTTGATGGCCAGGCTGAAGAACGTGGACAGGTGCCAGTCATCCTCGGATGGGCTGACCGGTAATTGCATGGCCTGGAGCAGGTCGGCGGTGTAGGAGAAGGGCAGAACCATGGTGACAACCCAGATCGCCAGACCGGTCAGCAATCCGGCAATCAAGCCACGGCGGTTGCCCTGACGCCAGTAAATCACGCCCAGGGCGCCAGGCAGCAATTGCAGGGTGCCGGTGAGCGAGATGGCGGCGAGGATCTGCAAATCCAGGTACCGGCCCACCAGTTCATGGAACAGCAGGGCCAGGAACAGGATGATCGCAATCAGCAGGCGCTTGAGCCACTGCAGCCAACGGTAGATGTCCGCCTGGTCGCGGGGCGTCTTCAGGGGCAGTACCACATGGTTCAGCATCATGCCAGACAGGGCGAGGGTGCTGACGATCATCAGTCCGCTGCCGGCAGACAGGCCGGCGATATACAGGAACAGCGACAACTGCGGAAGCGATAGCGCCTGGCCGATGCCGATGGCAAACAAGGCCGGTGAGGTATCAACGGCCAGCGCCTGGCCACCCCATGCCACCAGGGGCACGGGCAGGCCGATGAGAAGCAGATAAAGAGGGAAACCCCAGCTGGCTTTCGTCAGTGCTCCCGGCGAGGGGTTCTCGGCAAAGATCATGTGGTACATGTGGGGCAGCACGAGCGCCGAGGCAAAGGACATGACGGCCAGTGCCCGCCAGCTGCCGTTGCTGCCCGGGTCGATGGAGGGCTCAAAGGTGAACCAGCTCTGCAGGCCGCCAAACCCGCCAAGAACCGAAAATACAATAACCACACCCAGCACCAGCATGGCGATGATCTTGACGACGGAGTCAAAAGCAATGGCCAGCACCAGGCCCTCGTGGCTGCCAGCATTCTGGCGTTGCCGGGCACCGAACAGGATCGTGAACATGACCACCGTCAGGCTGAACATGAAGGCGATCAGCTTCGGGGAAGTTTCCGGCGCCAGCAGGCTGGCGGACAGGGTTACAGCCTGGATCTGCATGCTCAGCAAGGCCAGGATCGTCGCCCCGGAGCACAAGGTCACCAGGGTGCCGGCCCATTGGCTGCGGTAGCGGTATGCAAACAGGTCGGCCAGGGAGGTCAACTGGTGGGCCCGGCTGATCCGTAGAATCGGGTTCAGCAGCACCGGCGCCAACAGGAAGGCGATACTGATGCCCAGATAATAGGCGACGAAATCGTATCCGGACTCCATTGCCATGCCCACGGCACCGTAGATGGCCCAGATGCCGGTGAACACCCCGAGGCTCAGGGTGTAGACCAGGGGATGTCGGACCCAGGCCCGTAACCGGGCGGTCTGTTCGGTGGTCCAGGCGATACCGAACAGTAGTGCCAGGTAAGCAAAACTGGCCAGCAAGAGGCCGGTGGCGTTAAGTGTCATAAGGGGGATGCCCGGAAGTCAGGGGAATGTGGTCCCGTCGCCAATGAGCCCGGCCCCAGGCCAGAACGTCTTCGACGGTGCCCTCGACCAGCGCCGCTGGCGGCTGCTGGCCAAGAGCAGTGAGTGCGCCTACCAGGTTGCCGACCGGCCGGCTGTCGTTCAGCGCTGGAGCGTGGGTCTGTTTGCTGAGTTTCTGGCCCTCGGCATTCACAATCACCGGAATGTGGAGCCAGTGCGGCGGCTGGGCGCCAAAGGCCCGGTAGATCTGCAGCTGTTGGGCCGTTAGCGGCAACAGGTCCGAGCCCCGGACCACATGGGTGATGCCCTGGTCAATATCATCGACGACCACCGCCAGCTGGTAAGCGTAAAAACCTTCCTTACGTTGCAGCACCGGATCGTCCAGTTCTGCCCGCACTGCCTGTTGTTGTGGGCCGAGCAGTTGGTCCGGCCAGTGGCAGTCCTGGTCCTCCAGGGCAAATCGCACCGCGCAAGGGGCGGTGGCAGGCGCTGATGTGCCGTTCCTGCAATGGGCCGGATGGTAACCGCCGTTGGCTTTCAACTGTTTGCGGGAGCATTGGCATCGGTACGCCTTGCCCTGTGCGAGCAACTGCTCGATGGCTGCCTGGTACGCGTCATGGCGGTGCGACTGGTAACAAATGGGCTCGTCAGAGTGCAGGCCGTGGCAGGCCAGGGAATGCAGGATCTCGCCGGTGGCTTCCGGGGGCTCCCGCAGGGGGTCAAGGTCTTCGATGCGAACCAGCCAGTCGCCGCCGGCCCTACGGGCCTCCAGCCAGCTGGCCAGGGCGGTCACCAGGGAGCCGAAATGCAACGGTCCTGTGGGAGAAGGGGCGAAACGCCCGCGGTACCGTGGTTGCTCCATAGAAACTCAGTAAGCCGGCCGGTGGGGTGGCCGGCTTTCGGTGTGCCGGGATCAGAGTGCCGGGATCAGATGCCGGTCTGGCGCTCGCGGATCTCCGCCAGGGTTTTGCAATCGATGCATAGGGTGGCCGTGGGGCGGGCCTCAAGACGACGGATGCCGATTTCCACGCCACACTGGTCGCAGAAGCCGTAGTCGTCCTTGTCGATGCGGTCGATGGTCTTGTCGATTTTCTTGATCAGTTTACGCTCACGGTCACGGGTCCGCAGTTCCAGGCTGAACTCTTCTTCCTGGGTTGCGCGATCACTGGGATCGGCGTAGTTTGCCGCATCTTCCTGCATGTGGTGCATGGTGCGGTCAACTTCTTCCATGAGTTCCTGCTTCCACTTCATCAGCAGGTCCTTGAAGTGCTGGAGCATCTCCGCACTCATGTATTCTTCACCCGCCTTCATTTCATAGGGGGTGAAATCAGTAAAACGTTCGCGTGGATGTTCTGCGGTATTTGCCATATAACCGGCCTCTTGTTTTGTACTTCACAAGAACGCTTTGCTTCCGCCGCGCCAGTTTTGTCAGTGCGCGGTTAACCCTGAATAAAGCATTCATCCTGAAACGGGAATTGGCGGAAAATAGCAGATAAGTTGCGAGGGTGCCAGCTTTGTGGCACTGACTTTTAGTGGAGAGGGTATGAAGTTTCCGGAACCATTGCTGGAGGGGCGGCTGACTCGTCGCTACAAACGTTTTCTGGCGGACGTACGCTTGATGGACCAGGAGGAGGTGACGGCCCACTGCCCGAACACCGGCTCTATGCTGGGCTGCCAGCCGGAGAACGCTCGGGTCTGGCTGAGCCGGAGTGATAACCCCAAGCGCAAGCTGAAATACACCTGGGAATTGGTAGAAACCGCTCCGGGCCAGCTTGCCTGTGTGAATACGGCCCGCCCCAATGCCCAGGCCCGGGCAGCGATTGAAGCGGGCGTGGTGTCTGAACTGACCGGTTATTCGCAATGCCGTGGTGAGGTGCGCTACGGCGAGGAAAAAAGTCGCATCGACTTGCTGCTGTCCGGCCATGAGTCCCGGCCCAATGCTTGGGTCGAGGTGAAAAATGTGACGCTTTCAGAAAACGGCCAGGGCTTCTTCCCCGATGCCGTCACCCAGCGGGGCCAAAAACACCTGCGGGAACTGATGGCGCAAGTGGCCAGGGGCGACCGGGCTGTGTTGTTTTTTGTGGTGAATCACACTGGTATCCGGGAAGTGCGGCCAGCGGACCATATTGATGCCCGTTATGGGCAATTGTTGCGGGAGGCCAGTGCCGCTGGTGTGGAAGTGCTGGCTTACCGGGCGGCTCTGGCCGCTGAAGACGGCAACCCTTCAGGACGGCTGGATTTGTTCGAGGCCGTCCCGGTTTGCCTGGAGTGTGCCTGGAGCCCTGATGGTAAGGAGTAATGCCACCCGGCCTGTGGTCAGGCAGGATGGCATCGGTCGTGGTCTGGCCCGTTATTTCGGCAGAATGGTGTAGCGCATCCGGGTGCCGTGATTCAGGGACATGACGATTTCGTCCGCTTCCAGGCGGTGCGGAAAATAGCAGCCAGAGATTTTGGCACTGGCAATGCTGACCCCTTCCATGCGGGAGCGGGAAAAATCGATGCCGCGCAGATCGGCGCCCCGGAAATAGGCGTGGCGGAAGTCCAGCCCCGTGGCATCCAGCCCCCTCAGGTCGAGCCCGCGGAAATCGCCGTGGGCAAAGCTGGGCAGTTCGCTGAGCCCGGCTTTCTGCTGGTTGAAGGTTTTTACGTCTTCGCTTCTCAGCACTTCGTAAAGTGGGTGATCGATTTTGTGCAGTTCGTGCTCTTGAAACTCTTCCATTGTCTGCTCCATGCAGGGCCGTCACATCCCCGAGTTTAGTTGTTTTATGGGTTACAAGCCCAGATGCCGCCGGATTCGGTCTGCCACCGCTTCGGCAACGTGCTCCTGGTCTGTGTGCAGGTGAATGGTATGGCTTCGTTCCTCCGCTGATAGCGGCTCAAACCAGCTCTGCTGGGCGTCCAGAAGCTCTTCGGTGGCTTCCGATGCATCCCCTTTGCGCTCGCGGACCCACTGGCGACGGAGTGCTTCGGGCGCCTCGCAATGCACTAGCAGGAAGGGAACGCCCTGATCTTCCGCAATACCTGAGAACAGGGCCCGTTCTTCGTGTTTCAGGCAGGCCGCATCAATGATCACCGAAAGGCCATTGGTCAGCAGTTGTGAGGCGTGGTCTGCCAGCGACTGGTAGGTTTTCTCGGTCGCTTCTTTGCTGTACAGCTCGGTGCCTAGCCCCGATTTGCTGTCTTCGAGTGGTGCCAGGCCGTGCAGGCGCTTGCGTTCAACGTCCGAGCGCAAGCGAATGAGGTCCAGTTTCTGGGCCATGGCGGCGCTCACGCAGGTTTTGCCACTGGCCGACAGGCCGGTGGTGGCCAGCAGGTAGCGGTTGGGGATGGCCTCGCAGTCGTCCGCCAGCTGGGCGTAGTTGCGATAGCTTTCCATGAGCCTGGCTTTTTCATCCTCGCCCAGCCCCGGGTTGCCCATGGTGAAGAGGGCAATCTTGCCGCGCACCAGGGCACGGTAGGCCTTGTACAGCGGCAGCAGTGACAGGCCTTCGAAATCACCGCGATATTCCAGGTAGGTGTTGAGCACCAGGTTGGCCAGTTCCGGTTCCTTACGGGATTCCAGGTCCATCAGCAGGAAGGCCAGGTCATTGATGACGTCGATCCAGCGAAATGGTTCGTTGAATTCGATGCAGTCGAACACCGTGACCTGGTCTTCAAAGACGGTGATGTTGGCCAGGTGCAGGTCGCCGTGGCACTCGCGCACCAGGCCGTTGGCTCGGCGGCTGGCAATCAGGTCGCGTTGGCGCTCGAACGTGGTGCGGGTCCATTCTTCCAGGTTGTCCAGCTGCTTGAGCAGCGCGGGGTCGTCCAGCAACGGCCGGATCTGGTCGAAATTCTCCTGCATGGCCGCGTAGACCGACTCCGGCGTGCCCAGGGGCTTATCGTCCGGGATCGATGGCAGGCTGTCATGGAACTGGGCCACCTGGCGCGCCAGGCTTGTCAGTAGCTCCGGTGGCAGGTCACCGCGTTCCTGGCGCTTGTCGAACAGCTCATCCTGATTGAACTGGCGCATGCGAATCGCGTATTCAAACGCTTCGCCAGAGCCGCCCAGGCAGGGTTTTTCCGGCGTGCCGGTAATCGGCAGCACTTCCAGGTACAGGTTCGGCGCCAGGCGGCGGTTCAGGCGCAGTTCTTCTTCGCAGAAATGCTTACGGCGCTCCAGGGTGGAGAAATCCAGGAAACCGAAATCCATGGGCTTCTTGATCTTGTAGGCGTAGTCGCCGGTCAGGATAACCTGCGAAATATGGGTCTCGATGACCCGGAATTCATTCACCGGGTGGTTGTACAGTGCAGGGTCCTGCAGGGCCTGAATCAGTGTGTTTTCCGCGTTGGCGCTCACTCGTGTGCTCCTGGTTCACTGAACCTGTTGATTTTTATCGGCCTACTATAACGGGGTGATTACAGAAATAACACACAACAGACCTGCCGTTGCGGCTGCCCGGTTCGATATAATCGCGCCATGACTCGATCTCGCTCCTCTCGCAAGAAAACCATGGGCCGCAGTCTGCTGCGAATTCTGTTCCGCGTTGGCCTTCTGGCGACGTTCCTTCTGGCCGGCTGGGTGGTCTATCTGGACGCCCAGGTCACCGACCGTTTTGAGGGACGCCGTTTTGAAGTGCCGTCCCGAGTGTACGCCCGCCCGCTGGAGCTCTATGACGGCGCCAGTGTCAGTGCCGCAGGTTTAACCCGTGAGCTGGAACTGGCGGGTTACCGGCGCGGCAGTGGTAACCGGCCCGGCTACTACCAGCGCAATGGCCAGCGCTTTGTGATTCATACCCGAGGCTTTCTGTTTCCCGATGGCGAGGAGCCGGCCCGGCAGTTGTCTCTCCGGGTGTCCGGTGATCAGGTCAGCGGGTTTTCGGTGGTAAGCGGGCCGTCTTCAGCAATCGTTCGCCTGGAACCAGCCCGGATCGGCGGCATTTACCCGGCGCACCGGGAAGATCGGGTGCTGGTCCAGTTGTCGGATGTTCCCCAGCCGTTGATTGATGGCTTGCTGGCGGTAGAAGACCAGAACTTTCATGAACACATCGGCATCGCGCCACTATCGATAGCCCGTGCCTTTGTCGCCAATATCAAGGCCGGGCGGATTGTCCAGGGCGGCAGCACGCTGACCCAGCAGCTGGTGAAGAATTTTTTCCTGACCCGGGATCAAACGCTGGTGCGCAAGGCCAACGAGGCACTGATGTCGCTGCTGCTGGAATTCCATTACAGCAAGGACGACATTCTGGAGACCTATTTGAACGAGGTGTACCTGGGGCAGGCAGGCAACCGGAGCATCAACGGCTTTGGCCTGGCCAGCCAGTTCTATTTTGGCGAGCGGCTGAAGAACCTGGACCTGCACCAGATGGCCTTGCTGGTGGGCATGGTGAAAGGCCCCAGTTATTACAACCCGCGCCGGCATCCGGAGCGGGCAATGGCCCGCCGCAATCTGGTGCTGAAAGAGATGGCCGAAGCCGGACTGCTGGATGCCCGTCAGGCCGATCAGGCGCAAAACCGGGCGCTGGATATCAGTGCCCAGCCCTCCTATAACGACAACCTGTACCCGGCCTATATTGATCTGGTGCGCCGGCATCTGGCGCGGGATTATCGGGACGAGGATCTGCGTAGCGAAGGCCTGAGAATCTTCACCACCCTGGACCCGGCCATCCAGCAGGCCTCGGAAACCGCTGTTCGTGACACCCTGCCCAAACTGGTGGGCAGCGAGCACCTGGAAGGGGCGCTGGTGGTGACTGGCAAGGACAGTGGCGAAGTGTTGGCCCTGGTGGGGGGCAGGGATCCCCGGTTTGCCGGGTTCAATCGAGCGCTGGATGCCCGTCGTCCCATCGGCTCGCTGGTCAAACCTTTTGTGTACCTGACCGCCCTGAAACAACCGGAGCGCTACACGCTGATCACACCACTTCAGGATAAAGGTTTCGTGTTGGAGTTTGACGATGGTCGTCGCTGGCAGCCCAGCAATTACGATGAAGAGGAGCGTGGTGAGGTACCCCTGCATCGGGCACTGTCGCATTCGTTGAACCTGCCAACGGTGCGGGTGGGCCTGGACGTGGGCATTCCGGCGGTGCAGGATACCCTGCGGGCCTTCGGCGCGCCGACGCCCATTCCCGATTACCCGTCAGTTTTGCTGGGCAGCTTGTCCCTGACGCCGGTCGAGGTCGCCCAGATATACCAGGGCCTGGCCACCTCCGGTTTCAATACGCCGCTTCGGAGTATTCGCGAGGTGACCGATGCCAATAATCAGCCACTGTCCCGGTACAGCCTGAAGGTGGAGCAAGTGGCCGACAATGGCGCGGTGCACCTGGTGCAATACGCCATGCAGGAAGCCATGCGCGAGGGTACTGGCCGTTCAGCCTATAACTGGCTGCCGGAGCAATTGAGCCTGGCCGGTAAAACGGGCACCACGGATGATGGTCGTGATGCCTGGTTTGCCGGTTTCAGTGGCGATCTGCTGGCGGTGGCCTGGGTTGGCCGGGACGATAACCGGGGCACGGCCCTGACAGGTGCCTCCGGGGCGTTGCCGGTGTGGTCCGAAATGATGGCCCGGGTCCCGCAATATGGCTTTTCGCCGGTGGTGCCCGATGATGTTCAGTACCATTGGGTGAATGTCGGAAAGCAGGCGTTGACCGAAGAGCATTGCCCGGACGCCCGGTTCATGCCGTTCATTATCGGCAGTGAGCCTGAGGATATTTACGATTGTGGCGGCGCTGTTGGCCGCGAGATACGCAGCTGGTTTGAAGGATTGTTTAATGAATAAACATGTTATTGCCCGTCTTGGTGCCCTGTTTATCATGCTGGCCCTGGCAGGCTGCGCCTCCCGAATGGGCGGTGAATCCATCTACGTGCCCATGGGCGGTGAGACCAGGACCCAGGACGCACCAGCACCACCACAAACGTCCGAGCCAGCGCCAGAAGAACCTCAGGTGTGGCGCAAGAGCGAACAACCAGAAACGACCGAACCGGAAACCCGTACCCCCAGTTACCGGGAATCTGGTGATCAATTGCCCGAGGCTGCCCTGACGCTGATTCGTGACGCGGACCAGTACCTGCAGCGTGGCGATACCGACGGTGCCTTGTCGCAGCTGGAACGCGCTCAGCGTATCGCACCACGGTCGCCGGAAGTGTATCTCAAGCTTGCACAGGCATATGTGCAGAAGGGCAACCTGGATTCGGCCGAGCAGTTCACCCTGAAAGGCCTGTCTTTGGCGGGCAGTAATGCGCGTGTCCAGCGTGCAGGCTGGTTACTGCTGGCGGATATTCGGCGGGCAAGGGGCAATGTGGCAGGAGCCGCCCAGGCGGAAGAGCGGGCAGCGGCACTCTAGGCCGATGTTGAGACCAACCCGGATGGTGCTTTTGAAGCTGCCACCCGGGTTGGTATTCGGCAAGCGTTTACAGGGTCGCCATGACCTTTTTAGCCGCAGCAATGGTGTGATCAATATCTTCGTCGGACAGAGCCGCCGACACAAAACCAGCCTCAAACGCTGACGGGGCCAGGTAGACGCCTTCTTTCAGCATGCCCTGGAAGAAGTGCTTGAAGCGTTCGGCGTCGCAGTCCATGACCTGGTCAAAACGGCTGACGCTTTCTGCCTCAGTGAAGAACAGGCCAAACATCGCGCCGGCGCTCTGCACGGTCAGCGGGATGCCTGCCTCATCGGCCGCCTGCTTCAGGCCTTCGGTCAGGCGCTGTACTTTCGCCGAGAGTTTATCGTGGAAACCCGGCTCCGAGATGGCGTTCAGGGTGGTGAGGCCGGCGGTCATGGCCAGCGGGTTGCCGCTCAGCGTGCCGGCCTGGTACACCGGTCCCAGGGGCGAGATGTATTCCATGATCTCCCGTTTACCACCAAACGCGCCGACTGGCAGGCCACCGCCGATGACCTTGCCCAAGGCGGTCAGGTCCGGGGTGACGCCGTAGAAGCCCTGGGCGCCGCCCAGAGATACCCGGAAGCCGGTCATCACTTCGTCGAAGATCAATACCGAGCCGTGCTCGTCACAGACTTCGCGCAGGCCTTCCAGGAAGCCTGGTGCGGGCGGAATGCAGTTCATGTTGCCGGCCACCGGCTCCACGATGATGGCCGCGACCCGGTCTCCGATTTCCTTGAACGTTTCACGGACACCGTCGATGTCGTTGAAGTTCAGGGTAATGGTGTGTTCGGCCAGGCTGGCGGGAATGCCCGGAGAGTTGGGCACGCCCAGGGTCAAGGCGCCGGAGCCGGCCTTGACCAACAGCGAGTCCACATGGCCGTGGTAGCAGCCCTCGAATTTCACGATCTTGTCCCGGCCGGTATAGCCGCGCGCCAGGCGGATGGCGCTCATGGTGGCCTCGGTGCCGGAATTCACCATGCGCACCAGGTCGATGGACGGCACCAGTTCGCAGACTTTTTTGGCCATCTCGGTTTCCAGCGCGGTGGGCGCGCCATAGCCAATGCCAAGATCCACCTGCGCGTGCAGGGCGTTTTTGATGCGCGGGTCGGAGTGGCCGAGGATCATCGGGCCCCAGGAGCCGATGTAGTCGATGTAGCGACGGTCATCTTCGTCAAACAGGTAGGCGCCTTCGGCGTGTTTGAAGAACAGCGGCGTACCGCCCACGCCCTTGAACGCCCGCACGGGGGAGTTGACCCCGCCGGGGATGTATTTCTGGGCCTGTTCAAAAAGCGTTTCTGAATGGGTCACGGTAACTCCTGTCAGTCGGATAGTGAGAAAAGAGGGTGATGGCTGGCGAACAGGCGGGCAAAGGCCCGGGCCCTGTGTTCGATCTGTTCCGGGGTGCCGCCGAACAGGCCGCCAACCACGGCCAGCAGATCAGCGCCCGCCTCGATCAAGGGCCTGCCGTTGTCCACGGTAATGCCGCCAATGGCGGTGAGGGGCAGCCCCAGGGTTTTCGCTTCGGTTAGCACCGACGCATCGGCCGGTGGTGCGCCGGGTTTGGTGCTTGAAGAATAGAAGCGCCCAAATGCCAGGTAGTCGGCACCGCTATCCCGGGCGTTGCGAGCCAGGTCCAGGCGGTGGTGGCAGGTCATGCCGATGATGGCCTCGCTGCCTAACAGGACCCTGGCTTCCGTTAATGTGCAATCCTCCTGGCCCAGGTGCACACCATCGGCCTGCACGCGTTTGGCCAGGGGCGGATCGTCGTTGATCAGCAACGGGACATTCGCCTGCCGGCACAGTGAAGCCAGGTCGGTGGCCTGGCGCAGCCGTTCGGCCTGAGAGCCGGTCTTGTTGCGATACTGCACCAGCACCGCACCGCCGCGAAGCGCGGCTTCGACCGCCGGCAGCAACTCGGCAGCCGGCGTTAATTGCTCATCGGTAATGGCGTACAGCCCAGGCTTCAGTGCTCCCACAGGATGCCTCGATCCGGGATTTTCTGGCCTTTGCCGACAGTCAGCGCGTGCAGAAGGGTGCGGTGCACGTAATTCTGGGCCTGGGAAATGGCGGCCCGGGGCGACAACCCACAGGCGCGACCGGCGGCAATGGCAGCGGCCAGGGTGCAACCGGTGCCATGGTATTCATTGCTGCCAATCCGCTCGACCTCCCATTCCATGGGGTCCGGTGCGTGGTTGAACAGTTTATTGATGATGTGAATGCCAGTACCGTGACCGCCGGTGGCCAGAACCGACTCACAGCCGGTTGCCATCAGGTTTTCGGCGGCGGTGGCAGCTTCGTCGCTGCCGCCCAGCAGTGCCAGTTCTTCCCCGTTGGGGGTGATCATTTCCGCCTTGGGGAAGAGCCGGGTTTTCATCGCCTCCATCAATTGGCTGTCCGCCAGATCCCCACCACCGGCGGCCTTGATGACAGGGTCGGCGATGACGGGCACGTCCGGCAGGGTGTCCAGGAATTCCACCAGAACGTCGAGCACGGCCGCGCTGCCCAGCGCGCCGGTTTTCACCGCGTGGATCGGTACGTCGCCGGCCAGACAGGTCAGTTGCTGGCGAATCAGGTCGGGATCAACCGCCTGGGCGCCGTGGACATTGTTGGTGTCCTGGACGGTAAGGCAGGTGAGCACCGGCAGTGGGTGCGCACCCAGGGACGTGATGGCCTGGATGTCGGCCTGAATGCCGGCACCGCCTGAGGGGTCAAGGCCGGACAAGACCAGGACATGGGGGCGAGTGTAACGCTTGTTGATGGCAAACCTCCTCAGAAAGGTCTTACGACCGCCAAAATAACCACCGCCAGCAGGATGAAGACCGGCAGTTCATTGAACCAGCGGTAAAAAACGTGGCTTCGGGTGTTCTTGTCGTCGCGGAATACCTTCACCAGGTGACCGCAGTAAAAGTGGTACCCAATCAGGATGGCGACCAACAGCAGTTTGACGTGCAGCCAGCCCTGACTGAAGTAGCCCGAGACATTGTAACTGATCAGCCAGACGCCAAAAATCACTGTCGCGATCATTGAGGGTGTGGTGATGCCCCGGTAGAGCTTGCGCTCCATGATCTTAAAGCGTTCACGGCCCGGCTCGTCCTCGCAGGCGGCATGGTAAACAAACAGCCGCGGCAGATAGAAAATGCCGGCGAACCAGCAGACCATGGAAATAATGTGAAAGGCTTTCACCCAAAGCATGTATCAGCTCCGTCGGTATTGGTAATAACTTTCGATGTGGGACTTGAGGACAATGCCGTAGACCCGTTGAATCATGGGGGCTACGTGACGTTGCACGTAAAGCGCCTCGGCCTGGGTGGTGTCGAATTCCTGTAGCGCCTGTTCCAATGTCGCCTGGTATTGTACAGGAGCCACGTCTCGGCGATTGGCGGGGATGGCCAGAAGATCAACGGTTTTTGGTGGTTCCCTGTCTTCCTCTTCAGCCTCTTTTTCGCAATCTTCCAGATAACGGGCGAGGTCGACCGCCGGCAACAACGCCGTGGGCCCCTGCTTGCCTTCCACCAATAACCATTTGGGTTCGGCTTTCAGTGCCTTGCGGGCTTCCTCATTGGTCAGTTCCCGTTCCGTTCGAAATATGGAGCGGTCCATGATTGCGCCCACGGAAACGCGCCGCAGAGCCTGAATGACGGGTGAATTCTGATAGCTCAGCCCCTGGCTTTTCAGGATGGTGAGGAACAGGGATCTTTTTCCGAACGCTTCGCTGGTCACCAGGCTGGCGGTGGTAATGATCAGCATGCCGGGCAGGATGATGTTGGGGTTGCGGGTCAGCTCCATCAGGGCCATCAAGGCGGCCAGGGGCGCTTGCAGGACCGCGCCCATCATTGCCCCCATGCCCAGCATGGCGTAGAAACCCACCGACGACGCCTGGTCGAGGAACAGTTGCGCGCCAACAAGGCCCATGGCCCCGCCAATAGTGGCGCCCATGAAAATGGTCGAGCCGATGACCCCGCTGGGCATGCCCAGACCAATGGTGAGCCCGGTAACCAGGAGCTTGGCTACCCCCACGCCAAGCAGCAGCCAGAATCCCAGCTGACCATTGATGGTGTCGCTAACCGTGTCGTAGCCGATGCCCATGGTTTCCGGCACAAGTACGGCGAACGGCACCATAAGCAGCCCCGACAGAATGATTCGCAGGAGCACTGGGCGATGGTGGAAACGCCCCATCTTGTCCACCAGGGAAATGAAGCTGGCGGCGGCGACTCCGATAATGACTGCAATGACCAGAACCCAGGGGATTTCCAGCAATGAATGCATGGTCAGCGGAGGAACGCTGAACGCCGGCTCGGTGCCATACACCGCCTGGGTCACAATTGCAGAGCTCACAGCCGCCAGGATGATGGGGGTAAAACCAGCAATGGTGTACTCCATCATGACCACTTCCATGGCGAAAATAACCCCGGATATGGGGGTGTTGAACGAGGCGGAAATCGCGGCCGCACACCCGCAGGCGACCAGTGTGCGGATACTGTTGTTGGGAAGCCGCATACGCTGGCCGAGCAGGCTTGAGAAGGCTGCCCCGAGATGCACTGCCGGGCCCTCACGGCCGGACGACTGGCCAGTGACAACCGTGGTTACCCCGGCAACAAACTGGACCATGGCACTTTTGAAGGATATGTAGCCTTGGTGATAGTTGAGTCGCTCCATGATGTGCACGATGCCCACCTTCCGGTCATGGATGGCCAGTCGATGTAGCAGTAAGCCAAGTGCGACGGCACCGGCGAATGGAAGGATGGCGCGGGTGAGGATGCTGAGTTCCTCGAAACTTTCGGAGTTGGCTCCGGGCAGGAAGTGTTCCAGTGGCCATTCAATGGCAAGGCGGAAGAGCAGAATAACGGTGCCCGTCACCAGCCCGGACAGTAAGCCGAGAACGGCCAGTTGGGGCAGGGCATCCACGCCGGAAAGTCTGCGCCGAAACACAGGGATCAGTTTTTCGGTAAACAGTTTCCTGATGTTACGCATGGACGCGGAATTCCGGTTGCGGAGCAATGGCCGATAAATCAAGGATTTCTAGCCCATTGTAGCCGCGCCCCGTTAGGGTGCAATAAGTCATTCGCGTAACATGGTAAACTAGTAGTGAAATACGACCAGACCACGTTGGAGAAGACTGTGATCAAAATAGGCATCGTTGGTGGTACCGGATACACAGGTGTAGAGCTGCTGAGAATTCTGGCAGTTCATCCGGAAGTTGAGGTTAAGTGCATTACCTCCCGTTCAGAGGCGGGGATGCCGGTTGCCGATATGTACCCCAATCTGCGCGGATATTTCGATCTGGTGTTTTCCGTGCCCGATCCCACGGTGCTGGCGGGGTGTGATCTTGTGTTCTTCGCCACGCCCCACGGCGTTGCCATGCGCATGATTCCGGAGCTCATGGCGGCTGGTGTGCGGGTGGTGGACCTTTCTGCAGACTATCGCCTTAAAGATCTCGATACCTGGGCGCAGTGGTATGGCATGCCCCATGAAACGCCGGATTGGGTGGCGAAGGCCGTCTATGGCCTGCCGGAGGTGGCGCGCGAAGAGATCCGTCAGGCGCAGCTTGTGGCTAATCCGGGCTGTTATCCCACGGCTGTTCAACTGGGCTTTCTGCCGCTTCTTGAGGCCGGCCTGGTCGATTCGGCGCGCCTGATTGCAGACGCAAAATCAGGCGCCAGTGGCGCTGGCCGCCAGGGCAAGATTGGCATGCTGCATGGCGAAGTGGGTGAGAGCTTCAAGGCCTATGGTGCGTCTGGCCACCGGCATTTGCCTGAAATTCGCCAGGGCTTGAGTGCAGCGGCCGGCCGGGAAGTGGGCATTACTTTTGTGCCGCACTTGGTGCCGATGGTGCGCGGCATTGAGGCAACGCTGTATGCGGAACTGAACGATGTTGCTGATTTCGAGCGTCTGCAGTCTTTGTTTGAGACACGGTATCAGGATGAACCCTTTGTGGACGTGATGCCGTTTGGCAGTCATCCGGAAACGCGCAGTGTTCGCGGCGCCAACCAGTGTCGTATGGCCCTGCATCGCCAGGAGCAGAGCAACATGGTCATCGTTTCCTCGGTGATCGATAATCTGGTGAAAGGCGCGGCTGGCCAGGCGGTTCAGAACATGAACATCATGTTCGGCCTGGATGAGGCGATGGGTTTGAACGCTCCGGCCCTTCTGCCCTAAGGCCCTTCGATGATTCAACATGCGTCGGGGGCGTCAGCGGGCGCCCGCCGTCACCGGTGGCGGTTTGGATTGCTGCTGGTGGCCTGTTCGTTGGTGGCCGGGATGGTGGGCTATGCCAGTGGTTTGTCGGAACACGGTGAGCGTTTCTCTGCCCTGAGTGCGCAAAACAGCGCGCTACTGGCACAGCTGAGTGATTTGCAGGGCAGGCATGGCGAGTTACGGCTGGAGCTGGTCCAGCTGGAGAGTGAGCAGGCAGTCGATGCCCAGGCACTGAAAGAAGCGCGGATGATGATCGGAGCGCTCGAAGCTCAGGTGGCGGAACTGGAGTCGGAGCTGGGGTTTTACCGAAGCATCATGGCGCCTTCGAAAAGTGAGAAGGGCTTGCAGCTGGGCGAATTCACCCTGACGCCCGTGGCAAACGGCAGCGCTTACGATTTGGCGCTGACGGTGATGCAGGTTGGCAATAATGATCGTTTCCGGTCGGGCAGGATTGCGGTGACTGTGAACGGTACCATTGCGGGAAAACCGATCGATTTGGCATTTCATGCGCTGTCAGAGTGTTCGGATGGGGAAGGGGTTAAATACCGCTTTCGTTACTTTCAGAACATTGAATGCCGGCTGACGCTTCCAGACGGCTTCGTGCCTGAAATGGTCACGGTTGCCCTGAAGGCCCGCAGTCGCAGTGAGCCATTGCTTGAAGAGGCGAGGAAGTGGTCGCAACTACTGGTTGGGGATTCTCCGAATAGTTGATTGTTTTACTCAGGAATACCATAATCACCGTCGGATTATGATCGCCGGAGGCAAACCTTGAGTGTAGTGCAACAGCAAATGGCAGCGCCGTTCTTCTTCAGTGATGGAGCGGTGGCCAAAGTACGTGAACTTGTCGAGGAAGAAGGTAATCCCGAGCTCAAGTTGCGCGTGTTCGTAACGGGTGGCGGGTGTTCCGGCTTCCAGTACGGTTTTTCCTTCGATGAAAACCAGGAGGAGGATGACACCGTTGTCGAGCGCGATGGTGTTAAATTGCTGGTGGATGCGATGAGCTATCAGTATCTGGTGGGAGCTACCATCGATTATCAGGAGGGGCTACAGGGCTCCCAGTTTGTGGTCCAGAACCCTAATGCCACCTCAACCTGTGGCTGTGGCAGCTCCTTCACGGTGTAATCTCAGGCTGGGTAGATAGCGCCCAGCACCCGTTCCCCTTTGGCGCCGGTTACGGTTGGGATGTTGCCCGGCAGCCCGTTCAGGGTCTGTCTGGCAAGCCAGGCAAATGCAACTGGCTCTACCCATTGAGGATCCAGGCCGAGTTCAGCCGTGGTCCTCAGCTCCACTCCTTTCAGGCCTTCTCTCAGCCCCTCCATGATGAGCGGATTAAATGTACCCCCACCGCAGGCGTAAACCGCCATGCTGCTATTGGCGGTTGGCAGTTGCTGGAGGATCGTGTCGATGGTGAGCTGCAGGAGGGTTCTCTGGACATCCTCGGGAGGTAAATCGTCGAATCGCTGCAGGTGGGTGCTGATCCAGTTCAGGTTGAAGCGTTCCTTGCCGGTGCTCTTGGGTGGGGTTTTCACGAAGTAGGCATCTGACAAAAGATCTTCCAGGAGTTCTTCGTTAACCTCGCCTTCCCGGGCCCACTGGCCGTTTTCGTCGTAATGTTTTCCGGTCTGATCATAACACCAGGCATCGATCAGGGCGTTGGCGGGGCCAGTGTCAAAGCCAGTGATATTATTTGTCTCGTCCGAAGGCAGCCAGGTCAGGTTGGCGATGCCTCCCAGGTTCAGGATGCAGCGATCCTGGGTCGCTGACCGGAATAGCCATCGATGAAAAGCGGGCACCAACGGCGCTCCCTGTCCGCCGGCAGCGACATCCCGGCTGCGGAAATTGGATACGGTGGTAATGCCGGAGGCCTCGGCAATGATGGCGGGACTACCAATCTGCATAGAGAATGGCGCCTTGCCCGAGGGTTGATGGCGGATGGTCTGGCCATGGCTGCCAATACCGAGGATGTCGCTGGGATCGACTCCGCTCTGCTCAATCAGGGTGTTGGCTGCCTGGGCGAAATGCTGGCCAGTCAGCGTGTCCAGCTCGCCAAGTTCATCCGGGTCGGCATGGTTGCGGATGGCCTGCAGAAGCCGTGCCCGGAGATCTTCGGGATAGGGCAGTGCGAGAGTTGATTGAATCTCCAGCCGATCTTCGCCAAAAGATAACAGTACGGCATCAACAGCATCCATGCTGGTGCCGGACATCAGTCCGATCCAGAGTCCTTTGCTCATTCGCTGGAAGCCATGGCAAGCTGGCGGGTGTGATCCCGGAACACGTCAAACTGGGCCAGTCGCTGGTCGACGGTCTGTTTGAACTGTGCCATTTCACTGCTCGGAATCGGCTTGGCGTCCGGCAGCTTAACGGTGCGGGAGTTTTTGGCTACGCCGTTGACGCGGAATTCATAATGCAGATGCGGACCGGTGACCATGCCTGATGAGCCCAGGTAGCCAACGGTCTGCCCTTGCTTGACGCGAGTGCCGTTTTTGATGCCTTTGGCAATGCCACGCATGTGTGCATAAAGTGTGGAGATGTTGTCTCCATGCTGGATGACCACTGTACGGCCATAGCCGCCCTTCCAGCCGGCAAATTTGATCCGGCCACTACCGGCCGCCTTGATTGGGGTGCCCGGAGGCGCTGCGTAGTCGGTGCCTTCGTGCGGGCGAACGACATCGAGAACCGGGTGCCGACGTTGCAGATTGAAGGGTGAGGATACCCGGGCATTGATGGGAACCCGCAAAAAGGCTTTGCGCATGCTCTTGCCTTCAGGTGTGTAGTAATCCTCCTCACCATTGCTGTCGGTATAAAGGAGAGCTACGTGCTCGTCGTTCCGGTTAACAAACCGGGCTGACAGTATGCGGCCGGTACCGAACTTCTTGCCGTCGATAAACAGCTCTTCGTAAACCACCTCAAACTTGTCGCCCTTGCGGACGTCGTAAACGAAATCGATATCCCAGCCGAAGATGCCGGCCAGTTCCATGGTGAGGCGGTCATTCAGGCCGGCTTCCTTGGCGGATAGATACAGAGAACCATCGATTTCACCGGAGACAAAGGTAGGGCGTACCTCGGGTTCCCGGGTGACGGTTTCGCCGGTAAAACCCTCGTCCTCTTTGGTGATTTTGAGGGACTCAAGCAGGCTGCGCTTGAGCTCTATGGCAACCAACTGATCTTTGTTGTTAGTGCCAAAGCGAATGGTTTCGCCGGCATACAGGCGCTGCAGTTTCTCGGCTTCGCCCTCACCATGAATAACCGACAGCATGATTCCGTCGTTGAAGCCGGCCTTGCCGAACAGAGAGGACAGGGTGTCTCCGGATTTTATATCGAATACTTGCCAGTCAATGTTGGCTTTAGCGGGTTCCGCGTTGGCCAGAGATCCGGATTGGCTCTCCGCCGGGCGCCCCTGACTGTCAAGGTAGGCGGGGTCCTGGGCCGGTAAATCGCTGGCGGTGATGTTCTCTTCCTGATCCAGGTTGATCGAGTAAGACATCCGCTTGGCTTCGACATCGGAGCTTGGACTCATAAGCACCGCTGTGCTTATCACGGCGGTCGCCGCGGCGGCCAGGGTCAGGTGGAGTTTGGAAAAATTCTTGAGCACGGAGTCACCCATTTCAATCGATATACCAGCAGCTTGTAACGGCTAGTTAAGGCTTCTGATTAATTGTAGTCCATCAGATTACCGTATATGACGAAAGCAAGACAGTCTTCAACATTACGGTTCACGTTCCCTGCGGTCGAATCCCTTTGGCTGACACTGCTATAATGCCGCGCCTTAATCATTCGGTCGCTCCAATACGAGCTGTTCATACATACTTTACCAAGGGCTTCCAGCAATGCGCAGCCTAGCATCGCAGATTTGCGCATCAGGTCGCTTTGACAGGTACAACGGGGACACGAGTTCATGGCATCACTAGATGAAGCTATAGCCATTATCAAACGCGGTATCGATGAATTGATCCCGGAAGCGGATCTTGTAGAGAAGCTCAAAGAGGGGCGCCCGCTCCGCATCAAGGCTGGTTTCGACCCCACCGCGCCCGACCTTCATCTTGGGCACACCGTTCTTATTAACAAGCTGCGTCAGTTTCAGGACTTGGGGCATGAAGTCATATTTCTGATTGGTGACTTCACCGGAATGATTGGGGATCCGACTGGCAAAAGCGCGACCCGTCCCCCGTTGACCGAGGACGAAGTGCGCCAGAACGCGATCACCTATAAAGAGCAGGTCTTCAAGATTCTGGATCCGGGAAAAACCCGGGTCGTGTTCAATTCCGACTGGATGAACAAGATGACAGCGGCGGACATGATTCGCCTGGCTGGACAATACACGGTAGCTCGGATGCTTGAGCGTGATGATTTCGACAAGCGTTACCGGGCGGAACAGCCGATAGCCATTCATGAGTTCCTGTATCCTCTGGTTCAGGGCTACGACTCCGTGGCGCTCGAGGCAGACGTGGAGCTTGGCGGTACCGACCAGAAGTTCAACCTGTTGATGGGGCGTATTCTTCAGAAGCATTACGGCCAGAAACCGCAGGCGATTCTGACGGTACCTATTCTTGAAGGTCTGGATGGCGTTCAGAAGATGTCCAAGTCATTGGGCAATTATGTGGGTGTCAGTGATTCGCCGGGTGAGATGTATACCAAGCTTCTGTCCATGCCGGACGATTTGCTGTGGCGCTACTTTGAATTGCTGAGTTTCCGGCCCTTGGCGGAGATTGAAGAGTTTCGGGCTGCGGTTAGTGATGGCGCCAACCCGCAAGACTATAAGAAGGTGCTGGCGGAAGAGCTTATTACCCGTTTTCATGATGAGGACGCTGCAAAAACTGCGCACAAGTCTGCCGGCAACCGGGTGGCGTTGGGAGAGATTCCGGAGAATGTACCGGAAGTGGAAGTGTCACTGGAAGGCCAGGCCGAGCTTCCGACGCCAACCGTGCTTCGTCTGGCCGGGCTGGTAAAGAATGGCGCGGCTGCAAAAGACGTGCTCAAGCGAGGCGCGGTCTATATCGACGGTGAGCAGTTGGAAGGTAATCGCATGTTTGCCCTGGGCGATACCTGTGTAATTCAGGCTGGCAAGAAGAAGATTGCCAAGGTGGTTATTGTCGGTTGAGGAGCTGTCGATCGATCTTTTTGAATCTTTTTCCAAAAGGTCGTTGACAGGAAAACTGCGGTCTGTAGAATGCGCATCTCTTTCGAGGGGCAGGCCACTTCGGTGGGGTGTTTCTCGGCTGTTAACTGC
>NZ_PTIV01000016.1 GCF_002934325.1 Marinobacter persicus
TTCGCGATATCCGTGATTTGTTGTTTTAGCTTATTCCAATCCACCGCTCCGTCTGTGAGCAGGTTGTCGTCGCCCACCGGAGCCGTGCTTTCAAGTTTGGAGGAGTATCGGCGACATTCGGCGGGAATCGACTTTAACCGGGCGTAGGCCATGCGAAAGCCGTTGGGACTGGCGTGACTTCCCCGGCGCTGTATCGGAATAAGCTCCACGATCGGGTTGGATGGGTCTTGGGCTCCGCTGACGGGCGCTAGCACGCCCCTCAGTTTTTCATTGGCACTGTCCAGCTCACCCTGGGCGACCCGGATTTTTCTTTCCAGGATCTCGGGTCTATCGGACTGTTCGATCAGGGCTCGTCCTTCTGGTTTGAAGTAGTTCGCCTGCTTCACCTGAATGTAACTATCCTGAAGGGTTTTCAGGTGCGCGATGGCGTTCTGTTGCGCCTCGACCACGGCCTCAAGTAACCGCATTTCCGTGAGCATGGCGAGCATCTGCTGTTTTGGGACGGCCAGCAGCGTGTTATGCCCCACCATGTAAAAGAGCTGGTCGGCAGGTTCAATAAACACATCCTGCCCTCTGGCGCGCAACTTGGTGGTGGTCTCTCCATGGGCTTGCATGGTCATCAGGCTTCCCCTCCTGCGGTGTCATCCAGAGGGTCGGGCAGGGCCTGTGGGGCGTGGAAGGCTTTCGAGAGCAAAAAGGGGAGCGTACCTGACTCATCCATGAGCAGTTTCCATCCTTGGGATTGTTATCTCGGACAGCCCATCTTGGCCGACCGTTAATGGTCGAGAGGCTATCCCACATTGTTATCGACTTCAAGATTACGGCATCTACCTCAGGGGCTCCAGCAACAAGAAGCTCTATAAACACGCCGAAGTAGCAGGCTTTTGGATGGCCTAGCCGTTAATCCTTTAACCTTTAGTTATCCCCACCCCGATGCTGCTGCTCCCAAAGATGGGCATAGTGGCCACCGGTTGCCAACAACTCGTTATGGCTACCACTTTCTACGATTCTACCTCCGTCCATCACCAGAATCGTATCCGCGTCCCGAATGGTGGACAGGCGATGGGCAATCACCAGCGTGGTGCGGTGTTCGCTGACTTCCTTCAGTGCACCCAGGATGGCCTGTTCCGACAACGAATCCAGTGATGAGGTGGCTTCGTCCAGTATCAGCAGGGGCGGATTCTTGAGGATCACTCTGGCAATGGCCACCCGCTGTTTCTCCCCGCCGGACAACTTGAGTCCCCGCTCGCCGACTTTCGTGTCATAGCCGTCTGGAAGGCTGTGGATAAAGTGTTCCAGATGGGCCATCCGCGCGGCCCGATGAACTTCTTCTTCTGTGGCATCCGGTCGGCCATAGGCCAGGTTCCGGTAGAGGGTGTCGTTGAACAGCACCGTGTCTTGCGGCACCACGCCGATGGCCGCGCGCAGGCTGTCTTGGGTGACATCGCGAATGTCCTGGCCGTCGATGCGGATGGCGCCTTCATCTACGTCGTAAAAACGGAACAACAGGCGGGCGAGCGTGGATTTGCCCGCACCGCTGGCGCCCACCACTGCGACCTTGTGGCCGGCCGGGATGGTGAAGTCCACGTCCTGCAGGATCGGACGGTCCTTGCGGTAGGCAAAGTGGAGGTGTTCGAAACGGATCTCGCCCTTATCCACAGCCAGCTCGCGGGCATCCGGGGCATCTTCAATCGCGGGTTTATCCCCAAGCAGTTTGAACAGCCGCTCGACGTTCACCAGCGCCTGCCGGATTTCCCGGTAGACAAACCCCAGGGCGTTGAGGGGAATGAACAGCTGCAACAGGTACGCGTTGATCATGGTGAAATCGCCCAGGGTGATCTCACCACTGGCGACTTCGGTGACCGCCATGGCCATGATCACAATCAGGGCAACCCCGATGATCAGGGCCTGCCCCGCGTTCAGGGTGGCCAGGGACAGGCGGTTTTTCAGTCGCGCCTGCTCCCATTCCTCCAGATCGGAGTCGTAACGCTGGGCTTCGAAACGCTCGTTGTTGAAGTACTTGACCGTCTCGTAGTTCAGCAGGCTGTCCACCGCGCGGGAATTGGACTGGTTGTCTCGGGCATTGGCCTCGCGCACGAACTTGGTTCGCCACTCGGTCACCTTGATGGAGAACACCACGTACACCACTACGGCGACCAAGATGGCAATCACATAGCCGGCGTTGAACACCACCAATAAAATGCCCGCCACCAGCAGGATTTCCAGCAGGGTAGGGGCGATGTTGAACAGAGTGAAACGCAGCAAAAAACTGATGCCGTTGGTGCCCCGCTCGATATCCCGGGCCAGACCGCCGGTCTTTCTATCCAGGTGAAAGCCCAGCTCCCGCTGGTGCAGATGCTCGAACACCCGCAATGACACCCGCCGCATCGCCCGTTCCGCCACCCGGGCGAAGACGGCGTCGCGCAATTCATTGAACAGGGTGCTGCCAAAACGCAGCAGGCCGTAGGCCACCACCAGAAGCACCGGAATCCACAGCAGCAAATCCTGACCACTGTTCTGATCCAGGTAGTCCACAATGTATTTCAGGGCAATGGGGGTGGAAACGGTGGCCAGTTTCGCAAGCACGAGCAAAGACAACGCCAGGGCCACACGACCCCGGAATTCGGTCAGGTAGGGCCATAAGCCGGCGATGATTTTCCAGTCCGGTTTATGGTCAGCGGGGTAGTCATTGTCAGCGTAGGCGCGCACAGTTAACGGTAACTCCAAAGTTTGGGCGCGTATGGCCGGGAACACTTTCCGGGACCGTCAAAAGCCAGGGATGGCTTTTGCCGAGCGTACAGGGACGTATTCACAGCGTGTCTCGGAAAGTGTTCCCGGCCATACGTGCTTCACCCGTAGGTTGACAGGTCCTGTCAAAGATACGAATCGTATAAAGGCCCGAGTTTACAGTAGCCCACACCCCGGAGGCACATGATTAACAGCCGACACCGCAAAGCCCTGAAGCTTGTCGCGGAATTCATCAGCCCCTATAAGCGCACCGTCGCCGGAGCATTGATAGCACTGGTGTTTACCGCCGGGGTAACGCTGGGCCTCGGCCAGGGTTTACGTATTCTGGTGGATCAGGGATTAGCCACCGAGTCACCGGAAAACCTCTCCAAGGCCATCGGCCTGTTCTTCGTACTGGTCCTGGGGCTGGCCTTCGGTTCGTTTGCCCGCTTTTACCTGGTGTCCTGGATTGGCGAGCGGGTGATTGCCGATCTTCGCAAGAAAGTCTTCAACCACCTGATTGACCTGCACCCCGGCTTTTTTGAAGAGAACCGGGCATTGGAAATACAGTCCCGGTTTACCGCCGATACCACCGTACTGCAATCGGTCATTGGCTCCACCGTCTCCATTGCCCTGCGCAATGCCGTGATGCTGGTGGGCGGACTGATGCTGTTGTTTGTTACCAACGCCAAGCTGGCCAGCATCATCCTTTTGGGGTTTCCGGTAGTGATTGCACCGATCCTTTTTTTCGGCCGAAAAGTACGTCAGTTGTCTCGCTTGAGCCAGGACCGGGTAGCGGACGTGGGCAGCTACGTGGGGGAGAACCTTACCCAGATCAAAACCGTGCAGGCCTTCAACCACCAGCCCCATGATCGCCAGCATTTCGCCGGCGTTTCAGAAAATGCGTTCGAGGTGGCCCGGGCCCGCATCCGCCAACGCGCCCGGCTGACCACCTTGGTGATCGGGCTGGTAATGGGCGCAGTGGGCATTGTGATCTGGATTGGTGGGCTGGACGTGATCCATGGCCGGATCACTCCCGGCGAACTGGCTGCCTTTGTGTTCTACAGTCTGCTGGTGGGGGTGGCCGCCGGGGCCATAAGCGAGGTCATTGGCGAGCTGCAGCGGGCCGCCGGGTCCGCCGCCCGGCTGTTCGAGTTATTACAGACCCGGCCCGCATTTGTGCGAGAAAAAGTATCCCGGGTGTTGCCGGATGCAGTAGCGGGCGAGATCCGGATTGAAGGACTGGATTTTCATTACCCCAGTCGCCCAGAACGACCGGCCCTGTCGGATCTCAACCTGACCGTCCGGGCCGGGGAAACCCTGGCGTTGGTGGGGCCTTCCGGCGCGGGCAAATCCACCCTGTTTGATCTGCTGCTGCATTTCTATCAGCCGGATGCCGGGCGCATCCTGATTGATGGTATCGACACCGCGGGGCTGTCCCTGTCGGACCTGCGCCGATGTTTTGCCCTGGTGCCCCAGACGCCAGCCCTGTTCCATGGCACGGTCGCGGACAACATCCGTTACGCCCGGCCGGAAGCCAACCAGGCTGAAGTAGAGCAGGCGGCGCGCATCGCCCATGCCCATGAATTCATCCAGGCCCTGCCTGACGGTTACCAGACCAAGCTGGGCGACGCCGGTGCCGGGCTCTCCGGTGGCCAGAAACAGCGCTTGGCCATTGCCCGAGCCCTGCTGGCCAATGCACCGATTCTGCTGCTGGACGAAGCCACCAGTGCCCTGGATGCGGAAAGTGAACACCTCATCCAGCAGGCCATGCCGAAACTCACCAGCGAGCGCACCACGCTGGTGATCGCCCACCGGTTAGCTACCGTGCGGGACGCTGATCGCATTGCGGTGTTGGACGAGGGGCGACTGCTGGCCGTGGGCAGCCATGAGGAACTGATGCGGGATAGCCCACTTTACCGCCGACTGGCCAAACTCCAGTTTCGCAATGAACCGCCCGAAAGCGCTCAATAGTGGGTTTGTTTCCTGGCACCGGACTACCTACACTGTAATGGAAACTTGTGAACCTGAACCCAGGAGAACGACAACGTGAGCAATAAAGAATTGCAGGCACTCAAAGAACGCTATGTGGCAGCCGGGGCAGCCAGCCCTAACAACCAGTTTGCTGACCACGCTCTGAATGCGGAAGTATGGGATGCCGACGGCAAACGGATGATCGATTTCGCCGGCGGTATCGGGGTGTTGAACATTGGTCATCGCCACCCGAAAGTGGTTGAGGCCGTGAAGGCCCAACTGGACAAAGTCATGCACACCTGCCAGACGGTTATGCCGTATGAAGGCTACGTGAAGCTGGCTGAAAAACTGTCTGGCGTGGCACCGGTAAAAGGCCACGCCAAGGTCATGCTGGCGAACTCCGGTGCCGAGGCGCTGGAAAACGCCGTGAAGATTGCCCGGGCAGCGACCAAGAAGACCAACGTCATCTGCTTTACCGGCGGTTATCACGGCCGCACCTTCATGACCATGGCAATGAACGGCAAGGCCGCGCCTTACCAGACCGATTTCGGCCCCATGCCCGGCCTGGTTTACCGCGCCCCCTATCCGATTCCCTATCATGGCATCAGCGAGGAAGAAGCGCTTCGTGGCCTGGAGCTTGCCATGAAGGCAGACTCTCCGGCCCATAACACGGCGGCCATCGTGCTGGAGCCAGTGCTGGGCGAGGGCGGTTTCTATGTCGCATCGCCTGCGTTCCTGAAGGCCGTACGCAAGATCTGCGACGACAACGACATCCTGATGATCGTCGACGAAGTCCAGAGTGGCTTTGGCCGTACCGGCAAGATGTTCGCCGTCGAACACAGCGGCGTTCAGCCGGACATCATGACCATGGCGAAATCCATGGCCGACGGCATGCCCATTTCCGCCATCGTGGGCACCGACAAGGTGATGGATTCTTCCGGGCCGAACTCACTCGGCGGCACCTACACCGGCAGCCCGACCGCCTGTGCGGCTGCGCTCGCAGTGTTTGATGTCTTTGCCGAAGAAAACATCCTGGAGAAATCCCAGCACCTGGGCGAAAAGCTCCGGGTACGGTTCGAGCAGTGGGAAGACCAATTCGCGCATGTGCATAACTCCCGCAACCTGGGTGCCATGGCCGCGTTCGAGCTGGTGGAAAGCAAGGAATCCCACAAGCCCCGGCCAGATCTGGCAGCAGCAGTCATCAAGAAGGCCAAGGAAAAAGGCCTGATCCTGCTCAGCTGTGGCCTGTTTGGGAACACGATTCGCTTCCTGATGCCGGTTACCATTGAAGACGAAATCCTGGAAGAGGGCCTGGCCATCGTGGAAGAGGCCCTGAAAGAAGCCGGAGCCTGAAAAACCCGGCTTTAACAGGATCGCGAAAGGCGCCGCAATCATCGTATACTGCTCCGGTCACCCCCGGAGCACGATGGTTCCGGCGCCTTTTGTTTTTCCCAGGTATTTCCATGACATCACAATCGTCACCCAACACTACACCTGACCACCAACCCCGCCCCTGGATCGACCTGCTGGTCAGCATCGTTATTCCCTCGGTCATCCTGATGAAATTCAGCGGAGAAGAGCATCTTGGCAGCGTTAACGCGCTGATCATCGGCCTGGCCTTTCCTCTGGGCTGGGGCCTTTTTGAGTTGGTCCGCTACCACAAGAAAAACTTTATCGCCTTACTGGGCCTAATCAGTGTTGCGCTGACCGGAGGCATTGGCCTGTTGGAACTCGATGCCGGCTGGCTGGCGATTAAGGAAGCGGCCGTGCCCGCCGTTATTGGCTTGGCGGTTCTGATTTCCACCCGAACCAAATATCCGCTGGTTCGCACGTTGCTGTACAACCCTAACGTGCTGGATGTGGATAAGATCCATGCCTCACTCGAGGAGCGCGGTGGTGTGGAAGAGTTTGAAAACCGGCTGCTGAAAGCCAGCTACTTCTTCGCCGGCACTTTCCTATTTTCCTCGATCATGAACTACATCCTGGCCAAATGGATCGTGGTCAGTCCCTCCGGCACCGAGGCCTTTAACGAGGAGCTGGGGCGGATGACCCTGGTCAGCTACCCCATGATCGCCATCCCTTCGATGGTCATGATGATGCTGATCTTCTATTACCTGTGGCGCACCATTCGCCGGTTGACCGGCCATACGCTGGAAGAGGTGATGGCGCCGCATCTGGTGGAGAAAGAGAAGGAAAAGCAGCGGAAGAAAGAGCGAGGTTAAATTTGAGGCCTACTATGATTGCCGAGTAAGGGGGAGAGCTTTCAAAAACCGTGCGGAGCCATGGGTGAAGAGCGAATAGCTCTTCACGGGCTGGCCAAGGATGGCCAGCCCAGGACCTTCAGCGCGACGCAGGAGCAGTAAGCGCTGAAGGGCGGAGCTCGAGCGTTACAGGGATGTATTCACAGCGTGTTTTTGAAAGCTCTCCCCCTTGCTTGGCACGGAGTTAACGGCTGGAAACAAAAAACGGTGGCTCCTCGCGGATGCCACCGTTTTTTTATGCCTGCTTAAAACCCACAGCAACCATCAGATATCCAGGTTGCTGACCTCCAGCGCATTGCTCTGGATGAAGTTCCGACGCGGCTCCACATCGTCGCCCATCAACGTGGTGAAGATCTGGTCCGCGGCGATGGCGTCCTCGATGGTCACCTTCATCATCCGGCGGGTTTCCGGGTCCATGGTGGTTTCCCACAGCTGTTCCGGGTTCATTTCACCCAGACCCTTGTAGCGCTGGATGTTCAGACCGCGCTGGGCTTCCTTCATCAGCCAGCCCAGGGCGCCTTCAAACGACAGGATCGCCTGCTTGCGCTCACCGCGCTGGATGTAGGCACCTTCCTCGATCAGCCCTTCCAGGGTCTCGCCCAGGCGGGCAATGGCCTTGTAGGAGGACGATTCGAAGAAGTCATGGCCGAACACGTGCTCGTAGGGAATACCATGCACATAGAGGGTCACCTTGGGCAGGTACAGGTGCCGCTCTTCGTCCCGGGCCACGGAGAAGCTGTACTTGGTACCGGTACGGGTATCCAGGTCCAGGCCTTCGCCCAGGCGGGCCACCCAGCGTGCCACCGGCTCCTCTTCCTTCAGGTCTTCCGGCGACAGGGTGCTGTTGTAGATCATCTGCTGGAGTACCAGGGCCGGGTAGGCCCGGGACAAGCGATCAATCATCGCCATCACTGCCTGGTAGTCCTTCACCATGGTCTCCAGGGCCGAATCCTTGATGGCCGGGGCGTCCGGGTTCACGAACAGCTGAGCGCCTTCCAGGGCGGTCTGGGTCAGGTAGGCTTCCTTGGCTTTTTCGTCTTTCAGGTATTGCTCCTGCTTGCCGCGCTTGACCTTATACAGTGGAGGCATGGCAATAAACACGTGGCCGCGCTCGATGATTTCGCGCATCTGGCGGAACATGAAGGTCAGCAGCAGGGTGCGAATGTGGGAGCCATCCACGTCGGCGTCCGTCATGATCACGATGGAGTGGTAACGCAGCTTATCCGGGTTGAACTCCTCCCGACCAATACCACAGCCCAGGGCGGTGATCAGTGTGCCCACTTCGGCGGAAGACAGCATCTTGTCAAAACGGGCCTTTTCCACGTTCAGGATCTTACCCTTCAGCGGCAGGATGGCCTGGGTCTTACGGTCCCGGCCCTGTTTGGCGGAACCGCCGGCCGAGTCACCCTCCACAATGAACAGCTCAGACAGGGCGGGGTCCTTTTCCTGGCAGTCCGCCAGTTTGCCGGGCAGGCCGGCGATGTCCAGGGCACCCTTGCGACGGGTCATGTCCCGGGCCTTGCGGGCCGCTTCCCGGGCGCGCGCCGCTTCGATCATCTTGTTGACGATCAGTTTGGCCTCGTTCGGCTGCTCCTGCAGGTAGTCTGCAAACTTCTGATACAGCTCCTGCTCCACGGCGGTCTTCACTTCCGAAGACACCAGTTTGTCCTTGGTCTGGGAAGAAAACTTCGGATCAGGGACTTTTACCGAGATAATCGCGGTCAGACCTTCCCGGGCGTCGTCACCGGAGGTGTGGACCTTGGCTTTCTTGCCCAGGCCTTCCTGCTCAATGTAGTTGTTCAGGGAGCGGGTAAGGGCGGCCCGGAAACCGGCAAGGTGCGTACCACCGTCGCGCTGGGGGATGTTGTTGGTGAAGCAGTAGATGTTTTCCTGGAAGGCGTCGTTCCACTGCATGGCCACTTCCACAGCGATACCATCTTCACGCTCGTTGTCGAAGTGGAATACCCGGTTGATCGGCGTCTTGTTGGTGTTCAGGTGTTCAACGAACGCCTGCAGACCGCCTTCGTACTCAAAGACTTCTTCCTTGCCGGAACGCTCATCGGTCAATCGGATACGGACACCGCGGTTCAGGAAGGCCAGTTCCCGCAGGCGCTTGGCCAGGATGTCGTAGTGAAATTCGATCTGGGTAAAGGTCTCGGGAGACGGAATGAAGTGGACCTTGGTACCCGAGGCATCGGTATCGCCCACCGCCGTGAGCGGTGCCTTCGGCACGCCGTGCTCGTAGGACTGCTCATACACCTTGCCGTCCCGGCGGATGGTGAGAGTCAGGGTAGAGGAGAGGGCGTTGACCACGGAAACACCCACACCGTGCAGACCACCCGACACCTTGTAGGAGTTGTCGTCGAACTTACCGCCGGCGTGCAGAACAGTCATGATAACTTCGGCCGCCGAGACACCTTCCTCTTCGTGCATATCCACGGGGATACCGCGACCGTTATCCTGAACGGTGATGGATTCATCCGGGTGGATTCGAATACCAATTTCGGAGCAGTAGCCCGCAAGCGCCTCATCGATGGAGTTATCCACCAACTCAAAGACCATGTGATGCAGGCCGGTGCCATCATCGGTGTCGCCGATGTACATGCCCGGGCGTTTCCGCACCGCATCCAGTCCCTTTAGGACTTTGATACTGGAGGAATTGTAGTTCGATTCACTCATTAATGAGACTCCTGAGGGGGTTCCCCGGTTTTTTCTTCCGTCAATTTGCCATGTTCCACGTGGAACATTCTGTATTCCGGTGCATCGCCTTCCGGCCAAAGCACCTCTGGCTCCGGATGTTCAATCGAAGTAATAAACACCTGGCACCGCAGGGCCTGTAGTTTTCGGGCCAACATTTGCCGATGGCGCACGTCCAATTCGGCGTTGATATCGTCCAGCAGAAATGTCACCTGCTTTCCCTGATCGCTAAGAACTTTCCCCTGGGCGATTTTCATCAAAATCACCAAGGCTTTCTGTTGGCCCCGGGAAAAGGTTTCAGCCACAGGCCGACCGCCCAATTTGAGACGAATATCCGCCCGGTTCGGCCCGTACAGGGTGTGGCCCATCCGGAACTCCTGCTCCCGGTGTCCCAGCAGCACGTCGGTCAGCGGCTTGGAGCGATCCCAACCTGGATAGAAATCCATTTTCAGCCCCTGTGCCCAACCTGCATCCAACTCCTGAAGAACCTCATCAAACGCCACTCTGAACCGTTTGAACACCTCGGCTCTGGCGTCACTGAGCTTCTCAGCCAGGGTGCCGTACTGGGCGTCCCACACCCGGAGCAGGGATTCGTCCATTCTACCATTTCTGAGCGTTTTGTTCCGCTGCGATGTCACTCTCTGACACTGTTGCCACAGTGTGGAAAAGGAAGGTTCCACGTGGAACACCAGCCAATCCAGAAACTGTCTTCGTTTCCCCGGGCCGCCGGCGACGATATCAAACACCCCTGGGTCAATAACCGATACCGGCAGGTGCATGGCCAGCAGCGACAGGTTGCGAACCGCTTCGCCGTCCACCCGCAGCAGCGTTTCCTTTTGTCCTATATCCCGGGAAATCCCCAGACGATGGGCGAGCCGCTCCGGGTCCGCCTCATCGGACGTCGGATCAGTTTCGAGCCCCTGGTCAAGCCCACCGAATACGGTCAACTTCTGCTGCCCGTGGGCCACCACTGCCTGATGACGGGAGACACGAAATGAACGACCAAGCCCGAGATAACCAATGGCTTCGAGCACGCTGCTCTTGCCACTGCCATTAGCACCATAAATCAGGTTAAACGAAGGGGAAAAGGAGATGGTGTCCGGCGCCAGATTCCGGAAATGCTGGGTCTGGAGTTTTACGAGCGCCATAATGAGAAGGGCCTCAATGCATGAGGGTCAATCGTTCGTCTTTCAGCATATCCATTCCCGGCGCGAGGATATGCACGTAACGATCGAAATAGAGAAACTGTTTCAGTAATAACGCGAACTCCCGTGGGAAATGCAGTCCGTGATTCTCACCCACGCGCACGACTTCCATCAACAGTTCGTTCACGTCCTCCTCCACCCGGGATGGGTTTTCAGAAGGGCTTTCCAGTTGTTGGGCCAGACGCTGAAGATCACGGGCCAATGCCTGGCGATCCACATTGGTGCCGGTCACACCAATCCGGGTCATGGCATCAGCCATCCCGTTAAAATCCTGCGCCAGGAAAGTACTGCCAAAATCGCGCAACGCCAACCAGGTTTCCGGTCGTATCCGCCCAACAATGCCGAAATCGATAAAGCCCACGCGGCCATCCTGCAAGACCATGAGGTTTCCCGCATGGACATCGGCGTGGAAGAACTCACAGCGAGTAAGGCTGGAAAACCAGGTATTCATCGCCGATATCAACGTGCCTTCCGGGTCCGCGGTGACCTGTCGAACGCTATCCAGATCCGTCAACGGAACGCCGTCGAAACGCTCCATGGTCAATATGCGCCGGGTGCTGCAATGTTCGTAAACCCTGGGGACCGTCACCGCCTGGTTGTCCGTCGCTTCCAGAAACTGACGGAAGGCTTTCAGGTTGGCCGCTTCCTGGTGGAAATCGCACTCTTCCATCATCGAATGCTGGATTTCCCGGGCAATGCTGGAAAGCGAGGCCCAGGACAGGTTCGGGGCCAGGGTGTCGATGATTCGCGCAGACAGGGAAAGAAAGTTAAGGTCGGTGCCCAGGGTCGTTTCCACGCCCGGCTTCTGGACCTTGATCACCACCCGTTCGCCGGTGACTAGCCGGGCGCCATGCACCTGGGCAATGGACGCCGAGGCGAGGGCGGTGGGCTCGATATGACTGAAAACGGTTTCCAGCGGCTGATCGAGTTCCCGGGCGATGAGCTTTCGGATCTCCCCAAAGGGCAGGCTAGGGGTTCTATCCAGGCAATACTGGAACTCGTCCACATACTCTTTTGGGAAAAACGTGGGCGAACTGGCAATGAACTGTCCCAGCTTGATGTAGGTGGCGCCAAGACGTTCAA
Organism: Marinobacter persicus; assembly: GCF_002934325.1. Lineage (GTDB taxonomy): Bacteria > Pseudomonadota > Gammaproteobacteria > Pseudomonadales > Oleiphilaceae > Marinobacter > Marinobacter persicus_A. Next base: position 11,948 of record NZ_PTIV01000016.1, read on the forward strand.
ACGTCTGGCGCAACATGCGGGGCGCGGGCGGCCGATCCCCCCGCAGCCAGTCTACGCCGGTACGTCCGAGTACCGAGAGGGTCTGGCCAATTCGTAACGCGCCCCGGATGCCATCCGTCACCACTGCCATGAAGTGTCTGAAATTCCCGTTTACAGGCGCATGGGCATAACCACGTACAGGCAGCCGACATCGGTTTCCGATTCAATCAGGGCACTGCTGTTCGGGTTGGACAGGGTGATCTTCACCTGGTCATCGTCCAGGGCATTCATCACATCCACCAGGTAACCCACATTGAAGCCGATCTGCAGCGCTTCGCCTTCGTAATCCACCGGCAGCGCATCCTCGGCCTGCTCCTGGTCCGGGTTGTTGGCAAAGACCTGCAACTGGCCGGACGACAGATTCAGGCGGACACCACGAATGTTCTCGTGGGACAGGATGCCGGCCCGCTGCAGAGTATTTTTCAGGGTCGCCCGGTCCGCCAATACCACTTTGTCACCCCCGCGTGGGATCACCCGGTTGTAGTCCGGGAATTTGCCCTCGATCAGCTTGGAAGTGAAGGTATAGCTGCCGACGGTGGCCCGCAGGTGGTTATCCCCAATCACCAGGGTCACCGGCGATTCCACATCGTCCAGCAAACGAGCCAGTTCCAGCACGCCCTTACGCGGCACGATCACCTGGCGCAGTTCCGGGCAGCCGGTTTCCATGTCCTGATGCGCCATGGCCAGTCGATGGCCATCGGTGGCAACGGTACGAACGTGACCCTGATCCACCTCCAGCAACAGGCCGTTCAGGTAATAACGCACGTCCTGCTGGGCCATGGCAAAAGCCGTGGCATCCAGCATCTGGCTAAGATCTTTCTGGAACATCTCCAAACGGAAGCTTTCTTCCTCATCTTCCACGTTCGGGAAATGCTCGGCGGGCAGGGTAGACAGGGTAAAGTGGGAGTTACCCGCCCGAAGGTGCAACCGATCTCCTTCCAGCGCCATGTCAATCGGAGCCTCGTCACTGACCGCCCGGCAGATGTCCGCCAGTTTCCGGGCCGGGACGGTAATACGACCGGGCTGATCCACGTGCACCGGGGTAACCCGGGCCACCAGCTCCACTTCCATGTTGGTACCCGTGAGTGTCAGCGTGTTGTCTTCCGCCTCCAGCAACACGTTCGACAGCACCGGCATGGTCTGTTTCTTTTCCACCACGCCAGCAATGCTTTGCAGCGGGGTGAGCAGGGATTCACGGCTGATTGTCAGTTTCATGGCACTCGGTTTCTGTTATCGGAAGTGAATGTTTGGCAACGACCCGATTCCGTCAGGTCGTCAGCAGTCTCATGAAGTTCTGATAGTCCTCGCGGATACCGGGATCGGTTTCCTGGAGCTCGACAATTTTCTTGCAGGCGTGCAGGACCGTGGTGTGATCCCGCCCCCCGAAGGCGTCCCCGATTTCCGGAAGACTGTGGTTGGTCAGCTCTTTGGCCAGGGACATGGCCACTTGGCGCGGCCGGGTGACGGTACGGGTCCGGCGTTTGGACAGCAGGTCCGCCACTTTAATCTTGTAGTACTCCGCCACGGTGCGCTGGATGTTGTCGATGCTAACCTGCTTCTCATGCAGGGCCAACAGATCCTTGAGGCTTTCACGAATAAACGGCGGGGTGATTTCCGAACCTGTGAAGTGAGCATTCGCTATCACCAGACGAAGCGCGCCTTCAAGCTCCCGGACGTTAGACCGGATTTTCTGCGCGATAAAAAACGCCGCTTCGCTGCTGAGCTTGACGTTCGCCTGCTCCGCTTTTTTCATCAGGATGGCCACCCGGGTTTCCAGTTCCGGCGGCTCGACCATCACCGTCAGGCCCCAACCGAAACGGGACTTCAGGCGTTCTTCCATGTCCACGATTTCCTTCGGAAAGCGGTCACAGGTCACGATCACCTGTTGCCCACCTTCCAGCAAGGCATTAAACGTGTGGAAAAACTCTTCCTGGGAACGCTCTTTGCGGGCGAAGAACTGGATGTCATCGATCAACAGGGCATCGACCGACCGGTAATAGCGTTTGAATTCGTTGATGGCGTTGAGTTGCAACGCCTTGACCATATCCGCCACAAAACGTTCCGAGCGCAAATAGGCCACTTTCGCGCCGGGATTGCGACGAACGATTTCATTACCAATGGCGTGCATCAGGTGGGTTTTACCCAGACCGACGCCACCATAGAGAAACAACGGGTTATAGGCGCCACCGGGATTTTCCGCCACCTGCATCGACGCCGCCCGGGCCAGCTGGTTCGACTTACCTTCCACAAACGTTTCAAAGGTGAAGCTTTCGTTCAGGAAACTCTGATGCTTGATATCGCCTTCCACCTGCACGTCCCGGCGCTGTTGACTGCGCCGCTCGGGCGAAACGGGTGCTGTGGTCGCGGCCGGTACTGTCGCGGCCACACTTTTTTCTTCTTCAGTGACCGTACGGCCGGTTTCCTCCACCGCCGAGGACGGCTCGGGCTTGTCCACCGAGCGATTCACAGGCTCGTTTTCCTTCGGTGCCGAACCCACTTTCATTACCACCCGTGGGGCCTGGCCACCGTTAAGGTCTTTCAATACTTCCTCTATACGGCGCAGATACTTCTGGTTGACCCAGTCCATCACGAAACGGTTCGGCGCGAACAACATCAGTTGCCCCTCCCGCAGATCAGACTGCAGAGGCCGCAACCAGGTATTGAACTGTTGTGCCGGGAACTCGTCCCGGAGTACTTCAAGACATTGATGCCACATACTGCTCGACAAACCGCCTGTTGCTGAAAACCGCTATTCCCGCGCCATACAACCCGGGGAGGGACGTTCAAGATGACCCCGAATTCTACCCCGAGAGTGTAACCAGTAAAAGGCCATCAATCTTCTTCATGAACAGCCTGTGGAAATATTTTGTTTTTTCTTTCATCAGCTTGTGGATATATACACAGCCTTGTGTACAGAAAATCATCTCAAAAAAACTTACCCACAGGTTGGTGTGCATACCCCGTTCTCAACCCTGTGTGAAACCGTTGCACCGAACCATGAACAACTCCGTTTTTTTCGCCAAAGCGGCTTTTTACACATTTCCTGCCTCGACTTTCCACAGAGCTCATCGGCAATCATCAAGACCCTTATCAATATCCCAAGCAACTGTTTTTCGTTCATAAATTTGGCTTATTCACAGAAAACAGCCTGCCTAATAACAGTAATAAATAATCCTTAAAAGAATTAAAAAACCCTACTGATTTTTATGATTCGTCATCCTCTGCGCTGCTCCGATCAGAAATACCAACGTCCCTTGCCAGAAACATTGAACTTGCCCCGGGATTTGACTAGAATGCCGCTCCTGTTTTGGCTGTCTGTTTTTCAGCCAACGATCAAAGTCCATTGACGAATTTGTGAGAACTTCACCATGAAAAGAACATTTCAACCGAGCGTCCTGAAGCGCAAGCGTGCTCACGGTTTCCGTGCCCGTATGGCGACTGCAAACGGTCGCAAGGTCCTGTCCCGTCGTCGTGCCAAAGGTCGCGCACGTCTGTCAGCGTAACTGCGGGATTACCTCATGAAGACTTTGGGGTTTCCGAAATCTCACAGGCTTCTGAAGCCTTCGGATTACAGCAAAGTCTTTAATGACGTAGCTCTGAAAGTTCCGCACAGGAATTTTCTGATCCTGGCAACGCCCAACCAGTTGGGCCACGCCAGGGTCGGTTTGATTTTCTCGAAGAAAAACCTGCGACTGGCCGTCCAGAGAAACCGGATAAAGCGCCAGGTCAGGGAAACGTTCAGACTCCAGCAGGATCTTCCTGGGCTGGATATCGTTGTTCTCGGCCGTCAGGGACTGAACCGTCTTGATAATGCAACGGTGCAGTCATCCCTCAATGAACTCTGGCAACGTGTAAAGAAAAAACATCGCCAGATTTCGTCTGAACGCTCAGACGCAAAGCCTCGAGGTACGAGTTAATGCGTCAAATACTGCTCCTGCCGATCCGTTTCTACCAATACGCACTGAGTCCGATGATGGCGAGCCATTGCCGACATCATCCCACCTGTTCACAATACGCCGTCGAAGCTATTCAGCATCATGGTGCACTCAAGGGAAGTTATCTGGCCGTTGCCCGTCTTCTGAGATGCCACCCCTGGGCTGAAGGCGGTTATGATCCGGTACAAGGAACCGACACGTCTGTATCAACCTGTGAATCACAGGACTGCCATCAGACTGAACGCCCCCATTCCACTACTCAGACCAGACACTAAGTTTATGGATATCAAACGCATCGTTTTGTTTGCCGGTCTTGCGATTGTCAGCTACCTGATGGTCCTGGCCTGGAACGAGGACTACCATCAGCCAGCCACGGAACAGGTTGCCCAGACAGAAAATGCCAGCATCGGTGCCGGTAACGGCTCGTCCGACGAAATGGTATTGCCTGAAAGCGGTACCGAGGCATCCGGAGAAGGCGAGTTTGCAACGCCCGAAACCGGTGGTCTGAGTGCTTCTAACTCCGCTGACACGGAAAAACTGGCAAACCGTTACCTCACGGTGACCACCGATGTCTATGAGCTGAAAATTGACCGGGTTGGCGGCAACCTGGTGTCCAGCTCCCTGCTGGATTACGACAAATCCCTGGACAGCAAGGCGCCACTCAAATTGCTGACCAACACCGCCAATCGCACTTACCTCCTGGAAAGTGGTCTGATTGGCCAGGATGGTCCGGATGGTCGCAACTCCGCCAAAGCCCCGGTATTCAGCGCCGAGCGTAGTGAATACACGCTTGCGGAAGATCAGGATCAATTGCAGATTGACCTGACGTACACCACCGATAGCGGTGTTGTGATCACCAAGCGTTATGAACTGAACCGTGACAGTTATCAGATTGACGTTCGCTACCTGATCGACAACCAGTCCGATAACGCCTGGACCAGTAACTTTACCGGCAAGATCGTTCGTGATCAGTCTCCTGACCCCACTGCGCAAGCCAGCATGGGCGTGCGCGCGTATCTGGGTTTGGTGGTCAGTACCCCAGAGGATCCCTACGAGAAATACGATTTCGAAAATCTGTCTGAAGAACGCTTGAACAAGCAGGTGACCGGGGGTTGGCTGGCGTTCCTGCAGCATTACTTCCTGACCGCCTGGGTACCTGAGCCAGAGCAACCGGCTCAATTTCAGACCACCCAACGCGGCGATTTGTACGTAATGGGCTTTGTCTATCCGGCCACCACCGTGGCACCGGGTGAGACTGCGGAAGTAGGCGCCACCGCCTATGTCGGTCCCAAGATCATCGAACGCCTGGAGTCCCTGGCCCCGAACCTGGACCGCACCGTGGACTTTGGCTGGCTGTTTTTCATCTCCCTGCCGCTGTTCTACATCCTGAAGTGGTTCCACGAGGTGGTGGGCAACTGGGGCGTGTCCATCATCCTGTTGACGGTTCTGGTCAAAGCGGTGTTCTTCCACCTGTCGGCTACCAGTTACCGTTCCATGGCGAAAATGCGGGCGGTAGCGCCGCAGCTCAATCGCCTCAAGGAACTCTATGGGGATGACCGTCAGCGTATGTCCCAGGAAATGATGGCGCTGTACAAGCGGGAAAAAATCAACCCGCTGGGCGGCTGTCTGCCGATCCTGGTACAGATGCCAGTGTTCATTTCCCTGTACTGGGTACTGTTTGAATCGGTACAGCTGCGCCATGCGCCGTTCTTCCTGTGGATCAACGACCTGTCGCAGATGGACCCGTACTTCATTCTGCCGATCCTGATGGGCGCCAGCATGTTCATCCAGATGCACCTGAACCCGACGCCGCCGGACCCCATGCAGGCGAAGCTGATGAAGGCCATGCCGCTGGTGTTCACAGTGTTCTTCCTGTGGTTCCCGGCCGGTCTGGTACTCTACTGGCTGACCAACAACATTCTGTCGATCACTCAGCAGTGGTACATTACCCGCAAGATCGAAGCGGAAACCGCGGGCAAGAAATACTGACGCCGTCAGTCACTTTCACCACTCAAAGGCTCCCTTGCGGAGCCTTTGTTGTTTTTATCCAGGATAGATTTCATGCAGCCAGCTACTGACACCATTGCTGCCATCGCCACCGCCCCAGGCCAGGCCGGGGTGGGGATTGTCCGGGTCTCCGGCCCCAAAGCCGGTACCATTGCCCGCCAGATGCTGGGCTTTGACCCCAAGCCCCGCTACGCCCATTACGGGCCGTTTCTCGACAGTCAGGGCGAACTGATTGACGAGGGGCTGGGGCTGTTTTTCCCCAACCCCCATTCCTTCACCGGTGAAGACGTGCTGGAGTTGCAGGGGCATGGCGGAACCGTGATTCTGGATCTGCTGTTGCGCGAGGTCTGCGACCAGGGCGCCCGATTGGCCCGACCGGGGGAATTCTCCGAGCGGGCGTTCCTCAACGACAAACTGGACCTGGCCCAGGCCGAAGCCATTGCCGATCTGATCGAAAGCAGTTCGGAACAGGCGGCCCGTTGCGCCGTGCGCTCCATGCAGGGGGTCTTCTCCCAGCGCATCGACCAGCTGGTGGACGCCATCACCCACCTGCGCATCTACGTGGAGGCGGCGATTGATTTCCCGGAAGAGGAAATTGATTTCCTGGCCGACGGCAAGGTGGCCGGCGATCTCGCCGGGCTGATCGACCAGGTGCGGGCGATCCTGGCCGAAGCCGAGCAAGGCACCATTCTGCGTGATGGCATGAACGTGGTGATTGCCGGCCGCCCCAACGCCGGCAAGTCGAGTCTGTTGAACGCCCTCGCCGGCCGGGAAACTGCCATTGTGACTGCCATTGAGGGCACCACCCGGGACGTGTTGAAAGAACATATCCACATCGACGGCATGCCGTTGCATATCATTGATACCGCCGGGTTGCGGGACAGCCCGGATGAGGTGGAGCAGATCGGTATTGCCCGGGCTTGGGAAGAAATCCGCAAGGCCGATCGCATTCTGTTGCTGGTGGATGCCACCACCACCGACAAAACTGAGCCCCACGAGATCTGGCCGGATTTTATTGACCAGTTACCGGAAAACGCGCCGGTCACGGTGATTCGCAACAAGGTGGATCTGTCCGGCGAGCCGGTGGGAATTTCGGCCGAGCCCGGCCAGTCGGCCCCGGTCATTCGCTTGGCGGCCAAGTCCGCCGAGGGGCTGGATACCCTTCGGGATCACCTGAAGGAGTGCATTGGCTTTGCCAGCAGCACCGAGGGCGGATTCCTGGCGCGGCGGCGCCATCTGGATGCCCTGGAACGGGCCCATCAATCCATGCTCCAGGGCCAGACCCAGCTGGATGGCTATGGCGCCGGTGAATTGCTGGCCGAGGATCTTCGCGTCGCCCAGGACGCATTGGGTGAGATCACCGGACATCTGACTCCGGATGAGCTGTTGGGCAAGATCTTCAGTTCTTTCTGTATCGGGAAGTGAAACGGCCAAAAAGATCGAAAAGCATCCAATAAAATACAAATAAGCCATTGTTTTATAACGAAATTCATTCTATTTCTTTGCAGGCAATTTGATCCGTTTTGCCCCCTCTTGCTCCGTGTGTGCTCCGAGTATAAGTTTTCGGAGCACTCGGAGCACAAAAGGAGCAAAACATGAAAATCACTATCCAAAAACGCGAACCAGACAAGAACGGCCACCGTGCCTTGCGACTGGTCTACTATCACGGTTCCAAGACGGGTCAGAACGGTTCTCGGGCGCAGAAGCGCTCATATGAGCCCCTGAACCTGTTCCTCTACGACAAACCCCGCCTTCCGGCGGAGCGTGAGCACAACAAGACCGTGAATCAGAAGGCTGAGGCCATCCGGGCAAAGCGGCTGTTGGAAATCGAGTCGTCACGACATGGCTTGGATGATCGGACCAAGCTTTCTGCCAGCTTCTTCGATTACTTCGATCAACTGACTGACGAGAAAGCTTCCGGAAGCAAATCCAACCATTCGATCTGGATCTCCACCCGTCATCACCTGCACCGCTTCCATGGCTTGTCTGAACTGACCTTTGAACAAGTCGATAAGCGATTCCTGGAGGGGTTCCGGCACTACCTTCAGCATGAAGCCACCACCAAATCCGGTACCAAACTGGCCAAGAACACGACCAGCAGTTACTTCAACAAGGTTCGGGCTGCGCTCAACCAGGCCTATCGGGATGGCATTGTCCGTGACAACCCGGTTCAACAGGTCAAGTCCATCAAGCCGGAAAACACGAAGCGGACTTACCTGACCCTCGAAGAGGTCCGGGCTCTAACCAAAGCCGAATGCCGGTATGAAGTGCTGCGGCGGGCTTTCCTTTTCTCCTGCACCACAGGCCTTCGCTGGTCAGACATCCACAAGCTGGTCTGGGGTGAGATAGAGGAATTCGCCGATGGCCACTACCGCATCATTTTTCGGCAGAAGAAGCTTGTGAACGCCGGGAACTCACTGCAATACCTGGATCTTCCAGACTCGGCTGTGAGATTGCTAAACCTGGAGAATCGCGGCAAGCCGGGTGATCGCGTATTCAAAGGTCTGAAGTATGACTCCTACACCAACGTTGCATTGGCGCAATGGGTCATGCGAGCGGGTATCACCAAGAGTGTGACTTTCCATGCCGGACGGCACACCTTTGCGGTCAATCAACTGGCCAGGGGTGTGGATATCTACTCGTTGTCCCGGCTTCTGGGCCACAGCGAGCTCAGAACAACGGAAATCTATGCGGACATACTCGAAACTCGCCGTACAGAGGCCATGAGGAGTTTTCCTGACATATTTGAGGAGACACTGGACGAGGTTGGGGAATGTGCAGCCTAAGTGACGAGAGGGGCTTTCAAAGCCCCTCTTTACACCTGCCCCACATCAAACACTCCGCCGTCCTGGTCTTCGATGGCTCACCAGATGCTGAGCAGCCGCCTTTTCGATCTCGTCCGCCGTCGCAATCCGATTCGACTGGAGCCACTTCAGAATATCTGCACGGCGAAAGAAAATCCGGTGACCATTTGGTTTGAAATGAGGGATCTTCTTTTGGGAGGTTAGCTGGTACAGGGTGCTTTTCTTTAGCCCAGTGTATTCCGCACACTCCTCAAGGCTCATGATCTCCTTGTCGGCCTCCGGCGCCTTGCTATCATTGATATGGTCTAAAATGATTTTTTTAAGGATCATCATGTCCTGCAATACTCGCTGTAACATTTCTTTTTCTGTCATCGCTCTACCCCTACACCGCCATAACCAAAGTGGGAAAACTGGGAAATTGGGAACACCACGTCAGTCCTCATGTTCAACCCTCTCCAGCTCTTCAAGTTGCCGCCTAACTTGGTCAGGCCTGAGCGCGAAAAACCGCTGTAAATCTCCATTGGCCCTGGTTTTGTAGGTCCCCCGAGAACGCTCATTACTTACCAGGCAGTCACGCTGTAACAGCACTTCCACTTCCCTCATGTAATGGGTCGGCAGCCCGAGCCGCTTCAGGAAGTGCGATTTATAGATCAACCACAACTCGCGCCCATCGTGTGAGCGTCGAAAACCAGCACCCCCCTGGCCACTCGCTTGTTCAATATCACTGAGACTACGCTCCCAGACTTTCATTGCCCGCTCCAGCGCTTTGAGAAGCCGGAATTCCTCAGAGTTTCTGGAGTGGCCTCTATTATCCAACCAAGCCTTCAGAGTTCTGTGGACTGCCGATAGAGACTCCTCTTCTGACCATGGTAGGATGAAATTTCTGCTTCCGAGACAAAGTGCTGCACCTATCAAGGCAAACCGCCGGATGACACGTTGCACCTGGGATGCCATCTGATCGTTTGACCACGCACCGCTCAAACGACCAACCTCGTGATTTAGATACTGACTGAGCTCAGTGTGACGCTCGGTCAGTAACGAAACCCACTCCCGAATGACTGAGCCGTGGTAGCGCTGACAAGACGATTTAAGCTCGTCCACAAATTGTTGAGGATGCTTGTGACCATGCAATTCGTCGAACGCACCGTAGGTCCCAAACACTGGGAGCTCCACCAGGCGTATTTGCTGACCAGCGCGTAACGGTTTACCGATCTGCTGAAGCAGCTCAGCAATCCAGACTTCACCGCTACTCAACACCAGCGTTCGCCAGTGCGACGTTGCGGCCAGCTCGCCGGAAACGTTTGCGCGTAGCTTCCCTGAGCCGTTCATGATCTGATATATCGCCGTATCGATGTCTTCCGGACGGGCCATACCGATCTCATCCAACGGCAGCAGCATGTCGTTGTGCTCTGAGGAGACTGCCGCTAATCCGTTGCTGGTTGAGATCCAACTGCGGACATAGCGGTTGTTCCCGTAGACGCTGGCTGCCAATTGCAACAAGGTCGTCTTCCCAGTCGACGATGTTCCAACCAGATGGATAGCGCCATTTTCCATCCCAGCAGATGCAATCAGTGGCGCCGCCAGTGCCGTGCCAATGCTGAATATTGCTAATGGATTGCCTCGGCATAGCTGCCCGACATAAGTCTGCCAGTCGCTGAGACTTCCAGACTCCTCTAACGTCGGAGAGCCTGATAATTGGCCTACGAAATGGTACGGTTCTTCAGCTGAGCCGATCGTCCAGTTACTGGTGGCAAATACTCCACCGTGCCAACCCGTTCGATTAACCACTGTCGCCGGTTCGGCCAGAGCCATCTGTTCCAACAGATAGTGCTGAAGCCGGCTCCAGCTCGCCTGCCCGGGTGTCAGTGGATAACCGGTATCAACCAGCATATCCCGTACCTGCCGGGCATTGTCACTGTTGAGATCTCGCGCATACACGACCTCGCGTAACTTCACACCATCGAAATTCTGCCATTCCAGCAACGCTCCGTGCCCGTGCCGTTTGTCAGTTAGCCTGGTGCGAGCCATTACCTGAATCCAGCCACCGACACGCTGCCAATGGTCCCCTGATAAGGCATAGAGCCCGTCATCTTGCAGTTTGTATTGCATATCACGCAGCCCCTCTCACAGCTTGTCCAGCCACGCTTTTACATCCTGGTAGCGAAAGCGAACGGCTCGGCCATTGGGATTTGGCTTCACTGGTGCCGGAAACCGGCCTTGCTTTACGTAGCGCCGTAAAGTTGCCTGTGACATTTTCAAAACAGTGCAAACTTCCTCATAGGTCAGCAAACACTCTTTTGAGGTGGTTATCTGTTTCTTCATGACTACTCCTGATTTTTTGTGAATCAATCGGGGGTAATCATCGGAAATATTCGTCTTGGGGGAGAACCGTGGAATTGCCCTTAAAGGGCACAAAGGCGAGGGTGGATGATAACTTGTTGATAATTAATAGATAAAAATCAAAATAAATTAAAAAAAACAAGTCATTACTGGAAATTTATGGCTTGCGCGAGTGGGTTTTGCGCATTTTATGATCAAATTAGCTATGTGTCTTTCACATGTGAAAGTCAGTGCTCGTTATCAGCTGCATTTTTTGATGCACTGAAACTGATAACCACTTTCTACATCAGCCACTAACCTGAAAATGGTAGCTGTTTACCATCTGACACTTCGGTAATGCCTATTCCCGCTAGAAAGCCGAAGAGCAACGAACAAAAAATCAATGACAAGGTAAACCAAAATAGTACACTTCGTTTTGTAGCTCCCATTGCCATAGCAAATGCGGCCGCAGCATGGACCCCAATAAGAAAAGGACCAAGAAAAGCTAAGCCAGGAACACCGAACTTTTCAAGAATTCGGTGTTTTCTGTCTTTACGTTCAGGTACGGATTCAGCTATATCATCAGTTTCAGATTTTTTTAGCCAACGGCGGACAAAAGCAGTTACTTTTTCACTGGCGTAGATAATCGGTAGTAAAGATACAAGGTTGCCGATAAAGCCAACCATAGCTGCGGGGAACCACGGCAAACCGGCCACTACTCCTAAAGGTACGGCAATCCACACTTCCAGAACCGGAATCGCGGCCCCAACAAATACACTTACATAAAGCATCAACTCATTCATGAAAAAGTTCCTACGCGTTCGCGCTCTTTTTATTAAAAAACAGTACATACAGGCTTGGAACAACGATAAAAGATGCCACGGTTCCCGAGATAAGTCCGCCCATAATTACAACATTAAACGATCTCCATAAGGGATCATTCGCTATGAGTAACGGAAGAAGTCCAAGTATCGTTGTTATTTGGGTTAACATAATTGGACGAAATCGTTCCATCAAAGCCGATTTAAGGGAATCGAGCTCAGATTTCCCCGATTCTTTTTCAATATCGACCTGCTCAATAATTAACATAGCATTCGATACAATAATCCCTATTAAGGCGAATATGGCCAGATTCGCCATAAAATCGAAAGGAAGACGGAAGATAACTAGCGCGAGCAGCAAGCCGATGGCACAAAAAGGTACGCTCAAGACGATAATTGTCACTTTTCTAAACGAATTATACTTATAAATAAACAGTATAATCATTGCTAAGATACACAATGGTAAGAAAGCAAATATCGCTTCTGCTGTAACTTCACTTTCTTCAATCTCACCACCAAACTGTACTTGAACGCCAAATTGCTCTTTTACTTCATCAATAGTGTTTGATATGGAGTTAACTAATTCTTTTGATGTCATTGAAGGATTCAATGCTGTCACCGTGACCGTCGGTGTTAGGTTGCGCTTCTTAATAAGTGACGGATCATGCCTGGTTTCAATGATCGCTATATCAGATAGATATACCGGTTTAGACGAGGACTCGGGGAATACTTGGATATTCTCCAATTGAGATAATGATAAATTCTCCGATAAATTCGTGCTCAGTACGATTGGAATTTGATACTCGCCCTCCCGAAGTACTGAGGCATTTTCTCCCAAACTATGTTCACGGAGTGCTAATAAGATATCCTCACGAGTCACCCCTGTGGATAGAGCTGCGGGACGATCAACCTTTACCAGAAAGTTCGTAACGGAACGTTCCCAATCTTGCTTTACGTTAATAGTGTGCTCTACCTCGTTGAGAGCTCCTTGAATAGCATCTGAAGCCTTTAGAATATTCGATTGCTTGTTACCAATAAGACGAATAGCGGCCTCTCCTGGCGGCGTGGAGCCCATAAAGAACGGGTTGATTTCGAGTTCGGCAAAAGGATATTCAGGAGGCATTTCTGCTCTTAGTTTATCGACAAACTCGCTGACAAGCGTATCTTTGGTGACGTTTACAACAAAATATGCCGAGTGAGGTGCTGGTTCAGGAGGGTTTAAACCAAGGATAAAGCGCGGTCCGCCTTCACTTACATAAGCTGTTGCACCTGTAATTTCCGGGAACCGATCATCATTACTTAGCCACTGAGTCATCTCTTCAGCTACAGCAGCCGTTTGTTCCGCTGGCGTGTTCGCTGGCAGCTCAACAGAAATCTGTAGTTGAGAACGTTCTGAAGGCGGGAAGAACGCCTCTGGGATGGTGCTTGACACAAACAATGCCACTACAAGACTTAAAACCGAAGCACTTAGAAACAACTTCGGACGCGAAATAACCTTGTCCCAAAAGGAAGACATTACGTTCATTACATAGGAAGGTTTACCGCCAGAGATCCCCCGGGTCTTGGACGATTGATTGATAAACCATTTAGCCATGATTGGTGTTAACATCGTAGCGACAAACCATGAAACAAGCAGCATCACACCAATGACAATAGTTAGTGTCTGCATATAAATAGCAGTAATATTGTCAGTGAACACCGGGGGAGCAAAAGCCAATATCACGGTTAAACTAGCAATAAGAATGGGCGTCCCCAGAGTCTTTCCCGCAGATAAAGCAGCCGACTCTCTCTCCTCGCCTTGCGCTACCCTTTTTGAGATGTCTTCAACAATGACCATGGGATTGTCAACGAGTATACCTAAGGCAATGATGAACGACGCAATGCTTACTTCGTTGAGTTCTACGCCAAAAATTCTTAGAAAAACTAACGTGATAACACCCGTGACAGGAACAGCCAGTGCCACCAAAGATCCCGCACGAAGACCCAAGGCAAGTACAGTGACGATCGTCACCACTAGAATAGTTTCGAGCAGCGTTGAAATCATTTTCGATATCACTTGATCAACGACTTTCCCCTGATCAGTGATGGTTTTCATTTGGTAACCTACCGGTAGCTCACTCCCCCATTCGTCCAGCTTACGGCGCAGTTGCTTGTTAAAATCCACCATATTAAGCCCAGGCGCCATATAACCAGCAACAACAATGGCCTGATCACCATCAAGGTATGCTGCACTATTCAGAGGTCTAGCCGGAACCCTGGTGACATCGGCAATATTTTTCAACGGAAGCATAGATCCGTCTGGTAGCGATATCACGGTTTCCTTAACTTCAGCCAGTTCGTCATAACTGCTCTCAACAAAAATTCGGCTTTGCTGAGTATCAAAATTGATACGCGCTACTTCCCCGAGAGAATTGCTCTTACTCAGTTGTAAAAAGATGTCATTAGGGTTCAGCGCATACTGTGATGCCACAAACGGCTTAAGTTCTATTGATATCTGTTCATCGGCAACACCGTGCAACGTAACTTTGTCCATCCCTGGAATACTATAAAGATAATTGCGAAGCTCATTTGCCTTGTCCCTCAACTCTCTAAAAGAATAATCCGTTGCACTTAGCGCTACTGTCATCACGGCTACCGCATCGTAATTATCATTAACGAATGGCCCTGATACCCCCTCCGGCAACTCAGTAAGTACATCGTGCATTCTCGCTCTGACTCTAAGCCACGCATGCGAATAACTTGGCGTACCATCTTTTATTTCAAGAGAGAGATAAATTTCTCCTGCCCTTATTGAGGTCGTAATATTTTTCGTTTCTTCTAATTCTCGCAACGCTCGCTCAATTGGTCGTGCAATAAGGGCTTCTGTCTCATAAACATCTAAGGCTGGGTGGTAAGCCGTTATGATGGTTTGGTTGATAGGTAAGGTGGGCTCCTCCCGAGAAGGGTAATCCGGATATAATGCCAGACCCGTGATCGTTAGTATTATGAAAATAAATAAAACAAGTCGGCTGTTTTTTATCGAAAAAGCAGTAATAGACATTATCGTACTTCCTCAGCCGGTCGAACCTTCTGACCCTCACTGATAAAGGCAGCACCCGCAGCAACATACGAATCTCCTTTCTGAAGATCACTTTTAATCCAGTAGCCACCTTCTTCAGCGTTAACAATACGGATGCCTGCTTTACTAACTCTCCCGGTTTTTTCGTTGTACTGGTAAACAAAAGGATTCCCATCAGTAGGCTCAGCAACAACAGCACTGTGAGGCACAAATATCGCGCCTTCTCCGTCGGGCATTCGATAACTGACGCTAACCACTAATCCTGGCAAAGGGCGTTTTTCTCGGGAAGTGTCGAGACGAAGTCTAACGGGGAAATTTAATCCCTCGTTTGCTCGCTCACCCAAATGCTCGACGGTGGCATTAAAATATGACCCCCGATAGTTCACTGTGATCTCTAGTTCTTTGTCATTTGATATATACTCTGCCAGATCACCGGGAATTGATGAGTCAACGATGAACTTCTCCATGCCGTCAAATGTAAAAGCGACTTGATTTGCAGTGACTTCTTCGAAGGGTTCGACACTACGACTTGAAATGACCCCATCATAGGGTGCCTTGATAGCGGTTTTAGAAAGGTTTCGCTCTGCAAGCCTGATTTGTGCCAGGGCATCACGGAGCGTCGATTGAGCGTTTTCGTATGTCGATCTGGCAGCATCTAAATTCTGTTCAGATACAGAGTTATTTTCACGCAACCGCACGAGTCGCTCATAATTTGTTTTAGCTTCTTCAAATGTAACCCGCGCTTTCTCAGCTTCAGAGCGAGCGCTCTCAAGGGCAAGCCTATAGGGCTCCTGATCCAGAACAGCCATCACATCTCCGGTGTTGAGCTGCGCGCCAATATCGAAGAGAACGTCGTTCACTGTACCATCAACACCAAAAGACAATTGGCTTCGGTTTTCTGTCTGTGTCACTCCTGGAAAACGAATGCTATTAACATAAGCATCGTCGGCCACACTGTTAATCGATACGGCTCTTACGTTTTCTGTAGCAGTTTGGGTCGGTTCTTCACTACAGCCCTGTAACAGCAGTAAAGTACAAATAAGCATGCCTAATACGAAAACTCGATTAGCCCGTGCATAATAAATATGTAACTGATCATTTATATAAATAAGCGATGTCAATTTGTGAAGTCCTATAAACGAAAATACTAAGGTCGAGGTCTTAAAAGCGTTTGTATAAACAGCCTTAACATGTCAGGCGAATACTCGGCGTCAGCCGTTGCAATATGGCAGGATATTCCGTCAATATATGCGAAAATAAAATGAGTTATCTGTTCAGGCGTTAGGTGATTACTAATTACGCCCGTGTCTTGTGACTTTTTAAACATCGAGCACGAAACATCATAAAGCTCCTTGCTTGAATTAAGTACAATCTTCTTTATCTCGGGGTTTCTAGACGATTCCGCGAGTATTTCTAAGTACATAATTGTTCCGGTCGTGTCACCGGTGAGGTGCGCTTCTTTCTCCAGAGCTGTTTGAAAGTCGTCGGCGCTTTCTACTCTTTTGAGGGCAGCCATGTCTCTTGAAAAATATCGCTTGGCGATTTCCAAGATCAACTCATTTTTTGAGGAAAAATATTGGTAGAGGCTAGCTTGACTAACGCCAGCCATTCGAGAAATCTCAGCGATTCCAGCCCCGTGAAAGCCTTTCTTAACGAAGCACTGGATGGCACCATTAATGATTCGCTCTATTTTCGCTTCACGAGCAGCATAATTGATTGGACGGCCAATATTCGACATCTTCACACCTTAATTAAGTGAATAATCATTTATATAATATACCGGTAGCATTGTCAACCATAAAGGTCCTTTCAGAGCCCCATTCAAGCCCTATTAGTAAACATCTACACCAACAATCGCGCAAAGAGTCCTTTTCGAGGCTCTTAAGAGAGGGAGAAGTGCTGGCAGGGAGGTTACTGGACTGAGAGCACGTCGTTTCCACCTGATTTGGAAAAACCACGCACTGGGATTCCGGCGACAACTTATCCAGATTAGTAGCGTATGTGCTGCTCATATCTCCAAGAGGCGACCTATTAGAGCGCATGGAATGGGCTCAAAGTTATCCAAATCAGATAGGTATGTGTAGCGATTGGAAAGTCCTCCAGGAGAGTCCCCGACCGCTGTTGGAGAACTCTCGCTCATTGTGATCGTCCAGCCACTACTTTCCGCCCCAGTTGCCGGGGCGCTGTTCCCACTGCTCAATCAGCATCGTTCCCCATCTGCTTTTCGAACGCCTGTCGAATGAGCCCCATTACATAGGCCAGCTCAGATTCCTCACTTAACCCTACTTCTACATCGCCATTTCCCCAACGTCCGAGGTTGGTCACGTCACGAGCCATCCCTTTCGGATCGCTCAACTCGTGAAACGGCATATTCAGAGACAGTCGCAAACGGGTCTTTTGCGGGACCACATCGACAAAGTTCGTCTCGGCTTTGAACGCTATATAGAGCTTGAGAACTTCTTCAGTGACGCTCGGGTCGAGCGCCTGGACTTCCTTTCGGAGCTGCTCAAATAGAGCGCGCATTGGGGTCCCGTTTGCTAGTTGAGGGTGATCCTCAAGATTGTAGGCTTCTGGTTTGACGGCCACGTTGCGGTAGGTATCGAGGATCTCGTCCGGCAATACCGGAGCCGCCCAAACCCGCACCGCTTCCTGGGCCAGCTTGGCGGCCCGATTCTTAATTGAGTCCTCATTCCATGCTTCTACAGCTCCCAGGCCCTCGTTGAGCCGTAGAGGGCTTTGTTTGAATCCGCCCTGCATATCGCGCTTCTCGATGAAAGCTCGGTCGCTGTACTCTGAGTTGTAGCCCGTAAGAGTCAGGTTACCCAGCGTATGCAGCCAGGTTTCATGCACACGCTTCCATTCCGGACCTAGCTCATCCTTCCATCTAGCAGACAGATTCTCATTCTGCGGCATGATGTGTTCAATCGTGTATTCGTCGACCGGAACCCGCTCCTTGCGCTCGAAATTCTCCAGGCGGCGTAACCAGTAACTCCGGCTGCGGAAATTATAGAGATCGCGTACTGCCAGTTCCCTTTTGAACTCTTCGTCATTCGGAAAACGCCGGTATGACTTCAAACCGAGCAGGTGAGCCTTGACGCTCTCCAGGTAACGGTTCTTCTGCAATGATTTGTGAAAGGTCGCAAAGGTCTTGTTCAGCGAGTTTGTGGGGATGGCACAAACGGCACGACGGAACACATAAGCCTCGATCAGCCGAATAGCGCTATGAAAGTCATCTTGGGACAGATTGTCCTGTTGGTAATCATGGTAAAGTTCCAACAGAAACGGATATGCCACATCGACTTTGAGTTCACGCAGATCTTTAAATGCCATTCCGAGCTGTTTATCTGTTTCTTTCCCCAATGCCATCGCACAAAAATACCGAGCGAAAGCATGTATTTCGGCAACCAATGAATCGACACCAGCACTCGCAACTTCGGCGCGACGTGAATGCTGTTTGAAAGCCTCGTACACTTCATCTAACCGTGGAATTTCCCCGGTTTTAACCGTGAGGTAGTGACGCATGAAGCTGTCAAAGTAAACGCCATAGCCTTCTTGCCCGAATTCCACCTCCATCGGACGCCAGTGGTCGCGATAGAGCCGAGTTTGATGCTCCGGCTCCAGTCCCATCAGCACATAGTTCCGGATCAGGTCAGCCTGGCTCAAAGCTTTTCCTGTGGAATTCATGCTCTCAAAAATGAGTTGCGGGTTATCCTGGTCTCGGCTCAGCGCAATATCAACGATGATGAGCTTTGAAAGGCCCCGGCAGAGGGTTTCCAGTTCCCCGTTTAGCCGCTCAATCTGGCTGTTGAAGAACTCGAAGTTTTCTTGGATTCGAAGAGAACCGTCATCAGGTAACGGCTTCTGCGTGACCAACGCCAGCAGGCTCTCTTTGTCCGTCTGGGTCAATAGCAGTTTGTAAGCTCGCTCACCGTCTTCCAACGGGTTAAGCAGGTAGTAATTGCGCAGCTTCTTAGCCGAAAACCCCTCCAGAGTCTCTGTGTTCCCAAGGTGTCGAGATAGCGCCTCAAGAATCAGCATGGTGGTAGTCAGTCGCTGTTGCCCATCAATGACCAGCAATGGTGATTGACTGGACACCTGATAAAGCCCCTTCTCGATGTAGACCACCGAGCCAATGAAATGTGCTGATATACCATCGTTGGTGCCGGCTCGCATAATGTCGTCCCACAGTTGGCGACATTGCTGTTCAGACCAGGAATACGTTCTCTGGTAAATCGGAATGACAAATTGTGGCGACTTCTTCAGGAAGTCGAGCAACTTGGCTTCTGTAGCTTTCATAACGGACGTTATCCCTTTTTTGTTCTGTTACTGTGATTCAACGCTGGTTTTGACCTGGTTATACACAGCCCGCATCAGGTACTGAGAAGCGATATTGCGGAAGGATTCGTCGTTCATCAAGCGTATGAAGATGTCTTCGTTGCCGTCCATTCGCTCTACAAACAAATTCTCAAGCTGCTTGTTAAATACCGGTTCGAAATTCTCCAGGCTGTTGGCCATGACGGCCTGCCGTAGCTGTTCGTTGGCAACAGCGGTTCCCTTCACCTGATCGAAGAACAGCTGATCCGCCGGGGTAAATTCAGTACCAAATCGCTCGTTGAGCTTGTCGACCAGCGTCGATAACTGCACCTCTTCCTCTCCCTGGCCGGTGCCGACCTCGATCGGGCCTTAAGTTGTCCTTATCGCTTGAAAGCGTACTTACGCTCTCGCTCTTCGAATGCAAGTTGCCCCCCCTCTAGAACCTCGCAAATATGCTCTCTAATGCCGAATTTCTTAAGCAATGAAGGCGCATCTGGTTCGAAAAACGTGCACTCCATGGCGCCGGAAACATATTCGAATCTAAATTGCTCGTTTTCCATATCATGCTGCTGGCCAGCCTGATTCGCGACGATAACACATTCGGAATCCGTGGATACAACCATATTAGCGTTGTGAGTGACCATGATGATTTGTCTTTTCTCTTTCCTTTCCCTAATAAAGTCGCGGAGTTCATTATAAACTGTTCGGTTATCTAAATTATCTTCAGGCTGATCTATAAGTATAGGGTGAGAGGAATTGCTCAAGTGTAGTATGAGATGGAGAAGCACCAGTCCTCGCTTACCGGGCGACATGCTGATAATGTCGTCATTTTTATAAAGCAAGTTAAAAGATATGTAAAAGCAATCCTGAAGTAGATTTCTAAGGATTAGTTCCTCGTTCGCACTCTTTCGAACTTTATGGGCGATCTGGGAGAAATCTCGAACCTTCTCGCTCAGGGTGAATATAGAGTCTAAATGCGTGTCTTTTGAGTAAATATAATTGTTTTCACTATCAATCGAGTCGCCTAGAATACTTGCAAGGCTTCCTCTGGCATCAAAACAGTTTATGAAAGAATCGAAACTATTGTGATCGAATTCTAGGCTAGCTTGAAGCGTTATATTTTCATTGTCTATCTTCGCAGCACCATTGAAAAGCGCCTCTATTTCACCATATGTGTCAAACAACTGCTCATACAGGGCTTTAAGCTGATCAGAAGCTGCTTTTCCTTGTTCGAGAGTGCTTTTGACCTTCTTGCCTGCTTCTTGAATAGCTCTAAGCTTAGCTTCTTCCCGTTTTTGCGCCTCTAGAAGTCCTTTCAATTCGTTTTGGCTTTTTACTTTAGACGAGAATTTTTCAAGACTTTCCGTGGTATTTATAATTCTTTCATCTAGCGAGCCTATCAAGCTATTAGCGCGGCGAATGTTCTTTCCCGCTTCTATTGGCAGGTCATCAATAATTTTCTGAATCTTAGCCAGTGTTATCTGAACAAGGCGGCTTCCAGTGTGAAACCGTTTTTTTTCTGACTCTTCAGAATTCGTCATAAGAGCTACGTTTCTAAACGAGTCTTCCATCTCTCTTACTAATTCATTTTTTAGCTCAGTGTGTATTTCAATATATCTTAAAAGAGACGAACGCCTTTTTTCACTAACTGACAATCTGTCGCTAAGCTTTTTATAAATCTTGCTTTCTTCAGGAGTAAAACCTGATGATTTTTTTATTTTTTCTATTTTTTCTTTTATTTTTTCTCTTTCATTATTTACCGAATTCTCAGCTCCTATTTTTTCCTTTTCGCTCTTTTCTTTTGCATACTTGTGTCTGAGGGATACAAGTTTTGTAACCTGTGTACTGATGCTCTCATTCAACGAATCACATTTTTTAAAAAGCTCTTCAGCATCTAGCTTTATTTCCCTGTCTTGATATAGAATTTCGAGTACAAGCTCATTGAGTTGATCTCGACCACTTTCCTCGGCTAATTTATTTATATATAGCTGAGGTATATAGGTTATTGGTCGTTGGTCGTTTGTTTCTCTAAAGCTTTGTTTAGTGTTGTCGTTCCAAGTGATTTCAAAGTCGAAATTTGATTCATTTTCAAATTCTGGATAAGTACTTGCCTTTGCTAGATCACACTTCTTTACGGTTTCCTCTTTGTTTGCCGTCCTTGAAATATGATAGAGTAAAAGCGATTTCCCTGAGGATTTGCCACCAATAATCGAATTTAAATCCGAATTTAATTCTATTTTATATTCAGGAAAAATATTTTTCCCACTGGAATCTTTGAATCGAACAGAGTCTATAACTTCATAGCTTACCTTATCGCCAGGGCAGGTATCTTGAATAGCAACCCGTGACCTCGGCTCAAATACTACCTGCTTGAGGCCCTCAAAAGTAAGATCAGCCTTTATCCAAGTGTTATTTTCTTCGTCAGGCTCAAAAAGTGTGTCGTATGCATGTGCATCAGAACCCCATATACAAGCTTTAGGTAAGCCAAATTCTTTTCTGAAAGAGGTAGGATTATCGTGATAATCTCCGAGCAAGAAGCTTCTCGTACGCTTGTTAGATGAGAATATCAGTTGGCTCTGTTGAATAAGTGTCTTCCGAGTACCGTGACCGGCCGAGTTCCAACTTACTCTGCTGAGGTCTTCGTCACACGGCAAAGCTAACAAGTAGTTTTTTTTGAATCTTCCATCTTCGGTGAGCAGTTCTGCTATTTCGCTTGTATTGACCGAGGCATTGCAGATCCCTACCGCAAGGGCAGATTGGCCTCTAAACTCGGGGTGTTCTTCAATTAGTCTTTCACCATATTCTATCAAGTTTTCTTTGGTTAAGGCTCTTCTCTCTGCTTTAAGCCCTGTTTCAGCGTGAGTTTCAAACTGTATTCTAGATAAAAACTCTCTTTGGATTAATGTGGGAGACAATTCATTGGAAAGGATAACGTGGAAGTTGGTCCGCCTATTCCATTTTAAGTCGACCTCTTTGCCTACTACGAGTTTGTCCAAGCGAAACTCGAGATTTGGGAAAATAGCAATATTCTTAATTTTCCTGATTTCATCCTCATCAAATAGCTCAGATAGTTTATCATCGTTGAGAATATAGTCTTCGACTACTTTTTTATAGCCGTCAAGAAGGCAATAGTCGGTCAGGCCAATGGCACTTACATTATGATCTATTGCTGACCGAAAGAGTTTTCTGACGTAATTGTCAAAGTCGTCGCCGAACTGGTTGTTCAGAATTGAAAATGGGGTATGGACATGGAGGTCCCACTTTCTCCAAATTGATCCTTTTGAGCAGTTTTTCACATATCCCTCGCAGTCAACCGTAAGAATTGCTTTTTATTGTCAAACTATCGTATACACAGGTCGGTGCGAATACAAAAAAATCTAGGTCTTTCGACAAATCTTGTACCCAGAGGATTACGTAGTTCAAGCC
This sequence comes from Marinobacter persicus, assembly GCF_002934325.1. Classification (GTDB taxonomy): domain Bacteria; phylum Pseudomonadota; class Gammaproteobacteria; order Pseudomonadales; family Oleiphilaceae; genus Marinobacter; species Marinobacter persicus_A. Next base: position 34,671 of record NZ_PTIV01000016.1, read on the forward strand.
AAATACTGTTTGTAATCATCCACTAAAATAGATGCATAAAGCCCGTCGGAAAGGGACGGGCCTGAACGATTTTTTGTTTAGGATTCTGGAGGCCGAAGGCCATCGAAGTGCGCCTCCAAACTGTCCAACTGCTTCAGGTTTGCCCTGACGAGACGGCGCATGTGAGTGAGGTTTGCATTCATGATACGCACTATCTCAAACCCGGCTTCGGTCTCCTCAATGATGGGCCTTTCCCAGTCGTGAGCGCGGTTAAATGCGGGTTTTGAGTACCGGTGTTTCAGGGCACGGCGGATGTGTTCACTGAAAACCGCATGTCCCTTACCGTTTTTCACTCTTACGAAGGTGTTGTAGTACCAGTGCATTTCCAAGCTGCCGTGCAGCATTCTCACCCGGCAGCCGTGATGGCCAGGATAGCCTCTCGTTTCTTTGGTTCGATGAGCCTCATTATGCGCCCAGAAATGGTCCGACAGTCGCTGAGCGAGATAGCGAAGGCGCGCTCGCTCCATATCCAGGCTTTTGGAAAGTGATTGTAGATACTGTCTGCATTGACCAAGTGCCATTCGGCGCCCCTGATGATGGTCAAACTCCCCGGCGCGCGCCACCTCATGCCACTTATCGGTGATTTCCTGAATGGTTTTGGGTTTGCTCATTAGCATTCTCCTGTTGGTTGATGTTCAAGAGAAATGCTACTGGCCGCAGAGACAAACCCACGGGTCTGTAATTTGCCAATTTGGGCAAAAGTAGCCGTTTACCCCAGATTATCTGGAATTTTTATCGATCTGGCGGCGTGCTTTAAGCTTCCGGTTGAGAAATGCTTCCAGCTTGTCAGCATTCAGGTATGTGATGCCGCAGATCGCCAGGATAACGGCGACAAAGCCGAGGAAAGCAATGAGTGTGACGAACATATCGATCATGTGAGTTCTCCTGTTTTCGTTCTTTGATTGCAAATTGCAGCCTATGCTGCACCTGACTGCTTTTGTTCCTTTGCGACAGAGGCAATCAGATGGCGCGAACAACCCAGGATGTCCTGGATTTCGTTATAGCTATGGCCAGTGCGCAGTAAACTGGCGATGTGTTGCCGCCTCTTCAGATCAGGTTGACGCCCCTGATACTTACCCTCGCTGCGAGCCTTGTTGATCCCTTGATTCTGTCGGCGACGTCTGTCCTCATAGTCTTTCCGGGCTACCGCTGCCAACATGTCGAGCATCATGCTGTTGACCGCCTGCAAGATAGATTCGGTAAAGCCGGTGTCGTCTTTCTTGTCCAGAGCCAGCCAACTCGTTGGTAACTCGGGCGAGACAATCGCCAACCGCTTGGCTGCCAGCTTCTGTTTGAGCGTATCCCAGTCCTGCTGTTTAAGGCGGGCAAGCCGGTCTATCTGCTCTACCAGCACAATGTCACCTTCACCAGATTCGGCAATCAGTCGCATCAGTTCGGGACGATGCAATGTGGCACCGGAGACGTTCTCGGTATAAAAGGCAGCAATGCGCTGACCGTGTTGCTCGGCAAACTGGATTAGCGATGCTTTGGCCCGCTCGGCATTTTGTTCCTGGGTCGATGCTCTCAAATAGGCGCGTATAAACATTCATGCCTCCTCAGTCTGTTATAAGTGGTTCCGTTTGGCCGGTCTGTTTTAAATGGTTACTTGTCATGGTAAGCGGCCTGAGCAGTTGGTTCCCCTGATGTGTACCCATCAGGAACCACCTCAAGAGTCGAAAAACTCCCCGAACGGATCATCCTCTCGGAGGATCGGATTGACTCTGAAGTCATCGAAGAGATCGCCTGCGCCTTCTTGACTCCCGGTATCGGAGGTTGTCGTGCTGCTTGGACCGTTTTCTTCCCTACCACCGCCTCGACTAAACGACGCCATCTTTTTCTCGAATTCAGGAAACGTCATTTGCCCATCGAGTCCCTTGGCGAAAACCGTCTTGTAAGCATCGACTGCGGCCATTGCGAAACGAATAAGCAGTACGACCACCCAGAGCAAGAACAATAGATACCATGCGTAAAGCGCTGCATCGACGCCACTAAAGACGAGCTCCACAAAGCCGATCCCGGCGAGCCCCACTACTACTATTTTTGTTACTCTCACCATGGTTTCAGCCCCCGATAGCTCTTTACTTCGAAGCTACCAGAACCTGAGAAAATGCAAGTTTTGCCCGGCGTCAGGCCGCAGCGGCTTGCCCGGCTAGCCATGGCAGTTTCACCTTGCTGTAGGCATCATTTGTCATCGCCCTCAAATCCTCCGTGTCCAGGCGTGAAACCAGCCACGCAGTGCCTTGGTATCGAACTCTGGGGTAGCTGGATGGCTGGAATACACCGTGAGGGAGGTCGTCCTCATCGCCCAGCCACTGTCTGAGCCGGAGATCGATACACCAGCCCTGTTCGAGCTCGATCCAGCAATGGGGAGCGGTGGCCATTCGGCTCAGTCGGTCCTCTGCGTATCCGATACGACATTGATGGAAGATGCCTTGCTCACTCAGAGCATTGCTGATCACAGAGGTCATGCAGTTGCTATCGATTTTGGCGTCTTCAAGCGGCAACAGCGCGAACTCAAGTTCATCATGCCAGTCACTCATGATCTGGCTCCTTGAACATCAGTCGCTGGCCCTGCTCGTAAAGCACTGGGTACGGCAGCGGTTCGCCATCCTGGACGACGGTGCCGGGAGGAAAATACATCACCATCCAGGATGGTAAGGCACCACTGACCGTGCGGTAGAACTCGTCCACAGGGAAGCTTTGTTGTTCACCTGACTGCCGGAAAATGAGGCGAGAGTAATTCTCTGGATGATTGGCCGCGATGTTGAAGCTTTCAGGTCCAGTACCTTCCACGTAGAGCGGTGACTTCCAGCGATTCGGAGTTTTGATGTTGTAGGCAACCACACATTGATTCACACCACATCCATGCTCAGCGCTTTCAATCGACCAAAGCACCAGTGGATGGCCGTCAATCTCGGGCGTCTCCACGTTACTGAGTTTGGTGGCCCTCAACGCCATATCATTGGCAGCTACTCGGATGGCCTGGTCCACCAGATCCACATACTGCTCATAGGCCTGAGCCTCCGAACTGGCCATAGACGCTGGCATCCATCCCATCAGGCTTGGTCTCGCCGACGGATTGTCTGGAGTCATCATGATGTCAGTAGCGTTGAACAAAAACGTCTGGTTACCTGAGAGATGTCGAAGCGGTGCATCGAATGAAGTCGCCAGGCTGGCGAGATCCAGTAATGGCACCAACATGCCTTTACTGTAGGAGCGAGTGCCATCCCCAGAATCCCGCAAGTCCATATCGTAGATGCCACCGGCTCTCGCCAGGTTTAAAGCCCGAGACTCTTCCTGATTGTAAACTCGTGGGGTGGCCGCGCAGCCAGCCAGGGCAGCGGCCAATATTGCCGTAGTTAAGGGTGCTAATCTTTTCATTATGTCCTCCTGCTTTCATTAAATATTCTCATGAGGTTGAGAATATGCAAGAGGAAAACTAAAAATAATTCTTTTAAATCAATAGTTTGTACTAAAACAACAAAGTTCAAAACCGGACGTAGCGAAAAGTTGGCGGGGCATGCATATCATTGGCTATAAAAGAAAATGGTATTTTTGATCAGCAGAGGTTACCTATGGAAAGCGTCGCCGCAATTACTCTGACGGCGGTAGCAGGTGCTATTCTGGATGACCCGGAACCAAGGTCGCGGGGCCATTCTTATTGACTCCGGCTGTTTACTGGTAAGAAAACGCGGTCATTTGTTTTACTGATTAGAAATCTATATCTGATAGGATCAGTCAAATATTCAAAGAAAGATTATTGTGGTTGACTGATTTAGCGTTGGGAGGCATTTATCCAAGTAGAAGAAGAGCTTGCGGCCATTGCATTGAGGTTATCTGAGCTTGAGAAGGAAAAAGTAGCCTTACTTTCCCGGAGGAACGAGCTTCAGCGAGCTGCACAATCACCCACATCAATGCAATTGACTCCCAATCAAAAAGCTGAGTTATTTCGGGAGCTCTTTCGCGGCCGACAGGATGTCTATGCGGTTCGCTGGGAAAGTAGCTCGAATGGACGTTCCGGTTATGCTGTCGCCTGTGCAAATGAGTGGGTACAGGGCATCTGTCAGAAACCCCGGATCAAATGTAGCGAGTGCCCTCACAAAAAGTTCAAGCCTCTGGATTTCAGTGCAGTGTATGACCACCTGTCCGGCAAGCATGTAGCAGGGTTATACCCATTGTTGCCGGACAGTTCCTGTTATCTGCTGGCTGTAGATTTTGATAAGGAGGACTGGAGAGCAGATGTTCGTGCGCTGGCCCAGGCTTGTCGTGATGAAGGTGTCCCTTATCTTGTAGAGATCTCCCGGTCCGGTGCGGGTGCCCACCTATGGGTCTTCTTTTCGGACGCTGTTCCAGCCTGGTCCGCGAGGGCTTTGGGGTTCAAGCTGCTGGACAAAGCCATGGAACGTCACCCGGGCCTGTCCTTCGATTCGTATGACCGGCTATTCCCCAACCAGGATACGATGCCCGATGGTGGATTTGGCAATTTGATTGCCCTTCCGCTTCAGCATGAGGCGCGAAGTCGTGGATGTACTGTATTCGTCGACGATAAGCTAACCCCGTATCCGGATCAGTGGGCGCTACTTAGTCAGCAAAAGACCGTTTCGCCGGCTCAGCTTCGAGATATCGTTGGAAATGAGCCTGATTCCGATGCGATAGCAGAAGTTGCGTTGCCGTGGGAACAAGCTTTACCGGTCGATACAGGGATAATTTCAGGATGTCCCGAGAGCATCACGCTTACCCTGGCCAATCACATTTATATGAAGTTGTCAGACATACCAGGGACACTGGCGGCACGAATAAAGCGCATGGCGAGCTTTGCCAATCCAGTATTTTTCAAAACCCAGGCACTTCGATTTTCAACTCATGGCATCCCTCGTTACATATCATGTGCCCGGATTGAGCAAGGTTATATCTCGGTACCGAGAGGCTGTTTTGATGATCTTCAGGCATTGTTGCACGAACAGGGAATAACAGTAGAAATCGATGACCGCAGAATGCCCGGCCAGTTGCTGCCGGAAGTCAGCCTGAAAGCAACGCTGCGTCGTGATCAGAAAAAGGCTGTGACGGCGCTTGCCGATCACGATACCGGAATACTTCATGCTCCGACCGCTTTCGGCAAAACCGTAACCGCTATTGGCATTGTCGCCAAGCGGCAGGTAAACACGCTGATCCTCACTCACAGTCGTCAGTTACTGGATCAATGGAAGGAGCGCCTGGAGACCTTTATTGAGGGTGCCTCCGTAGGTGTGATTGGCGGCGGCAAAAAGAAACCTACCGGTCAGATCGACGTTGCCACCTATCAAAGCCTGATCAACAAGAAAGATAATACGGTCTCAAGCAAGATCCGAGAATACGGGCAAGTCATCATCGATGAATGCCATCACATTTCAGCTCCCCGTTATGAAATGCTGCTTAACGAAGTCAGCGCCCGATATGTTGTAGGCCTCACCGCAACGCCTGACCGTCAGGATGGCCACCAAAAAATCATGTTTATGGTCGCGGGACCCGTTCGTCACAAAGTCAGGGCTGACCATGGGTCTAAGTTTGTCCAGCGTGTCATTGTTCGAGAACGTCATGAAACGCCACCGACGGACATCTTTCAGAATAATGGTGAACGACCACACATAGCATCGGTTTACCGTTGGCTCGCCCAAAGCAACGCCCGGAATCAGGATATTGTTCAGGATGTCGTACACTGCGTACAAAACGGGGCCAACTGTCTTTTGCTGACCGAACGACGAGAGCACGCCGAGACGCTGGCAACATTGTTGGAAGCTGAGTCTATATCGTTGGTTGTGTTGCGCGGCGGGATGCGCGTCAAAGAGCGCCGGGGTGTCGAATCGCAGCTACACGAAGCTCAGGTTATTGTTGCAACCGGGAAATACATTGGAGAAGGCTTTGACTTGCCTCGGCTCGACACTTTGTTTCTAGCCCTGCCCATAGCCTGGAAAGGAACGCTGTCGCAGTATGCTGGCAGGATTCACCGGGACGTCGACGGCAAGCAGGAAGTCACTGTGTACGACTACCTGGACAACAGTCTGCCAATGCTTGAACGCATGTTCCGAAAGCGCGAGAAAGGTTATAAGGCGATGGGATACCAGTTTGCCCAATCCGAGCCGCAAACACGGCTACTGTAAACTTTCCAAAGAAAGGGGAAACATGGCTGAAACGAAATGTGCTTCAGGCCTGCTTCAGAGGTAACTCGTGGGGCTTTACGCGTCTCACGTTCTTAGCTTCTTGTTCATAGGCACGATGACGGACGTCCCATAACTCAACTGCGTGCTGAATATTCAGCCAGAACTCCGGCGTATTCCCCAAAGCCGCTGCGAGTTTGATTGCCATGGGTGCTGTCAGCGTGCCTTTGTCATGCGCAATCCGACTGAGTGTATTTCTGTGCACACCCATTGCTTCGGCAAGTTCACTGATTTCGATGTTCATCGGCTCCAGAAACTCGGTGACCAGCATTTCGCCAACGGTCACTGGCCGACGTTTTGTATTCCTCATTACCATAACCTCCTCTAGCCCTTGTAAACATGCGGGTCTAGATATGTATCTTGGGCGGTGCCATCCAGACAGGTTTCCTTGCAAATGTTCAAAACGATTACCCGGTGGAATCCTCAAGTCTGACTCCTGCGTTGCGGCATCCAGAATCTGAATCTTTCTAAAGAGGGCGCTTTCAATAGTGCTGGGTATTTTCTTATGACTTTGGTCTTGTTCGTAAAAAACCTCCAGCCACGTATCCCTGAATTCAACCGCCATAGTTATCTGATCGCTTTTTAATCATTTTATGCACAACAATGTTGTGCGTCAAGTTCATTCAAAATGAGAACGGATCCGTTTAGAAAACGATGTTACTATAATTTTGTTCGGAAAAAGGGGCTGAAAGAGCGATCTCAAGGCGCTGATTTCATAGAGATAAAAGCGTATACAAGGCTCCCAGTTTCCCACTTATCCCAGTTCTAAAATGGGTCGTCAGGAGCCGATGAAGAGGAAATTTGCCAATATTTACACTTTTTTCGCAAATTTCAGCACTCCAATGGTGCTCCAATAGTTTCATAAGCTCATGTTTTTAAAGTATTTTATACATTCTGCATCGGCAAATAAACCGCGCACAAGTGCACAGTATCGGATCACTCGCACCAACGGCGGGCAGTACGCCCGCCGGCCTCAACCTCCGGTTTTCCCTTCCTGTTACCAGTATCCCTTTAAAATCAGCCTGTTGAATTAAAATGGCACAGACCTTGATTGGGTAGTGTCACGCAGCGAGACGTTGGTGACTGAAACCACAATCAAAGCGCGACAATCTGACAAATGGTCGACTAGGGTTCCGATCTGCCTTTTCCGAGGCAGATGACTGGTCCGAGAGTTGACGGCCTTTTCCAAGGCTACACGGCGGGACAAAAGCCCGGGAGGATCGTTCAGTTACTGACGCCTCTCGTTTTTTTGAAACGCCCAGCCAGGAGGAAAAGGCCATGTTAGAAACGGCAGCTCCCCTCTACGACGATCTGATTCCCGGCGGATCCCACTGGTCCTTCATCATGCGTCGCGGCCACGTGCTGCGACTGATTGACGAGAACGGTGGCGCTAACGTTGGCATGTTGATGTACAACCCCGAGAACCCCCTCGAGCGGTACAATATGCCGGACACCCTGAAAAACCAGCATACTTTTCTGCTGACCCGGGGCCACGTGCTCATGTCCGACATGGGGCGCGTGTTCGCTTCAATCATCCATGACGACCTGGGCTGGCACGACACCGTCAGCGGTACCTGCAACGCCGAGCTGGTGGAACAGCGTTGGGGCCGGAAGACTTATCAACAGGCCCACAACCACTACCACCGCAACGGCATCAGCAGTTTTCTGAATGAACTGGCCAAATACGGGCTCGGCAAGAAAGACCTCACCGCCAACCTGAACTGGTTCAGCAAGGTGCAGACCGACGACCAAGGCAACATGGCCTTCGCCGAAAACCACTCCCACGCCGGCGCCACCGTCGACCTGCGGTTCGAGATGGACACCATCGTGGTACTGCACACCTGCCCGCATCCGATGAATCCGGCCAGTGATTACCCCAGCCACCCCGTGCGTTACCAGCTCTTCAAGGCGGCGCCGGTCACCGATGCCGACCCCTGCAAGACCTCGTCGCCGGAGGCCACCCGTGCCTTCGCCAATAACGCCCTGTACCACTCGTTCCAGTAAGGGAGGCCGGACATGATCAAAGCAAGCGAATTGAACCCCGAGAACGCAAGCTTCCGGGAGACCGTTCCGGCGGGCGAGTATTTCCTGAAAGTGGTGAAGGCGGGCGAGACCGTGCGGATTCTCGATCTGGAAGGTAACCAGGCCGCCGACACCCTGTTCTACAACGCCCACAACCCCACAGAGCGCTACAGCGTAATGGACACTATCCGCGAGCAGGGCAATGTCTATCTGACCGCCGGCTCCGTACTGATGTCCTCGGAAAACAACCCGATGCTGGAAATCACCGCCGATACCTGCGGCCGACACGACACCCTGGGCGGTGCCTGCGCGGCGGAGAGCAACACCACCCGGTACGCGCTGGAGAAAAAATGCATGCACGCCTGCCGCGACAGCTGGCTGGTGGCGGTCACCGAACACGAAGAACTGGGCATGGGCAAACGGGACATCACCCACAACATCAACTTTTTCATGAACGTACCGGTCACGGCTGATGGCGGACTCACCTTTGCCAACGGTATTTCCGATGCCGGCAAATACGTGGAACTGGAAGCGAGGATGGACGTTCTGGTGATGATTTCCAACTGTCCACAGCTCAACAACCCCTGTAACGGCTGGAACCCCACGCCGATCGAGGTGCTGGTATGGAGCTGAACCGACCCGTCGAGAAGGTACTGATCGCCAATCGGGGTGCCATTGCCTGTCGCGTGATTCGCACGCTGCGCACCCTGGGCATTACCTCGGTGGTTGTCTACGCCGAGGCCGATACCGACTCCCTGCATGTGCGCCAGGCCGACGAAGCCTGGCCGCTGGGTGAGGGCACCCCGGCCCAGACTTACCTCGATCAGGACAAACTGTTTGAAGTGGTACGCCAGAGCGGCGCCGGTGCCATTCACCCAGGTTACGGCTTTCTCAGCGAGAACGCGGATTTCGCCCGCCGTTGTGAGGCCGAAGGCGTGGTGTTCCTCGGGCCAACTCCGGAGCAGATGGAGCAGTTCGGGCTCAAGCACACCGCCCGTGCCCTGGCCAAAGAAGCCGGTGTTCCGTTATTGCCGGGTACGGAGCTGCTGACCGATCTGGACGACGCGCTCGCGGCGGCCAGCCACATTGGTTACCCGGTGATGCTGAAAAGTACCGCCGGTGGCGGCGGCATTGGCATGTCCCGGTGCTACAGCGCCGAGGATCTGGAAAAGAGTTTTGAATCGGTGCAGCGCCTGAGCCAGAACAACTTCAGCAACAGCGGCGTGTTCCTGGAAAAGTTTGTGGAACACGCCCGTCACATCGAAGTCCAGTTGTTTGGCGACGGTCAGGGGCAGGTACTGGCCCTGGGCGAGCGGGACTGCTCCGCCCAGCGACGCAACCAGAAGGTGATCGAGGAAGCGCCGGCGCCGGGTCTCACCGATGACGTGCGTGCGAGGATGCACGCCACCGCCCGCCAGCTGGGAGAGAGCATCGCCTATCGCAGCGCCGGTACCGTGGAATTTATCTACGACCCGGACAATGGCGAATTCTACTTCCTGGAAGTGAACACCCGCCTGCAGGTGGAACACGGTGTCACCGAAGAGGTGTACAACGTTGATCTGGTTCGCTGGATGGTGGAACTGGGCATGGGTACCCTGGCAGATCTTGCGGAACTGAGTCGCCATCTGAACCCAGCCGGCCACGCCATTCAGGCCCGCATCTACGCCGAGGACCCGAACAAGGATTTCCAGCCCGGTGCGGGATTGCTCACCAACGTGGATTGGCCCGAAGACGACGGCCTTCGCATCGATACCTGGATTCAGCCTGGCACCGAAGTCTCGCCGCTGTTCGACCCCATGCTGGCCAAGGTGATTGTCCACGAAGCCGAGCGGGAATCCGCTCGTACCCATCTGCTGAGCGCCCTGGGCGACAGCCGGCTGTATGGCATCGAAACCAACCTGGCCTACGTACAGCAGGTGCTGGCCGACCCGCGTTTTGTTGAAGGGCGCCTGTTTACCCGCACCCTCAATGAATTCGACTACCGGCCCGCCACCGTGGATGTGCTTACGGGGGGCACGCTGACCACGATTCAGGACTACCCGGGCCGTATCGGCTATTGGGAAATCGGGGTTCCGCCTTCCGGACCCTTTGACAGCTACTCGTTCCGTCTGGGCAATCGTCTGCTGGGCAATCCTGAAGGGGCGCCGGGCCTGGAAATCACCCTGAAAGGGCCGGTGTTGCAATTCAACCGGGCCACCCAGATCGTGCTGACCGGCGCCCAGCTGGACGCCACCCTGGACGACCAGCCGGTGAAGTTCTGGCAGGTTGTGAATGTACCGGCCGGCGCCACCCTGAAGCTGGGTGCCACCACCGCCGATGGCGCCCGGGCCTACGTTCTGTTCCGTGGTGGCCTTGACTGCCCGGAATACCTGACCTCCTGCAGCACCTTCACCCTGGGCCAGTTTGGCGGTCATTGTGGCCGGGCCTTGCGGGCCGGGGATGTGCTGGCACTGGCAGAAGCAGAGCCAGAGTCAGCGAGCACCGAAACGCTCCCCAACGACCTGAAACCGGCCATCGGCAAGACCTGGGACCTGCACGTGACCTATGGCCCCCATGGCGCGCCGGACTATTTCACCGAGCAGGACATCCGGACCTTTTTCGACAGCGAGTGGGAGATTCACTACAACTCCAGCCGCACCGGTGTGCGCCTGATTGGACCGAAACCCGAATGGGCCCGCAGTGATGGTGGGGAGGCCGGAATGCACCCCTCCAACATCCACGACAACGCCTACGCCGTGGGCACCGTGGATTTCACCGGGGACATGCCGGTAATCCTGGGCCCCGACGGCCCCAGCCTCGGCGGCTTCGTGTGTCCGGTAACCGTGGTCAGTGCTGATCTGTGGAAACTCGGCCAGCTGAAGGCCGGGGACAAAGTCCGCTTTGTGCCGGTGAGCCAGGAGCAGGCCGTGGTCCTGCGCCAGGCGCTGGATGAATCCATTGCCACCCTGACCGGTGCCAGTGCCCGGATTACCCCGGTCCAGCCGGTAACCCCGGTTCTGGATGCCCTGAACACCGAGGAACACGAAACCGGCGTGGTCTACCGGGCCGCCGGCGATAACTACGTGCTGGTGGAATACGGCGACATGGAGCTGGACATCCGCCTGCGCTTCCGGGCCCACGCCCTGATGCTCTGGCTGCGGGAGCAGGCCCACCCGGCGATTCTGGAGCTGACTCCGGGCATTCGTTCCCTGCAGGTGCACTACGATAGCCAGCAACTGGATCAGCGCGATCTGCTGGACCTGCTGATTCGCGCCGAAAAGGAACTGGAGCAACAGCCGGAGTGGGACGTGCCGGCCCGGATTGTTCACCTGCCCCTGTCCTGGGACGACGAGGCCTGTCAGCAGGCCATCAACAAGTACATGCAGTCGGTGCGCAAGGACGCGCCCTGGTGCCCGAGCAACCTGGAATTCATTCGCCGCATCAACGGCCTGGAGAGCATCGACGAGGTCAAGAAGACCGTGTTCGACGCCAGCTACCTGGTGATGGGCCTGGGCGATGTCTACCTGGGCGCGCCGGTGGCCACACCCCTGGACCCGCGCCACCGTCTGGTGACCACCAAGTACAACCCGGCCCGTACTTGGACGGCCGAAAATTCCGTGGGTATCGGCGGCGCTTACCTGTGCATCTACGGCATGGAAGGGCCGGGCGGCTACCAGTTTGTTGGCCGCACCCTGCAGATGTGGAACCGGTATCGCACCACCGAATACTTCCAGCCGGGCCAGCCGTGGTTGCTGCGCTTCTTTGACCAGATTCGTTTTTACGAAGTCAGCGCCAAGGAATTGCAGCAGATCCGCCGGGATTTCCCCAACGGCGATTACCCGATCCAGGTGGAGGAAACCCGCTTCAACCTGAAGGACTACGAGCAGTTCCTGGCCGACAACCAGAGCGACATCGAGGACTTCACCCACCATCGCAAGCAGGCCTTTGACGAGGAACTGCAGCGCTGGATCGAATCCGGGCAGATCAACTTCAGTGCCGAATCCCCCATCGAGGACACCGGCGAGGACGACCCGGCCAACCTGCCGGCGGGCCAGCACGCGGTGGAAAGCCATGTTGCGGGCAGCGTCTGGGAATGCCTGGTGAAACCCGGCGACATGATTGAGGCCCAGCGCCCGGTGGCGGTGGTGGAATCCATGAAGATGGAAATCGAATTGCTGAGTCCGGTGGCGGGCAAGGTGATCGAAGTCCGGCGGGAGGCCGGTCAGGCCGTCGCCCCGGGAGCGCCGGTGGTGATCGTCGAAGAACTCACAAGCTGACACTTGAAACCAATCAGTGATGACCAGACGGGCCATGCCCGAGGAGAGAAGCCATGAAAACACGTAACCTGTGTAAACCCCTGGTCGCCGGTGTGCTGGCGGCCGCCCTGTCCCCCGCCGCGATGGCCGAGGAAAAAGACTCGTTCAGCATCGCCTGGACCATCTACGCCGGCTGGGTGCCCTGGCAGTACGCCGAAGACAGCGGCATCATGAAAAAATGGGCCGACAAGTACGATATCGAGGTGGATATCGTGCAGGTGAACGACTACATCGAATCCATCAACCAGTACACCGCCGGCCAGTTTGACGGCGTGGTGGCCACCAGCATGGACGGCCTGTCGATCCCGGCGGCCTCCGGCCTGGACACCACCGCCCTGATCGTCGGTGACTACTCCAACGGCAACGACGGCCTGGTGTCCAAGGACGCCACCTCCATCGAAGAGCTGGACGGCGAAACCGTGCACCTGGTGGAGCTGTCGGTGTCCCACTACCTGCTGGCCCGGGCGCTGGAAAGCGTGGGCCTGAGTGAGCGGGATCTGGACGTGGTCAACATCTCCGACGCCGACCTGGTTTCAGCCTTCCAGACCGACGACGTGCGCCACGTGGCCACCTGGAACCCGCTGCTGAGCGAAGTGGAAGCCTATCCCGGTGCCACCAAGCTGTTCGATTCCAGCCAGATTCCGGGTCACATCAAGGACCTGACCCTGGTCAGCACCGAAACCCTGGAAGACAACCCCAAGCTGGGCAAGGCGCTCGTGGGCGCCTGGTATGAAACCATGAGCATCCTCGAGTCCGACAGCGAGAAGGGCCAGGAAGCCCGGGCCCACCTGGGTGAGCTGTCCGGCACCGACCAGGCTGGCTACGAAGCCCAGCTGGCGGGTATGAAAATGTTCTGGGAGCCACAGATGTCAGTGGATTTCATCAACAGTGAGCAGGCCTTTGAGGCCATGGACAGCGTGCGCCAGTTCTCCTTCGACAAGGGCCTGCTGGGGCAGGGCGCCATGAGCCCGGATTTCGTCGGTATCGAGTTTCCGGACGGCACCGTCATGGGGAACACCGGTAACGTGAAACTGCGCTTCAACGATGACTACATGCAGATGGCCGCCGACGGCGAGATCTGATTTATCCACAACTTGTTTCGTTGGGAACCTGAGGGCACGATAGTCGTGCCCTTTTTTTACGAGAAAAATACAATGCGTCGAACCAAGGAAGAGGCCGAGAAAACCCGCCAGACGGTACTGGAAGCGGCTCTCACGCTGTTCAGCCGGGACGGCTATTCGCTGACCACCCTGAGCCGCATCGCCAGGGAAGCCGGCTGCAGTCGTGGACCGATCTACTGGCACTTCCAGAACAAGGACGACCTGTACGAAGCGGTGCTGGCCTATTCCCAGGAGCCCCTGGAAGCGTTGGTGGAGGAATGCCGGAACATGGCCGACCGGCCGGTGGCGGCCATGGAACATTTCCTTGAGCAATGGCTGTCGTTGCTGGCCAACGACCGGCGTTACCGGCAGTCGTTCGAAATCCTGCTCAACAAGACCGAACTGACCGACGCCATGAGCCGGACCCTGAAACGGGAGCGGGAGCTGACGGGCTCGATTGTGGCGCTGTTTGGCGATCTGGCGGGCAAGGCCCTGGAGCAGGGCCAGTTGAAGAGCCATGAGCAGCCCGAGGACCTGGGGCTGCTGTGTTACACCTTCCTGATGGGGATCACCCAGACCTGGCTGTTTGCGCCCGGGTTGTTTTCACTGAAACAACAGATCCCGTTTTTCCAGCGCCAGTTCCGGCATCTGCTGGGGAGTGCGTCGACAGGCACGGGAAGCGCATAGCCTCCCGGCCCTGTTCAGGCTTCAGAACATCTTCAGGTAACGCTGGATTTCCCATTCCGAGACGTGGTTGTGGTAGCTCTCCCACTCGTCTTTCTTGAAGTCGACGAACGCCCGGAACATGTCGTCACCGAACACGGCTCTGGCCAGCGGGTCCGCCTCGAAGGCTTCGATGGCCTCCCCCAGGTTGCGGGGCAGGTATTCGATGCCCTGTTCGGCAATGTCGGCGTCGCTGTAGTTGTACATGTTCTCGTGGTGCGGCGCGCCCGCGTCCAGGCCTTCGCGAATACCTTCCAGGCCGGCCGCCAGGATCAGGGCTGAACCCAGGTAGGGGTTGCAGGCAATGTCGGCGGCCCGGCATTCGATGCGCTCGCCCACGCCCGGAATCCGGATCATGTTGGTGCGGTTGTTGGAGCCATAGCACAGGAACACCGGTGCCCAGGTGGAGCCGGACATACTGCCCTGGCGCACCAGGCGCTTGTAACTGTTCACGGTGGGGGCGATCACCGCACTGATGGCGGCGCCGTGCTTCAGTACACCGGCGATGAATTGGTAGGCGATCCGGCTGATGCCGCAGTTGTGGGTATCGTCGCCGTTGGGCTTGAACAAGTTTTCCCCGGTCCGGGCATCGGCCAGTGACATATTGTAGTGGGCGCCACTGCCGGTCCGGTCACTGAAGGGCTTGGGCATGAAGCTGGCGAAGGCACCGTGCTTGCGGGCGATTTCGTTGGCCATCATGCGGAAGAACACCAGGCGGTCGGCCATGGTCAGGGCATCGGCGTACTTGAAGTCGGTTTCGAACTGGCCGTTGGCGTCTTCATGATCGAAGGAATACACGTCCCAGCCCAGTTCGTTCATGGCGTCCACCAGCTCGTCCATGATCGGCAGGTTGTCCATCAGGCTGCGGGGGTCGTAGCAGGGTTTGCCCAGGGTATCCCGGTCACTGAACGGGGCGAAGCCGCCATCCTCGGTCTCCCGGAACACAAAAAACTCGGTTTCGATGCCCAGGTTGAACTGGTAGCCCATGCCTTGGGCCACCTCCAGCTGCCGGCGCAGAATGTTTCTCGAACAGGCCTCAAAAGGCTGGCCATTCAGGTAAAGATCACCGGGGAACCAGGCCAGTTGGCGGTTCCAGGGGCAGATAGCGTGGTTGGCGGCGTCTGGCATGGCGGCCACCTCGTCATCGGAGATGTCCTGGGGCACGCCGTCCAGGGCAGCGCCTGTGTATAACTCGGAGCCTTCCATCATCTGGCCCAGGTGGGCCACCGGCACGAATTTCCCCTTGCTCACGCCGTGGATATCCACGTAGCTGGCCATGGCGTATTTCACGCCCGCGTCGGTCAGTTGCCGTTTCAGGGCCTGGGTATCGGTCATTTCGGTCATCTCTCATTCCTCATATCGGCCCGGTTGGACGGGCGTTCGGGTCTGTGTGTCTGGCACGGATCTTTCATTCAACTTACATGCCAGCATGTATGTAAATGAACCCGGACAGGCGTCCGGAAACCGAAAAGGGGAAACTCAAGTGACTGATTTGGAGTGGGTTATCGACGATTTTCTGGCCGGGCCGCTGCCCCTGGCCAGCGGTGAAATCCTGGAGAATGCCCGGTTGCGCTACCACCGGATGGGTCGCCTGAACGCACCAAAAGACAACCTGGTGTTGCTGCCCACGTACTACGGTGGTGCGGCCGCCGGTAATCACCCCTGGGTAACGCCGGGTGGACCGCTCGATCCCGAGCGGTACTGCATTGTCGTGCCCGCCATGCTCGGTGCCGGAGAGTCTTCGTCGCCCTCCAATACCGTTGGGGCCCAGGCGGGACCGGGCTTTCCGAGCATCAGCCTGTACGACAACGTGATGCTGCAAAAACGGTTGCTGGACGAGGTTTTTGGTGGCGCCCGGCTGGCGCTGGTAATGGGCTGGTCCATGGGGGGCATGCAGGCGTTGCAATGGGGCAGTCTGTTTCCCGACCGGGTGGCGGCGGTGCTGGCGGTCTGTGCCACCGCCCGCTGTTATCCCCATAACCATGTTTTCCTGGAAGGGGTGAAGGCGGCGCTGACCTGCGACCCGGCTTTTCGCGATGGCCATTATGGCAAGCCTCCGGAGCGTGGGTTGAAAGCCTTTGCCCGGGTGTACGCCGGTTGGGCCTATTCCCAGGCGTTCTTCCGCAACGAAGGCTATCGCCAGCAGGGCTTTGAATCGCCCGAAGCCTTGCTGGCGTTCTGGGAAAAGGACCACCTGCAACAGGATGCCAATGACCTGCTGGCGGTGCTCAATACCTGGCAAACCGCAGACATCAGTGCCAACCCCGTGTTCCAGGGACGTTACCGGGAAGCGCTGGGGCGGCTGGTGATGCCCACGCGAATGCTGCCGTCGGCGACCGATCTCTACTTCACCACCACCGATGCCCGCGCCGACACCGCCGCCATGCCCGCAGGCCGTTGCCTGCCAATGGACTCGGACTGGGGCCATGTGGCGGGCGGACCCGGAAGAGAGCCGGAATGTCACCGCCGCATACTGGCGGCGGCCGCCGAATTACTGGAACGGGGTGCGTTGTCATGAGGCAAAAACGGGGTAAACGCACCGGTCAGGTGCATCTCATTGCGCCGGTGAGTGTCAAAAGGCCCGGAATCGTGAGAACCCTGGGTACTGGCACAGTGCCTGCAGAGTTTCTGTTGTCAGCCCCGATGCGCGGGGCGGAAGACCCATATCCGTTCACAGCAACACCGCATCTCGTGCGGCCAGACAAACGGACACAATGGGTGACTAGGGTTCCGGTCCGGCGAAGACAGTCTCTTTCCCGGATGGCTGGTCCGAGAGTCACCGACCTCTGGACGGGGTTACACGGCGGGACAAAAGCCCGGGAGATTGGATTGCACGCGATTCCATGGCCGTGTTCTGTGACCAGAGGAGAAAGATCATGCGATTGATAAACCGCACGCCTGGCCGGCTGACCGCCACCGCGCTTGGTGTCCTGCCTTTCGTTATCCTGTTACTGATCTACGGCGCCGCCTCGCAACAGCGGCTGGCCGACAACCCCAACGACAAGCTGCTGCCCGGCCTGGAGCAGATGACCGCCGCCGTCGACCGGATGGCTTTCCAGGAAGACCGCCGCAGTGGCGATTACCTGATGTGGGTCGACACCCTGGCCAGCCTGGAACGCCTGGGCATGGGTGTCGGGGTGGCGGCGTTGATGGCCCTGGTGGTGGGCCTGGCCAACGGGGTGCTGCCGCTGGTGCGGGCCAACCTGGCGCCGCTGGTCTCGGCATTGTCCATGGTGCCGCCACTGGCCATTCTGCCCATCC
Organism: Marinobacter persicus; assembly: GCF_002934325.1. Taxonomy (GTDB): domain Bacteria; phylum Pseudomonadota; class Gammaproteobacteria; order Pseudomonadales; family Oleiphilaceae; genus Marinobacter; species Marinobacter persicus_A. The sequence continues at coordinate 52,305 of NZ_PTIV01000016.1, forward strand.
TGTTCATCGTTTTTGGCCTTGGTGAATTGTCCAAGGTGATGCTGATCGTCATCGGCACCGCTCCCATCATGATGCGCGATGTGGCCCAGCGGGTCAGCGAACTGCCCGGCGAACAGCTGATCAAGATCCAGACCCTGGGCGCCAACAGCTGGCAGGTGGTTACCCGCATGGCGTTGCCCCAGGTGTTGCCCCGGCTGATTGATGCCGTGCGCCTGAGCCTGGGGCCGGCCTGGCTGTTCCTGATTGCCGCCGAGGCTATTGCCTCCACCGAAGGTCTGGGTTACCGGATCTTCCTGGTGCGCCGTTACCTCGCCATGGACGTGATCCTGCCTTATGTCATCTGGATTACCCTTCTTGCCATTGTCATCGACCAGTGTCTGCGACTTGCCAACCGCAGGTTGTTTCCCTGGTACAACGCCGGAGGTCACTGATGAGTTTTATCAGCGTCAACAAACTGTGGAAGGAGTACGGCGACCAGGTCGTGCTGGAAAACCTGAACCTGGAAGTGGAGCAGGGCGAGTTCTGCACCCTGGTGGGCGCGTCCGGTTGTGGCAAATCCACCTTTCTGAAAATGCTCCTGGGCCAGGAAGTCCAGACCCGGGGCGAATTGCTGCTGGAGGGCGACACCTTTCCCGCCGAGCCGGATCGCAACCGGGGCATCGTGTTCCAGCGTTATTCGGTGTTTCCGCATCTCACGGTTCGCCAGAACGTGTTGATGGGGCTGGAGCTTGAGCAGAAACCGATACTGGGCAAACTGTTTGGCAGTGCCCGAGCCGAAGCGCTGGAGAAAGTGGATGACATGCTGGAACTGGTGGGCCTGGGGCCGTCCGCCAACAAGTGGCCCCACGAGTTGTCGGGTGGTATGCAGCAGCGTCTGGCCATTGCCCAGTCCCTGATCATGCGGCCGCGGGTGCTGCTGCTGGACGAGCCGTTTGGTGCGCTGGACCCCGGTATTCGCAAGGATATGCACGAGCTGCTGTTGCGACTCTGGCGCGAAATCGGCATCACCATTTTCATGGTGACCCACGATCTGCACGAGGGTTTTTACCTGGGCACCCGCCTGCTGGTGTTCGATAAGCTTCGGAACGATCCCCATGCTCCGAACGCCTATGGGGCGACCATTACGTACGATTTGCCCATTGGCCAGACCGATGAGCACTTGCTGCGGGACATTGACCAGTCAGTCACCAACACGGCGCGAAATCAGGCCGCCTGACCCCGGGAGCCGGACACCAACAGCGGGCTGATGGCCAGTTCCAAGTGTGTCCGGTACCACGTCCTGAGTGTTTAAAATTGTAACCGTAGGGTTTTTAAAGCCTATTTCCGCTGGCTATTCTGTGATCCATTGGTATCTTGTGTATTAAATTTTTGACATTTATGCACAGGCCGGACTACGGACATGAGTAACAGGCACCCTGCGGATATGGACGAGAGCATCGAGAACAGCAATCAGGACAGGGGAGCGGACAACAGTTCCGCCGTGGCATCGGAAGCCCGGGTGGTCAAGAAGGCCACAACCAGCAGAAGCACCTCAAAAAGCAAGAGCAGCAGTAGCTCAAGCCGCAAAACCTCCAAGGCCCCGGCCGCGAAATCCGCCGATAGCCAAGCTCCGGACTCTTACATGTACTTTACCGAGCGGGACCTGGACCAGATTCTGTCCAACCTGGATTACCTTCGGGAATCGGTTTTCCCGCGGGTTTTCACCGACAGCCAGAAAGAAGAAGGCAAGCAGCAGTTCTTTCCGTCGGTGTGCCTGATCGGTCTTGGCCGCTGTGGCTCCAACATTGCCCTGGATGTCGCCGAGCTGGTGCACAGCGCCCGGTCCTATTACCTGCAGGAGCTGGATAACGAAGAGCGCCGCAGCCGGGAAAAAGAAATCGGCCCCATGCGCTGGATTCGTCAGAGCCTGAACCTGCCCACGGCCAATACCGTGAAGCCGGTGTTCCTGATTGAACCCATGGTGATGCTGGGGGATCTGGACAAGGACATCGAAGGGCGCATCCGTTTTTCCCGTCGGGCCGACGAAAGCACCTTCCTGGAAGACTACAACAAGATGAAGATCATGGACCTGTCGGAGGTCCATGCCGGTGGTGCGGGTAACGCGCCGATCCTGGGTCAGTACCTGGCGCGGATCATCCTGAACAAGGACACCGATCATTTCTCCAATGAGGAATGGAAGTTTATCCACAGCTATCTGATTGATTCCTGTGGTATCAAGGCCAACCAGTCCCGGCTGTATTTCTACATTTTCAGTGCCGGTGGTGGTACCGGTTCGGGCATGGCCTCGGAGTTTGGTTTGGCGCAGCAGTATTCCTACATGCGCAAGACCTTCGACCCGAAGCTCGAAGACCGGGAGCTGGAAAACCGCGACCATTCCTTCGTATTCGAGCCGATCTTCACCAGCGGCATCTGTATCCTGCCCAATATTCAGGACAACCGGATTGAAATGTCCGAGGCCCTGCACATCAACGCTGGCCGTCTGCTGTGCAAGTACCTGGCTGAGGAGTGGGACTTCTCCTACAACTTCGATGCCGATGAGACCCGCGACGCCGACATGATGCACCGCATCCGCCCGTGGAACGCCATGATGTTGATTTCCAACGACATCATGCGTTACGCCGAGCAGCAGGATGAAGGTAAGATCCGCGATGTGGATGTGAACGCGATGGAGAAGTACGCCAACCAGTACATCTCCCAGCAGATCTTCAACATCCTCACCGCCCAGGCGGTGACCACGGATTATGATGAAGATTATTTCCGTCGCGCCGGTGTGGATATCGGCGAGACCATCCGCCTGGATGCCAACGACCTGTTCATGAGCCTGGCCGGTCCCGTGGCAGTGGCCTACGCGGAATCAGTCGTGCCCACGGATGCCCATGCCACCGAGTTCCGGAGCATCAATGGCGAGTCCCGTCTGGACATCGACGACCTGTTCTTCCGGTCCATCGACCTGCCGCACTTCAACAAGGTTACCGAGGCCATTGAAGGGGTCAGCCTGCTGCCGATTGAGGCAAGCCGGTACCGGGAGGCCCTGCACAAGTACAAAGAATCCGGCTACGACGCCAGCCACCTGAAAGACCTGCATTTCTTCAAGAACTGCTCGTCCATCGTCTCGATTGTGTCCCTGCCCAAGGACTACAAGCTGTCCTACATGGACCTCAACCGTCTGAAGACGCACCTCAACGCACTGTTCCCGAACACCACCCTGAAGCGTTACGCGCTGGTGATTGGTGCTTCGGCGAACCTGTCGCTGACCACCCTGGTGGTGAAGAGCCCCTGTCTGAGCGACGACTTCCTCACATTGATTCTGGCCTACATCAAGCGGTGCTTTGCCAACGACCAGACGCGCTATGATGACAGTCTGGACGAGGCCATGCTGGACTTCATCCGCTCGCCGGAGCTGGATGAGGAATTGATGGACAGCATGCTCAACGAGTTCGAGAATCCGGCCAAGATCCTGGACACCAACTGGTACGCCATCAAGCCCATGTATGAGAAGAAATACCGGGAGATGTGCCACGACCAGGACAACTTCGTGTCCATCAACGACCTTCGCCTGAGTCGAGGCAATGTGAAGAAAGCCATCAAGTATTTGCGGGAAATCTTCCGTCACCGCATCAGCAAGACCCGGATGATCAGCCTCAATGGCGAGGAGGGTTCTGGCTCAGGCCTGACCCTCTCCGGCGACGATTAACCGGTTCCGGAAACCAAAAAGGGGAAGCCATGTGGCTTCCCCTTTTTTATGGCAATGCTGCCATTGGCGAGCGCGCTTGCTGTCCTTAGCCGGTCCGGCGCAGATCCGGCGAATCCACCGGCACCAGGGCGTCGGTATTGGTCCGGTTACCCAGGAAGTCCGGGCGGGGCCGATTGCCACAGAACGGCTTCTCCAGCTGGTTTTCCACGCTGTTGTACACGAAGAACAGGTTACTGCGCGGCCAGGGCGACATGTTGGCGTTGGAGCCGTGCATGACGTTGCACTCAAAGATGATCAGCGAGCCGGCACCCCCGGTGGCGGTTTCAATGCCGTTTTCCCGAATCATCCGGTCCAGGTCTTTCTGGCTGGGCACGCCCAGCTCCTGTTTTTTCAGGGAGGACTGGTAGTTGTCCTCCGGCGTGCGGCCCACGCAGGGGAACCAGGTCTTGTGGGTACCGGGCACCAGCATCAATGGGCCGTTGAACGGGTTGTTGTCGGTCAGCGAGATGGAGAAACTCACCGCGCGCATGCGGGGCATGCCGTCCTCCGCGTGCCAGGTTTCAAAATCCGAGTGCCAGTTGAAACCCTTGCCATTGAAACCGGGTTTGTAGTTGATCCGGGACTGGTGAATGTAGGCATCGCTGCCCAGCAACTGGTGCACCATGTCCAGGATGCGGCGGTCCCGGGTCAGCTTGTCGAAGCGGTCGGACAGCTCGTGGATGCCAAAGATCGAGCGGATTTCCTGTTTCCCGGGTTCGGTAATGGTGCCCTCGGAATGCAGGATGCTGTCATCATCCTCGTAGGCGCGCAGGTCATCCCGGAAACGCTGGACCGTTTCCTTGTCCAGGAAGTTGTTGAAGACCAGGAAACCATTGCGTTCGTACTGGTCCAGCTCTGCTTCGCTCAGCGGACCGTTGGCGCGAGCCTCCCCCTGGCTGTGAACCACCGGATCTTTGCGTTCAAAGCTTTGCAGCGGGCGCTCCAGGCGAGTCGGATAAAAGTCGTCAGTACGATTGGCCATCTTCGAACCTCCTTCTTTTATGCGTTGTCTGAATGTGCATGGGCCATCCGCCGCAGGCTGCGGATGACGGAAAAACCTCTCAGTGGATAACGTCTCAGTGAATAACTTGGTCGGAATAACCTGCACAGGATGTAAGGATTTAGATCGGGATTTCAAGGGCGCTCGTATCTTCCTGCCGGAGAGTTGTTCAGTGAATCTGAAAACGGAGTGGGAAGATGATGACGACAAAAACGCGGATGACCAGTCTGGGGCAGCTGGGGTTTGTTCTGCTTTTACTGGCGATGTTGTCGGGTTGTGCAGGGCCATCGCTGGAGGATTACCGTGACAATCGGCCAACACTGGTGCCACAGGAATTCTTTTCCGGGACGTTGTCCGCCCGGGGGGTGGTGAAGGATTTTTCCGGAGAGGTGATTCGCACCTTTGACGCCGACATCATCGCTAGCTGGGACGACAACGGAGTAGGTACCTTGGACGAGGTCTTCCGGTTTGATGACGGTGAGGTACAGACTCGCGTATGGACACTGGTGCCCAAAGGCGATACCTATCACGCCTCTGCCGGCGATGTCGTTGAGGCGGGCACCATGCGTTGGCAGGGCAATGCCATCCACATGAACTATGTGCTTCGGGTGCCCTACGGTGATGACACCCTGGATGTACGGATGGACGATTGGATGTATCTGGTCACGCCGGACACGCTGATCAATGAAACCTCCATGACTAAGTGGGGGATTGAAGTCGGGGAAGTGGTTCTGGTGATCCAGAAACAGCCCTGAGGCCCGCCACGGCCAGTCTTCGGTTTGGGTTGATTGGCTGTGGATAATTATTGGGAAAACCTACGGATAACCTTTGGGTAATAATAAGTAAATCGTGAAATAACAGTGAGTTATCTCAATTATGGAGGTGTTGAAAACAGATCAGTCATGTGGATAAGTTTCTTGAAAACTTTTCTGAATACTTTTTGACAACCCTCTGATAACTGGTTGATTTCGGTATTTACTCACCCGCGGACGCCCAAAGGGCGCGTCGGCCTTCAGGCTGGTCGTGAAAGTCTTTTCCGTCGCCGCCGGTTCTGGTTAAAATTTGCACATTCTAACTGCATTTTCCCGGGCGAGGCGTTATACTCGCCGCCCTGTTTTTATACCCTTATTTAAAGCCTGATTTCCGAGGTGAAGAGTGGATTTCCCGACCCGTTTCGATGTCATTGTTATTGGCGGCGGCCATGCTGGTACCGAAGCCGCGCTGGCGGCCGCGCGCATGGGGTCGCAAACCCTGCTGTTGACCCACAACATTGAAACCCTGGGGCAGATGTCCTGTAACCCCGCCATCGGGGGCATTGGCAAGAGCCACCTGGTGAAGGAAATCGACGCCCTGGGCGGCGCCATGGCCCAGGCCACCGACCAGGCGGGCATCCAGTTCCGCGTGCTGAATAGCCGCAAGGGCCCGGCCGTGCGTGCCACCCGCGCCCAGGCCGACCGTGTGCTATATAAGGCAGCCATTCGGCACATGCTGGAAAACCAGCCCAACCTGACGTTGTTCCAGCAGGCCGCCGACGACCTGATTGTGGAAAACGATCAGGTGACCGGCGTGGTGACCCAGACCGGCATCCGCTTCCGCGCACAGACCGTGGTATTGACCACCGGTACCTTCCTGGGCGGGGTTATCCACATTGGCATGCAGAACCATTCCGGCGGCCGCGCCGGCGATGCCCCGGCCAATGCCCTGGCCAAGCGTCTGCGCGAACTGCCGTTCAACGTGGGTCGGCTGAAAACCGGGACGCCGCCGCGTGTCGACGCCCGCTCGGTGGATTTCTCAGTGATGCAGGAGCAGTGGGGCGACAACCCCACCCCGGTGATGTCGTTCATTGGTGACCGTAGCCAGCACCCGGAGCAGGTGTGCTGCTACGTGACTCGCACCACCGAAGAAACCCACGACATCATTCGCAGCGGTTTTGACCGCTCGCCCATGTTTGCCGGGGAAATCGAGGGCGTGGGCCCGCGTTACTGCCCGTCCATTGAAGACAAGGTGAACCGCTTTGCCGACAAGGATTCGCACCAGATTTTCGTGGAGCCCGAAGGGCTGACCACCCACGAGCTATACCCGAACGGCATTTCCACGAGCCTGCCGTTTGATATCCAGCTGGCGGCGGTGCGCTCCATTCCCGGGTTCGAGAACGCCCACATCACCCGGCCGGGCTACGCCATTGAGTACGACTACCTGAACCCACAGGACCTGCGCCACACCCTGGAAACCAAGTTCATCCAGAGCCTGTACTTCGCCGGCCAGATCAACGGCACCACCGGTTATGAGGAAGCGGGTGCCCAGGGCCTGCTGGCGGGCATCAACGCTGCGCTCCGCGCGCAGGAGAAAGACGAGTGGTACCCGCGCCGGGACGAGGCCTACCTGGGTGTGCTGGTGGACGACCTGATCACCATGGGCACCAAGGAACCGTACCGCATGTTCACCAGCCGTGCCGAGTACCGGCTGATCCTGCGCGAAGACAACGCCGACCTGCGTCTGACCGAGACCGGTCGCAAGCTGGGTCTGGTGGACGACGAGCGCTGGCAGAAGTTCAGCGACAAGCGCGAAGGCATCGCCGCCGAGCGCGAGCGCCTGGAAACCACCCGCATTCATCCGAACACCGAGGCGGGCGAGCGGGCCAACCAGTACCTCAAGCAGCCCATGAACCGGGACCACACCCTGGCGGAGCTGCTGCGCCGGCCGGAAATTGTCTACGACCACGTGGCGGAGATTGGTGCTCAGCGGGCCGAAGATCCGAACGTCGCGGACCAGGTGGAAATCGAGATCAAGTACGAGGGCTACATCTCCCGTCAGTCGGACGAGATTGAGCGCCTGCGTAAAAATGAGAACACGGCCCTGCCGATCGATCTGGATTACGACACCATTGGCGGGCTGTCCAACGAGATCAAGCAGAAGCTCAAGGAAGTGCGCCCGGAAACCGTGGCCCAGGCCTCACGCATTCAGGGCGTCACCCCGGCGGCGGTCAGCCAGATCCTGGTGTACCTGAAAAAGCGGGACCTGTTGAAAAAGCAGAGCGCCTGACATGAGTTATCCACAGTGGCAACGCCAGCTCGAATCGGGGCTGGCCGACATGGACCTTTCCCTGAGCGACAGCCAGCAGCAACAACTGCTGGCTTTTCTGGCTCTGCTCAATAAATGGAACAAGGCCTACAACCTCACCGCCGTGCGCGATGAGCGGGTGATGGTCTCGCGCCAGCTGCTCGACAGCCTCAGCATTGTGCCCTGGATCAGCACCGATCACCTGCTGGATGTGGGCGCCGGTGGCGGCCTGCCGGGCATTCCCCTGGCCATCGTGTTTCCGGAAAAACGCTTCACCCTGCTGGACAGCAATGGCAAGAAAACCCGCTTCCTGAACCAGTGTGTTCTGGAGTTGGGCCTGGACAACGTTGAGGTCATTCACGGCCGGGCCGAAGACTGCCAGCCGGAGCAACCGTTTGACCAGATCAGCAGCCGCGCCTTCACCGCGCTGGAGAACCTGGTGACCTGGTGTGAGCCGTTGCTGGCGGAAAACGGCGAGTTCCTTGCCATGAAAGGTCAGTATCCGGATGATGAAGTGTCTGCCCTTCCGGCCGGTTGGCAGGTAGAATCCAGCCAGGCCCTGACCGTTCCCGGAGCGGATGGCGAGCGTCACCTGCTGGTGGTTCGCCGGGCACCTTTATCCCGCTAAACCCGCAACAGGAGGCGAAGCATGGCGCGCGTAATCGCAGTGACCAACCAGAAAGGCGGTGTGGGAAAGACCACCACCTGCGTGAATCTGGCGGCGTCGCTTGCCGCCACCAAACGCCGCGTGTTGCTGGTGGACATGGACCCCCAGGGCAACGCCACCATGGGCAGCGGCGTGGATAAAAATGCCATGGAGCTGTCCGGCTTTGATGTGCTGACCAAGCGCGCCAAGCCTGCGGAAGCTGTGGTGACCGTCAGTGAAGCGGAGTTTGACCTGCTGCCGGCCAACGGTGATCTGACCGCCGCGGAAGTGGAACTGATGAACGAAATCGGACGGGAGCACCGCCTTCGCCTGGCCCTGAATACGCTGCGGGACAACTACGACTACATCCTGATCGACTGCCCGCCGTCGCTGAACCTGCTGACGGTGAACGCGTTGTCGGCGGCGGATTCCATCCTGATTCCCATGCAGTGCGAGTATTACGCCCTGGAAGGTCTGGCGGCGCTGATGAGCACCGTCGAGCAGATCCGGGAAACCGTGAACCCGGACCTGCAGATCGAAGGCATCCTGCGCACCATGTACGACCCCCGCAACAGCCTGACGCTGGATGTTTCCGGCCAGCTCAGCGAGTATTTTGGTGACAAGGTCTACCGGGCGGTGATTCCCCGCAACGTGCGCCTGGCCGAAGCCCCGAGCTATGGCCTGCCGGCGCTGAAGTACGACCGCGCCTCCAAGGGCGCCATTGCCTACCTGGCCCTGGCCGGGGAAATGGTTCGCCGCCACGGGTCGAAAAAGACAGCGACCGCCGTAGCGGTGTAACATGCGTTGCCCGAGGGCAACTGTGCACACATCATTTCAACAGGAAGAATGACAGACACCATGGCGCCGAAGAAACGAGGCTTGGGCCAACGCGGACTGGGAGCACTGCTGCAGAACTCCAAAGTCGATCTCAATGAACCGTCCACCAACCACGACGGTGAGTTGCGGGAGATTCCCATCGACCTGATCCAGCGCGGACGCTACCAGCCCCGCCGGGACATGGACCCGGCTGCGCTCCAGGAGTTGGCGGATTCCATTCGTCAGCAGGGCGTGATGCAGCCGGTGGTGGTGCGCGCCGTGGCCGAAGGCCGTTACGAGTTGATTGCCGGGGAACGCCGTTGGCGGGCGACCCAGCTGGCCGAACTCGACAGCATTCCGGCCATTATCCGGGACGTGCCGGACGAGGCCGTGATTGCCATGGCCTTGATTGAAAACATCCAGCGGGAAAACCTCAATCCCATCGAAGAAGCCTTTGCACTTCAACGCCTGCAGGACGAATTTGGCCTGACCCAGAACCAGGTGGCCGAGGCGGTGGGTAAATCCCGCACCACCATTACCAATCTCTTGCGCCTGATCGGCCTGACCGAAGACGTGCGGACCATGCTCGAGCACGGCGACCTGGAAATGGGCCACGGCCGGGCCATGCTTACTTTGCCGCCGGAACAACAGGTGCAGGTGGCCAAACAGGTGGTGGCGAAGTCCCTGTCGGTGCGCCAGACCGAAGCGTTGGTGCGCCGCTTCCAGAACCAGCCGTCCGATGCGGAAAAAACCGAGAAGCCAGCCCTTGACCCCAATATCCGCGCTCTTCAGGATGACCTGTCGGACCGATTGGGTGCGCGAGTCTCTATTGCCCATGGTAAGCGGGGGAAGGGAAAGCTGGTGATCGAGTACAGCTCGCTGGACGAGCTTGACGGAATTCTTGACCACATCCAGTAACATTTCCAGCCGCGTGAGGCCTCATCCTAAAGTCCTGTATTGTGGGCGAACCACCAGATGTGGTTGTAGCTCAATGACCCCGGCACAACTTGTGTGAATTACCTAATTGACTGTAGAAAATTGCCTGTTTTTTGAGCATTTTTTCGAACAGATTGTATTGAACACATTACGGTTAACCCATATAATTCCGCGCGCTTGATCCAACAGCAGGTGACATGACTCGCTATCGTAAAGCCATCACATACGTGCCATTGAAGCAATGGCTCACCATCGAGATGGCCGCGCTGAGCATTCAGAGCCTGCTGTGGTGGTTACTGGTAAGTCGTTTGGCCGGTTATTCCGCCCTGGTTGGCGGTCTTATTTTTGTCATACCAAACGCTTACTTTGCGCATCGCGCCTATCGTTACCAGGGCGCGCGCCAGATGAGTCTGGCGGTGAGTAATATTTTCAGGGCTGAGAGCATCAAGCTCGCCCTTACCGCAGTGTTTTTTGCGGCCGTTTTCACTTTAATGGAGCCAGTCCATGTACCGGCTCTGTTATTCACTTTTGCTGTGATGGTTGTAGTGGGTAACGTTCTGCGTTGGCTCATTCGGCCACGACCACAGCGATAACTGGATGAGAGCAGTATGGCAGCTGATACCCCAGTAGCGTATATACAACACCACCTTACCAACCTTACCTACGGTAAACTCCCCGCTGGCTATGAGCGGGCTGACGGTACCGTGCTCCAGGAAGCCCAGTGGACCATGGCGCATACCGCCCAGGAAGCGGCGGATATGGGCTTTATGGCATTCCACGTGGACACCCTGGGCTGGTCCATTGCCATGGGTCTGTTGTTTCTCGGCCTGTTCCGCTTCGCGGCCAAACGCGTCACCGAAGGTGCGCCAGGCGGCTTGCAGAACTTTGTCGAGATCATGTTTGAGTTCTCTCAGGGCATTGTGAGAGACGTCTTCCATGGTCGGAACCCGATCATTGCGCCAATGGCCCTGACCCTGTTCGTCTGGATCTTCCTGATGAACGCCCTGGACCTGGTGCCGGTGGACTACATCCCGGTACTTGCTCATGCGATGGGACTTGAGTACTTCAAGATTGTGCCAACCACCGATCCCAACGCCACATTTGGTATCGCTCTTGGCGTGTTCATCCTGATCCTGTTCTACAGCTTCAAGGTGAAGGGCCCGGGCGGCTTCCTGAAAGAACTTTCTTTCACACCGTTCAACCACTGGTCACTGGTACCGTTTAACCTGGTGCTTGAACTGTTGGGTTTGATCATCAAACCGATTAGTCTGGCACTTCGTTTGTTCGGCAACATGTACGCTGGCGAGGTTATCTTTATCCTGATTGCGCTGTTACCGTTGTGGGTTCAGTGGACACTGAGTGTGCCCTGGGCGATCTTCCACATTCTGGTAATTACGCTGCAGGCCTTTATCTTTACAACGCTGACTGTGGTTTACCTCAGCGCAGCGCACGAAGATCACTAATAAAAACCCTTAATGCACTAAACCCTTAACTATCTGAAAAACTGAGGAGTCTTCAATGGAAATGGTATTTATCGCAGCTGCGCTTATCATCGGTCTGGGTGCCCTGGGCGCCGGTATCGGTTTCGGCCTGCTGGGCGGCAAGCTGCTCGAATCTACTGCTCGTCAGCCGGAAATGGGCAACCAGCTGCAAACCAAAGCCTTCATCATGGCTGGTCTGCTTGATGCGGTTCCCATGATCGGTGTTGGTATCGCTATGTACCTGATCTTCGTTGTTGCTGGTTAATCAAAGCCGTAAAGACATGGGCGCTGACCATTGCAGCGCCTGACTTTCCGGACACCAGGACGCAACGAATAGCAAGAGGTATATTGCCGTGAATATAAACCTTACGTTGATAGGGCAATCGATTGCCTTCGCTATTTTCGTCTGGTTCTGCGTCAAATATGTATGGCCGCCGATTACGGCAGCCATGGAAGCGCGCCAGAAGAAAATTGCTGACGGTCTTTCTGCCGCTGATCGGGCTTCGCTTGATCTCGAGCTCGCGCAGGAGAAGGCCGCAAAGGAAATGCAGAAGGCAAAGGAAGAAGCTGCAGCCCTGATTGACCAGGCCAACAAGCGTGCCGCCCAGATCGTCGAGTCCTCCAAGGACGACGCTCGTAAGGAAGGCGAAAAGCTGATTGAGCAGGCCAGGGCGGAAATTCAACAGGAGCGTGTTCAGGCTCGCGACGCACTCAGAGCAGAAGTGGCAACACTGGCTGTTGCAGGTGCCGAGAAGATTCTGGAAACCTCTGTAGACGCCAAAGCTCACAGCGAGATGCTGGAAAAGCTGGCCGCAGAACTCTAAAAGAGGGTCATCATGGCAGAACTTGTAACGTTAGCCCGACCCTATGCGAAAGCCGTCTTTGCTGCCGCCAAGGACCAGAACGCCATTGATCAGTGGGATCAGGCGCTGGCTTTTGCAGCACAGGTTGCGGCTGACCAAGAGGTAAAGAACATCCTGGCCAACCCTGGCCTCTCTGAGCAGCGCAAAGCGGAACTCTTCGCGGATTGTTTTGAAGAGCCGCTGCCGGAAGCACTCAGAAACTTCCTGTCGATTCTTGCTGAAAACAAGCGTCTGGCCCTTTTGCCGGCAATTTCTGATCTGTTCCGTCTGTACCGTGCGGACGTAGAGAAGTCCGTTAACCTGACAGTAGATACCGCATTCGAACTGTCGGCCGACGAACAACAGAAACTCATCGACGCGTTGTCCAAAAAGCTGGAGCGCAAGGTTGAGCTTGAATCCACCGTGGATCAGTCTCTGATTGGTGGTGTGGTAGTACGCACAGGCGACCTGGTTATCGACGCTTCAGTCCGTGGCAAATTGGCCCGTATGGCCAAGGCATTGGGCTCCTGATTTCAGCACAAGGTTTGAGGACAAAGGCATGCAGCAACTGAATCCATCCGAGATCAGTGACATCATCAAGAAGAGAATCGAGAAACTCGATATCTCTTCCGAAGCTAAAAACGAAGGTACGATCCTGTCAGTATCCGACGGTATCGTATTGATCCACGGTCTCGCCGACGTTATGTACGGTGAGATGATCGAATTTGCCAACGGCACTTACGGCATGGCGCTGAACCTGGAGCGTGATTCTGTTGGTGCGGTAGTACTGGGCGACTACGAAGGTCTGGCCGAAGGCCAGAAAGTACGTTGCACCGGTCGCATCCTTGAGGTGCCGGTTGGCCGTGAACTGCTGGGCCGCGTTGTAGACGGTCTGGGTAACCCGATCGACGGCAAGGGCGAGCTGGGCAACAGCGAAACCTCTCCGATCGAGAAGGTTGCGCCTGGCGTAATCGCACGTCAGTCAGTTGATGAGCCGGTTCAGACTGGTCTGAAGCCGATCGATACCATGGTTCCCATCGGTCGTGGTCAGCGTGAGCTGATCATCGGTGACCGTCAGATCGGTAAGACTGCGGTTGCGATCGACGCGATCATCAACCAGAAGAACACTGGCATCAAGTGTATCTACGTTGCCATCGGCCAGAAGCAGTCGTCCATCGCGGCGGTTGTGCGCAAGCTGGAAGAGCACGGTGCGATGGATCACACCATCATCGTGGCTGCCGGTGCGGCTGATCCGGCCTCCATGCAGTACCTGGCGCCGTACGCCGGTACTTCCATGGGTGAATTCTTCCGTGACCGCGGCGAAGACGCTCTGATCGTATACGATGACCTGTCCAAGCAGGCCGTTGCGTATCGTCAGATCTCCCTGCTTCTGCGTCGTCCGCCGGGCCGTGAAGCCTTCCCGGGTGACGTATTCTACCTCCACTCCCGTCTGCTGGAGCGTGCGTCCCGGATCAACGCCGATGAAGTTGAAAAGCTGACCAACGGCGAAGTGAAAGGCCAAACCGGTTCCCTGACCGCACTGCCGATCATCGAAACCCAGGCTGGTGACGTTTCCGCATTCGTTCCGACCAACGTGATCTCCATCACCGACGGTCAGATCTTCCTGGAAACCAACCTGTTCAACTCCGGTATCCGTCCGGCGATGAACGCGGGTATCTCGGTATCGCGGGTAGGTGGTTCAGCCCAGACCAAGATCATGAAGAAGCTCGGCGGTAACATCCGTCTGGCCCTGGCCCAGTACCGGGAACTGGCGGCATTCGCCCAGTTCGCTTCCGACCTCGACGAAGCAACCCGTAAGCAGCTGGAGCACGGTCAGCGCGTTACCGAGCTGATGAAGCAAAACCAGTACAGCCCGATGTCTGTTGCGGAAATGGGTACCGTACTGTTCGCAGCGAACGAAGGCTTCCTGGACGATGTTGATGTAGACAAGATTGTGGCTTTTGAAGCCCAGCTGCTTGACTGGATGCGTTCTGAGCAGAAAGAACTGCTGGAACAGATCGGTCCTGATGGCAACTACAACGACGACATCATCGCTGGTCTGAAAGCTGCTCTGGAAAAATTCAAGACCACTCAGAGCTGGTAAATCCACCGGGCCCGCCTTGAGCGGGCCTGATGGTGCATTTGAGTGTCTAACTTGAAAAGGCAGTGACTTATGGCCGTCGGAAAAGAAATACGTAATCAGATCGGAAGCATCAAGAGCACGCAGAAGATCACGTCCGCCATGGAAATGGTGGCCGCGAGTAAGATGCGTAAGGCTCAGGAGCGTATGCAGGCGACTCGCCCATACGCCGAAAAGATGCGCCAGGTAATCGGACATATTGCCAAGTCCAACAAGGATTACCGCCATCCGTTCATGCAGGAACGCGACGTCAAGCGGGTTGGCTACATTGTGGTCTCCTCCGATCGCGGCCTTTGTGGTGGCCTGAACGGCAACGCGTTCAAGCTGCTCGTGAAGGAAATGCGTGGATGGAAAGAGAAAGGTGTTGAGACCGATATCTGCGCTATTGGCCAGAAGGGTGCCTCGTTTTTCCGCAACTACGGCGGAAACGTGGTGGCAGCCGTAACCCACCTGGGTGACAACCCGAGTGCGGACAAGCTGATTGGTAGCGTCAAGGTGATGCTCGATTCGTTCGAGGAAGGCAAGATTGACCGCCTTTATCTCGTGAGTAACGAATTCGTCAACACCATGACCCAGTCCCCGAAGGCGGAGCAGCTGCTGCCACTGCCTGAAGGCGATGAGGAAGAAGAGATCGGTCACCAGTGGGATTATATTTACGAGCCGGATTCACGTCCGATTCTGGACGGGCTGATGCCACGTTATATCGAGTCCCAGGTGTATCAGGGTGTGGTAGAGAATCTGGCCTGTGAGCAGGCTGCCCGGATGATCGCTATGAAGAGCGCCACCGACAATGCTGGCAACATCATTGATGACCTGCAGCTGGCCTACAACAAGGCCCGTCAGGCGGCGATCACACAAGAGATTTCGGAAATTGTGAGCGGCGCAGCATCTGTTGGATAACGCTCACAGACCTACTGGTTTTATTGACTATTAGATAACGAGGAACCGAGCATGAGTAGCGGACACATCGTTCAGATCATTGGCGCGGTTATCGACGTGGAATTCCCACGTGACGCCGTGCCAAGCGTTTATGACGCACTGCTGCTTGAAGGTGGTGAAACAACTCTGGAAGTCCAGCAGCAGCTGGGTGACGGCATTGTTCGTACCATCGCCATGGGCAGCACCGAAGGCCTGAAGCGTGGCCTGAAAGCAGAAAACACCGGCAGCCCGATCTCCGTACCGGTTGGTACCGAGACTCTGGGCCGCATCATGGACGTTCTGGGTCGTCCCATCGACGAGCAGGGCGAAATCGGTGAGCAGGAAAAGTGGTCTATCCACCGTAAAGCACCGGGCTATGCCGACCAGGCAGCCTCTGCGGACCTGCTGGAAACCGGTATCAAGGTTATCGACCTGATCTGCCCGTTCGCCAAGGGTGGTAAGGTTGGCCTGTTCGGCGGCGCCGGCGTAGGTAAAACCGTAAACATGATGGAACTGATCAACAACATCGCGAAAGAGCACTCCGGTCTCTCCGTATTCGCCGGTGTTGGTGAGCGTACCCGTGAAGGTAACGACTTCTACTACGAAATGAAGGACTCCAACGTCCTTGATAAAGTGGCGATGGTTTACGGTCAGATGAACGAACCCCCCGGGAACCGTCTGCGCGTAGCCCTGACCGGCCTGACCATGGCCGAGAAGTTCCGTGATGAAGGCCGTGACGTACTGCTGTTCGTTGACAACATCTACCGTTACACCCTGGCCGGTACTGAGGTATCTGCACTGTTGGGTCGTATGCCGTCTGCGGTAGGTTACCAGCCGACTCTGGCCGAAGAGATGGGTCAGCTGCAGGAGCGGATCACCTCCACCAAGACTGGTTCCATCACGTCCATCCAGGCGGTATACGTACCGGCGGATGACTTGACTGACCCGTCTCCGGCGACCACCTTCTCGCACCTGGACGCAACCGTTGTACTGAGCCGTGACATCGCTTCCAAGGGTATCTACCCGGCGATCGATCCGCTGGATTCCACTTCTCGTCAGCTCGATCCGCTGGTGATTGGTGAGCAGCACTACAACGTGGCCCGTGGTGTTCAGAACGTTCTGCAGCGTTACAAGGAACTGAAGGACATCATCGCCATCCTGGGTATGGACGAACTGTCTGAAGAAGACAAGACGACTGTTGCCCGTGCCCGTAAGATCGAGCGTTTCCTGTCTCAGCCGTTCCACGTTGCTGAAGTATTCACCGGCGCGCCTGGTAAGTACGTGTCTCTGAAAGAGACCATCAGCAGCTTCGAAGGCATCCTCAACGGTGACTACGACGACATGCCGGAACAGGCGTTCTACATGTGCGGTACCATCGAGGAAGCAATCGAGAAGGCTAAGGCAATGAAAGAGAAAGAAGGTAAGTAAAACCTTCTCTCTTTTTCGACGCAAGAGGCGTAAAATATGGCTATGACCGTACATTGTGACGTCGTAAGTGCCGAGGAAAAAATCTACTCCGGGCTGGTAGAGACACTGATCGCTACCGGCACGGAGGGTGAGCTTGGCATCCAGCTTGGCCACGCCCCGCTCCTGACCGCACTCAAGCCGGGTGCGGTTCGGATCATCAAGCAGGGTGGTAGCGAGGAAATCCTGTACGTTTCCGGGGGTTACCTGGAAGTGCAGCCCAACCTTGTGACCCTGATGGCTGATACTGCGGTTCGTGCGAAAGACGTGGACGAAGCCGCAGCGCTGGAAGCCCAGAAAGAAGCCGAAAAGGCACTGGCGAACAAGACAGGCGAGTTCGAATACTCCCGGGCCGCCGCCGAGCTGGCAGAAGCCGCCGCTCAGCTGCGTACCATCCAGAAGCTGCGCAAAAACCTGCGATAAGCAGGGGTTGCGTCGGTGCCCGGAGTGGCCTGACTATGAACCGCATCCGCGGGTGGAAGGTTCTCTGTTTTTTAGCGAAAACAGGGAGGCTTTCGCCGGGACGCGGTTTTTTCGTTTTTAAAACACCCAACATCACGGAGCGTGACGCCCCATGAGCCCGTTACACGTTGTGATCCTGGCCGCCGGCCAGGGTTCAAGGATGAAGTCCGCACTGCCCAAGGTGCTGCACCCGGTGGCTGGAAAACCCATGCTGCACCATGTCATAGACACTGCCAGGCAGCTGGGCGCGGAAAAAATTCACACGGTTATCGGGCATGGTGCCGATAAGGTGCAGGCCTCACTGGATGATGGGGCGGTGAATTGGGTGATGCAGACCGAGCAGCTGGGTACCGGCCATGCCGTCGCTCAGGCGTTGCCAGACCTGCCGGACGACGCGCGGGTACTGGTGCTCTATGGCGATGTGCCGCTGACCAGCCGGGCGACGCTTGAATCCATGGTCGCGGACCTTGATGAGAGCAATCTCGCGCTGCTGACCGTGGACATGGAACACCCGCACGGTTACGGCCGCATTGTTCGCAACCAGGCGGACCAGGTGCAGTCGATCGTGGAACAGAAAGACGCCAGCGCCGAGCAGCAGGAAATCAAAGAGGTGAACACGGGCATACTGGCCGTGTCCGCCAGACACCTGAAAAGCTGGTTGCCGACCCTGTCGAACAGCAATGCCCAGGGCGAATACTACCTTACCGACATCATTGCCATGGCGGTGGATCACGGCCTGGGCGTGACGGTTTCCCAGCCTCTGAATCCGTTCGAGGTGCAGGGTGTGAACAATCGCCTGCAACTGGCCGAACTGGAGCGCTGGTACCAGCGCCAGCAGGCCGAGCGCCTGATGACCGAAGGCGCCAGCCTCGCGGACCCGGCTCGTGTGGATGTTCGGGGCGAACTGACCATCGGTAATGACCTGTGGATCGATGTGAACGTGGTTTTTGAGGGCAACGTTAGCCTAGGCAGCAACGTCACCATTGGCCCCGGATGCGTGATCAAGGATGCATCCATCGCCGATGGCGTGACCATTAAGGCCCATTCTGTCATTGAGGGTGCCACCGTTGGCACCAATGCCGAGATTGGTCCCTTTGCCCGCCTGCGTCCGGGCACCGAACTGGGCGCCGATACCAAGGTGGGCAACTTTGTGGAAACCAAAAAAGCCGTGGTGGGCGAGGGCAGCAAGATCAACCACCTGAGCTACGTGGGCGATACCTTAATGGGTCGTCATGTGAATGTGGGTGCAGGCACCATCACCTGCAATTATGATGGAGCGAACAAACACCAGACGGTGATGGGCGACGGCGTGTTCGTCGGCTCCAACTCGGCGCTGGTGGCCCCGGTTACCCTGGGCGTAGACGCTACCATTGGCGCGGGTTCGACCATCACTCGTGATGTTGCCGACAATGAACTGGCCATCGCCCGGGGCAAGCAGCGCAACATCGAAGGCTGGGAACGGCCGAAGAAAGCCTAACGACAGACAACAGCAGGTGAAGACAGCATGTGTGGGATTGTAGGAGCGGTATCTGAGCGGGACGTCCAGGGCATTCTTCTGGAAGGACTGCGCCGCCTGGAATACCGGGGATACGACTCCGCGGGCATGGCCGTGATCAATGGCGGGCCACACGCGCAGCGTGCCCGTGAACTGGGCAAGGTGTCAGCCCTGGCCGAAGCCGTGGAAGCCAATCCGCTGAACGGCCACCTGGGCATTGCCCACACCCGCTGGGCCACCCACGGTGAACCCTCCCAGCTGAACGCCCATCCCCACATGTCGGGTGACGGCCTGGCCATCGTTCACAATGGCATCATTGAAAATTACCAGGAACTGCGTGACGAGCTGAAAGCGGATGGATTCGAGTTCACCTCCCAGACCGACACCGAAGTCGTCGCTCACCTGATCCAGAAAAATTACCGTGAACAGGGCTCGCTGTACGACGCTGTAAAAAGTGCCATTCCCCGGCTTCGGGGTGCCTACGCCCTGGCGGTCGTCCACGCCGACGAACCGGACCATCTGGTGGTGTGCCGGGAAGGCAGCCCTCTGGTGATCGGTGTGGGCATTGGCGAGAACTTTATCGCCTCTGACCAGCTCGCGCTGCTGCCGGTGACCGACCGCTTCATGTTCCTGGAAGAAGGCGACATTGCCGATATTCGCAAGGACCGCATCGAGATTCATGATCGCGAAGGAACACCGGTTGAGCGGGAAACCAACCGGTTCGAGCACGGGGCCGATTCTGCCGAGAAAGGCGAATACCGCCATTTCATGCTCAAGGAAATCTACGAGCAACCCAAAGTCATCAAGGCCACCATGGAAGGGCGGGTGACCGATTCCCGCGTGCTGGAGCAGGCGCTGGGCACCGAGGCCGCCAACCTGCTGGATAACGTCCGCCACGTCCAGATCATCGCCTGCGGTACCTCGTACCATGCCGGCATGGTTGCCCGTTACTGGATTGAAGAGCTGGCCGGCGTGCCCTGTTCCGTGGAAGTGGCCTCCGAGTTCCGCTACCGCAAGCACGTGATCCAGCCGGACACCCTGTTCCTGTGCATTTCCCAGTCCGGCGAAACCGCCGATACCCTGGCGGCCCTGCGCCAGGCCAAGAAAGCCGGCTTCCGCGCCGCCCTGGCCATCTGCAACGTGCCCGGCAGCTCCCTGGTACGCGAATCCGACCTGGTGATCATGACCCAGGCCGGCCCCGAAATTGGCGTGGCCTCCACCAAGGCGTTTACCACCCAGCTGACCGCCCTGCTGATCTTCACCCTGGCCCTGGCCCGCCACAACGGCCTGAGTGCCGAAAGGGAAGCAGATATTGTCAGCGCCCTGCACCAGGTGCCGGGGCAGGTGAGCGACATTCTGGCCCTCAACGGCGGTATTGAAGAGATGTCCCGCGCCTTCATGGATAAATTCCACAGCCTGTTCCTGGGCCGGGGCTCCCAGTTTCCCGTGGCCATGGAAGGGGCATTGAAGCTCAAGGAAATCTCCTACATCCACGCCGAAGCCTACCCGGCCGGCGAACTCAAGCACGGGCCTCTGGCACTGGTGGACAGTGAAATGCCGGTGGTCACCGTCGCGCCCAACAACGACCTGGTGGAAAAACTCAAATCCAACCTCGAAGAAGTGCGCGCCCGGGGCGGAGAGCTATTCGTGTTCGCCGACAAGTCCGCCGGCGTGAAAGCCGAGGAAGGCGTGCACGTGATGCAACTGCCGCCGGTACACGAAATCACCGCGCCCATCGTCTACACCGTGCCGCTGCAGCTGTTGTCCTACCACGTGGCCGTGCTCAAAGGCACGGACGTGGACCAGCCACGGAACCTCGCCAAGAGTGTGACGGTGGAATAAGAGAAGTGCCTTCTGTTGTTATCCTTGTGGGATAATAATAAAGTTGGTAACATGATAAAAGAGTTGGTAACTTTATAATAAAGTTGGTAACTAGCGGACTATGTGGCAAAGTCAGGCTATTCTCCTCGGGAGTGATAGGGAATGGCCAACTACAAACTCGACAAGAAAACCCAGAAGTGGATCAAAGAAGAACGCGGTAAAGGCAGCGGCAAGGATTACCATCCATGGCTGACCGTCAGAGACCTATCCTCCAAGGGGCGCTCGCATCGAGTGATGGGCCACCTGACAGGACGAACTCATCATTTCTTCTCCGATACAGAGTTAGCCGCGTTCCTGCTACTTGAATGGAACCCGGATGTCACTGACATCCGTGAACAGTTTCCTCTCCGAATAGAAGACACCCTCTCAGTGGCTGAACAAGCCAATATTCGCCACCCCGAAGCAGGCGGATACCATCAGATCATGTCCAGCGATTTTGTGGTTGACCTTTCCACGCCTTCCGGGCCAAAGAG
>NZ_PTIV01000017.1 GCF_002934325.1 Marinobacter persicus
CAGTTGATGCGTTGGGGGTATGGCGCTAGTGGACTGAGCGGTGAGTTCAATCCCTTTCAGGGCAAAGCCTCCATCAAGGCCAGTGGCCACGCTGAGCTCATGCTGGCCCAGGCAAAAGGCACCATCGACTGCTATGAACCGCCCGGGGGCTACATGATGGCCTTTGCTGGCGTGAATCTCGGCATGCTGCGCAGCCATACCCTGCTGAGCGTCGGCGGCAGCCTGGGTGCCAGTGTGGCTATCGAGCTGAATCTCCAGGCCGAGTTTACCGGCCGAGGGGCCAAAGCCAAAGGCATTCCAGGCTCCTCCCGCGAAGCGGGTGTTCCGGGACAACAGGTCGTGGACATGGCGGAACACGACCCGGATCAGGGCACAGAACTCAAAGCGTTTGCTGGCGGCGAGCTGGGAGTCACGGTGGCTGGTCAGGTGGAGTGGAAAAGCCCGGAGACTGATAAGTTTGCTCCGTTTGCGAAGATTGCGCCTGCGCTCATGGGGCAGGTTGGTGTAGGGGCGGAATCAACATTCAAAATAAATTATGCAGCAGGCAAATTTCGCATCGTGGCCAAAGCGGGGTTTTGCTTCGGCATAGGCGCCAAAGGCAAGCTGACGCTGGAAGTTGATGCCGACCTGATCTGGGAATTCGCCCAATGGGTGGCCTACCAACTCAAGAACATCAATTACGAGCGGCTGGAGTTTATTGATGAGGAGGCCTTTGAGGCGTTGTCTAACATTCTGGTTATTGCGCTGCAAAATGGAAGAGAATTGAAAGATTATATATATGACACCGCTCAACAAGCACAAGATGCCTTGGTTGACTTCTGGGATGGTCTGAGGGATGAGATGGCTGCTGCGGAGGCTCGCAGTATTTTAGTTGAACGAATTAACACTAACCCGGATGTGCTCCGGTATATCACTCCAGATGCCAAAGGAGCTTTACTCTACCGCTTAATTCAGGTCAATGCCTTTGACGCATTGGAGCCTGAAAATCGCACCTGGAACTGGGAGGACATCAACTTTTGGCGCTTTGGCTTTATGACAGAGCGCAAGCGGGCCATTATCAACATCTTTGCCTGGGCGCAGTCGCAGGCGGAATACCGCAACATTATGCAGCGCATTAAACCGAAAATCAGTAATGATAATATCCCCGTGGATGAGGGCGAAGCGGCGCTGCTTGAGTTTCTGGGGCGAGGTGAGAAGTCCTGGCTGTCCAGTGATTATCCTGGAAATCTCCAGCGCTTTTACCAGCAACTAAAGCCAACGGCCTCCAAGGGAACCCCGATAGTCCGCAACGACATGGCAGACTATCTGACCCAGTATGACGTTGAGCCAAAGTTTCACCGCGCCTGTTTCAATTACACCGAATGTTTGCCACCTCCCCACAAAGAAAATGTTTAGGTCACCATGGAATGGCGGGGATTGGGCTTCCCGCTGAGCTATTTAGTCTCATTGACCACACAGCGTGCAGTGCTCATGCTATATCGCTGCTTCCTTGTTGGGTCGATTTCCACATCACTATGCTTTGGTAGAATCTCCGTCAGGTCTGGGTTATACGGCGTTCGTATAACCGTGACCATGCCCAGGAAGCTTTCTCCTGTGGCCCCCCCACGGCGCACTTTGAGTGTTCCCGACTTGGGGCCGGTCGGATTCTGTTCCGGCGAGTGTTTGTAATAGTCTTCGCTGTACCAGTCGCTGACCCACTCATAACCATTAAGTC
The DNA here is from genome assembly GCF_002934325.1 of Marinobacter persicus. GTDB lineage: Bacteria > Pseudomonadota > Gammaproteobacteria > Pseudomonadales > Oleiphilaceae > Marinobacter > Marinobacter persicus_A. The sequence goes on from NZ_PTIV01000017.1 coordinate 1,715, forward strand.
CCATCTGATGGATACCCAAAGGATTTGGGGGGTACTTTTTTGCGATTGTATACGGTGCGTAGGGAGAATTGCCTGAAGTAGCTTGCCGTCGCTCTTCCCGAGTGGGATAGTTTTTCCCTTTCCGCAAAATGCCATCATCCGTGGCATAGGGCATCATTTGTCCACGACTACGCGCGGCATATTCCCACTGGGCCTCGGTCGGCAGCGCGAAGGGCCGGCCACTTTGCTCGGCCAGCCACTGGCAGTAATCCCGGGCCTGATACCAGTCCACGCCTGCCGGCACGTTCGGGGCTCGTGTGTCACTACTGCGGTTATCGGTATTGATCTTGGCTTGGTCGGTGGCTTCTGTGTAGGTGTCATAGTCCGCGTAGGATACCTGACGATCCATGATGTAGTAGCCATCCAGTGTGACCTTGTGGAGGTGTTTGTCGTCCTGCTTAAAACTCCAGGGTAAGTAGCCCCGGGGGTCTTTCGGCCCGAAATCTCCCATCTCAAAGCTGCCGCCTCTCACATAGACCAGATGTTCCTGGGTTCGCTTGAGCAGGGCCTCCACGGCTTGCTGGTTATCGGGGGTAGCCTTGCCTGAAGTGCAGGCAGTCAGGGTAAACGCCGAGAGGGCGAGCAATGCGATTGCTGGCTTCATGGTACATCCTTGTTCTATGAAACGTTTTTGTCATTGTGCCATATATGGCCTAAACAGGTTATGACGCCCTGCGATACGCTTTTTGGCTAGGAACGCATCTGGTAGTGGCGGCTCGGTCTGACGACAGAGCGTGAGCGATAAATTATTAATATCTTCGTAGGCTCCAATCGCAGTAGGAGTACGCTCACGCCATGCGGCGTCAATCGTTCGTGCCTAGCCGAATCCCGAGTCCAGAAGCCCGCACCACCCGCTGATTAACCGCCTCGCCAAGCACCTGTGCATCCCCCGTAATCAGACTGAACCAGTTTTTCGCCCGGGTAATGCCGGTGTAGACCAGTTCCTTGGTGAGCACCGGGCTCAGGCGGTCTGGTAGCACCAGGCAGGTGTGGTTGAATTCCGACCCCTGGGATTTGTGCACGGTCATGGCGAACACGGTTTCCAACTGCTGCAGACGGCTGGGGGAAATCCAGCGGATGCCGCCCGGGCTGTCGCTGTCCGGGAACGCCACGCGCAGCACGAACGTGGGTTCGCCGTTGTCATCCTGCCCCCAGGGCACCGAGAAGGTGATGCCGATATCGCCGTTCATCAGGCCCAGATTGTAGTCATTGCCTGTGATCAGCACGGGACGGCCGGCGTACCAGCCTTCGGCCCGGGGCAGCAGCTTTTCCGCCAGCAGGTGCCGGGCAATGCGATCGTTCAACCCTTCCACACCCCACGGGCCCTTGCGCAGCGCACAGAGCACCTGGAAATCGTTAAAGGCTTCCAGTACCCCGACTGCCAGTGCATCCCATTCAGCGCGTGGGCTGTCGGCGCACAGGCCATGATTGTTCATGAGTTCCAGGTACTGCCGGTAGCCCACAGGAGGCGGCAGGGGCCGGTTGTGGATAACCCGATCCTCCCCTTGATTGGCAAAGGCATTCGGCGTGCCGGTCACCGCGTGCTGGCAAATCTGCGCCAGGGTTGCTTCGGCATCGGGCCGGGGTGTGTGGCCGTTCAGCCAGACCACGTCGTCAAAGGCCGGCTGGCGAATTCGCGCCAGCATGTCGGCGTCCAGCGTGTTGGTATTGACCGCCTCGGCGAGCTGTCGTATTCCGCTTTCCTCCTGAAAACGATAGCTTTTCCGGAGCATGGCCACGGCCTGGTCCAGCGGTTGTCCCTGATCGTCCAGCAGATCGGCGGGCACCGCCATGCTGGTGACGGCCCGCAGCCAGTCCGCGGTCTCCGGCGTGTAGTGGGCATCGGCGGCCCGCTGGCAGAGTTCGCCCAGAATGGCGCCGGCATCCACCGACGCCAGCTGGTCCTTGTCGCCCAGGAGGATCAGTTGCGCCCTTTCAGGTAGCGCATCCACCACCGAGGCCATCAGGTCCACGTCCACCATGGAGGCCTCGTCGATCACCAGGATGTCCACCAGCAGCGGGTTGTCCCGGTTGTTGCGGAACTGGCGGGTGTCCGGGCGGCTGCCCAGCAGGCGGTGCAGGGTGGTGACCTTGGTGGGTATGTCGTCCAGCACCACCTGCCCCGGTAACTGATCCAGTGGCAGGCGGCGCACCGCTCCGCCGATGGATTCGTTCAGTCGGGCGGCGGCCTTGCCGGTGGGCGCGGCCAGGCGGATGCGGTACTTGCGCCCGGCCCGCTCCGGGTCTTCCCCGGCCACCGCCTGCAGCGCGGCCAGCAGGTTGACCACCGTGGTGGTCTTGCCGGTCCCCGGACCGCCGGTGATCACCGAAAAGCGCTGGCGGGCGGCCAGGGCGCAGGCCAGTTTCTGGTAATCCACCGGTTCGGAGGATTGAAACAACGTGGCCAGGGCCTGCGACAGGGTATCGGTGGCGTCCGAGCCGGGATCGGCCAATGCCGAAGGCAGCGCCAACCGGGTTTCGATGGCGCCGGCAATCTGCTGTTCGTACCGCCAGAAGCGGCGCAGGTACAGCCGGGCGTCGTTCAGCACCAGGGGTGTGGATAACTCCCCGGCACTCACCGCCTGTGAGGCGTTCAGGGCCACCAGGCATTCGGGTAGCGTGGTCCGGGCCAACACTTCACCCGGAGTGGGTGTTTCTGAATCGGGTTCCTCCGACATAACGGGAGGCACAGCCCGTGCGTCTTCCGGTGGCAGGGAAAGCGTGTGATTGCTTTCGTTAAGCAGTATCGCCAGATCAATGCAGACATGGCCCCGCCCAACCTGGTGGGAGGTGAGTGCCGCCAGAAGCAGTACCAATGGCTCAGGCTTTTCGCCCTGCTCTTGCGAGAGATCGCGGATCAGCCGGGCAAACCCGGTGTCCAGGGGGCGAATCCAGTCGGCCTGTTGCCAATGCTGCAGCAACGCTTCGGTGTCGGCCAGGCTGGCCAGCGGGTCGGGTTTTTCCATAGCCATGTTCTGCTCGGATTGGCCTGTCATAGGGCTGTCTTCGCCCAGGTCCAGGGCAAACTGGTTATCGGAATGTCGGGTCCGGCTCATGCGGCCACCTCCCCATCTAGGGCTTCGCCATCAAACAGGGCGTCGAGTTGTTCCATCAGCGTTCTGGGTGGTTTGTCCACAAAGGCGCCGTTTCCGGGGGCTTCAATGCCGCGCAGGAACAAGTACACCGCCCCACCCACGTGCCGGTCGTAATCGTAATCTGGCAGCCTGGCTTTCAGTAGCCGGTGCAGGGCCAGCAGGTAGAGCACGTATTGCAGGTCGTAGCGCTTGTCCAGAATGGCCTCGCCCATGGCCTGGTCGGTGTAGGCGCTGTCGCTCTCGCCCAGGGCGTTGGATTTGTAGTCCAGCACGTAATACTGCCCGTTGTGTTCGAACACCAGGTCGATAAAGCCCTTGAGCATGCCGTTGAAGCGCTTTTCCTCCACCCGGGGGCGGTCGGCGCCGTTCAGGGTGTGCCGGGTGACCAGCTGGTCGAGCCGGGCGACCTGGACGTTGCGGCTTTCAAACCAGAATTCCAGTTCCGGGCGCAGGCTGGTGAGCCCCGCCAGTGAGCATAGTTCGTCGCAGCCCCGTTGCAGGCTCAGGGGCGTGCGCATCAGCGCCAGCAGCCAGTGTTCCAGCGGCTCCACCCATTCGCTCCAGCCGCGGGTACTGCACCGGCGTGCCAGCTGATCCCGCAAGTCTTCGGGGTTATCCACAACCCGGTCGAAGCCCTGCTGGGCGCACCATTCCAAAAGTTCGTGCAGGAAGGTGCCGGGCGCGGCACCTTTGGGAAACTGGTGCTGGTTACGGACAACGGTTGTGGCCACGATGCGCTCCTCGTCCGTCTGCTGGGCGCTTTCCTCCAGCAGGTTCTGGGTCTGGGCGTCTTCCACCTCGCCGGTGAAGGCGATGCCGGTGCCTGCCATGTCGCGGTATTCGATGGCCGAGTAACTGGCGATCCACCAGTCTTCCCGGGCCTCCCGGGTGGATTCCAGTGCGGGACCCAGGGCCTCCGGGGCCCGTTCGGTGAAGTGGCGGGTCTCGGGTTCCGGCAGGGGCTCAATCAGGATCTCGTGCCGCCCCTCGGCCAGGGGCGCCAGGCAGTCGCTGATCGGACGTTCGCTGTTGCCAGCAATCAGATAGCCCAGCCCGCTTTCGGGCCAGTTATCCAAAGCTGCCGCCCCCACCCAGGTGGCGAAGCGGGCGCGGGTCAGGGCCACGTAGCATTTGCGGATGTCCTCGCCCAGCCGTTCCTGGTCAGCCCGGGCCACGTCCTCCGGCGTGGGATTGAACACGGTTACCAGCCGGTCATTGGCATCGTGGTAACGCACGAAGGCCTGTTTTTCGCTCTGGGCCCGGTAGGCGGTGCCGAAAGGCAGGAACACCAGCGGGTATTCCAGGCCCTTCGATTTGTGCACGGTGATCACCTTGACCAGCCCGGCGTCGCTTTCGAGGCGCAGGGTCCGGTTTTCCTCTTCTTCATCGGCGGCCCGCAGAATCTGGGTGTAGTGGTGGACCAGGGCGTGTTCGCCATCCAGCTGCAGGCTGTCCTGCTGGAGCAGCTCGGCAATGTGTAGGATGTCGGTCAGCCGCCGCTCGCCATCGGGGCGTTGCAGTAACCGGCCGGGCACCTCGAAGTCCATCAGGAAGCGGCGCAGCATGGGCAGTACGCCCTGTTGTTGCCACTGCGTCTGGTAGCCCAGGAAGCGTTCGATCCGGGCTTCGAGTACCAGTTCGTCGGTGAGGAGCTCGTCCAGCGTCTGCCAGGACTGGCCCAGGGTGGGTGTGGCCAGTGCGGCGCGAAGATAGCTCAGTTGCCGGGGCTCTGCGAAGGCCCGCAGCCAGCACAGGATTTCCTTGGCCTCGGCCGAAGTGAGCACCGAGTCCCGGTCCGAGAGATACACGCTCTTGATGCCCCGCTGGCCCAAGGCATCCCGGACCGCCTTGGCCTCGGCCCCTTTGTTCACCAGCACGGCGATGTCCTTGGGTTCCACCGGCTGTAGATCGTTCGGATCTTCGGCCCGGGCGAAGCCGGCGTGCCCGGCCTGACCCAGGGTCAGCAGGCGGGCAATCTCGCTGGCGCAGCTTTCCGCCAGGGCGGCGGTGGCCGCGCCTTTGGCCAGGCACTTAGGCTGGCCGTTATTGTCTTTTTCCCCGGATTCGTGAGTCCAGAAGGTCAGGCTGGGCTGGAATTCGCCGTTCACCGTCCACAGGCGCTTGGTGCCGTTGGCTTTCACCCCCTGGAAGGGCAATTGCGAGGCCTCGCCCTGGCCAAACAGGAAGGCCCCGGCCCGGCTGTTCTGGTCACTGTATTCGAACACTCGGTTCACCGCCGCCACCATGGGTTGGGCGGAGCGGAAGTTGGTGCCCAGGGTGTAGGTGCGATTTTTCACCCCCTGGCGGGCCTGCAGGTAGGTGTGGATATCCGCGCCCCGGAAGGCGTAGATAGCCTGCTTGGGGTCCCCGATCATCAGCAGGCAGGTGTCCGGGGAATTTTCCTCCACGCAGTAGATGCGGTTGAAGATGCGGTACTGCACCGGGTCGGTGTCCTGGAATTCGTCAATCAGCGCCACCGGGAACTGCCGGCGGATGGTGGCGGCCAGCTGGTCGCCCCGGGGGCCATGTAACGCGTCATCCAGCCGGGTGAGCAGGTCGTCAAAGCCCATTTCCGAGCGCTGCTGTTTTTCGGCTTCCAGCCGGTCGGCCATCCAGTGGCTGGCGTGGCGCAGGATGTCGGCCTTGGCGCTGGGCTGGTTGGTGGCGAAACTCAGTAATTCCTCAATGGCGTGAAACGCGGGATGATCCGGCGCTTCGCCCTCTCCTTTCAGGGTCTTGGCCAGCCCTTCCGGGGTCTGGTTTTTGAAACCGGCCTTGTCCAGCCCTTCGGGCAGCAGCTCGTCGGAGTTCGCCCAGGCCACCAGGTTGTCCCAGGCGGTGAGCATGGATTTTTTGCTGTTGCCGTGCAGGCGCTTGGCCTTTTGCAGGTTGGCCAGCAGGTCAAGCACGTCTTCCTGCCAGTCCGCCCAGGGGCGATTTTTCAGAGCCTGAGACGCTTGCTCGCGCTGCTCGACGGATTGCTGAATGGCCGCATGCACACTGGCCGGTGGCGTGCCCAGGCTGTCCGGGTCGTCCATCAGGTTGCGCACGGCCTGGCGCAGGTCTTCCGGGGTTTTCCAGTGGCTCAGGGCTTCGTCCATCCAGGCCGGCGGCAGCGGGTAGACGAAGGTGCGCCAGTAATCCCGGGCGACGTCGTCCAGCAGATCGTTCTGGTTGGTTTCGAGGGTGAGCTTGAACAGGCTGCCGCTGTCGAAGGCGTGCTCGCTCAACATGCGGTTGCAGAAACTGTGGATGGTGGACACCGCCGCCTCGTCCATCCATTCGGCGGCCAGCAGCAGCTGCTTGCGGCAATCCGGCCAGGTGGCCGGGTCCGGGTAGTTTTCATCGCGCAGCTTATAGATCAGCGCTGTTTCCGCCGGCGGTTCCGGGTCGTCCGGGGTGTCGGAGAATACCTCGGCGGCCTGGGTCAGTCGGGTGCGGATGCGATCGCGCAGCTCCTTGGTGGCTGCTTCGGTGAAGGTGACCACAAGCAGGTTCGGTGGCAACAGGTTCTGAAGCGGGCTGTCTTCGTCCTGGCCATGGCCCAGGACCAGACGCACATACAGGATGGCGATGGTGAAGGTTTTGCCGGTGCCTGCACTGGCCTCGATCAGGGCGCTGCCGTTTAGCGGCAGGGACAGCGGGTCCAGGTTCGGGTTCTGGCTCTGGGTGAAGTTATCCACAGGCTGGCTCATTGTTCACCCCCAATCTGTTCGGCGGCCGATTTGCCCTGCTCCGCTTCCCACAAAGGCACGTAGAGATCGTGCAGCAGGGCCTCGAATTCGCCGCTGTCGAACAGGTGTTCCGGGCTGTCGTAGGCGGCTCGCAGGTAGCCGGTATCCCGTTCCAGGGCGGTGAGATAGGCCTGCTCGGCCTCGTCCAACGCCCGCTCGTGATCGCCCCGGTATTTTTTGCTCTGGTAGAAACTGGTGATCCAGGCAAAGCCCGCCTCGCAGTGCAGCGGCAGGGTGCGGGTGGTGGCGGCCATCCACCGGCCGACAATGGCTTCCAGATGGCTGCGGGCGGCCAAGGGGTCCAGGGGCGCGAAGCGGAAGTCCCGGCCCTCTTCCTTGGCCAGGATGCGGGTTTCGAAGGGCCGGCCGGTGAGCTGGCCGGCCAGGTGAATCACCCAGTCCCGCAGCAGGTTGGCATAACGCACTTTCTTGCTGTAGCCGGAACCGGTCAGCAAGCCGGACTGGGCCACCACCAGCCGGCACAGCTGGCCCTCGGCGTTGCGGCGCAGGCCGTCGATCAGGTCCACCACTTCCACTTCGCCCAGGTCGTTGGCAAAGCGTTCGTCAAAGCCAATGGGCTCGTTCACCGCCTCCGGCCATTCGTCCAGGGCCGTGCGGTAGCGACCGAACAGGTCCGGCAGGCGACCGGCCAGTTCGTTGCGCAACCGGTGTTCGGTCACGCCCATGCCCAGGTCGCCGCGCCGGGCCATGCGGTCCAGGCGGGCTTCCACCCGGTCGTACAGCTCCTCCTCGCTGGCGGCCTTGAACACCGCGTGCTGGATCAGCTCGTTGTCCAGGCGCCAGCGGTCCAGGCCGGTCAGGTCGAAGTTTTCGTTGTCGGTGTCCTCGTCTTCCACATCCTCGAAGCGCACCTGCAGGCGACGCTGGTAGAAGGTGTCGATGGGCTTTTTCAGGAAATTCGCCAGGGCGCTCAGGGTGATGGGCTCTTCCAATGCCTGGTAGGCCAGCGGTTCTTCAGAGTGAGTAAACACTTCCTCACCATGCGCGCTACGCCATTCCCGTTCAAAGGTAAACAGGCGGCGGCTTTTCAGCACTTCGGCCAGCGGTTTGGGTACGGTGTTGTCGCCCTCACCCGTGCCATTCGCCTTCGGGAAATAAGCTCGGCTGAACGGCTGCAACGGATGCTGGGTGGTCAGGGTCTCGGTCACGGCGGTGTCGGGATCGTCAGCCAATGCCCACAGGCTGTTGAGGTGGTCCTGCAGCTGGCCGATCAGCACTGAGGCCGGGCGTTCGGAGTCGTCCTTGATACTGCGCCCGACCCAGCTGATGTACAGCTGCTCCCGTGCCGAGAGCAGCGCCTCGAGGAACAGGTAGCGGTCGTCCTCCCGGCGGGAACGGTCCCCGGGCCGGTAGTCCTGGGCCATCAGGTCAAAATCCACCGGCGGGCGGGAGCGCGGGTAGTCGCCGTCGTTCATGCCCAGCAGACACACCTTGCGGAAGGGGATGGCGCGCATGGGCATCAGCGTGGCGAAGTTCACTTTACCGGCCAGGAAGCGCTGGTTCAGCCCGCCCTCGTCCAGGCCGTCGAGCAGTACGTCCTTGACGATGTTCAGTGGCAGGGATTGCTCGGCCAGCCCGGCGGCGAGGGCATCCTCCAGCCATTGTTCCAGCTGGCGGCGGAAGCGGTTGAGCAGCAAGAGATCGGTGTCTTCCACCCTGTGGAAAAACTGCTCGAGCATGCGGGAGAACAGGGCTTCCCACTCGTTGGGGGTACGGCTTTCCTGCAGGGCCTGCCACAGGGTTTCGAGCTGATGCAGGAATTCGTCCAGCCGCCCGGCCAGGTCCGCCTGCAGCCCGCCGATTTCCCCGTAGGGCTCCACCCCGCCCCAGGGTTCGTCCTCGCCCATGCCGTAGCCAAGGAGCATGGCGCGCAGGCCGGCCTGCCAGGTGTTGCGATTCAGCTCGGCGGGCAGATCCAGACTTTGGCGGTGCTTGTCGTGCAGGCCCCAGCGGATGTTGGCGCCTTCCACCCAACGCCGCGCCAGAGGGATCTCGTCTTCGGTGATGCCGAAGCGGTCCCGGATGCCGGGCACTTCCAGCAGGCTCAGGATCTCGCTCACGCCAAAACGGCTGCGGGGCAGCGACATCAGGGTTTCCAGGGCAATCAGCACCGGTTCCTGGTGACGCTGGCCCTGGTCGGAAATGGTAAAGGGAATGTGGCGTTTGCTGCCCGGCGTGTAACGCCCGAACACCGCCTGGATGTGGGGCGCGTACACGTTGATGTCCGGCACCATCACCATCACATCCCGGGGCCGCAGGTTTGCATCCATGTTGAACGCGGCCAGCAGCTGGTCGTGCAGGATTTCCACTTCCCGCTGGGGGCTGTGGGCCTGGTGGAACACCAGCGAGTGGTCCTCACCCGGGTCCAGGGTGCGGTGTTGGTCTCGGATTTCCTGCAAGGGCGTCAGGTTGAGAATGTCGTCCTGCAACTGGTGCAGCAGGCAGGGCGATTCGCCGGTGGTGTGTTCGGAGAAGATGTCGATCTTCTGGTCCGGGGTCTGTAGTCGGTCCCGGTATTCTTCCGGGTTGTCGAATTCATCCAGCAGGCGGATGTAGTCCCGGCCCTGCTTGCCCCAGGCGGCCAGCAGTGGGTTGGCGTGCTGGTGCAACTGATCCGGGTCGTCCACGGTGGACAGAACGGGATGCGCCGCGCCCCGTTTGCGTTCGGCTTTCAGCAGTTCCCGGTCGCTGATGATGTCGGCCCAGTAGAACTGGCAGGGGTTGTGAACACACAGCACCACCTGGCTGAACCGGCTGAGCACGTACAGCGCTTCCAGCGCCTGGCGCGGCAGGGAGGACACCCCAAACACCACGATGCGTTTGGGCAGCCGGGTCGGGTTGGCCGGTTCCGCAAGTTGCTGGCCCTGTGTCATAAACCGCGTATGAATCCGCGACCGGCTGGTGTGGGCGGCCTCGCCGACATCGTCCACCAGGGCCCGCCAGAGCATCGGTTGCCACAGGTTCTCCGGGGCCAGGGGCTTTTCCTCGCCCCGCGCGGTGATCAGCACGTCTCGCCCTTGCTCCCAGGCGGCGAGCCAGTCGGCGCGGAACACCTGGTACTGGTCGAATAGATCCGCCACTTTTTCCGCCAACTGGAAAGTGCGCACGTCCGGATCGCTGCCGTCCAGGAATCGGGCCAGGGGAACAAACGCGTCATCCTGGTCCAGCAGGGTGGGCAGCAAACGATACAGGCGCCACACCAGCCGGCTTTTGTCGAATGGCGATTGCTCCGGCACCTCGGCATCGGACAGTACCGCCCGGTAGGCCTGCCAGATGAAGCGGGCGGGGAACAGGAAGTCCATGCCCGCGGCAATGCCCAGGCCACCGTCCATCCCGTCGTCATCGCGCTTCTCGGCCAGCGCCAGCTTCAGCCACTGGGCGATGCCGTTACTCTGCACCAGGAAGGTTTCGCTCTGCAGCGGTGGCAGCGGGTTCTGGCGGCAGATGTACACCACCGCCCGGCGAAGATCTTCCAGGTGGTTGGCGTGGATGGCGTGAAAGCCGGGTTCGATGGCGGGGGCGTTGGCCATGAGTGTCCTTAGCTGCGAGTGTTGCTGGATTGCCGGGATAACAGGTTACCTCATGCGCGCCCGGATTCGCAGAGGGGACGTGGGCATACCTCGATGGCATTTTACGCAGGGTTACGGATTTGAGCGTGGCCCGCTTCCATCGTAAAGTCAGGGTTCCTTCGCTATCCGATCGCAATCCCCCATGAGCCACCAAACACTGATCCCAGCCAGCCTGGAAAACCCCCTGTATTACCTGGAGAACATGGACCTCCTGGTAGGTTGGGTGGCGGACCACCACCAGGACCTGCTGAATCAACGGGAGCAGGCACGGCTGGCTGAGTTTGCAGCCTTGAATACCGGCCCACGGGCGCTGCTGACCCGCATGGTTATGCGCACCGGCGAGTTGTTTCGTGCCGACAAGCTGCGCTACCCGGAATTGCCGGAAACCGAGCGTGAGGCCCTGGCCGTGTTAAGGCGTGATGGCTGGCTCGACGACGATCCGGAACTGACCCTGGCGGAGGTGTTCCGGCTGTTCACCCTGGCCGAGTTACGACCGATGTTTGGTCCCTGGCTGCAACAACAGGGCCTGTCGAAAACCCTGGGCAAGGCGCAGATGCGTGAACAACTGGCAGAGGCTTTCCCCGAAGCCCGGCCGCTGCGGAGCTGGTTGGGCGAGACTGACATGGCCGGTACCGGGGCGGTGGTGCGGTTGCGGGAAATGCCGCTGTTTGATCGCCTGCGCCTGATGTTCTTTGGCAACCTTCGCCAAAGCTGGACCGATTTTGTGCTGGTGGAATTGGGTGTGCAGCAATTTGAGCCGGTGCCCTTCACCCCGGAATCCCGGGCGTTCCGGCAGCGGGCCGAGGTGGACACCTATCTGCTGATGCATCACTGTCGGGAGCAACTGGATGAGGGCGTTCCGGCCGCGGAAGTGTGGCCGCAGGTGCCGCCGGCACCGGATAATGCCTGGCTGGCCAGCCGCTGGAACCGGCTGCTGCTGGAGCTCGGCCGGCAGGCCGAACGCCAGGGCGACCGGGAACTGGCACTGCAAGTCTGGTCGGCCAGCGGGCACCGGGAAGCCCGGCTCAAACAACTCCGGCTGTTGGAGCGCATGAAGCGCTTTGAACAGGCCTGGGCCCTGGCCTGCGAGTGGCAGACGGGTGATCTGAGCGATGCTGAAGCCCAGGGGCTCGCGCGACTGCTCAAGCGATTGGCCCCAAAGGTGGGCGAACCAAAACCCGAGCTGCCAGAGGTGCCAGCGATCCGGAGCTTCACCCTGACCCTGCCGAAACCGGCCGGTGGCACCGTCGAGCTGGCCGCGCTTTCGCATCTGGGCACCGATGACGCCCCGGTGTTCTACGTCGAGAACACCCTGATCAACGCCCTATTTGGTCTGCTGTGCTGGCCGGTGATTTTCCAGCCTTTGCCCGGGGCTTTCTTCCACCCTTTTCACATCGGCCCGGCGGACCTGACCCGGGAGGATTTTGTTCGTCGTCGCCGCGAGGCTTTTGAGCAGCGCTTTGCGCTGCTGGCCAACGGCCACTATCGCCAGGAAATCCTGAAGGCGTTCCGGCTGAAACACGGGATCGCCAATCCCTTTGTGGTCTGGCCGGTACTCGATGAAGCCCTGCTCGAACTGGCCCTGGACTGCATCCCGCCCCATCACCTCAGAGCATTGTTCCGCCGTTTGCTGAATAACATCCGGGAACACCGCAGCGGATTTACTGACCTGATTAGACTGGTGCCCAATGCTCTCGATACCGACGCCCGCTATGAAATGATCGAGGTGAAAGGCCCGGGAGACCGATTGCAGGACCATCAGGTGCGTTGGCTGCAATTCTTTGCCCGGGAAGGCATGCCGGCCAGTGTCTGTTACGTGCGCTGGCAGGACGGCGAGGCGGTGGAATGAAGGGCGTGGCGGATACCTCGTTGAAAGTGGCGGTCCGCACCCTGTGCGAATTCGCCGCCCGCACCGGCGACCTGGATTTTCGCTATACCCCGGCGCCCAGCGCCGAGGAAGGCATTGCCGGCCACCAGGCGCTGCAGGCCAGGCGTGGTTATGGCTACCAAAGCGAGTATTTACTGACCGGTGAGTGCCTGGGATTAAAGCTTTCCGGCCGCGCCGACGGCTACCATCCCCACAAGAACCGGCTGGAAGAGATCAAGACCCACCGAGGTGATGTGTCGCGCATCCGCGAGCACCAGCGTGCCCTGCACCGGGCCCAGCTTCGGGCCTACGGTGCCCTGCTCTGCCGCCAGGAAAACCGTAAAAGCGTGGAATTGGCGCTGGTTTATTACGACACCGGCCGGGACAAGGAAACCGCCGTGACCGAAACCGCCACCGCTGATGAGCTCTGGCGGGAACTGGAAACCCTGTGTGGCCTCTACAAAGCCTGGGCCGAACAGGAGGCCCACCACCGGGAACAGCGGGACGCCCGGTTGGCGACCCTCACCTTCCCCTTCCCGGAATTTCGGCCCCGCCAGCGGCAACTGGCGGAAACCGTGTACAAGAACTCGGTGAAAGGCGCCGACCTGCTGCTGGAAGCGCCCACCGGGCTGGGGAAAACCCTGGGCACCCTGTTTCCCGCGCTGATGGCCATGCCCAAAGCCGGCCAGGACCGGGTGTTTTACCTCACCTGCCGCAACACCGCCCGGCAACTGGCCCTGGATGGGGTAGAGAAACTGCGCTTGGCACAGCCGGAGAACGAACCCTGGCCCCTACGGACCCTGGAACTGGTGGCCAAGGACGACGCCTGTGAACATCCGGACAAGGCTTGCCATGGTGACTCCTGCCCCTTGGCCAAAGGCTTCTTTGACCGCCTGCCCGACGCGCGGGCCGAGGCCACACAGAGCAAAGTACCCCTAAACCAGGAACAATTGGCCACAATCGCGGCCGGTCACGATATTTGCCCCTATTTCCTGGCCCAGGAGATGGCCCGCTGGTGTGACCTCGTGATTGGCGATGTGAACCGCCTGTTCGACCAGTCCGCCCTGCTCCATGGTCTGGTGCGCCAGAACCAGTGGCGGGCCGGCGTACTGGTGGACGAAGCCCACAACCTGGTGGACCGGGCACGGGGCATGTACTCGGTGCGCCTGGACCAGCAGCGCCTGCTGAAAACCCGGAAAACCGCGCCGAAACCGGTGAAAGCGGCCATGGACCGGACCGCCCGGGGCTGGCAGAGCCTGGTGCGTGACCATGGTGAAAGCCAGCAGCCAGTATTCCTGGACAGCCTGCCCGCGCAATTGCCCGGCGCTCTGCAGGGTCTGGTGTCGTCGCTCACCGATTACCTGGCGGACCATCCGCCGGACCTGGCACTGCAGGAACTTCTGTTCGAGAGTGTGGCCTTCCTGAAACTGGCGGATCAATTTGGCGATCATTCCCTGTTGGAATTCCAGCGCGCCGGGCGTGGCCGGGCCAGCCTGAGCATCCAGAACCTGATCCCGGCGGATTTTCTCACCGACCGCTTTGCCGCCGCGCACTCGGTGCTGCTGTTTTCGGCCACCCTCAGCCCCGGCGTGTATTACCGGGATCTGCTGGGATTGCCGGAAGGCACCCGGTTTACGTCCCTGCCCAGTCCTTTCAGCCACGATCAGCTTCAGGTGAACTTCACCCCCGGCATCAGTACCCGGCAGGCGCATCGTGATCGTTCACTGGCACCTATTGCCCAGGTGATCGCCCGTCAGTTCCGGGAACGGCCCGGCCACTACCTGGCGTTCTTCAGCAGTTTCAAATACGCCCAGGCGGTCAGTGAAGCACTGGCGGAACAGGCCCCGGACATTCCCCAGCGAGCCCAGCAGCCCGGCATGAGCAGAGAGCAGCGCCGTGCGTTTCTGGCGGACTTTCAAAAACCGGAGGGCCGTGTGGCATTTGCGGTATTGGGTGGGGTGTTCAGCGAGGGTATCGACCTGCCCGGTGACCAACTGATCGGTGCGTTCGTTGCCACCCTGGGGCTCCCGCCCTTTGACGCCTGGCACGAAGTGCTCAAGGATCGCCTCCAACAGCGGTTCGGCGCGGGCTATGACTACACCTACCGGATCCCGGGGTTGCAGAAAGTCGCCCAGGCCGCCGGGCGGGTTATCCGTACACCGGATGACCGGGGCGTGATTTGGTTGATCGATGACCGCTTCCTGCAGCCACCGGTCCGACGCCTGCTGCCGGACTGGTGGTTTAACGGTGAGGCCTGAGGGCCACCCGATGAGGAGGCGCGTCAGGCCTCCGGATAGGCGGTCCAGTCATCCAGCCAGGTGCTGCTGGCCCTTGGATTGATGGCGCCGGGGTAATCCGCCGATTCATCAAAGAATTCGCTCTTGGGTATCGTTTTGGAAATAACACCCGGAGGCAGACCGCGAGAGCGGAAGTGTGGCGCCAGGATGTTGCTGACCGTCGGATGCAACCCGCTGGCGGACATGAGCGTATTCTTGTGGCTGGGGCCGGTCAGCCACTGGGCCTCGTCAAAACCACCGTCATCATCATCGGCGCCTATTTCTGACGAACGCTGATCAAGACCATTATTGTTGGCCAGCACGTTGTGACTGAAAGTGAGGTCGCCTGACTCGACCAGTCCCTGCACCTCATCGCGGGTATCCATCACCTCAATGGCGTAACTGTCGATGATCATGTTGTGGAAGTGCCCACCGGAGCCTTCCCGCAGCAGGATGGCGCGGTGCTTTTTCGCGGCGTTGCCATTGCCATACACGGTGACATTGTAGAACGAAGGCGTCGAGCGTGGTTGGGCGTTGTGATCATCGCCGTTGTTGTCGCCTTCGAAGGCGTGGTCGCCGGTGTCCGGGTGTTGCTGGATCACGGCAAATTGCACGCGGCCCTGCCAACCCCAGTCCCAGTCAATGCTGTCATCGGCTGCGCCGGTGATCAGGATGTTTTTCAGGTCGACAGTGCCGCCGAACATTTCGATGCCATCGTCCAGTGCCCGATGCACCTGTACATTCTGGACAATGGTGTTGGAGCCGCAGCCGCCCAGGGTCAGGCCATTAAGTTCGTTGTTCTTATAGACTTCGAAGCCAGCGAACTCAATGCGGGTGTACTGGAGCACGCCACAGCTGTGCTTTTCATCGGAGCCACCAAACCGGCCCCGGGCATCGGTTTCCGACAGCCCCTCGATGCGGGCATCGGTCTGGTTCACCGGCGCCTTGCCCAGCAGCACCACGCCGCCCCAGTCGCCGCGGGCGCGTTCGCCTTCGGATTTGGCGCTGGTAAAGACCACGGGCTCCTGACGACTGCCACGGGCGAAAAGTCGGGCGCTCTGGGCCACGATCAGTGCCGAACCGGCTTCACCCTCAATAACGACGCCAGGTTCGATGGTCAGTGCGGCATTTTCCACAAAGATCTTGTCTTCCAGCACGTAGCGGTTGCCGGTTTCCCAGACGGTGTCGGTGGTGATGTCGGTATCGATGCGGATGGCGCGGTTTTCAAATGCGGTGAAGCCGGCGGCAAGGGCGATGCCCACCACCAGGGTTGGCACCAGCACCATGGCGCGTCGCCCCAGCCAGCTTCGGCGGGGGCGACGACTGGGTTCTTCCAACCTTTGCGTGTCACGGCTTGATGATTGCGCCAGCAGGGCCTGCCCGTTATCGCTGGCCAGGATTTCCCGTGCCAGGGCCCGCAGTTCCGGCGTGCCGTTGGCTTCCACCCTTCTGAGCACGTCCGCGCGGTACACCGGCTCTCTGAGTAGGACATTGAGATGCACGAAATCCACGCCCGGACACTGGCCTTTGTCGACGCGGCGTTTCAGTTGCCACAGCTTTTCGACCAGCAAGGAGGATTGATCTGACATGACGGTTGCTCCCTTTTAATGAGAGCTCTTTGATATCGCAGTCAGATGACGTGTTTGTTGCGGGAAGTTGACGGTTTCGTGACGCAGGGAGCTTCGAAAGGTCAGTTGGTAGTAAGTAGGCCAATGCCCTTCTATAATCACGTTTATGAAAAAGCTGACCCTGAAATTAAATGATCGTACTCCTGACACGCTCTCAATGAAGCGGTTGGGCCAGTACATTGCCTGCCTCTCCGACATGCTGGGAGAGGTGGAGCATGTGCATTTTGACTCGGTCGAAGAGGGCAGCGCCAAGCTGAATGTGGATATTGAAGACCTTTATTACCAGAAGGTACTCACACACGTGCGGGAAGTACCCAACGGCATGGGCACGAAAAAACAGCAATTGGCCTATCGTAACCTAGGGGAGCTCATGGATCAGGATGGCACAGGAGGTGCGATTTTGAACGATACGGACACTAGAATACTGTCGTTTAAAAAACGTTCGGATGATGAGAAGCCATTGGTGGTAAACAAACCGGGCTCTGTCCAGGGGCGTTTGTACCGGGTTGGGGGCAAAGATGACACCATTCCTGTAAGCCTGGAAGGGGCTAATGGGGAAACGCTCCGTTGTGAAGCGTCGATTGATATTGCCCAAGCGCTGTCGGCCCTGCTGTTTAAGCAGGTTCGGGTTAGTGGGCATGGCACCTGGGAGCGTTCACCCGAGGGTGTTTGGAAGCTCAAAAAGCTCAGAATCGAATCTTATCAGGAGCTTGATACCGCCAGGATTGGCGGCGTTGTAGGCCGGCTTCAGACAATTGGCGGTTTGAAATGGGCGGACATGGAAGATCCGCATGGAGTGGCCAGGGATTTGAGGGGCTGATTTGAGATTATTAGTTGATAACAACATCCTCATACAGATGCTCGCCCCGAACTCGACGGGGCTTACCCATCCAGATACAAAGAGTGTATTGGAGCGCGTTGATGAAAGCGCCCAGGCATTCGTCGCAGAGGCAGAAAGGCAAAACGCCCTGATCCTGATTCCGGCACCGGTCCTCTCAGAATTTCTAATTGGTGTGGAAGTATCCAGATATCAGGATTATCTGGATGTTCTTAATGGCAGTGCCTGTTTTGAAATTGTGGACTTTGACACCGCCGCCGCGATTGAATGTGCTCAGCTTCCAGACCGCAAAGAGCTGGCCCAGATCTCACCGGAGCAGGTTGCCAGCAAGCTCAAGTACGACCGACAGATCGTCGCTATTGCACTTGCTGCCATGGCGGATGAAGTCTGGTCGCATGATGAGTCACTTCGCAAAATCGCCAGCGCCAGGGGATTAATCGTAAGGTCGCTGGCAGATATTGAACCGCCCGCGGTTCAGGAACAGATGTTTCCACCCGATGAAGACGCCTGAAACCGCTCCAACTCAAAGGGAAAGCATGCCTGACCTGATGAAGCACCTGATATTGGTGCTGTTCCGGAGACATCTGTCAGTTTAAGAGCTCTAATTGGTCACTGGCTTTGCTCAATCAGGCAAATAAATTCCCCAACCACCCGATATTGCTGATCTTGATGATCCGACAGTTCAATGGGCTGAAAATCGTTATCGTATGAGTTGGGTTTCAATTGAATGCGTTGGTGACGCCAGCCGTATTCGTCTTCGGTTTTGAAGCTTTCGTAAACCTTCACGGTGTAGCGTGAACCGGAGTCGGCATCAACGCTGTCGATGCACTCTACCAGTACGGTCTTGCCACTTCGGGAACCGCCGAGATCTGTCCGGAACAGGCAAAGGGCACCGTTCGGAATAACCCGGTTCATGGATTCGCCGATCACCTGGCAGGCAAACATGTCCTTGTGCACCCGAACTCCCTCGGGCACCGCGACCCATTCCTCGTGTTTATCTGGGTCAAGATCACTTACATCATTGAGTGTACCGAACTCTCCTGCGGCGGCTTGCAGGTCGAACAGCGGCACGGAGTTCACATAAGGTTCAAGCTCGACCACGTTGTTCTCTTCAGGCTGTATCTGGCCAACGTTGTGAACCGGAATGTGCTGTTTGAGGTATTCCCGCAAAGCATCGTCACAAGCGTATAAAAAGGTGCCACGAATGCCTCGGAGCATGATGGTGCGGTAAATGTTGATGATGTAATGCTGCAGCTCTGCCGGGTCTTTGATACCTTGCCTGCCGGTGCGATCATGATAGTTGTCTTGCTCGATCACGATAGACTGGCTTTCCGGGTCATACCGTATCTCTTCGCCGAAGATAATGCCGGCGTAGTTCAGGTCGTAGCCCTGAGTGGTATGAATACAGCCTACTTCCTTGTGTGAGCCTGTTTTGTTAATCCAGTCAGTGTTGGTGCTGTTCCAGCGAAGCCGAACATCACCGATCACGATGTCATAGGCCTCAGCATCTTTTTTGGAGGCCCAAGGCCAGGAATAGCCGGCGATTAGTCTGGACAGTCCAACCTGCTCCTCTTTCTCATGAATCGTCTGGACCATGTCACTGAGCGAATCAAACACTTCAAATTCGTAGTTCTTGGCGGTGAACACCTCGTCGTCATCAATACGACCATTCAGCAAATTATCCACAAACTCCACATAGGGTTGCCCGGCCTTGACCCGAAATTGAGACAGCAACCGGTGTGTTGCCGAGCTCTTGGCAGATTTCAACCGCTGGAATACGTCGACATCGGCATCGGAAGGTTTGATGGACTGGCTTTCGTCGTAGAAAAAAATCGCTTTGTTCGCCTGCTTGCAAACCCAATCCACTTCACTGCAGGTGTGCTTGTCCATGCCCAAAGCCTCACAGGCTTTGTCAAAGCTGCCGAAATACGCACCCAGATTCTTGCGCTTGCGCAGACGGTGGGATTCGTCCACAAGTACAATGTCGTAGTGCTGTTTGGTCAGCTCGGACGGGCTGATCACCATGTTGGGGCTAAGCCCGGAAACGTGTTTGAACGCCTTCTTCAGGGTAGTCCGGAAGGAGGTCATGGGAACGACCAGCGCCATTTTCGGATTGGGTAAGGTCTGCCTGAGCGATGCCAGCAGCGATTTGATTTCGGCCTCTTCATCGGAGAATTCTCGCAGGCTGATCTGATGATCTTCTGAAGTTAGTAGTTTGAAAAGAAAAATGGCCAAGACAGACTTGCCGGTTCCAGCTCCCCCTTCCACCAAAATATTCTGGACATCGGGGTTGGTGAGCTCATGCAATATGGTGAGCAGTCCCTGACGTTGATCGAATGACAGGGATTTGTAGGGCGAATATTTGAAAATATCGGAGTTATCAAGATGATCCAGAGTGCGCGACACAACACCCTTAGCAATCAACCGGTTCCAGACTTCCCGGAATACCTCTTCATAAAGTTCATCACGCTGGTAATAGTTGTGATCTGCCAGCCCCAGGTTACCGTTTAGCAGCGTGTATTTACCATCGGCTGCCATGTACTTGATCAGCATAGATTCCACATCAAGCGTGGCGGATTTGTTGAAATACTCGCTGGTAATCAAGTGAACCGCAGTCAGTAACCGCTTCTCGTCGTGTTTCAGGTGGGTGCTCATGCGGGTGAGCGTATCCGTGGTTTCACCGATATAGGCGCGCAGGTGTTTTTCATCACTGAGTACGTAGACCAATGGCCAGTTACTCGTGGCAAAGGCATTATCACGCAGATCATTGAAAGCGTGCTGACCAAATGGGTAGCGCTGTACCTCTACCATCGGCGAGTGACTCATAGCTCGGTGTACTTCCTCGCAGTACCTTTGGCCTTGCTGACGGGGTATTTCTTTTCGTTCAGGCCAATCTTGTCGAGGACGATCTGTTCGATATCCAGATCGTAGCTGTCCGCCAAAAGCAGTGCGTAGGCGACGACATCGGCCAGCTCTTCTTTCACTTTATTGATATCGGCTTGTTCCGGTGATTTCCACAGGAACAGTTCGAGCAGCTCAGACGCTTCGATACTCAGGGCCAGTGATAGGTCTTTCGGATTGTGGAATTGTTTCCAGTCTCTCTCATCCCGGAACTGACGTAGCCGGGCGATGGCCTCATTCATCAAAATACCCCTTCAATCATGAGCAGATTAACTAAGGATACAGAAATTCATGAAGCTTAGGGTGAAGAACCCCAAATGAAACAGTGTTGGAAAACTAAAAAAGGGAAAACAAGAAGGGAAAGTGGTCGGCGTGGCAGGATTCGAACCTGCGACCCCTTCGTCCCGAACGAAGTGCGCTACCAAGCTGCGCCACACGCCGAACAACGGCCGGTATTATACTCATTCGGCCGCTGAATGCTACCCCCTTCCCTGGGGAAATTTGTCCTTACAACTGCGGAGCAGCGGCTCCGCGCCCTGATCAGCCCGCAGTGGGCAGCAGGGAGATGTCCGCCACCCGCAGGAACAGGTTGCGCAGGCGGTTGAGCAACGCCAGGCGGTTGTTGCGCACCGCTTCGTCGTCGGCCATGACCATGACCTCGTCGAAGAAGGTGTCCACCGGCGCACGCAGGCTGGCCAGTGAGCTAAGGGCGCTGGCGTAGTCGCCCTGCTCGAACAGCGGCACCACTTTGTCGGCCTGGGCGTTCACCTGCTCGGCCAGGGTTTGCTCGGCGGGGTCCTGCAGCAGGCTGCTGTCGACGGTCTCACCGATGCTGTCACCGCCCTGTTTGGTCAGAATGTTGGACACCCGCTTGTTGGCGCCGGCCAGGGCCTGGGCTTCGGGCAGCTGGCGGAAGGCTTCCACGGCTTTCACGCGGCGGTCGAAGTCCAGCGGCCGTGTCGGACGGCGGGCGTGCACGGCCAGGTAGACCTCGGCACTGATGCCCTGCTCGTCGTAGTGCGCGCGGAAGCGCTCGAGCATGTAGTCCACCACGGTGCTGGCGGTGTTCTGTTCGGTCAGTACCGTGAAGTTCTCTTCGGCCCACTCGCACAGGGTTTGCAGATCCAGCGGCAGTTCCCGCTCGATGATGATGCGCAGCACACCGAGAGACGCACGGCGTAGGCCGAACGGGTCACGGGTACCGGAGGGCGGCTGGTTGATGCCGAACAGGCCCACCAGCGAGTCGATGCGGTCTGCGATGGCCACGGCGCAGCCGGTCAGGGTGGACGGCAGGTCGTCGCCGGCAAAGCGCGGCATGTACTGCTCGTTCAGGGCTTTGGCCACATCCTCGTGTTCGCCGTCGTTGGCGGCGTAGTACTGCCCCATGATGCCCTGCAGGTCGGTGAACTCCAGCACCATTTCAGTGACCAGGTCGGTCTTGGCCAGCATGGCGGCGCGCTCGGCCAGGGCCGGGTCGCTGTCGATGGCGTCGGCGATTTTCTTCGCCAGGGCGGCCACCCGCACGGATTTGTCGTAGATGCTGCCCAGCTTGTCCTGAAACACGATGGGCTTGAGCGCGTCGATGCGGTCTTCCAGACGGCTCTTGCGGTCGGTGTCGTAGAAGAAGGCAGCGTCGGCCAGGCGCGGACGAATCACCTTTTCGTTACCGGAGATCACCTGGGCCGGGTCTTTGCTCTCGATGTTGGCCACGGTGATGAACAGCGGCAGCATTTCGCCATCGGCGGCCACCACGTGGAAGTACTTCTGGTGCTCTTCCATGGAGGAGATCAGTGCCTCGGCGGGCACGTCCAGGAAGCGCTCCTCGAAGCGGCCCATCAGTGGCACCGGCCATTCGTTCAGGGCGGTCACTTCGTCCAGCAGGTCATCGCTGATCACCGCCTTGCCGCCGGCTTCCTTCTCGGCCAGCTCGGTTACGCCCCGGCGGATCTGCTCGCGGCGCTCGGCGAAGTCCGCGAGCACACAGCCTTCTTCCTTCAGCACCACTTCGTAATCGCCCGGGGTGGGAACAATCAGCTCCTTCGGGCAATGGAAGCGGTGGCCACGGGTGGTGTTGCCCGGGGTCAGGTTCATGATCGGGGTGTCGATCACCTTGTTGCCGAACAGCATGATCAGCCAGTGCACCGGGCGCACGAATTCGGTGCGGTGGGCGCCCCAGCGCATGCGCTTGGGAATGGGCAGGGCTGCCAGGGATTTGTCCACAAGTTCTGGAAGCAGCTCCACGGTGGGTTTGCCCTGCTCCACGGTGCGGTACACCACCCAGGCACCCTTGTCGGTTTCCATGGTGTCGAGCTGGTCCGGGGTAATGCCCAGGGAGGTGGCGAAACCGGTCAGTGCCCGGGTCGGGTTGCCGGAATCATCAAACGCCGCTTTTACCGCCGGGCCGCGCTTCTCTACGGCCTTGTCCGGCTGGGCGTCGGCCAGGTCACGGATGCGCACGGCCAGGCGACGGGGCGCAGCGAAGGCTTCGACCTTGCCAAATTCCACGCCAGCGTCTTCCAGGCCTTTGGCAATGCCCTGGGTAAAGGCGTCCGACAGTGGCTTGAGCGCTTTCGGGGGCAGCTCTTCGGTGCCCAGTTCAACCAGAAAATCCTGTGTAGCCATGGTTATGCGTTCCCCTGTTCCTGCGGTGCCTGCTTGGATTTCTTGCCTTTCTTCTTGGCGGCCTTGGCGTCAGCGGCCTCGGCGGCGGCCAGGACTTCCTTGCGCAGGGCCTCGGGCGCCAGCGGGAAGCCGAGTTTGCGGCGGCTGTCGAAGTAGGCCTGTGCGACGGAACGCGCCAGGGTGCGTACGCGCAGGATGAAACGCTGGCGCTCGGTCACTGAGATGGCGTGGCGGGCGTCCAGCAGGTTGAAAGTATGGGAGGCTTTGAGGACCTGCTCGTAGGCCGGCAGCGGCAGGCCGGCTTCGATCAGGCGGGCGCTTTCGCGCTCATGGACATCAAAGCTGTGGAACAGGAACTCGGTGTCGGCCTGTTCGAAGTTGTAGGTGGACATTTCCACTTCCTGCTGGTGGAACACGTCGCCATAGGTGACCACGCCGTCCGGGCCCTTGGTCCAGACCAGGTCGTACACGCTGTCCACGCCCTGCAGGTACATGGCGATGCGCTCCAGGCCGTAGGTCAGCTCGCCGGTGACCGGGTAGCATTCCAGGCCGCCCACCTGCTGGAAATAGGTGAACTGGGTCACTTCCATGCCGTTGAGCCAGATTTCCCAGCCCAGGCCCCAGGCGCCCAGGGTGGGCGATTCCCAGTTGTCTTCCACAAAGCGGATGTCGTGCACCAGCGGGTCCAGGCCCAGGGCGCGCAGAGAGTCCAGGTACAGCTCCTGGATGTTGTCCGGGGACGGCTTCAGAACCACCTGGAACTGGTAGTAGTGTTGAAGGCGGTTCGGGTTTTCGCCGTAGCGGCCGTCGGTGGGGCGGCGGCTTGGCTGTACGTAGGCGGAGTTCCAGGTTTCCGGACCGATGGAGCGCAGGAAGGTGGCCGGGTGGAAGGTGCCGGCGCCCACTTCCATGTCCAGGGGCTGGAGAACCACGCAGCCGTGCTGCGCCCAGAAATTCTGCAGTGCCAGGATCAGACCCTGGAAGGTCTGGAGATCCGGCGCGGAGTTGTTGGTTGCCTTGTCTGTCACGACGGTTGCCTGCTGATCAGTCTGTGTGTGGCGCCCCGCTCTCGGAGCACTTTGAAATTCAAAACACGGAAAATTTGAAAACGCGCATTATACGCGGGCCGGCACGGTATTTCTAAGTGCCGGCCAGGTTCTTGTTTTGCCTGAGGTCAATCAGAAGAAGGTGAGGCCCACCTGGAACAGCTTCTCCACCTCGCGAATCCTGGATTTGTCCACCAGGAACAGGATCACGTGGTCATCGGGCTGGACCCGGATGTGATCGTGGGCGATCAACACCTCATTGTTTCGGACAATAGCGCCGATGGTGGTGCCTTCGGGCAGTTGGATTTCGTCCAGCCGTTTGCCGACCACTTTCGAGGACCGGTGATCGCCATGGGCGATGGCCTCGATGGCTTCGGCGGCGCCCCGGCGTAGGGAGTGAACGTTCACCACATCGCCCCGGCGCACGTGGGTCAACAGGCTGCCGATGGTGGTCTGCTGGGGGGAAATGGCCACATCTATATCACCGCCCTGGATCAGATCCACGTAATCGGGGTTGTTGATCAGGGTCAGGACCTTTCGGGCGCCCAGGCGCTTGGCCAGCAACGAGGCCATGATGTTGGCTTCGTCGTCGTTAGTGACGGCGCAGAAGACATCGGTGTTCTCGATGTTTTCTTCCAGCAGGATGTCCTTGTTGGCGGCGTTGCCTTCCAGAACCACAGTCTTCTTCAGGCGTTCAGAGAGCATCACGCAGCGGTCGTGGTTGCGGTCCAGGATCTTTACGTGGAACCGGTTTTCCAGGGAACTGGCGAGTCGGAAGCCAATGTTGCCGCCGCCACAGATAAAGATACGACGGTAGGGTTTGACCAGTGGCTGCAGTTCGCTCATCACCGAGCGGATGTGGTCGGCGGCGGCGATGAAGAAGATTTCGTCGCCGTCTTCGATCACCGTGTCGCCCTGGGGCATGATCGCCCGGCCCTTGCGGAAAATGGCCGCCACGCGGGTGTCGATCCGGGGCATGTGGCTGCGCAGGTAGGACAGCTCGTGGCCCACCAGAGGCCCGCCTTTGGTGGCCTGGATGGCGACCAGCCGGACCAGCCCCTTGGAGAATTCCAGCACCTGCAGGGTGCCGGGGTATTCGATCAGGCGTGTGATGTGCTTGGTGACCAGGTGCTCGGGACTGATGGTGACGTCGATGGGAAAGCCCCGGAGTTTGTCCGGCTCGGTGACGGCATCGCGGTCGTAGAACAGCTCACGCTTGGCCAGGTAGGCGTTGGCCCGCACCCGGCAGATGGTGGTCGGGGTCTTGTACAGCAGTTTGGAGACCTGGCAGGCGACCATGTTGGTTTCATCGCTGTTGGTGACGGCGATGATCATGTCGGCATCCTCGGCACCGGCATCCACGAGGATGGTGGGGTACGAGGCCGGGCCATGGATCGTTCGGATGTCCAGCCGGTCCTGAAGTTCCCGAAGGCGGACGCTGTCGCTGTCCACGACGGTAATGTCGTTGGCTTCGTTGGCGAGGTTTTCCGCCAGGGTGCCGCCTACCTGGCCGGCTCCGAGAATCAGGATTTTCATGCTTCTGGTTTCTCCAACACAGCGTAGAAAAAGCCGTCGTGGCTGTTCGGGTCCGGTAACAGCTGTCGGCCGGCGGCCATGTCCCGGCCCCAGTCCGCGTCAATGCCAACCAGCCGCGCCTGTTCCTGCTGTTTCAGGAATCGCTCAATTATACGGTGATTTTCCTGCACAAACACAGAGCAGGTTGCGTACACCAGCCGGCCGCCGGGGGCCAGGATGTCCCACATCGCCTTCAACAGGCCAAGCTGGGTATTGGCCAGAGGCACGATGTCGGATTCCCGGCGCAACAGTTTGATGTCCGGGTGTCGGCGAATGACACCGGTGGCACTGCAGGGCACGTCCAGCAGAATGCGGTCGAAGTACGCTCCATCCCACCATTGTTCCGTGTTGGCGGCATCCGCCTGTTTCAGGGTGGCGGTCAGGTCCAGGCGTTCCAGATTTTCGTCAATCCGGGGCAGACGCTCGGCGGATTCATCAATGGCCACGACCTCGGAGAGTGCCGGTTCCGATTCCAGAATCGCACAGGTTTTACCGCCCGGGGCGGCACAGGCGTCCAGTACCCGCTGCCCGGGTTGCAGATCCAGCAAGGTGGTGCAAAGTTGGGCCGCTTCGTCCTGGACACTGACGGCGCCATCGGCAAACCAGGGCAGTTGGTCGACCGGTACCGGTTGTTGCAGCTGGATGCCATGCGGGGCGAAACGGGTGGCTTGCGCCTCGATTCCGGCTTCCTTCAGTAAATTCAGGTACTCATCGCGGCGAAACCGACGGGCGTTGACCCGCAGCGTCATGGGGGCCTGCTGGTTGTTGGCCTCGAGAATGGCCTGCCAGTCGTCCGGCCAGTTGTGGCGCAACTTTTCCACCATCCAGACCGGATGACTGAAAGCGCTGCTGTCGTTGGCAGGCTCCGGCGCGCCTTCCCGTTCGGCCCGGCGTAGTACACCGTTCACCAAGCCAGTCAGGTGCGGCTTGTCCAGGGCCTTGCAGGCTTCCACGGTTTCATTCAGGACGGCATAGGTGGCCTGCTCGCTGAACCGCAGCTGGAACAGCGCCACCAGCATGAGGTGGTGGATGACGCGGTCAGGTTTGCGCAGGGGCTTTTTCAGCCGACTGTTGAGTTCGCCTTCCAGGCGATGAAACCAGCGGCAGCTGCCGTAGCAAAGGGCCTGAAGTTGGGGGCGTTGCTCTGGGGATAACTGGTTCAGGGCCGATGGCAGGCATTGGCTCAGGGACTGGCCGTTTTCCACCGCCAGCAGGACCCGGGCAGCCAGTGCGCGCAGGGGCAGGGAGTGTCCGGCCATGGTCAGTGCAGCTCCTGGCCGGGCATGAGCACCGGCTTACCGCCGTTGATCAGGTCATTTACGCTCTGGGCCCGGGTGCCGGGCAGTTGTACCCGGGTCACGCGCAGGGTGCCACTGCCGCAGGCGATATCAATGCCGTCCCGTTCGCGCTTGAGGACGGTGCCTGGCGCCTGGCCGCTGTCCTGATTCAGTGCCTCGGCCAGATGAAATCGAATGCGCTGGTCGCCCAGGTCGGTAAAGGTGCCGGGCCAGGGATTGAAAGCACGCACCAGTCGGGCCAGCTCATCGGCATTGCGCTGCCAGTCCAGGTGACCTTCTTCTTTCGACAGTTTATGAGCGTAACAGGCCTCGTCGTTATTTTGCGGCTCGGGGCTCAGTTCGCCTTTTTGCAACTTATCCAGGGCCTCGACAATGGCTTCGCTACCCAGGTCGGCCAGACGATCGTGCAGGCTGCCGCCGGTGTCATCCGGCTGGATGGGGGTGGTGACCTTCAGCAACATATCGCCGGTGTCCAGACCTTCGTCCATTTGCATGATGGTGATGCCGGTTTCGCTGTCACCGGCGGCAATGGCCCGATGAATGGGCGCTGCGCCGCGCCAGCGGGGCAACAGGGAGGCGTGGATGTTCAGGCAGCCGTGGGTGGGGATATCCAGCACCGCCTTGGGCAGGATCAGGCCGTAGGCCGCGACGATCATTACATCGGGTTTGAGCTGGGCCAGTTCCTGCTGCGCTTCTTCCGGTTTGAGGCTCAGGGGCTGAAACACGGGAATGTCGGCGTCCAGGGCCACCTGCTTGACCGGGCCCGGCACCAGTTTGCGCCCTCGCCCGGCAGGGCGGTCCGGCTGACTGTAAACGCCGACAATGTCATGGTCGGCTTGTATCAGGGCTTTCAGGGCAGTGGCGGCAAAATCCGGGGTTCCGGCAAAAACGATGCGCACGGTGCTGGGTCTCTGTTGGTGTGGTCGTTGGAATACGAAAAGACCGGGTCGTAACCCGGTCCTGTCATGCTGGCTGAGTCATTGCGCGGTTTACGCGCTCTGTTTGTGCAGTTTTTCCAGCTTCTTGCGAATACGATTTCGCTTGAGCTGGCTCAAGTAATCGACAAACAGTTTGCCATTCAGGTGGTCCATCTCATGCTGGATGCACACGGCCAGCAGGCCTTCGGCTTCCAGTTCGAACTCCTCTCCGTTACGGTCTTTGGCCGTAATGCGGCAGTGTTCGATACGTTTGATGTCCTCGTAAAAGCCGGGGACCGATAGGCAACCTTCCTGCATGGCTTCCAGGTCGCCATCCAGCACTTCCACCTTCGGGTTGATGAACACCATCGGCTCGCTCTTGTCTTCCGACAGGTCCATGACGATCACCTGCTTGTGCACGTCAACCTGGGTCGCCGCCAAGCCAATGCCGCGGGCATCGTACATG
Source organism: Marinobacter persicus (assembly GCF_002934325.1). Lineage (GTDB taxonomy): Bacteria > Pseudomonadota > Gammaproteobacteria > Pseudomonadales > Oleiphilaceae > Marinobacter > Marinobacter persicus_A. The sequence goes on from NZ_PTIV01000017.1 coordinate 29,607, forward strand.
GTCTCGAACATGTCGTCGATCAGTGTACGGATGTCGTCTGTTACCTCGTCCACCGGCTTGGCAAGGGTGCGTAGCCTGGGGTCCGGGTATTCAAGAATTTCTCGTATCATAATGCCCTTTGTCTGGCCTGTGTTCTCAAGGCTGCCCTGATTCATCGATTCCTTAATTGTTAAATCCTTCTCTGAAAATGAGACAGGGAACAGCGCAGAATGTTTCGTTAACGCCTATTATCTGACAAATCGTCGATTGAGTACAAACTGATCAGTCGATAGTCAAAAACTTTCAACGCTCAGACATAATTCCGGGTGGGACAAAAAGATAACAACACAAAGCATAAGTCTTCTTCTATAGTAACGAAATTGGCAAAGTAATAAGATTCAAATGAAGTTCTCGATCAAGGACATGGACAATGAGGAAACTGTTGTACGCTCTGGCAGCCTCGATGCTGCTGTTTGCCTCCTGGGCCCAGGCCAATCCGGAACTGCGGTCTGATCATCCCGAGCGTTACACCGTGGTCAAGGGAGACACCCTTTGGGACATTTCGGGGCGTTTTCTGGACAATCCGTGGTACTGGCCGGAAATCTGGCATGTTAACCCGCAGGTGAACAACCCGCACCTGATTTACCCCGGCGACGTTCTGGCGCTGGTGTACATCGATGGCAAGCCCAGGGTGACCAAGGTCGCCAGCAACGATGTGGTGAAGCTGTCGCCGAAAGTTCGCTCCGAACCGATCGAGACACCGATCCCGACCATTCCCCTGGATGCCATTGCCAGTTTCCTGACCGATACCCGCATTGTCAGCCCATCGCAGCTGAACGGTGCGCCTTACGTGCTTGAAGGCGAGGATGGCCGCATTATTACCGGTAGCGGTGATCGGCTGTATGCCCGGGGCGAAATTTCCGCTGATCGGGTGGGCATTTTCCGTCGCTCCAAGGAATTCGTGGATCCGAAGACCGGTGAGTTCCTCGGTCTTGAGGCGCGCAGTATTGCGGGCGGCAACATTGTGGCGGAGCGGGGCGACATCCTGACCCTGGAATTGACTCGCTCCAATGAAGAGGTTCGGATTGGTGACCGCCTGTTGGTCAGCGAAGATCGTCGCCTGACCACCAGCTTTGTGCCGAGCGCGCCGGACGCAGACATTGAAGGCCAGATGATTGCCGTGGACGGCGGTGTGACCCAGATCGGCCAGTACGATGTGGTTGCCATCAACCGTGGTGAGCGCGAGGGCATGAAGCCGGGCAATGTGCTGGCGGTGCTTAAAAGCGGCAACCTTGTGCGCGATCCGGTCACCGACGAGACCATCCAGCTGCCCTCCGAGCGCGCTGGTCTGCTGATGGTTTTCCAGGCCTATGAGAAAATGAGTTACGGTCTGGTGCTCCAGGCCACCCGCCCGTTGTCTGTGGGTGACAAGGTGGCCAACCCCTGAAGCGGTCACCCGTTTGATGATTCCATGACCGGACAATGAGGTCCGGTCGTTTGTTCAAGGATGAACCATGTCGGAATGCCAATGGCAGTCAGCCAGTGAGGCGCCCTGGCTGCTGCTTTCCCTCCTTCCCCGTTTTGGTCTCAAGCTGCGTGAGCGCATCGCCGCTCATACCGATGAGCTGACCGATCTGCTGTCCATGAACCCGGCGACCCTGCGCGCCATGGGCCTGGGCGCGGATACCGTCGAGGCGGTGACCGCCTGGCAGATAGGAGACACCGGGCAACCGGTGCTCGCCAAGGTCGGTCGTATTTATGCCCAGTGCCAACAGCAGGGTATGGAACTGGTTGGCCAGGGGCACGACCATTTCCCCGACGCACTCAAACAAATCCACGATGCCCCACTGTTGCTGTATGGCTTGGGCGATACCCGCCTGTTGGTCCAAGACCAGATCGGTATCGTCGGCAGTCGCAATGCCACCCGGGCCGGATTGGATCACGCCCGACACTTTGCCGCCGAACTGGGCCGCCGGGGTTTGCTGGTCTCCAGTGGCCTTGCCCTGGGCATTGATGGCGCCGCCCACGCCGGCGCCCTGGATGCCGGCTTTCCGACGCTGGCGGTAATAGGCTGTGGCCTGGACAGGCTCTACCCGGCCCAGCACCGGAAGCTGGCCCACCGGGTGATCGACAATGGCTTGATTGTCTCTGAATATCCGCCCGGTACCCAGCCCCGGGCGGCCTTCTTCCCCAAAAGAAACCGTATTATCAGTGGCCTGAGTCGTGGCGTTCTGGTGGTGGAGGCTAGTCTGAAAAGCGGCTCCCTGATCACTGCTCGGTTGGCCCTGGAACAGGGGCGGGAAGTGTTTGCCATTCCCGGTTCGGTCCACAGTCCCGTCGCCCGGGGGTGTCACCAGCTCATCCGCCAGGGCGCCACTTTGGTGGAGACGGCGGACGATGTACTGGAAGAGCTGGGTATCTGGTGGCACGAGCCTGGTGTCGGCACTGACGACAGGGTGGTGTCCAAAGGGCCGGATCTGACTGGTCTGGATAAGCGGGAAATCGCGGTATTCGAGGCTTTGGGGTATGATCCCCAGTCAACCGATGCATTGAGCCAGGCAACCGGCCTGCCCGCGGATCAATTGATGCAGTCCTTGCTGTTACTGGAATTGCAGGGGCTGGCCAATGCCGCCCCCGGAGGCTACCTGAAAATCGCCTGAGCCGTGCATGCTGTCCGTAATTTTACGAGCGTTTGGGCGTGTTATGCAGGCGACATCCTCACTGAATTCATGGCAACGGAGCACGGCCCGGCGGATCCTGCTGGCCGGCGGGGTGATTGCCTACCCCACCGAGGCGGTCTGGGGCTTGGGGTGTGACCCATGGGACCAGGCGGCGGTTGAGCGTATTCTGGCGCTCAAGCAACGCCCTGTTGAAAAGGGCATGATCCTGGTGGCGGCCTCGGTTGACCAGATCCGTTTTCTGCTGGACCCTTTGCCCGAGGCATTGCAGCAGGAAGCCATCCGTCATTGGCCGGGCCCGGTCACCTGCCTGCTCCCGGACGTGAACCGCCAGATTCCCGAATGGGTACGTGGCCAGCACGACTCGATTGCCGTGCGCGTTAGTGATCATTCCGGGGTTCAGGCCCTGTGCAACGCCGCCGGCATGCCCCTGGTATCCACGTCCTGCAACCCCGCCGGCCGCCAGCCGGCCCGTTATAGCTGGCAGGTGCGCCGGTATTTTGGTCCGCAACTGGATTACGTCGTTCCCGGCGCCCTGGGCGGCAATCGCAAGCCCAGCCGGATTATTGATATTGTCACCGGAAAACAGTTTCGTTAGGAGCATTCATGTCACAACAGCCGGATACCGAAGCGGTTAAAGCGTATCTTCTCGGCCTTCAGGAAACCATTTGTCAGCGCCTGGAAGCGGTGGATGGCAAGGCACCGTTCATTCGCGACAGCTGGCAGCGTCCGGAAGGCGGCGGTGGCATCAGCCGGGTAATTGCCGATGGCGCGGTATTTGAGAAAGGCGGCGTGAACTTTTCCCACGTCATGGGGGACACCATGCCAGCGTCCGCCACGGCTCACCGCCCCCACCTGGCGGGTGCGCCCTGGCAGGCCATGGGCGTGTCCCTGGTGATTCACCCGGAAAACCCCTACGTACCTACTTCCCACGCCAACGTCCGGTTTTTCATCGCCACCCCCAAAGACGGTGCGCCGGTGTACTGGTTCGGTGGCGGTTACGACCTCACCCCCTACTACGGCTTTGATGAGGACTGCATTGAATGGCACCGCACCGCCCGCGATGCCTGCGCGCCGTTTGGCGAAGAGGTGTATCCCCGGTACAAGCAGTGGTGCGACGACTACTTCTATCTCAAGCACCGCCAGGAGCCGCGTGGGGTTGGCGGCCTGTTCTTTGACGATTACAACACCGGGGACTTTGACCGGGATTTTGCCTTTATGCAGTCGGTGGGCAACAGCTACGTCGAGGCTTACGAGCCGATTGTCCGTCGTCGCAAAGACCACCCCTGGAGCGAGCGGGAGCGGGAATTCCAGTTGTATCGCCGGGGCCGCTATGTGGAATTTAACCTGGTGTACGACCGGGGGACCCTGTTTGGCCTGCAGTCGGGTGGTCGCACCGAGTCCATCCTGATGTCCCTGCCGCCGCTGGTGCGCTGGGACTACGACCGCCATCCGGAGCCGGGCAGCGAGGAAGCCCGGCTAACCGAGCATTTCCTGACCGCGCGTAACTGGCTGGAGGACGAGCATGCATAACGAACTCTATGCGGTGGTCGGCCACCCGATCAGCCATAGCAAATCACCGCGCATTCACAGCCTGTTCGCCAGTGAAACCGGCGAGCCGGTGGAGTACACCGCTATCCAGGCGCCGCTGGACGACTTTACCGGCACTGTGGAGCACTTCTTTGAGCGGGGCGGCAAGGGGCTGAATGTCACCGTGCCGTTCAAGGAACAGGCCTGGCACCTGGCCGGGCATCGAACCGTCCGGGCGCAGAAAGCCGGGGCTGCCAATACCCTGTACCTGGATCAAGAAGGCGTGCTGGTGGCCGATAACACAGATGGTGTCGGGCTGGTGCGGGATCTTTGCCGTAACCACGGCGTCCGACTGGCTGACGCCCGGGTATTGGTGCTGGGCGCAGGCGGTGCCGTGCGTGGCGTGCTGGGGCCATTGCTGGCGGAACAGCCGGCGTCCCTGACCATCGCCAACCGCACGGTCATCAAGGCAGAGGCCCTGGTGGACCTGTTCGCCGAAGATGCCGGCACAACCCGGCTGGAAGCCTGCGGTTTCGAGCAGCCGGAAGCCGCCTTTGATGTCATTATCAATGGCACCAGTGCCAGCCTGCAGGGTGATCTTCCGCCACTCAGGGATTCGGTGATCGGGCCGGATACCGTGGTGTATGACATGATGTACTCGCTGACCACCACCACCTTCAACCAGTGGGCTCTGGACCACGGCGCAACGACTGTGTTTGACGGACTGGGCATGCTGGTGGAACAGGCGGCTGAATCGTTCCAGGCGTGGCGCGGGGTACGACCGCAGACCGCGCCGGTCATCCACGAATTGAGAACCGACTGAAGCCGGCTTCCGGCTCTCTGAAAAGGGTTTTGCATGGATATTCTTACGCTCGTTGGTCTGCTGGCCGGGACGCTGATCGTCATACTTGCCATGGTGGCGGACGCCAGTATCAACACCTTCGTCAATTTGCCGGGTCTGGCGATTGTGGTTGGTGGTACGTTTGCCGTCACCCTGATCAAGTTCCGTATGGCCTCGGTCTTCAGTGCCTTCAAGCTGGCCATGAAAGCCACCTTCACGGATCACCTGGCCCGCCCAATCGAGTTAATTCGCGAGACCGCGACCCTGGGGCGGATTGTTCGCAAGGAAGGGCTACTGGGGCTGGAAAACCACGAAACCGACGATGAATTCCTGAAAAAAGCCATCAATCTGTGCGTGGATGGCCACCCGCCAGAGACCGTGGAAGAAGCCCTGTACCAGGAAAGTGACCAGACCGCCGAGCGGTATGAAGTATCGGAGCGGATCTTCAGTGGTATTGGTGAGTCGGCCCCGGCCATCGGTATGCTCGGGACCCTCGTGGGCCTGGTTCAGATGCTGAAAACCCTGGACGACCCCTCCACCATCGGTCCGGCCATGGCCATTGCCCTGCTGACGACCCTTTATGGCTCTTTTATCGCCCAGTTGATCGCCCTGCCCCTGGCTGAAAAGCTGAAGCTCAAGGCGGAAGATGAATACCGCAACCAGATGCTGATCATCACCTCGATCAAGAGCATCATGCGCGGCGAAAACCCCCGGGTCATGACCGAAATCCTCTCCTCTTATGTGACGCCAGAGCATCGTACCAAGCTGGATGAGCAGCAGGAGGCCTAGGTTTGCGAGCGATACGGCCTCCGCGAAAGAAAAGCCAGAAAAAGGGCAACCCGGACTGGATCGTCACCTTTGCCGATCTGGCCACCCTGCTGTTGACCTTTTTTATCCTGCTGCTGTCTTTTGCCGAGATGGATATTGAAAAATACCGCGCCATGGCAAACTCCATGTCGGCGGCGCTGGGCGGCACTGACAACGTTGTCGGCGAAGATATCGGTGGTTCCCCGGTTTCGCAGGTGCAGTCGGATGCGGTTTCATTACCGGAACCCACAGAAACCTTGCAGCAAGAGCCCGAGTTTATTGATGAACGCTCGGAGGATTCTGCGGAAACCGCCCAGATTCCTGGCGGTGTTCTCGACCTCGCCCAGCGCCTGATTCAGGAGCTGGAAGCCGAAGTGGCCTCGGACGCGCTGCACATCAACTACGACAAGGACCAGGTGGTCATCCGTTTCTCGGAAGATGCCACCTTCCCTTCCGGCAGCGCCAACATCAAGCCCGAGATGATCCCGATCATTGAGCGGGTGGTGGAAGTGGTGGGCAACTGCACCGGCGACATCGTGGTGTCCGGCCACACCGACGACCGCCCCATTTCCAGCAGTCAGTATCGATCCAACTGGGACCTGTCAGCGGCCCGCGCCGTCTCCGTTGTCCATGAGCTGGTCATGAATCGTGAGATACCGGCCGACCGGGTGCTGGCCGCCGGCCGTGCCGAAACCCGGCCCCTGGTGCCCAACAACTCCCCGGAAAACCGGGCCCAGAACCGGCGGGTGGAGATTTCCATTCGTAACCCGGAATGCGACGAACAGGCTCCCACCCGGGACCTGCCCATCGAAATCCTGCCTTAATCCGGCGGTAAGCCACAAAAAAGGCAGTGCCCGGAGGTACGGTGCACTGCCTCGGAGGTTCGAACGGGTTCGAGGACTGCTTACTGCACGTCCACCTCAATGGCCTTTGGCTCTTTCGGTTCGGCTTTCTGGATGGTCAGCGTCAGCAGACCGTCCTTGAAGTTTGCCTTCACGCTGTTTTCATCGACATTGTCCGGCAGGGTAAACCGGCGCAGGAAGCTGCCGTAGAAGCGCTCAATTCGGTGATGCTTCTTGTCGTCGGTTTCCTCTTCGCTCTTACGTTCACCCTGGATCGAAAGCACGCCGTCGTGCACGGTGACTTTCACATCATCCTTGTTCATGCCCGGCAGCTCGGCTTCGATGGTGAAGGCCTTGTCGGTTTCCTTGATGTCCACCGCTGGTGACCAGTCACTGCGGCTGAACAGATCCTTGCCTTCCCGTTCGCCGGTGGTGCGGGCCAGGCCGAACATCCGGTTGTAGCGGTTCATCAGATCATCGAATTCGTTGATCGGATTCCAGCGGGTCAGATTGCTCATAGGGAACTCCTCCTTTTGACGATGACGAATCTGAGATGTTCATTCAGCTTCGCTCGCGGAACAGCTCCATGCCGGTGGCGCCAGCCGGATGGGATCCGTGAACTTGTGCTATTCACGAATGTAGGACGCATTGGCGGGTTTTCAAGGCCCCCACTGATCAAAAGTTGACCTTGATCAGCAGAGGGTCCGGAAAGGTTTTACTGGTCGCCGTTCAGGTATTCGTCCTTGAGTTTGACGTAGTTGGCGGCGGTGTATTTGAAAAAGGTTTTTTCCTTATCGGTCAGTTCCCGGGCCTGTTTGCAGGGAGAGCCCACGTACAGATAACCGGATTCCAGTCGCTTGCCCGGGGGCACCAGCGTGCCGGCGGCGATGATCACTTCATCTTCCACCACGGCGCCATCCATCACGGTACAGCCCATGCCGACCAGAACGCGGCTGCCAATGGTGCAACCGTGTAACAGGGCCTTGTGGCCGACGGTGACATCATCCCCGATCGTCGTTGGCCAGCCGCCGGGGTTGTAGTCGCTGGCGTGGGTAATGTGCACCACCGAGCCGTCCTGAATGCTGCAGCGGTTGCCAATGCGGATCTTGTGCATGTCGCCGCGAATCACCGTCATCGGCCAGACCGAGCAGTCCTCGCCCATCTGCACATCGCCGATCACCACGGCGCTCTCGTCCACCCACGAGCGTTCGCCAAATTGTGGTGTGATACCCTTGTGTGTTCGTACATTCGCCATTACATATACCTCAATAGTCAAAATACGGTGCAAGATGCAGGTGGGGGATGGCTTTCAGAAACACGCTCCTTGCGGCACATCCATGTGACGCTTGAGCTCCGCCATCCCTGGCTCCGCACAGTTTCTGAAAGCCATCCCCCACCTGCACCCCGTACTTAGATGCAAGCTATCTCATAAACGAACAGCTGAGAAGGGCCTTTATGAACAACCCGCTACTGACTGACGATCTGCTGCCGAAGTTCGATCATATCCGCACCGAACACATGGAACCGGCGATTGACCAGATTCTCAGCGAAAATCGCATGAAAATTCCGCAGCTGGCCCAGCAGGACGACCCTACCTGGGACACGCTGGTCCAGCCCATGCAGGCGATGGAGAACAAGCTGGCCAACGCCTGGTCGGTGATCTGTCACCTCAACGGCGTGGCCAACAACGACGAGCTGCGCCAGGTGTACAAGAATTGCCTGGAAAAACTCACCGAGTACAGCACCGAGATCAGTCAGAACGCCGAGCTGTGTGACGCCTACAAGAAACTGGCGGAACGGGACGACTTTGAGCAGCTGAGTCAGGCCCAGCGCAAGGCGGTGGAAAACACCCTGCGGGATTTCCGTCTGGGTGGTGTGGATTTGCCCGAGGACCAGAAGAAGCAATACGCCGAACTCTCCCGTGAGCTGGCGGACCTGTCCAACAAGTTCAGCGACAACGTGCTGGACGCCACCCAGCACTGGTACAAGCACATCACCGATGTGAACGAGCTGTCCGGCCTGCCGGAATCGGCGCTGGAAGGGGCGAAGCAGGCGGCTGAGCAGAAAGAGCTGGATGGCTATGTGATCACCCTGGATTTCCCCAGCTTCTTCCCGGTGATGACCTACGGCGACAACCGCGAGCTGCGCCGGGAAGTCTACGAAGCCTTTGTTACCCGAGCCTCGGACCAGGGGCCGGATGCCGGACAGTGGGACAACACCCCGGTGATGGCGGAAATCCTCAAACGCCGCCACGCCATGGCCAAGCTGCTGGGTTTTGACAACTACGCGGAGCTGTCGCTGGCCACCAAGATGGCCCGCAGTGTCGAGGAAGTACTGGACTTCCTGAACCAGCTGGCGGCCAAATCCAAGCCACAGGCAGAGAAAGAATTTGCCGAGTTGCAGGCGTTCGCCAAAGACGAGTATGGCGTGGACGAGCTGCAGGCCTGGGACGTGGGCTACTACAGCGAGAAGCTGCGCCAGAAGCGTTACGACATCTCCCCGGAAACCCTGCGCCCCTGGTTCCCGGCGGACAAGGTGGTCGGTGGCCTGTTCAGCGTGGCCGAGAAGCTGTTCAACGTGCAGATCGAGGAAAAGCCGGAGGTGGAAACCTGGCACGCGGATGCCAAGGCCTACTGCATCAGTCGCGATGGCGAGCCGGTTGCCTGGTTCTACCTCGACCCCTACGCCCGGCAGGGCAAGCGTGGCGGTGCCTGGATGGCGGATTGCCGGGTGCGCTGGCGTAACCAGCGTGGCCAGTTGCAGCTGCCCGTGGCCTTCCTGACCTGTAACTTCACCCCGCCGGTGAAGGGTAAGCCGTCGCTGCTGACCCACGACGAGGTCACCACCCTGTTTCACGAGTTTGGCCACGGCCTGCACCACATGCTCACCCAGGTGGACGTGATGGACGTGTCCGGCATCAACGGCGTGGCCTGGGACGCAGTGGAGCTGCCCAGCCAGTTCCTGGAAAACTGGTGCTGGGACCCCGAATCCCTGGCCCTGATCGCCAGCCACCACGAAACCGGCGAGCCGCTGCCCCAGGACCTGCTGGACAAGCTGCTGGCGGCGAAGAACTTCCAGTCCGGCATGGGCATGGTGCGCCAGCTGGAGTTCTCCCTGTTCGATTTCCGCCTGCACGCGGAATTCACCGAGGAAGCACCCACCAATCCGCTGGACATGCACCGCAAGGTGCGTGAAGAGATCGCGGTGATCGAAGCGCCCGAGTTCAACCGCTTTCCCAACGCTTTCTCCCACATCTTCGCCGGCGGCTACGCGGCGGGCTACTACAGCTACAAGTGGGCGGAAGTATTGGCGGCGGATGCCTTCTCCCTGTTCGAGGAAAAGGGCATCTTCCACCCGGAGACCGGCGAAGCTTTCCTGGCCAATATCCTGGAGAAAGGCGGTTCCCAGGAGCCCATGGAACTGTTCAAGGCATTCCGTGGTCGGGAACCCGAGGTGGATGCGCTGCTCAAACAAACTGGTATCAGTGGCAACAGCGACAGCGCCGCCTGATACAATGCTGGCCGGCCGTCGTACAGACGGTCGGTGACGTAATCTGGAGTTGAATTATGGCAAGTCCCAAACGTTTCATCGCCGGTGCCGTGTGCCCCCGCTGTGCCGAGATGGACAAGATCATGATGTTCACGGACGACAACGACGAGCAGGTGCGCGAGTGTGTGGCCTGCGGGTTTACCGATGCGATGTCTGATCAGCCCGAACCGACGGCTGCCGAGTTGCAGACCCGGGTGAATACCAGGGCCAACGAGGACGACCATACGGTTAAGCAGGTGGTGTTTTTTAAGTCTGCCGCTGAGGACTGAGTTCGGAGTTTGGCTCTGTAGCCTGCGGGTTTTTGCGGGAATCGGGGTTCGGGGGATAGGGTCCAAAACGGAAAACGGTGGTTTTCCTGAATGTTTTGGACCCTATCCCCCGAACCCCTTTTTTGGCTTCTTTAAAATCGCTTTGGTGCTTTCGGTACACCTAAAGAGCTGATTTCAGTAATTTCCGGTCTTTAAAGATTTGGCTGGAGAGTAGCATCTCTCATGTTTTTCAAAAGGCGTTATCACAAGAGATAAACGTGAGGGGCTGGTGGGGGGTGTCAAAACATTCAGGAAAACCACCGTTTTCCGTTTTGACACCCCCCACCAGCCCCTCACTACCCGCCAGATACCAGCAGGCTACCAAAGGAAGCCAACTCCCAGCCCTAAAGCACCATGGCGGCCAACCACCCGAAGCCGAGCAAAGGCAGGTTGTAGTGCAGGAAGGTGGGCACCACGGTGTCCCAGATGTGGTTGTGCTGGCCGTCGACGTTCAGGCCGGCGGTGGGGCCGAGGGTGGAGTCGGAGGCCGGGGAGCCGGCATCGCCCAGGGCACCGGCAGTGCCCACCAGGGCCACGATGGCCAGGGGGCTGAAGCCCATTTGCAGGGCCAGGGGCACGTACAGGGCCGCGATGATGGGAATGGTGGAGAACGACGAGCCGATACCCATGGTGATCAACAGGCCGACGACGAGCATCAGCAGGGCCGCCAGGGGCTTGTTATCGCCAATCACACCCACCGAGCCTTCCACCAGGCTGGCGATGTCGCCGGTTTCCCGCATCACCTCGGCAAAGCCATTGGCGGTGATCATGATGAAGCCGATCATGGCCAGCATTTTCATGCCTTCGGTGAACAGGTCGTCCGCTTCCTTCCATTTCACCACGCCCGAGACGTTGAACAGCACAAAACCTGCCAGGGCGCCCAGGATCATGGAACCAAGCCAGAGCTGGACCACGAAGGCGACCACAATGGCCACCAGGGCCATGAACAGGGTTTTCGGGTTGTACTGGATGTCGGTGCGTTCGGTCTTGGCAATGGCCTCGAGGTTGTAGTCCCGGTTGCCCCGGTAGCTGAAGAACACCGCCACCAGTACCCCCAGCAGCATGCCCAGGGCCGGCAGGGCCATGGCGGACATGACGTTCAACTCGCTGGCATCCACGCCGTTGTCGGCCACGTTGGCCAGCAGGATTTCGTTCAGGTAAATGCCGCCGAAGCCCACCGGCAGGAACATGTACGGGGTGATGAGGCCGAAGGTGAGTACGCAGGCCACCAGCCGGCGGTCCATGCGTAGTTTGGCCATCACGTATAACAGCGGCGGCACCACTAGTGGGATGAAGGCGATGTGGATGGGCAGGATGTTCTGGGAGGACATGGCAATGGCCACAAGGAGGCCAATGATCATGAAACGGATCCCCTTGGCGGCGCCCCCGTCGTCCTGGCGACCGACCATGGCCAGGGCGCGGTCCGCCAGGGCGTGGGCCAGGCCGGATTTGCCAATGGCTACCGCGAAGGCACCGAGGGTGGCGTAGGACAGTGCCACGGTGGCGCCGCCTCCCAGGCCGTTATTAAAGGCATCAATGGTGGCGTCCAGGGACATTCCGGCAATCAGGCCGCCGGAAATAGCGCCGATAATCAGGGCAACAACAACGTGAATGCGGCACAGGCTCAGTACGAGCATGATCAGGACCGCGGCAACAACGGCATTCATGGCAAACTCCGGGTAGGAATTGTGGCTTTACCGGCGCCTTGTGGGCGCCGGCAGTTTGAAAAGCGCGGTAATTTGCAGGAAATGCCCGCCGGAGTCAAAGCGGATTGGTCAGTTCTTGAGCTTGTACTTGCCAGGACCCAGAAAGATGACGGCAGCGGCATTCATCAGGAAGAACAGTTGCAGTTCCAGTGCCAGCCCGCCGGAGCGGCTCAGGGCCAATAGCTCGTTGGTATGGGCCAGGACAATCGCGACGATCATGTTGATGACAATCAAGACTGCCCCGATGCGGGTCTGGTAGCCGAGGATGACCATCAGCGGTGCCACGATTTCACCGATATACACGCCCCAGGCCAGCTCTGTGGGCAGGCCGTGGCTGGCCAGCAGGCCTTCAATGAATCCAAGACCGTTGAACAGCTTGGCGATGCCGTGGAACAGCAGTAGCCCGCCGACGGTCAATCGGACCAGCAACTTCCCCAGATCGGTATTTTCCAGCACGTTGTCTTCCCCTTGATGGTGAATCAGAACGCGAAGAATACTGATTTTTGGGGAAAGATTCAGTGACCGGCGTCAGCCACACGAGCCCAGGGCAAAATGAATGTGATTGCGAACCAATAGGTTTTCCCAGTAATTACGCATCCAGTCCCAGGCCCGGTTGTTGGCCTGTTCGATAAACGGTTCGAGATCCAGGTCGTAGAAATCCGGGGTGCCGGCAATCTTCATGACGGTCAGCGTGATGGCTTCGTCCAGTTCATTGGCGAAGGGTTCACCAATCATCTGGTGCACCAGCAGGTTGGCCCGCACGGCTTCCAGGTCAAACAACTCACTGGCCCGGATAGACCGGTTATTATCGTGCATGTCTTCCATCAGCCGGTGGCACTGATAGGCACGGATCAGCAGGCCATCCAAACCCTCGTAACGCAGCAGTTGCGCCGAAGGCTGGGTGAAATAGCGAATGGCGGCATCGGTGAACGGTTCGAACAGGGATTTGCAGCCGGCCTCAGCCGCGCAGGCGTCAACACATTCGATCAGGCGCGGGGCCATTTCGATGTATTCCACCGCGAAGCGGAACAGGCAATTGGGCGGTTGACGACAATCCACCACCACAGACGAAGGCAGCCGGAGGCGGACAGCTTTCATCTGGCGGAAGAAGGTGCCAGAGCGAGCTTCCTGGCGCCTTGCCTGGTCAATGATTTCAAGGACAACCTGTGGTGTCATATCGGGTGCAGTCTGACTCTGCGCTATTTGAGGTCGCAAGGCGCCTCCAGAGGTATCCGAACCGTTGGTTGATGGGCTGCTCCCGGTGCCGCCCTGTTGTTTAGGCACAGTGTAGCCAATATTTCGAAAACTGCCCTGCAAGTGACAATCATTCCTGCTCAAACCAGATGCTCCTTCGGGTGTAACGCCAACTCAGCCATCCCATGCTCGCGGCCCGGGCCAGCATCAGACTGATCAGCGAAAACCAGAGCCCATGGTTGCCCCAGCCGGTGGTGAGCCACCACACCGGGAGGAAGATTCCCACGGCGGAAAACAGCATGGTGTTCTGCATCTCCCGGGTGCGGGTGGCACCGATGAACACGCCATCGAACAGGAATCCCCAGACCGAGGCAAAAGGTAGCAGCCAGAGCCAGGGTAGATACTGCCAGGCCGTGATTCGCACTTCGTCGATGCCGGTTAACAGACTGATCAGCCAGCGCCCGCCCAGCACGAATCCGATGGTCAGTATCAGCGCGCCCCACAAAGACCAGCGCAGGGCGGACGCGAACACGGCCCGAAAGCGACGCCGGCTGCCCTTGCCCACCGCCTCTCCAATAAGGGCTTCAGCGGCGTTGGCGAAGCCATCCAGGGCGTTGGAAATCACCAGCAGGAAGGTGATGAGCACCGCGTTCGCCGCCAGGACGGTATCGCCTTGGCGCGCGCCCTGGGCGGTAAAGAAGGCCAGTACCAGCAGCAGGGCTATGGTGCGGACCATGATGTAGCGATTGACCCGGAGAATCTTCAAGTAATCGGCCAGCTGCCCGAACAGTTCCCGGGTCAGGCGCTGCCCCTCCGGCATCCGGGTTAGCACGATGGCCAGGCCAATGGCCGTGGCCCCGTATTCTGCCATAACCGTGGCCATGGCCACGCCCCGGCTGTTCCAGCCCAGCACGGTCACAAACAGGATATCCAGCACAATGTTGATGCCGTTGGCGATGATCAGCATCACCATGGGGCCCCGGGGAAACTGGGTGCCGATCAGCCAGCCCACCAGCGTGTACTGACAGAGCACTGCCGGGGCGCTCCAGATACGGATGCCTGCATACTCCGCCGCCAATTCAGCCACGGCCGGGCTTGGATTCATCAGTTCCAGGCCCAGGGCAATCAGAGGTTTGTGGAAAAGTATCAGCAACAATCCGATGCCCACCGCCAGCATCAGTGACCGCAGCAGGAGCGCCACCTGGGCAAATGGATCGCGTTGGCCCCAGGCCTGTGCGGCCAGCCCGGTGGTGCCCATGCGCATGAACCCGAACGTCCAGTACAGGATACTGAACAGGTTGGCGCCCACGGCGACCGCGCCCAGGTATTCGGGACTGTCCAGATGGCCGAGCACGGCAGTATCCACCAAGCCGAGCAACGGCACGGTGAGGTTGGTCAGCATCAGTGGCCAGGCCAGTGCCCACAGGCGTCGGTCAATGGTCCCGAAGGTGTTGTTCGTCGTGATTGGTTTCAAAATTCGGTCAATACCACGGGTTTATTTGTCGGTTTTTTAGTCATTTCTTGATCTGTGTCTATACTCGGATTTGATATAGCCGTTTTCGGGCAGACGCAAAAACCGACAAGAATAACACTCTGTGGAGACACAGTATGCGCGTGCAATCCAAACGGGCCCTCCGGATGGTCGCGGTGGCCGGCGTTCTAGTTCCCTCTTTGGGCCAGGCTGACTGGACCATGAACATGTCGCCGGGGGTCACTGGCACCAGCAATGACATCTTCGGCCTGCACATGACCATTCTTGGAATCTGTGTGGCCATCGGCGTGGTGGTTTTCGGGGTCATGTTCTGGTCGATCATTGCCCACCGCAAATCCAAGGGCCACAAGCCGGCCAATTTCCACGAGAACACGGTGGTGGAAATCCTCTGGACCATTATCCCATTTGCCATCCTGGTGGCCATGGCGATCCCTGCCACGGCAACCCTGATCGATATGTACGACACGACTGACGCCGACGTGGACATCAAAGTCACCGGCTACCAGTGGCGCTGGCAGTATGAATATGTGGATGAGGAGTTCGGGTTCTTCTCGAACCTGTCCACTCCCACGGATCAGATCGAGAACCGCCAGGCCAAGGGTCGGAATTACCTGCTGGAAGTGGACAAGCCGCTCAAGGTGCCCGTGGGCAAGAAAGTGCGTTTCCTGCTGACTTCCAACGACGTGATCCATTCCTGGTGGGTGCCGGAGCTGGGTGTGAAAAAAGACGCCATCCCCGGTTTCATCAACGAGGCCTGGACCCGCATCGATGAGCCCGGCATTTATCGCGGCCAATGTACGGAGCTCTGTGGCAAGGGCCATGCGTTCATGCCGGTGGTGGTCGAGGCTGTTCCTGAAGAGGAATATCAGACCTGGGTGGCCGAACAACGGGCAGCCGCCGAGCGCGAACGCCAGCTGACCGAGAAGGAATGGACCCTGGAAGAGCTGATGGAGCGGGGCGAGAGCGTTTACAACACCGTGTGTGCGGCCTGTCACCAGCCGGATGGCAGTGGCTCACCGCCCGCCTTCCCATCATTGAGGGGCACCGCCGTTGTGACCGGAGACATGGATGCGCATATGGATATCGTGGTCAATGGCGTGTCCGGCACGGCCATGCAGGCGTTCGGCGAGCAGCTCAGCGAAGTGGAGCTGGCGGCAGTGATCACCTACGAGCGCAATGCCTGGGGCAATAACACCGGCGAGATGGTTTCACCCAAAGAAATCATGGAATACATGAGCGAATAACGGGGGCTTTCATGAGCGCGGTTGCAGATACTCACAGCCAGGAACACCATCATGGCCCGGCCAGCGGGATCACTCGCTGGCTGTTCACCACCAACCACAAAGACATCGGGACCATGTACCTGATCTTCAGCTTCGCGATGTTCCTGCTGGGCGGGAGCATGGCGATGGTGATCCGGGCCGAGTTGTTCCAGCCTGGCCTGCAGATTGTGCAGCCGGAATTCTTCAACCAGATGACCACCATGCACGGGTTGATCATGGTGTTCGGCGCGGTGATGCCGGCGTTCGTGGGCCTGGCCAACTGGATGCTGCCGTTGATGATCGGCGCCCCGGACATGGCTCTGCCGCGCATGAACAACTGGAGTTTCTGGCTGTTGCCCTGCGCCTTCCTGATCCTGGTATCCACGCTGTTCATGCAGGGCGGCGCGCCCAACTTTGGCTGGACCTTCTACGCGCCGCTCTCCACCACCTACGGGCCGCCCAGCACGACCTTCTTTATTTTCGCAATCCACATCATGGGGATCTCGTCGATCATGGGCGCGATCAATGTGATTGCCACCATCCTGAACCTGCGGGCGCCGGGGATGACCCTGATGAAAATGCCCCTGTTCGTCTGGACCTGGCTGATCACCGCCTTCCTGTTAATTGCAGTGATGCCGGTACTGGCTGGTGTGGTCACCATGATGCTCATGGACATCCACTTCGGCACCAGCTTCTTTGACGCTTCCGGCGGCGGCGATCCGGTGCTGTTCCAGCATGTGTTCTGGTTCTTCGGGCACCCGGAGGTCTATATCATGATTTTGCCGGCGTTCGGGGCCATTTCCCACATTGTCTCGGCGTTTTCCCGCAAACCGCTGTTTGGGTATGCCTCGATGGTGTACGCCGTGGGGGCGATTGCCCTGCTCTCGTTCGTGGTCTGGGCTCACCATATGTTCACCGTGGGCGTGCCGCTGACCGGCCAGCTGTTTTTCATGTACGCCACCATGCTGATTGCGGTGCCCACCGGGGTGAAGGTATTCAACTGGGTGACCACCATGTTCCGGGGTTCCCTGACGTTTGAAACCCCCATGCTGTTTGCCGTGGCCTTCATCATCCTGTTCACCATTGGCGGTTTTTCCGGCCTGATGCTGGCCATCGCACCGGCGGACTTCCAGTACCACGACACCTACTTCGTGGTGGCCCACTTCCATTATGTGCTGGTGCCGGGGGCCATTTTCGGTATCTTCGCCGCCGCGTATTTCTGGCTGCCCAAGTGGACCGGGCACATGTACGACGAGACCCTGGGCAAGACCCATTTCTGGCTGTCGTTCGTGGGCATGAACCTGGCGTTCTTCCCGATGCATTTCCTGGGGCTGGCGGGTATGCCTCGCCGGATTCCGGACTACGCCCTGCAGTTTGCCGATTTCAACATGGTCTCCAGTATCGGCGCCTTCATGTTCGGCGCTACCCAGATCCTGTTCCTGTTCATTGTGGTGAAGTGCGTCCGAGGCGGCGAGAAGGCCCCGGCCAAGCCCTGGGAAGGGGCGGAAGGTCTGGAGTGGACGGTGCCCTCGCCGGCCCCCTACCACACCTTTGCCACGCCGCCGGAGGTGAAATAACCTCCGGCCAGCAGATTGGAGAGAGTCATGGCACAAGAACAGAGCTACTACGTTCCGGAGCAGAGCAAGTGGCCGATCATTGCCACGGTGGGCCTGGGGCTGACCCTCTACGGGGTGGCTTCGATCATGGTCAACGCCAAGCAGGGCGAAAGCACCACCCTGTCCTGGCTGATGTTCTTCGCTGGCGCCCTGGTGATGGCGTACATGCTGTTTGGGTGGTTTGGCAGCGTCATCCGGGAGGGCCGCGCCGGGCTATACAGCGATCAGATGGACCGGTCTTTCCGGTGGGGCATGAGCTGGTTCATTTTTTCGGAAGTCATGTTCTTCGCCGCCTTTTTTGGCGCGCTGTTCTACGTGCGGGTGTTTGCCGTGCCCTGGCTTGGCGGCGAGGGGGACAAGGCCACGGCCAACATGCTCTGGGAGGGCTTCCAGGCCAGCTGGCCGTTGGTCAATAACCCCGACCCGGAGGCCTACCCAGGGCCGAAAGAGATCATCGGCCCCTGGGGACTGCCGCTGATCAACACTATTCTTCTGGTCAGCTCCTCGTTCACCATCACCGTGGCCCATCATGCCCTGAAGGCGGGTAATCGCCAGAAACTCAAGCTGTGGTTGGGCGCGACCATCCTGCTTGGCCTGGCCTTCCTGGTCCTGCAGGCCGAGGAGTACATGCATGCCTACCAGGACCTGGACCTGACGCTGAGCTCCGGCATCTACGGCAGTACCTTCTTCATGCTGACCGGCTTCCACGGGGCCCATGTGACCCTGGGCACCATCATGCTGATCGTCATGTTCTTCCGGGTTCAGAAAGGGCACTTTACCGAAGACAGTCACTTTGGTTTTGAAGCCTCGTCCTGGTACTGGCACTTCGTGGATGTGGTCTGGTTGTGTCTGTTTGTCTTCGTCTACATCATTTAAATCAGTGGGTCATGGCGTTGGATTCAGTGATAGATTGCCGGTCCACAGGGCAATCAGTACTACCAGCAATAGCAAGACACTGAGCGAGACCCGCACCGCCAGGGAGTTCACCACCCGGCGGGTTTTTCCGCGATCGCGAATCAGGAAGAACAGGCCGCTGAACAGGCTCACAATGACAGCCAGGAGCAGTATGACGATGGCAATTTTGAGCATGGGCCAATCCCCTGCTGGGACATTCTGGATAGCCGAAGAATCTCCGGGTAATTGGTTTCACTATAGCAAAGCCGCACAAAGGGCCGGGTAATGGCACGGCAATGGCAGTTTGACTGGCGGTTGTTGCTGTTCACTGGCGTGTTTCTGCCAGTTCTGGTGGCTCTGGGAATCTGGCAACTGGACCGGGCGGCACAGAAGGAAGAACGGTTACGGGCCTGGCAGAGCTCGGCACAGCAGCGGCCCTGGGCTGAGCAGGTGAGCCGGGAGATGCGCACCGGCCAGCCGGTCACCCTTTCTGGCCGATACGCGGAGCCGGTATGGCTTCTGGATAACCGCACCCGGGACGGTGTGCCGGGGTATGAAGTGTTGAGCCTTTTTGAGCCGGAAGCCGGGCCGGTTGTGGTGGTCAATCGTGGCTGGGTGCCTGCCGGGCGGACCCGCGATCAGTTGCCGTCCATCGACACACCGACGCAGCGGGTAACGTTGCAGGGCCGGCTGGCACCGTATCCGGAACCACCGATGCTGGCGGAATCAAAACCGGCAACCGGGCCCTGGCCCCGGAGGGTCCAGACCTTGCCCAGAGAAGTGGTTGCCGGCGAGGCGTTCCGGCCAGCGACGATGATTATCCAGCTCTCCGGCAGCCGGCAGCCAGGAGCCTACCGGGCTGACCAGTCACCGGATGTGATGGGACCCAAAACCCACTATGGCTATGCCGCCCAGTGGTTTGCACTGGCCCTGGCGCTGACTATATTGACAGTAGTGGCAAGTTACCGGAAAACCCCAGGAGCCGATAATGACAACAACGACGGCTAATGCCACGCCAGATTCAGGGCAGCCTGGCCCCCAACAGGTTCGCCGGGGTCGGCGAACGGCCCTGCTGCTGTTTGCAGTAGGTTTTGGGCCGATAATTGTGGCCAGCATCATGTACTTCACCGGGTGGCTGAATCCCTCCAGCCAGACCAACGAAGGCACTTTGATCCAACCCCTGATTCCGGTACAGCAGCTGAATCTCGAAACTGCCAACGGCCAGCCTTTTTCGGCTCGTTTTGGCGTCGAGCAGGCGGACCCTCAGTGGCATATGCTTGTTGTCGCCCAGGACTGTGACGCCCGTTGCGAGCGACTGTTGTATCTGGCCCGTCAGGTAAACATTGCACTGGGCAAGAGCGCGCCCCGTGTCAGTCGGTCGGCCTGGCTGGGCTCCATCCCTGCCGACCTGGCGCAGCGCTGGCCTGAAGAATACCGCTTAATGGAGCGTCTGCAACGGTCGGGTACTGGTGCCTGGCCTGAAGCGATCAATCCGGCGAACCAGCCGGGCATTCTGCTGATTGACCCCTTCGGCAATGTGATGATGGGTTATGGTCCGGAGCATACCGGCAAGCAATTACTGAAGGATCTGAAGCATTTGCTGAAGCTCTCCCAGATTGGCTGACGAGGCGTGTGGGCATGGCGAAGGTGGAAACTGAGCGTGAGACAACCCTGGCGACCCAGGCCCCGGCCCGGAAAATGGCTGTCTGGGCTGCGGTTGGCTGTGGGTTGGCGTTGGTGGTGATCACCCTGGGCGCATGGACCCGGCTCGTCCACGCAGGCCTGGGCTGCCCGGACTGGCCCGGCTGTTATGGCTTCCTGACCGTGCCCCAGGGTGCCGACAATATTGCCATCGCCAATGCCCGCTTCCCGGAAACCCCGGTGGATGTGGCCAAGGGGTGGCCGGAAATGATTCATCGTTATGCCGCAGGCACCCTCGGCCTGTTAATTTTTGGACTGGCTGGGACGGCCGTTCGCTACCGTAAGTCCGGCATTCCTGTTCGCTTGCCGTTGTTTATCGCTGGCTTTGTGGTCCTGCAGGCCGCGTTTGGCATGTGGACGGTGACCCTCAAACTCTGGCCCCAGGCAGTGGCCCTGCACCTGCTTGGCGGTTTTACCACCCTGACGCTGCTGGTGTTACTGACCCTTCGATTGAGAAAATGGGCCCGGTTCGGCCAATCGGCCGGCACGGCGCACAACAACAGTCCGGTGGCGGGCTTTCGGCCCTGGTTGTATGGCGGCTTGCTACTGGTGGTACTGCAGATTGCGCTCGGCGCCTGGACGGCGGCTAACTACGCAGCCGTGGCCTGTACCGATCTGCCCACCTGTCAGGGCCAGTGGTGGCCGACGGGTATGGATTTCCGGCATGGCTTCGATATTACCCAGCAGGTTGGTCCCAATTACCTGGGTGGCCAGTTGACGGCGGATGGCCGGGTGGCCATCCATGTGACCCATCGGGCAGGTGCCCTGCTGGTGTTGGCGTATTTCACTGTACTGCTGGCGGTACTCTGGCGCCAGCGCGGTGACACCGGCCTGACCCGCGCACTGCAATGGGTGGCCCTGGCGCTGGCGCTGCAGGTGGCGCTGGGGCTGGCCAATGTCCTTCTGCACATTCCGCTGGCCATTGCGGTGGCGCACAATGCCATGGGTGCGTTGCTGTTGGTGTCGGTGGTGCACCTGATCTGGCGCCATCACCAGTTACCGGAACCCAGGGCTAGTATGGATAGCCCACCAGTCATCTCTCGGGAGGCGACGGCATGAACAATTCCACAAGAACACTGCCGATCCAGAAACCACTTCAAGCCCGCGGCCGGGCGATTGGCTGGCGGGATTTCCTGGAGCTGACCAAGCCCAAGGTGGTCGCGCTGATGATCCTGACTTCGGTGATCGGCATGTTGCTGGCGGCGCCGGGCGTGCCAGGCTGGGAGGTGCTTTTGTTTGGCAACCTGGGCATCGCCCTGCTGGCCGGCTCTGCAGCGGTGGTCAATCATATTGTCGACCAGAAGATCGATACCCTGATGGCCCGGACCCGTCGGCGCCCGGTCGCTACCGGGCGTGTTTCGCCGTTTGAGGCCATTGCCTTTGCCATGGCGCTGGCCTGTGCCGGCATGGCGGTCCTGATGGTGATGGTCAATCAGTTGACCGCCTGGCTCACCCTGGCGTCCCTGGTGGGTTACGCCGGGGTCTATACCCTGTTCCTGAAGCGGGCCACGCCGCAAAATATCACTATTGGCGGTCTGGCCGGCGCCATGCCGCCGCTGCTGGGCTGGACGGCGGTGACCGGTCAGGTGGAGGGGCATGCGCTGCTGCTGGTGCTGATCATCTTCGCCTGGACGCCGCCGCACTTCTGGGCGCTGGCGATCCACCGCAAGGAGGAGTACGCCAAGGCGGGGATTCCGATGTTGCCGGTGACCCATGGCAACCATTACACCGAGCTGCATATCCTGCTGTATACGCTGCTGTTGCTGGCGGCCAGCCTGCTACCTTTTGTCACAGGCATGTCGGGCGGTATTTATCTGGTGGGTGCCCTGGCACTGGGGCTACGCTTTGTCTGGTACGCCGTCCGGCTGTTGAAGGACGATGATCGCCGGGTGGCGCTCAATACCTTCAAGTATTCCATCACTTACCTCATGGCGCTGTTTGTGGTACTTCTTGTGGACCATTTTGTGTTCTTCTGAAACCCCGTTCTGGCGGGGCCGGGAGGCCATGGGACATCTTTTCTTCTGGAAAAAAGCAACTCGCTGCGCTCAGACATCTTTTTTCCGCCAGAAAAGACATCCCATACCCTCCCTCTTTCGGGCAATCATTCTGGAGTCATGATGAGTGGGTCTGTACGGACGACGCTGGTCGTTTTGCTGCTGGTTGTCGCCAGCATTTTCTCGTTTGTGCTTTACCGCCAGATGCATCTGGCCAGCGCCGAGCCGGAACCCGCGCCGGATCTGGCGGAATACAACGCCTATGTCTATACCGAGGCCCGGCCGCTCGCGGAGTTTACGCTGACCGATGAGCAGGGCGAGCCCACCACCCGGGAAGATCTGAAGGGCCGCTGGACCTTTGCCTTTGTTGGCTATACAAGCTGCCCGGACATCTGTCCGATGGCGATGACCATCTTGCGGCAGATGGACGGGCAGTTGCCGGCGGAGCTGCCGCAGCCGCAATACCTGTTGATCAGTGCCGATCCGGAGCATGACACGCCGGAGCGGCTGAAAAACTACACAGCGTTTTTCGGAGAACACTTCCATGGCCTGACCGGGGATCTCGAAACGACCCGAGAATTGGCGAAGAGTATGAGCGCGGTATTTCAGCATCGGAAGGAGGACGGTCAGTTGCTGGTGGATCACTCCGGGCACTTTGCCCTGCTGAACCCGGAGGCGGAGGTGCAGGCGCTGATCCAGCCACCCCACAATCCACAGCACCTCCTGAAGGCCTACGAGCGGATCTATCAATGGGCGCGGGCTAATCGAGAGCGTGATTCACGGGGATGATCCGGAGTTCATCAGAGGCTCCTCAATCGAAGGTCACACTGACAAGATTGTTAGCTTTGCATACACTGGCGGTTTTTCGACTCATATACCAACAATAATCGGGTAACTGCCATGACTTCACAGACTGCCCCGAACCCTAAGCAACTGTTCACTGTTTTGCTGGCCGGCGCATTGGTATTGCTGGTGGTGCACACCCTGGGTCGGTTTATCTATACCCCTCTGTTGCCCTACCTGGTGGCCGATGGCCAGTTCAGTGCCGCCGATGGCGCGGCGGTGGCCACCTGGAATTACCTGGGTTACCTGATGGGCGCCATGGTGGCGATCAAGTGGCACCGCATTGACCAGATCCGGTTCATGCTGCCGCTGTTTCTAGTGGTTCATGTAATCACCACGCTGGTCATGACCCAGACCGATAACCTGACGGTGATTTCTGCTGGTCGCTGGCTCAATGGTGTGGCCAACGGCGTGGTGTTTGTGCAGGCACCGGCGCTGATTCTGGAATGGTTGGTGTTGCGCAACCGCGCCACCATGAGTGGGCTGGTGTACATCGGCGTGGGCGCGGGTTTATTGGTGTCCAGTGGCCTGGTGACCGGCACTGCCGATTGGCTGGAGGGTGCTGAGCGTTGGTGGCCGGCGGCGCTGCTGTCCATTCCGCTGGCGTGGTGGGGTGTAATGCAGCTACGCAAACTGCACATTCCGGTGCGAGAGCATGACGAGTCCGGCAAGGCGGTTGTGAACACGCCGCTGATCGACCGTGCCAGTGCGCCGCTGTTCCTTTCCTACGCCGGAGCCGGACTGGGTTATATCCTGCCCATGACCTTCCTGCCCCTGCTGGCCAAGCTGGAACTGCCGGACGGGCATGCGCTGCTGGATGGTACCTGGGTGATCGTGGCCCTGTTCACCATTCCCGCGCCCTGGCTCTGGAACAAGCTGGGTGCCCGGCTGGGCGACCTGGCAGCGCTGAAGCTGAATTTCCTGATTCAACTATTGGGTGTGCTGGCGGCCGTGCTCTGGCCAGGGGCCATTGGGCTGGTGCTGTGTGCCGCGCTGGTGGGGGGTACCTTCCTGGGTACGGTATTGCTGACCCAGCGTCTGGGCCGCGCGCTGCATCCGCATCAGGGGCCGCGCCTCTCGGCGGCCATGGTGGCACTCTATGGCTTCACCCAGATGGTAGGCCCCTGGCTTACCAAGCAGTGGCTGGATGCCGGTGGCACTCTGGTATCCGCTTTTGGTATCGGCGTGGCGGCGCTCGCGTTTGGCCTGCTGCTGGCCTTTTTCGTGCCCAAGCCGGAAGACTGGCACGCCCGCTCGAAATAACTCCGAATGCTGCCCATAGACGATATTCTCCCCAACCTTAAAGCGGCGCTGGAAGCTCACAACACGGCCCTCCTGCAGGCGCCGCCGGGCGCGGGTAAGACCACCCGCGTGCCCCTGGCCCTGCTGGATGCGCCCTGGCGCGGTGACGGCAGAATCCTGATGTTGGAACCCAGGCGATTGGCGGCCCGTTCGGCGGCGCGGTTCATGGCCCGGCAGTTGGGTGAAAAGCCCGGCCAGACGGTCGGTTATCGCACCCGCCTGGATACGAAAGTCTCCTCCGCCACCCGCATTGAGGTGGTCACCGAAGGCATCCTCACCCGTCTGATCCAGAATGATCCGATGCTGGAAGCCTACTCGGCGGTGCTTTTCGACGAATTTCACGAATTGTTGATTGCACCGAAATAAGGGAAATTGTGTCAAATTCAGATGTTTGTCAATCTACCAACTGGAGTATGCGACGTTCACCTGTCGAATAGAGAGAAGTGAACATTGAAACGCAAGATTCACTGGTGTTTTTGAACGACTCCCCCTGATTACCGGAATGCCGTTTGTACACCCCGGTATTTATTTAATGGCTCTGTAGGAAGGTCGGCAGGTTGAGCCGGCTCCATATTGCGCCCTGGCAGAATTGGGAAAATGCGACCTCACCAGTGAGACCTGCATCAGGCCAGATCCAGAGAGATTCACTATATGGCGTGCTAACTGTCTTTGAGACTGGCAAGCTCTTTCGAAACCCTGTCAAAAATTTTCTTCGTGTCTGTTTCATCTTTAAGCTTGAAGCATTCAACCAGTAGTGTCACCGGGTGGATGCCCATAGTCGAGGCGAGTTCTTCAATCTTGTCGAGCGTTGGGCACTTGAGACCTCGTTCGAGTTCGCTCAGGTACGTTCGGCTGCTGATGGGTGTGAATGCTTCTTGAGAGAGCCCTTTTGCTTTTCTCTGTCGCCTAAGTGCTATCCCGAAAGCCTGCTGCAGTTCCATGTTGCCCCCCCAAGGAAAGGGCCCATGAAAGCGAATTGCGCGCTATAACACTACACGCTATAGTTTGCATTTTGGGGTGGAGTACCAACTATGTTTATGACTCAGGCTTACACTGAAGAACTCTTGGGACGCCCTTTTTCTGATGAGCAGTTCTGGCTTAGCGTGGAACTTGCGCACAGCGATGTTTGGTTCTTTGTCAGCACCGCATACTTTCGACAAGGCGGCACTGGATACCGGTACTACCTATACACGAGACCTTCCGACCTCGTTGCCTTAATCAAAGAGAATGACGAGCTGTTTTGTATTACCAAGGTCATGGCAGTCACCCCTCCCAGGGTCAACCAAACTGGAAGCTGGAGAATGCAGCGCCTTTTGAAGCTTGTGGCATTGTCAGATCGCACCGATCTGCAGAGGATGAACTATATTTATCAGTTCGAGAACGGCTTGATTTACGATACTCGCGATCCTAAAGAAGATAACGATACTACATACCGCCAAGTTCTTTTTTCTGAAGAACTGCATGCGTGCCCGGAGCTAGAGGTCGATGCCATCTAGAAGGATCACGAAAATCCGAGTATCTGAGACTGAGGTTTTGATTGCATTGCCTCTAGGGGTTCTCGCTGACTCTGGTTTCAAGGACGGACAGCTGATTCAGGTTACCGTCGAGGATGGTACCATCATACTTAACTCGGGCGAGCAAGGCAGTACGGGAGACAATCTCGATGGACTCGTAGCGCAGATTCACATGAAAGCCTTGGATCTTTTTGAAGGGGATGAAGCAGCAAGAGATCGCTGGATGAGGAGCCCAATTCGCGCTCTTGGCTGGAAGTCGCCAGACCAGATGCTGCAGTCAGTCGAAGATATTGAAACCTTGTGCTTAGTGATTGGTCGGTTAGATCGCGGCTCCTTCCCTTAAGATCATTGTCGCGGTGGCAACCATTGATCAGCCCCGCGGATTCGGGGCCGCCTTAGGTGATATCGGAACAAGCTATTTGGTAGCCGGTATGGTCGCAAAGCGGACATTCAGATCCGAGTCGCAAAGCCCCTGTTTGAGGCTCGGGTGTGTCGTTCGTAAGGGGGTAAGTCCAATCTTGTTTTCAATGTCCGAAAAATTCGCCCGGTAGGCATTCCCCAAATCCGGCAAGCCACATTGATGGAATTTAAGTTTCAGTAAAGCTCATTCGGTCCCGGCAGTCTCGTCACTAAACCATCACAGCTTTGTCACATTAGTCCTTTAGGCTCTCTTACAAATCAACTTGTATAGACATGCCTATGAGCCTCTACACCCTGCAACGCGAAACCGGCCACGCCCTTTACCGCCAGATTGCCCGGCATCTGGAGCGTGATGTTCTGAACCAGTACGCCCCCGGCGACATGCTGCCCTCGGAAAACGAGATGGCGGATCGTTTTGGTGTTAATCGCCACACACTCCGGCGCGCGATTGATCTTCTGGTTGCCGATGGTCTTCTGGAGCGTCAGCACGGTCGCGGCGTCTTCGTGATCAATAACCAGATCGACTACCCACTGAGCTCCGACACCCGGTTTACCGAAAACCTGACGGCCATGGGTGCATCCACTGGTGGGCGTGTGGTTCGCAAACAGGTTCTGCCTGCCATCGAACGGGTAGCGGAACGACTGAGCATTGAGGTGGGGGAGCCGGTTATCTGGATTGAAAGCGTGCGAACCGTGGATGACTCGCCCTTCTGCGTTATTTCGCACTTCCTGCCGGAAGCTCGGTTCGCAAAGGTCCGGGACGAATATGAGGGTGGCTCTCTGCACGGCTTTCTGGCGGAACATTACGGCTACTCGCTCAAGCGCGTCCAGAGCCTGGTAACAGCGATGCTCCCGCAGGGCGACGACGCCGGTCTTCTGGCGATGCCACGGACCCAGCCCGTGCTGCGGGTAAAGAGTACCAACGTGCATGAGCGGGATCTGACCCCGCTTGAGTACGTGATTACCCGGTTTCGCGCAGACCGGATCCAACTGTGCATCAACCCATGACTGTCTGCTAACGGTCGAACACCTGAATCAACACCCTACGGGAGCTTTTGTAATGTATCCGAAACTGCACTCTATTCTCAAATACGCGATGTCCGCTGTGGCCATCATCGCCATGCTCGGTTCAGCCTTTACCATGGCCGCCGCCAGCGATGGCACCAGTGACCGGCCTTTGCGGGTAGTGCTAATTCCCGCCGACGGCGGCACTGAAGACGGCACCCGGAAAGACTTTGAACCCATCTTCAATGCCATCTCCGAAGCTACCGGCCTGAACTTTGAGCTGAAAGTTGGCCAGAGCTACGGCGCGGTTGTTGAAGCCATGTGTAATGGCTCTGCCGACATTGCCTGGTTTGGCCCCGTCAGTTATCTGCAGGCCCATGACCGTGGTTGCGCCAATCTGCTGGCCATGGCGGTCAGAAAAGGCGGATCCGTCTACTACTCCGGCATTTTTGCCCGCAAGGACAGTGGTATCGACAGCATTACCGATATCCGCGGCAAACGAATCGCACTGGGCGATGTCAACTCCACTTCCAGTTTCAATATTCCTGTGGCCATGCTGCTCCGTGAAGGCGTTGACCCGGCCAGCGATACCGCCAAGGTCAACCTTGCCGGCAGTCATGCCAATGTGCTGTCTGCACTCTCCCAGGGGCTTGTAGATGTTGGCGGGGCCTCCTTCGATTCCTATGAGAAAGCCCTGAACGCAGGTGCCATCGACGGCAACGACATCAAGGTTATTGCCAAAAGCGCACCCCTGCCCTACCCACCGCTGGCCATTCAGCCGGAAGTCAGTGCTGATGTTAAAAGCCGTCTCCGCAAGGCATTCAATAATGTTCATACCATGCCCGGCATCAAACCCGAGCAGATTCGCGGCTATGGCGGCAAACAGGTGGACCGTTACACCAGCGATGTCAGCGAAGAAACCATGGCGGAAGTCGGCGATATGCTGAATGCCGTCACACGTGACGTTAAACAGTCCATTCTTGCAGCCGGCAACAAACGCTGAACGAACGGATAACTGCCGCCCCGCATGGCGGGCAGTCAACAGGAGAAACAACCATGAGCCAGACACCAACATCAATGGTCAAGCTCAGCGCCATCGACAAGACCTGGGCAGACGGCACCCGCGCTCTGAACAGCGTTGATCTGGAGGTTCCGGAAGGGCAGTTCTGCGTCATTCTTGGCCCGTCCGGGGCTGGTAAATCCACCCTCTTGCGATCCGTTAACGGGTTGATGAGACCAACCGGAGGCAATGTCCGGGTAGATGGGCTTGAACTGAGCTCGGCCAGCGAGCGTGAGCTGCGCAGGCGGGTCGCCATGATTCATCAGCACTTCAACCTGGCAACCCGTGCCAGCGTCGCCGCCAACGTGCTTTCCGGCGCCCTGCCCGAGGTGTCAATGGCCCGTGCTCTGTGTGGCTGGTTCCATCCCGAGCAGCGCAAGAAAGCCTGCCACTATCTGGAACGGGTCGGGCTCAAGCCTGAGCACCTCCATCGCCGGGCCGGCGAGCTCTCCGGTGGCCAGCAGCAACGTGTGGGTATCGCACGGGCCTTCATGCTGGACCCGAAAGTGGTGCTTGCCGATGAGCCCGTGGCCAGCCTTGACCCCCAGATTTCCCGCGACATTCTCACCCTGCTGAAGGACGCGGCCCGGGAACTCAATGCCACCGTTATCTGCAGCCTGCACCAGGTAGATCTGGCCCGCGAGTTCGGCGACCGGATCGTGGGCATGCGCAGTGGCGAGATTGTCTTTGACGGCGCCCCGGAAGAGTTCGACGACCAACGCCTGAGCAGACTCTATCAGAACGCCGACTGGGGTGATGGCCAGCCCGGACAGGTTCCGGAAGACAGCCTGGAACTCGACTCTGCCGGAGGCATGTAATGAACACCCGACCCATTCCCGTGCCACCCCAGGGCTCCCGCTTACATTGGCATCTGGATCAGCCGTTCCGGCTGAAACATCTGGTGATCGCGGTTCTGATACTCGCCTTGCTGCTGATCACCGGACACCGCACCGAAATGGATCGCATGGTGACCATGACCACCCAGGCCGTTGGCAACTTAGTGGGGCTGAATGACGAGTCTCAGGTAGTGCGCGGCCTGAGCAAAGTGGCCGATTCCATGTGGCCGCCACAGATGGCGACATCCGAACAAGTGGCACGGATAAACGATTTCAACGCCAACGATATCCCCCTGTTTGCCCGCGTGGAGAACCGGGAAACCACTACCCAGCGCCTTAATGAAGACACCCTGCAACTGGAGAGCACCACCGAAACCACGGAAGTGCTTTACGACCCCCTGGGCTACGTGAAAACCGTGTTTGGAAAAATGATAGAGACCCTGGAAATTGCGCTCTGGGGCACCCTTCTGGCTGTCAGCCTGTCCATTCCCCTGGCCTGGTTCGCCGCCAGTAACTACTCCCCGAACCGGGTCACCTACACCCTGGCCAGAGGTTTTATCAGCCTGTTGCGCTCGGTGCCGGAACTGATTGTGGCGCTGTTTCTGGTGCTGGCCTATGGCTTTGGGCCCATTGCCGGGGTGCTCGCCCTGGGCATGCACGCCGCCGGTTTTCTGGGCAAGTTCTACGCCGAGGACATCGAAAACGCCGACAAACAGCCGCAGGAAGCGCTGGAAGCCATTGGCGCCGGCAAGATCAAGACGGTGCTTTACGCCGTGATGCCACAGGTGCTTCCCCAGTATGTGGCCTACACCGCCTACATTCTGGATCGCAATCTGCGTATGGCCACGGTGGTCGGTCTTGTCGGCGCCGGCGGAATCGGCCAGGAACTGAAAGGCCGCTTCGACATGTACGACTATGGCCACGTGATGACCATTCTGATCGCTATTTTCCTGTTCGTTTTCCTGCTCGACCAGCTTTCAGCCCGCATCCGGTCCCGGATGATCTGAAGATGCAGCATTTTTATTTCAATACAGACATGTATAGACATCTGAACAATACGGAGCAGCGCTTATGAACAATCATGCAACCGAGGCAAGCTGGCCGCCACCGCGTAGCCAGTGGCTTCAGTACTGGTCTGCAGCCCCCGCCGAGCAGGCCGAGACTCTGGCCGCGGAAATCGCCGAACACTGCGAAGTCAGCGACGTCACCCTTCCGCAAAACGGCCTCGGCCTTCTGAAACTGCCGGATTCCGCCCTGAACGACCTGTATTTTCTGGGCGAAGTGCCGGTCAGCCACGCCCATGTAGAGGTTGTCGCGCCGGATGGTACCCGCTCCGAGGGTGGCGCCCGCCTGCTGGATGACCGCCAGTCACTGGCCCGGGCACTGGCCGTTCTGGATGCCACCC
The DNA here is from genome assembly GCF_002934325.1 of Marinobacter persicus. Taxonomy (GTDB): domain Bacteria; phylum Pseudomonadota; class Gammaproteobacteria; order Pseudomonadales; family Oleiphilaceae; genus Marinobacter; species Marinobacter persicus_A. The sequence continues at coordinate 60,385 of NZ_PTIV01000017.1, forward strand.
TGGCCGATCGGCTGCCAAAACATGAGCAGGCGCTGGACCTTCTGAACACTGGTCGGGCGGCGGTTCAGCAAACCCGGGCCGAACGCAATGCCATTCTGGCCACCACCCGAGTGGATTTCTCTCTGCTGGGTGATGGAAGCGAGGACGACGATGAATAACCCCCTTACTACCGAACAGCACAACAGCGTCTGGAGCCCGCTCTATCAGCAACGGGCGTTCCGGGCACTGATGAGTGCGTTTTCCTTTCCCGGGCGTCGCCAGTCACTGCCGTTGTGCAGCGATGCCACAGGGCCAACCTGCATTGCCGCCGTTCTGTGCGACAACGAAGTAAGCCTGGCAGACCCGGATCAGTTGATTGATTCAGCCGATGTCCGACGTCTCGGCATCCGCGAAGCCGGCGTCACAAACGCCGGGTTCATTGTGGCCGATGGCAGCCAGGCACCCACCTTTGAACCAGCGCTGGGCAACCTTGCCGAACCGGAGCAGGGCGCAACCATCATCATACGCGTAGCCAGCCTGGAGGACAGCAACGATTTTCCGTTGATACTCCAGGGGCCCGGCATTGAGGATAAGCAAGCGCTTTCGGTTAATGGCCTGAATCGCGAGTGGCTGGCTGAAAGAACGCGCTGGAATCGAAATTTTCCAATGGGCGTCGACCTGATTCTGATGGACGACACGCAGGTAGTAGCGTTGCCGCGCACTACCCGGATCAGCGGGGGAACCAACTGATGGGTTATGTTGCAATCAAAGGTGGCGAAAAAGCCATCGACGGGGCGGCTGAAGCCCTGGAAGCGCTCAGGGCCGGCGGGCCTGTTTCAGGCTCTGAACCTTTGTCCCTGAATGCCATTGAACACCAGCTCCGGCTGCTGACCTCGCGCATCATGTCCGAAGGCGGGCTGTATCATCCCCAGCTTGCGGCCCTGGCCATCAAACAGATGCAGGGCGACACCCTGGAAGCCGGTTTTGCATTGCGGGCCTATCGGTCCACCAAACCCCGGCTGCTGGAAACCCCGCCCCAGGACACCGGAAACATGCGCCTGATCCGCCGGATTTCCAGTGCCTTCAGGGACATCCCCGGCGGACAGATGCTGGGGCCAACCCACGATTACGCCCTGCGCCTGATGCGGTTTGAACTGGCCGAAGAGTCACCGGAGCCGTTCCGGAAGATGGCATCAACGTTCCTGAAGAACGCACCAGAGGAGTCGCTTCCCGACAGCTTCCCGAAAGTGCTGGACGCGCTGCGCTCAGAACGTCTGCTGCCGCCCAAAGCGGAGCACCGAAACCCGGCGTTCGACATCACCCGCGACCCGCTGATTTTTCCGGTCAGCCGGTCGGCGGCACTGGCCACCATGGCCCGGGCCGAAACCGGCTCCATGCTGGCCATTGCCTATTCCAACATGCGCGGCTACGGCGACATCCACCCGACGGTGGCGGAACTGCGGGTGGGTTACCTGCCAGTGATGCTGCCCCATCCGGTGACCGGCGAACTGACCGAGGCCGGCGAAGTGCTGATGACCGAGTGCGAAGTCATTGCCATGTACGAACCGGACGATACCGAATCCGCCAGGGGCGCGGCCCCCGAGTTCACCCTGGGCTACGGTGCCTGCTTTGGCCACAATGAAACCAAAGCCATCAGCATGGCCATTCTGGACCGCGCCCTGCAAAAAGGCATGCGGGACGGCCCGGAAAACCCATCCGAAGACCCGGAGTTCGTGCTGATGCACATCGACGGCGTGGACTCCATGGGCTTTGCAAACCACTACAAAATGCCCCACTACGTCACCTTCCAGTCCGACATGGACCGGCTGCGTTCCACCCGGGAAAAGTACCAGGCGCGCGGCGAAACCCCGCAGGAGGAAACCCATGAATCCTGATTACCGGCTACCCCATAGCCAGGACAGCTACGGCTTTGGCTTTCTGGACGAATTCGCCAAGCGGGAAATCCGCCGGGTCATTCTCAAAGCTATCAGCATTCCCGGCTACCAGACGCCCTACGCCTCACGGGAAATGCCCATGGGCCGGGGCTTTGGCACCGGCGGGCTGCAGTTAACCCTGTCCATGATCGGCCCGGATGACACCCTGAAAGTAATCGACCAGGGCTCGGACGATTCCGTCAACGCTGTAAATCTGCGCAAGTTTGCGGAGCTGACCTGCCCGGAAGTCTCCACCACCGAGAGCACCACCGAAGCCAGCCTGATCCAGACCCGCCACCGTGTACCGGAGATTCCCCTGCGGGAAGATCAGGTTCTCAATCTGCAGGTGCCCTATCCCGACCCGTTGGTGATCGTGGAGCCGTCAGAGGCCAAGCGGAAAATCATGCACGGCGAAGGCGATTATGCCCGCCTGCTGACCAAACTGTATGAAGACCTGGTGAAGTTCGATGAGATCACCATTTCCCACCGCTATCCCACGCGGATCAACGGCCATTACGTGATCGACCCCAGCCCGATCCCCCGCTATGACGTGCCCGGGCTGCACCAGTCCAGAGCGCTGTTGCTGTTTGGTGCCGGCCGGGAGAAGAAAATCTATGCGGTGCCACCCTACACCAACGCCGAACCCCTGGTGTTTGACGATGTGCCGTTCCGCACCGAGAGCTTCTATACCGCTGACGGCCAGCGCAGGGCCTGTGACCGCTGCGGCAGCATCGACAGCTTCCTGGACGAGCTGAACCTGGATGACGGCAGCAAGGCCTGGCAGTGCTCCGACACCGACTACTGCAACCGCCAGTTAGCCAGAACAGAAGCCGGGGAGGCGACCCAATGAAACCGATTCTTGACGTAAAGGGCCTGACCCGCATCCACGGCACCGAGTGCCCATCCTGCCTGGACATGACCGGCCCGGAGCACAACACCAACGTGTGCCCCGCCTGCGGCTCGGTTGTTGCAGCCGCCAATGTCAGCTTCAGCCTCCAGCCGGGAGAGATTCTCGGCATCATGGGCGAATCCGGCAGCGGCAAGTCCACCGTGGTGAAAACCCTGTATTTCGATCAGGCGCCTAGCCGAGGCAGCGCCATCTTCCGGGACGACGACCAGAGTCACGAACTGTTCAACCTCAACGGTGCCGAACAGCGCTGGCTGCGCAATCATCGCTTCGGCATGGTGTACCAGAATCCCAATCTGGGCCTGAATTTCGGCATCTCCGCGGGTGGCAACATTGCCGAGCGGTTGCTGATGAACGATCTCAACCACTACGGCGACATCCGCCGCCGGGCGAGCGAACTGCTTACCCGCACCGATGTGATGGTCAGCCGTATGGACGAGTCGCCCAAGCAGTTCTCCGGCGGCATGCAACAGCGGGTTCAGATTGCCAAGGCCCTGGCAACGCGGCCACCACTGCTGTACCTGGATGAAGTGACCACCGGGCTGGACCTGTCGGTACAGGCACGGATTCTCGACCTGATCCTCGAAATTCAGCACGAGCTGGGCACCGCCATGATTGTGGTCACCCACGATCTGGGCGTGATCCGCCTGCTGGCCAGCCGCACCCTGGTGATGAAATACGGCCGGGTGATCGAATCCGGGCTGACCGATCAGATTCTGGAAGATCCGCAGCAGGCCTACACCCAGCAACTGGTGGCATCCACCCTGTGAGGCAAAACACCATGACAGCCATTTCCGAAACACCCATTCTCGACGTGAAAGGCCTGGCCAAACAGTTCAGCCTGCACGAACAGAACGAAATCGTTCCGTCCTGTTCGGACGTCAACATGCTTGCCTTTCCCGGCCAGTTGGCCGCCCTGCTCGGGCCAACCGGCGCCGGTAAATCGTCGGTGCTGAAATGCATCTATCGAACCTATCTGCCCAGCGAAGGCACCGTTCACTTTCAAAGGGCCGATGGCGAGGTGGTCGACCTGGCCCGGATCAGCGAACAGGACATGCTGCAACTGCGCCGCAGCGAACTGGGTTTTGTTACCCAGTTTCTGCATTGCGTACCCCGCCGCCCGGCGGAAGAAGTCGTCGCAGAACCGCTGATTCTCCGGGGCATGGCGCTTGCCGATGCCGTGGCACAGGCCCGTGAACTGCTCAGGCGCCTGAACGTGCCGGAGCGGCTCTGGCGTCTGCCACCGGCGACCTTCTCCGGCGGCGAGAAGCAGCGGGTCAACCTGGCCCGGGGGCTTATTGCCAAACCACGCCTGCTCCTGCTCGACGAGCCCACCGCCAGCCTGGACAAAGCCACGACCGGACAGGTGATCGAACTGCTGCGGGAATTCAAGCAGGCCGGCGTGGCCATGGTCGCCATTTTCCACGACCCGGAACTGGTTAAAGCCCTGGCCGATACCGAATACCGGCTGGCGCCGCCGCAAAGCCTGACCCATTCAACCCCCGCCCCGGAGGCCATGCAATCATGAAACGCCAATTACTGACCAACGCCCGGATAATTCTGGAAGACACCCTCGAAGAGCAGGCCGACCTGTTGATCGAAAACGGCACCATCGCCGCCATTGGGCCAGCGAACACCCAGGGTGCGGAGCAAGTGAACCTTCAGGGCTGCCTGCTGGCCCCGGGGCTGATCGACCTGCACTGCGATGCCCTGGAAAAAGAAGCCGAGCCCCGGCCCAACGTGCATTTTCCGTTCGAGTTTGCGGCCGCTCTGACGGACAAGCGAAACGCTGTAGCGGGCATCACCACCGTCTACCACGCCCTGTCGTTTGCCAACCACGAACTGGGCGTTCGCAACAACGCGGTAGCCGCCGACCTGGCCCGCGCCATGGCCCGACACCGGTCCAACGGCATGGTGGACAACCGGGTCCATGCCCGTTACGAAGTCACCGATGAAAACGCCCCGGACATCCTCAATGCCCTGCTGGCAGAAGGTGCCCTGCAGATGTTGTCTTTTATGGACCACAGCCCGGGCCAGGGCCAGTTCCGGGATGTAGAGGCCTATCGGAATTATCTGGCCAAAACCTACAAGACATCCTCGGATGACGTGGATGCCATTCTGGACCAGAAACGTGCCGCCGCCCGCGGCGCCATGGCCCGTATGGAACAGCTTGCCGGGCAGGCCCGCCATTACAAAGTTCCGTTAGCCAGCCACGATGACGACAGCGCCGAAAAGGTCACGGTACTGAAAGGCCTCGGTGCCCGCATATCGGAATTCCCGGTCAACCTTGAAACGGCCGTAGCGGCCCGGGAAAGCGGTCTGTCCACCCTTTTGGGCGCGCCCAATATCCTGCGCAACGCTTCCCAGTCTGGCAACATGAAGGCGTTGGATGCGGTTAAAGAAGGGGTGGCTGACTGCCTGTGTAGCGACTATTCACCGGCGGCACTGTTACCCTCGGTACTGCGGCTGGTCGAAGACGGCCAGCTTACACTGCCACAGGCTTTCGCCCTGGTAACCCGCAATCCGGCCAGAGCCGCCGGGCTTGAAGACCGAGGCACCATTGCACCGGGCAAACGGGCGGATCTGATTGCGATCACCGGCAACGGGCTCTTGTCGCAGGCGCGGCAGGTCTGGTCTGGTGGCAGGGAGGTTTTAAGATGGCAGGCACACTGATCTACCTGGTTGGCCCCTCGGGCAGTGGCAAGGACACCCTGATCAACCTGGCCCGGCAACAGCTGGGGCAGGACTCTGATGTGTGTTTTGCCCACCGCTACATCACCCGACCGGCCTCGGCCGGTGGTGAGAACCATGTTGCCCTGACGGAAGAGGAGTTCCTGGCGCGCCAGTGCGCGGGGCTCTTCGCCATGAACTGGTCCAGCCACGGCTGCCATTACGGTATTGGTATCGAGATCAATCAATGGCTGGCCAAGGGCCTGACCGTTGTGATGAACGGCTCAAGGGGCTATCTGAAAACCGCGTTGCAGAATTATCCGGAACTCTGCCCGGTGCTGATCGAAGTGTCCCCGGAAGTGCTCAAAGAGAGGCTGGCCCGGCGCGGCCGCGAAACGCTGCAGGACATTGAACTGCGGCTGAGCCGCAACAGCCAGTTTGATCTGGATGAGGAGAAAGGCTGCCTGCGGGTGGACAACACCCACTCACCAGAGGCCGCCAGCCAGCGATTACTGGCCATCATCAATCAGCACAGGAGGCAGGGCGCATGCGCGTAACCTTTCTTGGCACCGGCGGCGCCGGCGGTGTGCCCCGTTTCGGTTGCACCTGCCCCGCCTGCCAGCGGGCAAAGAGTAATCACAGGCACGTTCGCAGGCCCTGCTCGGCACTGATTGAAGACGGCAACCACAAGATACTGCTGGATGCCGGCCTGATGGACCTGCACGACCGCTTCGAGCCGGGTGAGCTCAGTGCCATTGTGCTCACCCACTACCATCCGGACCACGTTCAGGGGTTGCTGCACCTGCGCTGGGGTAAGGGAGAGTCGATACCGGTTTACGGGCCACCGGACACGGACGGCTTTGCCGATCTGTTCAAACACCCCGGCATTCTGGACATTTCCGACCTTAAAACATTTGAGGCTCTGGAGCTGGGAGACTTCAGCCTGACGCCCTTGCCGCTGAATCATTCCAGACTCACCTTCGGCTACGCCATCGGCCACCGCAGCGGCGCCCGGTTTGCCTATCTGACCGATACTCTCGGTCTACCGGAGGCGTCGGCCGATTTCCTCAGGCAATGGTGCCCGAACCACATAGCGGTGGATTGCAGCCACCCGCCCGCCGATGTCTCCGGCAAAGCGCCGCAGAACCACAACGATGTCACTGCGGCCCTGGCGATGATCGATCGCAGCGGCGCGGAACAGGGCTGGCTGACCCACCTGGGCCATGAGACCGACTGCTGGCTGATGGCCAACGCCACCGCTCTGCCGGAAAATGTGGCGCCGGCAGCGGATGGCCTGGGCTTCGATATCTCAATCAGCCACTCCCCGGCATGATCAGCGCCACCCTCGCGCTGGCTGCATCGGTACTGATGCATGTGCTCTGGAACCTGATCGCCAGGCATCAGCCCGGCGCCGCCTGGCCACTGTGGTGGGCATTGCTGGCGCACCTGGTACTGCTGGCCCCCTGGGGGTTTTATGCACTGTATCAGGCCAATGCCTGGTCAACCGCTTTTCTGGGGTTGATGGCCATATCCGCCAGCGCAAACGCCCTGTATTTTTTTGGTTTGTGGAAATCCTACAAACACGCGCCAGTGGCCATGGTTTACCCGCTGGTGCGCAGCTCCCCGGTTCTGATTGCCCTGTGGTGGCTGATACTGACCGGCGAATCGCCCGGCCCGATGGGCTGGCTGGGCATTCTGGTCAGCGTCGCCGGGCTGATGATTCTGGCGGGCAGCCAACCCGGGCACGGCGAGAAAGCGGCGATTCCCTGGGCGCTTGTGGCGATGGTGTGTACCAGTGTCTATTCCATTTCCGATAAACTGGCAACCAGCCAATTGCCCGGGTTCGCCGCAATCATCGGGTTTGTATCGGTGGGATACAGTGTTGCCTTTCTGGTGCTGACTTTGGCATTGCGACGGCAGACGGGTCGTTGGACGCCGCCACAAAGACTGCCGGTTCCGATCATCGTGATTGGTGGGCTGTGCATCGGACTGGCCTATGCATTGGTTATCCATGCTATGCGCTTCTTACCGTCGGCGGAAGTCGTTGCCTATTCGAATACGGGAATTGTGCTCGCAACGCTAACGTCCATTTACTGGTTTGGTGAAAAATCAAATACTGGCAGGCGCCTCATAGGCTCTGCAGTTATTTGCACCGGCCTTTTATTACTTGCGCTCTAATACAGCAAATAATCTGTAACCATCCCCTATGTGTGTTTGCTGCGAGTATCTGATATCGGGGGCTCGTCAATGAATTGATAAAAAAATAGCTTAACCGATCATGGACACCTCTGCCATTTGCTCTGCCAATCATACTGGATGAAATGGCTTTAATTGGCTTGGAGTCTGTGAGGAAACGCCCTGACTTGAATGTTCGCTTTTGTTTAAGAACGAACCTTGCTACGTAGCCGCACTGGCCTGACGGTGGTAACCATTCCTCGGGACCGCGGCCACCTTTACTGCCTATTAAGACCTAGCTCGACGGCCCAGAGATTGATCACATCGTTTGCAAACCGTTCCCGTTTAGCTCGTGTCCAACCTTTCGCTCCGCGTTTCCAGGCCCACTTGAGCGGAACTACGTGATCAATGTCAATCTCACTGCTGTTCTGGATGACCTTGCCTGTGAACGGACTGATCCATCGGCCTGAGACCACCCTACAACGACTTTCGTCTGCAAATCGGACGTTGGTTTGTGGATTGGGAACCAATGCCTCAGCACGGCTGTCCTGACAGTCTCCATCAGCATCATCCCAACCGTGACCAACGCAGACCGTTCATAGCTACGCAGCCGGCCTTGCTTCTCTTCGACCTGTCGAACCGATGCAAAAGAGATTCCATCTGGTAATTTACCATCTGAATCCAAACAGGCATCAAAGGAGTCGTAGGGTTGATAATTCTGGGTTCGCTCATACCAACTGCTTTGCGGTGGATGGCAAAGGCCACTGTTCGACTTTTTAATAACGGACGCGTGAACCGGAACATTGACGAAACCCGCTACCAACGAAAAGAAGAGGGGCAGCATTCTTATAACGCAAACCATGATGTGTAAGCGTCCTCTGGGGTGTAAACTTGCCGCAGGGTGCCAACGTACCATCCCGGGCATCCCGACACCCCATGGACGATGCTCCAATCTAAGGAAATGATGACGACTAACCAACGGTCGGTGTTACGAATTTGCAGCCCAAAAAGGCTGCGAGGTTTATTCACCAGTAACATTCGCAGCAGGCTGGCATAAGCCTGAGAGCAATGCGAAGGCTTATGCTTAGTTGCCTAATATCTTTGACGTGAATTGAACGGGAAAGATCGACTATCCATGGCTATTAGCTTTTATGAAAAAGGGGAGCTGTCTTCTGGCTTCCACGGCTGGCGAGTTGTTGCCACCATCCGAGGCAAACGCTATCAGAAGTACTTCTCTCTTAAGAGGCCGAACACACGAATTACTCAAGAACTCTGGCACAAATATCAAGAGACCAGAGCCAGGTACTATGAGGCCCGTTACATGGCCCGCTCCGCAGCTATTCAATACCTGGATTTCATTCAGAAAGACCATCCCGCAGCCCTCCCATGTCGCGGTGTAGGGTTCCAAGGCATCACGCTTGGTATTGGAGGCGGGAAAAGTGCTGCACAGGAAACCTGCTATTTCTCCGTAAACAAACGAGGTGCCGCCATCAAATTCTACATTGATGAGCGGACATCTCTGTCTCAGGCATGGGAGCAGGCTGTAAAACATTGGGGAGAAGTATTCGATATCCGACCCAAAGACATCGTTGAAAAGCTCGAACAGATTCCCAGTCCTGATCAGTTCAAATCGCTTCGCAAACAACTGAACGATCACGAGGGCTGCGACTATCAAGCCAGCGTCCTCCATCATGTCTACGCTGAACAGCGAAGCCAGCTGGAAAAACATAGGGCTAGGAAAGCCACCAGCGGAAAGCTCAACAAGGACGATCTTCTGGCAATGTACGTGAACCTGGAACGCCAGGTGTCAGAGTTCCGGAATTAGATCTATTCAGTGTCGTTGCCGAAGAACCGACCCAGCGCGTCCGGTTTAGACGACCAAACCATGACCATTGGCTGTCGTCCTTCCATGACGTTAACAACTCTGCCATCTCCAATGAAAGCCGTTACCATGTAGACTCTAGGCCCAAGCCGTTTGTAGGGTTAAAGAATCATTGTTCGCCAAGCCTCGATATCCAATAGAACCAACTTTAACCCCGGAACTAATCGTAGGATCCTTCGATCTGCCACGCCGAGCGAATGATAAAGCTCAATACCATCTCCTGTAACGAGGACCTAAAAAGAGTCACACCATGCGATGAGTGGCGGGCTGTCGCCCGGCGTCGACCGTACTGCTATTTGCGCTGTTCACCGGTTAGTTTTTAGTTCTCAAGCTGGCGCAGGCCGTCAAGATTACTTTGATGGTCCCCGCTTCTCGGCTATTTTCATATCCTCCTTTCTTAGAGCGTGAAGGATAGTCAATTCTTCTCGATATTGATCGACCGACAACTCTCCTTTCGTTAAGCCGGCTAGAAGCGCTTCCTCCTGCTTTGTGTAATATTCGAGAGTCATTATCATTTGTGCTGAGGAAATTGTTTCTGAATAATCTACAAGTCGCTGGAAGGCCAAGTGGATGTATGTGTCTAACGTATCGATGTTTTTGTGGCCAGTCCATTGCGCCACCTCAGCTTTGAAAGTTTCAGTAGTAAGTAACGCTTTGAACTGCTCTGGCTCATTGAATTGGTGGCGCTGAATGAGTAGGACAAAAAGGTTTGTGCAAAATGCATGTCGAAACATATGGGCACATGCTGCTTCTGATACATCCGCAGCTTGCCTAAGTTTATATATTTCTGTACCTAAAGTGCCACTTTTCAGAGCGCGACCACTTGTGCCTGATACAAAAAAATAACCATGATCATAGTTAAGGCCAATAAATTTCTTAACGACAGGGTTGCGGTGAATTCTTATATGTTGCTTGAGAGTATTTAGAAGACCTTTGCTCACTGGTACAGTTCTTTCATCTCCATCTTCGCCTTTCAGAGTGTCCAAGCGAAGCATCGGGTCCTCCATTTTAGCCGCCGCTATTATGTCTGACACTTTGAGTCTTGCAAGCTCTCCCCGTCTAGCGCCGGTATTTTCCAGAAGATCCATGAGGCAGGTTCTTCGTCGCTGTATAAAACGGTCAGTGGTTTCCTTGTTGGCTTCACGTAATTTCAGGACAACATTTGGATCGATAGGGTCACGGGAACGCAAAGGCTCTCCCGCAGAAATTGAAGTATGTATCCATGTTTCTTGGTATTTGGTCTTTCTCTTACCATTTTTGTCGTTGTATTTAATCTCAGAAAAGCGCTTCTCACCACGAATAATACCCTCAGGTGCAACAAAATTTTTGATGCCGTAAAAAATTCCTACATATGAAAGGAAATCCAAGGTGCGGCGTGCTATTTCATTTGTTTTGTTCTCACTCCGTACTTTTATTGTTGGTTTGTCAATGCTTACCTCTGTACGTAGTGCCGATATGAATCCTGAAAAAATGTCGTCATTGATTTCTGTTATATCTATGTTTTTATTGAAGCAATAACGGATGAGTTGGGATACGTCACGTGCGATGCCGCCAACAGTACCTCCACTCGCGTCTCGTCTGGAAAGGCTCTGGCCTCCTCTTCCTGCGCGATCAGAGATGGCCATAATATAGAGATTGCCGATAAGACAGGGGCTACCGTCAGGCCAGGAAATAAAAGGTAAATTGTCTCTATTCTTAGTGACTAAATTGCCAAGTGAATAATGGCTGAATAACTCCAGTTTAGGAATCAATGTGATCAATTGCTTTCGGTCTTTGAGTCTCATCTTAGATGATCCCTGAAAGGACTGATGTTCACAACGTTGTCATATACATAATTATAAGGCGCAGGATTAATAGAAATAATCGCTCTAAGTCTCTCAGCAGAATCCGAGCAAAGCTTGTCCTTTGCCTCGATTTTTTTTGTTGACATTATGTTTTTAAAGGATTGCAGTGCGCTAGCTACACTCTGTAAAAGAATAAGGTTAACTTTTCGGTGCTCCTCTAATAACTGTTCTAGTTCAGAGACCTTTTTCTGCAACCCTGCCTTTATTCTTTTGTTGGGAGCCTTTTCCTTTTCTAAATAATGGTTGATGGCGTCGAGCGCATTAATCCTTAACTTATTAATCAACTCAAAACCGCTGTCAAAAATCTCGTTTGCATACTTTTTTAAAGTATTTATGCTCATTGGTGATGTTCGTCGAGATTTGTTGTCGACAAAGAACTCAATATCTAAACTAGCCGTTCTCCTCTGATCTTTAAGGTCAGACATAAGCTCTTTATTATCCGAATAGATGCCGGGATTTGCCGAAACATCATTTAGAAAATCCTTCAGAGCTATTACACCGTCGATAGATTTTTGCGCGCGTGAACTGTATGCCATAACTATTCTACATCCAATATCTTGACAATGACGCGCATCTGGTCGCCATTTTCATCTTCAAAAAATTCAGGTTCAATTTCTATTTGACCATCTTCGAGAAGTGATTCGATGTAATCTTCAAGCTCGTGAGAATCAACTAAATGAAAATCGTCGGTATCAAACTTATCTTTTATCAAGCAGGAGAGTTCTTTGTAATTTTCGTCCCCATTATGAGTTAAGTATTCTGTGATGTATTGGGCTTTAGCGCCTCTCAGAACGGGACCATCGGTAGTTTCAGTAATGTAATGCCAAACGTGCTTTCTATCTGTATGCCCTAGCCCGGATTTCTCATGAGAAGGCGGCATAAGGAAGGAAGAAGCGGCTGAAAGTGCTATAGTTTCAGGACCTTACACCGTTCACCAACACTAACCGCCGCTATCCAAAATGGTACCTGAAAAGCTGACCTTCTCGCCACTCTCTCGCCGCCAAATTGAAGCCGATTTTTCCGGTGGTCATATCACCTCCGATGCAGGGTTGCTCCTGCTTCGGGAAGTCGACAAACAGCACCGTCTGACTCAGCGCCTGGCCTCGGTGCTTAACGATTCACGAAATCCAGTGCTGGTTCGCCACAAGCTGGAAACCATGACTCGGCAACGGGTCTTCGGCGTAGCCGCTGGATACGAAGACCTGAACGATCACGAGGCATTGCGTTTTGACCAGGCCCTGCAAACCGCGGTCGGCAAAGAGAGCGATTTAGCCGGCAAGTCCACGCTCTGTCGAATGGAGCAGCAAGTAAACCGTCAGTCGGTGGTCAAAGCCCATGAATTGCTGTGGCGGCATTTCATCGAACAGCACGAGACACCACCGAAGGAAATCGTGCTGGATTTTGATGGCACCGATATCCCGGTTCATGGCGACCAACCCGGCAAGTTCTTTAACGCCTATTACGATCACCATTGTTACTTTCCACTGTACGTGTTCTGTGGCCGTCACCTGCTGGTGAGCTACCTGCGCACCAGCAACCGCAGTGACAGCCGACACAGCTGGGCCATTCTGGCCCTGCTGGTGAAGTTCATTCGTCAGCACTGGCCCGATACACGCATCGTTTTCCGAGGTGACAGTGGCTTCTATCGGCCTCGCCTATTGAGCTGGTGCGACCGGAA
>NZ_PTIV01000018.1 GCF_002934325.1 Marinobacter persicus
AGTGCTTGAAGCGAGGCATCTGACAGCTCCTTGTCTGTTTGCCTGATCCTACCAAACTGACCCTCGGATTCGGAGTTTTTCTACAGCCTCAACGCCCCGTGCAGGGTGATCGTGTTGCCGGCTCTGGAGAAAACCGATGAGCCGGCCGAGAACGCCGACAGCGCTGACTGCAATAGCGAACACTAGTTCTGGTCAGCCAGTCGAGCCAGGTCCTCACTGATTTGCTGTGGCGAGAGGTCTGGGCGCAGGAGTAATCGGGCCTGGCCTTTGTGGTCGAACACATAGACGGCACTGCTGTGAGAAACGTTGTAGTTGCCGTTTTCATCCGGTTCGTCGTAGCCGAAGGTCGTGCGATAGCGTTTGCTGAGAGCGCGCAGTTGAGGTTCGGTGCCAGTCAGGCCGGTTATTCGTTCCCCAAAGAAATCCACGTAGCTGGCCAGTCGCTCGGGGGTGTCCCGTCCGGGGTCCACACTGACAAAGAGTACATCTACCTGTTGGCGTTGGGGTTCGGGAAGTTCGTTGATGGCCATGCGCAATCTGGCCAGGGTATCCGGGCATACGTCCGGGCACGAAGTGAAGCCAAAATAGAGCATTCTCAGGTGGCCAGCAGAGTCTCCGGCGTGCACGGGCTCGCCGTTGGTGCCAGTGAGCTCGAAGGCCAGTTCTGGCATCAGCCCGCTGATATCCTTGCCGTGCCAGTCAGCGTCATTGCTGCAGCCGGCCAGCAAAGTTCCTAGAGCCAGCAGTGCAGTTAGCAAATACCTCACGACACACCTCCATTGGCCAGGGATTGAGACCGGGATTGATGCGGTCGCGGTGTATCCCCGTGCATGGCCCGGCGCAGCAGAATCAGTATGCCCAGGATGCTCATCATCGCCGGGGGAATCCAGGTCAGCAGGCCGCCCAGCAGTTGGTCGGTCTCCGGGGCCATGGGCCAGGCGCGACCACACACCTCGTATACGTCGTAAACCATTTCCCGGGAAAACACGATCCAGGCGCCCAGCACCATCTGGGGCAGGGCCGCCAAGGCCAGCATCAGCATGCGCTTTCCATAGCCCAGGGCGGCGCTGGTCGCCGGTGAACGCGGGTCAAGGATGAGCCACCAGAACAGCAGGCCATCCAGCAGCATGCTCCAGTTCATCAGCCAGTACAGATCCCGGGAAAGCATGGCGTCGAAGTGCACGGTCGGCCACAGCCAGAAATAGATCAGGCCAACGAACAGGACCGTGGCAATGACCGGTTGTTGCAGCACCCGATACAGCCAGGCGAGGGGCCGAAGCCAGGGTTTGCTGGCCAGCCCCAGCGTCCGGTGCCAGAAGCGAAGCACCGGCAGGGGATTGGACAGGGCAATCAGGAACGGCCCCAGGTGGTGGAGGATCAGATGCTGGCCCCGATGCACGAAGAACATGTACTGGGAGTAGTAATCAAAGCGCGTCTGCATGACCCCGTAACACAGCAGCACGCCGATCACGAAGGTCACCACTTTGCCGGGTCCCGGGCGCTCATGCGCCGGCATACGCAGCAGCGCCACGCCATACAGCCCGAGCGCCAGCAGGGAGCCGGCAACGGTCAGGGGCGAAAAATCATAGGGCAACAAGTAATCAACGCCGGACATGGGGCCACTTTATCTTTCTTATTGGACTGCCTTGAGTTTTGCTGGCATCCCCGGCTATTTCAAGCTGGCATGCCCGGCTACTTCGAGAAAGGAGAGTGATACCGGCGTTTGACACATCAGGCATGGGGTGTAGCGTGGAAGTAAGGCGACAGTCTTCAACACACTGGAGAGGAGGACGTAGCCATGATGCTTGATCTTTATACCTGGAGTACGCCGAACGGGCAGAAAGCCTCGATCATGCTGGAGGAATCCGGGTTGCCGTACCGGGTGACGGCGGTCGATATCTCCAAGGGTGAACAGCATGACCCTGAGTATCGAAGAATCAGCCCGAACGGCAAGATTCCCGCCCTGGTGGACCACGATGCCGAAGGCGCGGCCGGCCAGCCCCGCCGTATTTTTGAGTCAGGCAATATTCTGATTTACCTGGCCGAGAAAACCGGGCAGTTGTTGCCCCAGGCCGGCGAAGCCCGCACCGAGGTTCTGGGCTGGCTATTTTTCCAGCAGGCCCATCTCGGCCCCATGGTAGGGCAGTGGCACTGGTTCAAGAACGCCGCGCCGGTTGAGAGTGACATTGGAATCAAACGTTATCGCGAAGAGAGCCTGCGCCTGCTGGAGGTCATGAACGGTCGCCTGGGTGAGGCTTCCTACCTTGGCGGGTCGGACTACAGCATTGCCGATGTGGCCAGCTACGCCTGGACCAAGACAGCCATTGACGAACTGGCCCGGGAAGATGCCGAAGCGGTGGCGGGCTTGCGGCCGTTGCTCGACTGGCTGAAACGGGTCGGTGAGCGGCCCGCCGTGGAGCAGGGCATGGCCATTCCTAATGATGAGCAGAAACAGGACACCGCCGACCGGGCGCCGTTTAAAGGCCCGGCTGGCGGTGGCAGCGTGTTGCCCTGACAAGGCCCCGGGCTGGGTCGAAGATCGTTGACGGTGGGTTTTGTACTCAGGGCTGTTTCATTTTTTGACCAGTAAGGAGCTTTAATGCGAGTCAGGGCTTACCGTTCTGAACAATCGCCCAAACAGTCGCAGCATGACGATGAGGGACCGCGGAAACCGTCAGATCCCATGGTGGAGCCGGGCCAGAAGAACCAGCCTCCGCAGTGGCTTCGGGTGGTGAACTTTCTGCTGCTAACCTTCTTGATCTTCTATGCCGTGGAAATGTTGACCCAATCCAATGCCCAGGAACTAACGTTCACCGAGTTCCGGGAGCGGGTGACCTCCGGCCAGGTTTCCGAGGTCACCATCGAGGGTCACCAGGTACGGGGTATGCTGAAAGCCACCGAGGGTTCCAGTGACGCATCCGGGGAGCAGCCGTTCCAGAGCTATGTGCCCGAAGTGGGCGAAACCCGCATCGTGGAATTACTCGAACAGAACAATGTGCCCATTACGGCGAAAGAGTCCGGACCGGACCTGTTGTCGCGGTTGTTGGTCAACTTCCTGCCCTGGCTGATCATTTTCGGCATCTTCCTTTACATCTGGCAACGGGTTGCCCGCCAGATGACCAGCCAGCAGGGGGGTGGCGGTCTGTTCAGCATGGGCAAGAACAAGGCCAAGCGCTTCCGGGAGGACGACCCCCAGAAAACCTTTGCCGACATCGCCGGTTCGGACAACGCTAAGAAAGACCTGACCGAGATCGTCGATTACCTGAAAAATCCGTCCTACTACCAGCGCCTGGGCGCCAAGCTGCCGCGCGGCGTGCTGATGGTGGGGCCGCCGGGCACGGGCAAGACCCTCATGGCCCGGGCCGTGGCTGGGGAAGCCGGCGTGCCGTTCTATTCCATTTCCGGCTCGGAATTCATTGAAATGTTTGTCGGCGTCGGCGCCTCCCGCGTTCGCAACATGTTCGAGGAGGCCCGCAAGGAATCCCCGGCGATCATTTTCATTGATGAACTGGACGCCATCGGCCGCTCCCGGGGCGCCGGTGTGGGCGGCGGCCATGACGAACGGGAGCAGACCCTGAATCAGATCCTGTCGGAAATGGACGGCTTCTCGCCCCACGAAACCGTGGTGGTCATGGCCGCCACCAACCGTCCGGACGTGCTGGACCCGGCCCTGCTGCGCCCTGGCCGGTTTGACCGGAAGGTGACCCTGGACCGGCCGCACCGGGAGGCCCGGGAACGCATTCTGGGCATACACACCAAGTCCAAGCCCCTGAGTGATGATGTGGATCTGGCGGCGGTTGCCCGCCGGACGGTGGGCTTCTCCGGGGCGGATCTGGAGAACCTGGCCAATGAGGCGGCCTTGTTTGCCGGCCGTGAGGAAAGCCAGTTGATTGAACCACGCCACTTCGACCTGGCCCGGGACAAGATCCTGATGGGCGCCGAGCGTGAACAGGTGCTGAGTGACGATGAGAAACGGGTGATCGCGTTCCACGAATCCGGCCATGCCCTGACGGCCCTGCTGTTCCCCAAGGCCGATCCGCTGGAGAAGGTCACCATCATTCCCCGGGGGCAGGCGCTGGGGCTGACCGAGCAGGCACCGGACGAGGATCGCCTGAACATGAGCGCCAGCTACGCCCGGGACCGGATTGCCGTCATGCTTGGTGGTCGGGCCTCGGAGCAGCTCATTTTCAATGAAGTGAGCAGTGGCGCGGAGAACGACATCGAGCAGGCCACCAAGTTGGCCCGTCGCATGGTGTCGCGCTGGGGGATGAGCGATGTCATTGGCCCCGTGTCGGTGAGTTCCAGCCAGGAAGAGGTGTTCCTGGGGCACGAGATTTCGAGGGAGCGGGACTTCAGTGAAGCCACGGCCGAAAAAATTGATGATGAAGTCCGCAAACTGATCATGGGCATCGAAAAGGACGTGGCCCAGCGGCTGGCGGATAACCGCAAGCGCCTGGAGCGCCTGGCCACCACCCTGCTGGAGGAGGAGACCCTGGAAGCGAAGGAAATCCAATCCCTTTTGGACATCGACGATCAGGCGGGTCAGTCAGAAAAACAGGGCTCGGTGGACGGCAAGCAGGAAAACCAGGATTGAGGCAGCGGCGCGGTTGTTACCGCGCCTCACCCTCACAGCGTCTCAATCTGTTCGAGTAGCTGTTCGGCACGCCGGAGCAGGGCGGCGCGCCTTTCCGGTGCCTGCTTGTCCCAGTTGCGGTACATCATGCCCATGCGCGGGTTACTGGCGAAATCGTCTCGGTGCCGGTCGATAAAATGCCAGTACAGGGCGTTGAACGGGCAGGCCCGCTCGCCGGTGGCGTCCTGTACCTTGTAGTGGCAATGCTTGCAGTGATCCGACATGCGCTGGATGTATTTGCCGCTGGCGGCGTAGGGCTTGGAGCCCAGGTAGCCTCCATCCGCATGCATCACCATGCCCAGCACGTTGGGCAGTTCCACCCAGTCGTAAGCGTCGGCGTAAACCGCCAGGTACCAGTCGCAGATCTCCTCGGGTTTTATTCCGGCCAGCAATGCAAAATTGCCGGTGACCATGAGCCTCTGGATGTGATGGGCGTAGGCGTTGCGTCGGGTGGCGTCGATGGCCTTGTGCATGCAGCGCATTTTTGTGTCCCCGGTCCAGTAGAACCAGGGCAGGGCGCGGGTGTTGCACAGGCGGTTTTCCCGGGCATAGCCGGGCATGTTCAGCCAGTAGATGCCCCGGACGAACTCTCGCCAGCCCAGGATCTGGCGAATAAACCCTTCCACCGCGTTCAGGGGCGCGCGCCCGGAATACCAGGCCTGGGCGGCCGCCTCACACGCGGTTAACGGATCCAGCAGGCCGCAGTTGATGTACGGCGAGAGAATGGAGTGAAACAGCCAGTCCTCGCTGTCGGACATGGCATCCTGGTAATCCCCGAAACAGGGGAGGGCGAAGTCGAGAAAATGATCCAGGGCGGCCCGGGCGTCTTCAGCCGTGACGGCAAAGTGGAAGTCGTCGGTGGTGCCGAAGTGGTCGGCGAAGTGGGTGTCCACCAGCTCGATCACCTCTTGGGTGATGGTATCCGGCTCCACCCGAAATGGCGCTGGCGCCGGCGGTTTGCCAGTCCACTTTTTCCGGTTGTCGGCATCGAAGTTCCACTGCCCGCCCTCGGGCTCGCCGTCCGGCGTCATTAGCAGGCCGGTTTTTCGGCGCATCTCCCGGTAGAAAAATTCCATGCGCAGCTGTTTTCGGCCCTTGGCCCAGCTGGCAAATTCGCCCTTGCCGGCGATGAAACGGGTGTCCGGGCGAATCTCCACCGGCACGCCCAGGCGCTCGGGCCACTGCTGGATCTGTTCGTGCAGGCGCCACTCGCCGCACTCGGTGGTGACGATCCGGTCGAAGGCGCCGCTGCCCAACTGGTCGGCGATCACGGCTTCGAGACTCTGGTGAGGATTGTCCGGGTGAAAGCGCTGGTAATGCACCTGCCAGCCGTGGTCACGTAACTGGTCAGCAAAGTGGCGCATGGCACTGAACAGCAGCACGAGTTTTTTCTTGTGGTGGTTGGTATAGCTGGCTTCCTCGGCCACTTCCGCCATGACTATTCGGTCTCGGGTTTTGTCGGCGTGTTCGAGGGCAGAAAGCTCGGGTGACAGCTGGTCGCCCAAGACAAGAATCAGGTTGGCCATGGCCGGCTCCGTTTCAGTTTTATCCTTTGGGATTATCCACAAGAGGTAGGCACAATACGCCATGGGCGCAAGGGTGGTTCAGTGCGCAAACTGGTACACTGCCGTGATTCGAATCAATCGATCAAGCGTGCCGGTCAGGCATAATGCCCGCCTTCCCGCACGCCGATATTATTTACGTTCAGAGTGTTAACTATGGCCTCCGATACCGCTGCATCCGCACAGACCGTTGAACTGCCCGAATTCATCTGGGATGAAAACCTGATCCGCCGCTATGATCTGAGCGGCCCGCGTTATACCTCCTATCCCACGGCGGTGGAGTTCGATCGGAACTATTCCGTGGAAGATATGGTGAAAGCCGCCGGGCGCAGCAAGCAGGCCGGTGGTCCGATTTCCCTGTATACCCACCTGCCGTTCTGTGCGCACCTTTGCTACTACTGCGCCTGCAACAAGGTGATCACCAAGAAGCGCGACAAGGCGATGCCTTACGTGGAGCGGTTGCTGAAAGAAGCCGCCATCCAGGCCAAGCTTTTTGGCGCTGACCGGCCGGTTAAGCAGCTGCACTGGGGCGGTGGTACGCCTACTTTCCTGCCGAAAGACGTGATGCAGCATCTGATGGCCGGCTATGGCGAACTGTTCAACCTGCAATCCGGCGATGATCACGACTACAGCGTGGAGATTGACCCGCGGGAAGTGGATCAGGATACCCTGCCCACGCTATGGGATCTGGGCTTCAACCGGATCAGCCTGGGTGTTCAGGACGTGAACCCGCAGGTACAGAAGGCCGTTAACCGCATACAGCCCCAGGACATGACCCAGGGTGTGCTGGACGAAGCCCGGCGCATTGGTTTCCAGTCCATCAACCTGGACCTGATTTACGGCCTGCCGTACCAGACCCCGGAGAGCTTTGCCGAAACGCTGGAAGAAGTCATCAAGATGTCTCCGGATCGTCTCTCGGTGTTCAGCTATGCACACCTGCCGGATCGCTTTTACCCGCAAACCCGGATTCAGGCGGATACGCTGCCAAGCCCGCAGCAGAAGCTGACCATCCTGCACAACACGATCAATCGCCTGCTGGAAGCCGGTTACGAATACATCGGCATGGATCACTTCGCCAAGCCCGATGACAGCCTGGCCGTGGCCCAGCGCCAAGGCCGGCTGCACCGGAATTTCCAGGGCTATACCACGCATTCGGATTGCGATCTGGTGTCACTGGGCGTATCGGCCATTGGCCAGACCGACGATGCCTATTTCCAGAACAACCACGACCTGGAAGCCTGGGAGAAGTCAATCGATGCAGGACAACTGGCTATTATTCGTGGCGTAAACCTGAGCCGCGATGACCGGGTTCGCCGGTGGGTGATCGGCCAGTTGATCTGCCAGTTCCGGCTGGACCGTCAGCAGTTTGCCAATGAGTGGAACGAGGATTTTGACCGGTATTTCGCCGACGAGCTGAAGCGCCTGAAGCCGATGATCGAAGATGAACTGATTGGCGATGATGGGCGGGTGCTGCAGGTACAACCGGCAGGGCGCTTGCTGATTCGCGCCATTTGTCAGATCTTTGATCTGTATCGCAAAGAGGGCGCCAGCCAGCGTTTCTCCCGGATTATCTGAACAAACCCGGGCCGGCTGTCAGCCGGCCTTTCTCTGGCGCCAGGCTGCGGGTGGTTTCCAGGTCTGGCGCCAGGAGTCAAACTCGTGCGCCGGCATGGGCCGGGCGATACCAAAGCCCTGCGCATTGAGGCAACCGAGTTCGATCAGGGTGCAGCCCTGTTCTGTGGTTTCCACGCCTTCGGCAATCACATCGAAATTGAAGGCTCTGGCCAGTCCGATGATGCCCTTGATGATTGCCCTGTTGCCTTTGTCGTCTTCCATGTCACGGACGAATGACTGATCAATCTTCAGCGTGTCAGCTGGTAGTCGCTTGAGGTAATCCAGTGCAGCGAAACCGGTACCGAAGTCATCCAGCGAGACGTGCACGCCCAGTTTCCGGCATTCGGTCAGTACTTTGCCGGCCAGCTCGATATCATTGATGGCCGTACTTTCCAGAATTTCCAGTTCCAGACTGGCGGGATTAAAGCCGGGATAACGACGGATGTGGCCGCGTAACGTTGATATAAAGTCCGGGTCCAGCAAGTGCACGGCATTGATGTTCACGCTGACGCTGACGTCGATGCCCCGGGCTTTCCATTTTTCAACCTGGGAGATAGCGGTATCGAGAACCCAGTTGCCGATGTCGATGGAAATCGGGTGCTGTTCCACCTGAGGCAGGAATGCGCCCGGCGGTATCATGCCACGCTCCGGATCCTGCCAGCGTAACAAAGACTCAACACCCAGCAGTTCTCCGGTGGCCATATCCACCTTCGGTTGATAGTGCAGACAGAGTTCGTTTTCGACAATGGCCTTTTCCAGCCGATGGAGCAGTTGTGAAAACGCGCTCTGGTCACGTCCCTGTTCCGGATCAAACCAGCTGAGGCGGGCCCTGCCATTGTGTTTGGCCTGGTGCAGAGCTTCGGTGGCGTGGCGAATCAGGGTGTCGGCGTCACCGTCATCTTCCGGGAAGGCGGTGGCGCCGATGCTGGCAGTCAGAGTCGTCGTGAAGCCATCGAATTCGATGGGTTGCGCCAGCTCCTGTTGCAGGCGTTCCAGCAAACGACGACCCTTTGCCGGGTTCTCAAGTTGTTCAATGACAACCAGCAGTTCGTCGCCGCCTGTGCGGGCAATGGTGTCGCAATCGCGCATGATGGATTGCAGGCGCCGTGCAATGCGTTCAATCAGTACGTCGCCGGCGGCATGGCCGTATTTCTCGTTGATCTGGCTGAAGTGGTCGAGGTCAAACGCAGCCACAACGATCTGGTCATTTGAGTGTTTTGCCAGCATGAGCGCGTGTTCCAGCCGGTCTCTGAGCAGGATCTGGTTGGGCAGGCCTGTAAGCGGGTCGTGGTAAGCCCGGTACTCCAGCTCGCGCTCGTGTTGAGCCGCTCTGTCAGTAATGTCGGAGGATACTGAGACATAGTTTTCAATATTGCCATGGCGGTTGGTGATGGCGTTGATGGTGGTCAGCTCGGCAAAAAACTCGCCATTCTTGCGCCGGTTCCAGATTTCTCCCTGCCACTTGCCGGTGGTTTTCAGTTCCTGCCAGAGCTGCTTGTAGAACTCCGGGCCCTGCCGGCCGGACTGAAGCATGTTCGGATTGTGGCCCAGAACCTCCTGGCGGGAGTAACCGGTGTTTCGGGTGAAGGCGTCGTTCACTTCGATAATGTTGGCCCGGCTGTCGGTTACGGTAATCCGGTCATGGGTGTGCTCGAACACGGCTTTGGTCAGCAGGAACCTAAACTGTGTTTGCTGGAAAATCAGTACCGCAAAGGTAAGGCAGGCCAGCAGCGTCAGTGGTGAAATGAGTAGATAGCGCCAGAGCTCTTCCCGGGCCGAGGCCAGAAGCTGGTCCGTTTCACCGCGAATGGTCTCGGCGAGTCCGGTCTCCAGGCGGGTAAGTAGCCTGGCTCTGTCAGACTGCTGAACAAACCATTCTTCGGGGCGCGTTTCCTGCAAAAGCGTTGAGGGCTCGGAACTGTTGATCAGCCGGTTGCGTAATGCCGTTATCGGCGATTCGAGCGTCAGGTCTGCATAGCTGGCACTGTTATCGATCTGGCTGCGATAGCCCGTTAACACGGTCTGTTGTTTGGCTGCCAGGGCCACCAGCTGTTGCTGCTGCGGGTCTGTCAGTTCATGGGAGATAATGGCCCGGGCAATGATCAGGCGCTCCTGGCCGAGTAACTCCTTGAGACGGTTGAGAATAAAATAGGCATTGAGCTTGCGCCCGATCTGGTTGTGCTCTGTCATTGCTGACAGGCGGCCGATCAGGTTGTTGAGCTGTTCGATCCGACTGGTGAAGTATTGATCTGTTTTGTCAGAAGTGGTTGTTTCCTGATCAATCCCGGACCGAATGTCTGCCAGCTCGTATAATGAGTGGCTGAGCGTTCTCAGATCACTTAAATAGGAGGAGCTGGCACTCCGGGGCATGGGCTGATCGAGTTGCACCCGGAGCGAGGTAAGGTGATTGTCGGTGGCGGTCCGGGCTTCGCGTAGATATTCCCGGAGCTTGGCCGGGTTGTCGCTCTCAAGGAGCGTGATGCTGGTGCTGCGTTCGCGCTGTAACTGGCCAACCAGGTTCCCGGCCTCTACAGCCAGCGATGTGTGTCTTTCCAGCCGTTCGAGATCGCGGGTGACCTGATAGCGATCTGCCGCACTGAAGAATGTCATCCACACCACGGCAACCACCAGTGGTGTGAATGCGAGCAGAAAGCGGACTGACAGGGGAAATCGGTCAAACTTTCTGAGAGCTTTGGTTAGCCAGGGAGTCGAGTCGTTCAAGCTTGGTTATCCGGCCTCATGCATTATGGTCATTAACCTTGAATTCGTTAGCCAGATCCTGTAGCTCTCGAGCAAGCCGTGCCTGCTCTTGGGTTACTTCCGTGATCTCCTGCGACCCAGTCAGGGACAGCATAGCAACTTCACTGACAGATTCCATGCTGGTGGCCAGTTCCCGGGTCACCGCTACCTGCTCTTCCGAGGCAGTGGCAATCTGGGTGGCCATGTCTGAAATCCCGTTTACGTCAGTCAGGATTTCAGCAAAGGTTTTCTCCATCTCTGAAGCCTGTTCACTGGTTTCGTTAGCCAGTGTGTGGCTTGAGACAACGGAGCGGCTGGCGCTGCCAGTGATGTCCTTGAAGCCGTTGATGATTTCTTCTATCTGGGTAGTGGACTCATGAGTCTGTTGAGCGAGGGTACGAACCTCATCTGCCACTACTGCAAATCCTCGCCCGTGTTCACCGGCACGGGCTGCCTCAATCGCTGCGTTCAGCGCCAACAGGTTGGTCTGGTCCGCAACCTTGCGGATGACATCCACTACATCACTGATAGAGCCGCTGCGTTTTTCAAGCTCTTCAATGACTTGATTGACCTCCTGAACTGATTCGGCCAGAGAGCGAATCTGAGACACGCTTGAGTGTAACACACGCTCGCCGGTCTGGCTTTTTTCCATGGCGCGGCTGGCGGCATCGGCGACTTCCTGGGTGTTCTGGGAAATTTCCTCTGAGGTGGACGACATTTCCTCAGTAGCGGCAGCCACCTGTTCGATCTGTTGCTGCTGTTTTTTAAGCTGGCTGGCGTTCTGGGTAGCGGTACTGCTGGTTTCCTCAGTCGCCGTGGCCAGTTGGACGCTGGAACGGTCAATCTGCAGCAGTGCGACGCTGAAGTGTGAGAACAGCTGGTTGATAGCCTCGGCAATGGTGCCGATTTCATCCTTGCTGGTCACCGGAATCTCGAGGCTCAGATCTTTGTTGTCCATGGCCTCATGCAGTTTGCTGCGCAGGGTATGTACCTGACAATGAATGGCATGGATGATCACGAGCATCAGGATGATTACCAGAGCTGTAGCGGCAGCCGCTATGGTCGAGACGGTAATCAGACTGTTGCGCGCGCGGGAAACCGCCTGTTCGGCCATGCTGTCTACCTGCTCCAGCATCTGACCTCCGATGCTGTTCATGGCCTCAATCCGTGTGGTTGATGCTGAAAACCACTCGGCTGCTTCCAGTGCGTACATGCCCGCAGCGCTGCTGAGCAGTGTTTCTCTCTGCTCCAGCAGTGCCCGGTTTTCCGGAGTGCTCAGGAAGGCTTCAAGCTTTTCGCGGACGCTGCCTTCGGCTGACAGCAGGGTCAGGGCTGAATGGAGGTAAGCATCCTGACGACCGGCCAACGACGTAATCTGGCCCAGGCGGGGCAGATTAAAGTTTCCACTTCGAATCAGGCTGGCGCCGGCAGCTCGCTCACGCCCTGACATTTCGCCCGCTTCTGCAAGCGCAAAGTAGGCATTGAGCTGACGGGTAAGTTCGGGGTCGGTGGCCCGGCGTATAAGCAGCGGGACCCGGTTTACAATCTCCATGATAACTTCGGTATATCGACCGCCGGATTCCGGTGCCGCGATATTGCGGTTGTCGATCTGCTGTCGCAGAGCAGGCAGGCTCTTGGTGTGTTGCTCAAAGCGTTCGATGCTGCTCTGAACCACACCGTCAAAGGTAGAGTCCGCAAGCAGGTTTTCGAGCTCAGAGCGGTAGCTGGACACAGCACGGTCGGTGGCCTCTCGTTGGGACTGCAACGCCTGAGCTGCCTGGCGGGCCGCATCAGAACCGGCACCGCTGGCCAGCAAAACAGCAGAACGACCCCGTTCTTTTTGCAGTTGCTCGACCACGGGGTCGCCAACTTCTGCAAGCCGGACCATGTCTTGCAGTTGCTGCATGCTTTTCAGTTCACCGGCCGTGTCGGTGATGTTTTGCGCCGCAAACAGAATGAGAGCGATAAGCGGGGGAAGCACCAGTGTGATCAGTTTTCCGCGCATCGACAGATTGTTGATGAGATTCATGCCTGAGCCTCTTGGGTAGATAGGCTGGCGATTATGACCAAGTGCAGATGAGTGGGGTATCGGCGGATTGGGGTAAGTGTTTAGGTAGAGGATTTTTCGTAACGCATTGTAAGTAAAATGTTAATCGGCTGATTCCGTGAGGTTTTCAGGGTGGGTCAGGGGTAGTACGTAGAGTACCTCTTTGTAGTTGTAGGTATTACCAGCTTTCGATGGCTGTGCTGATAAAGGTCAAGGTGTGTGGGGCGGCCTCTGGTTATGGTGCCGATATGCTTCCTCTGGAGAGTGCCATGGAACTTGTGTGCCCCGCCGGCAGTCTGCCGGCTCTGAAAAAAGCAGTGGATAACGGTGCCGATGCCGTTTACATCGGCTTCCGCGACAGCACCAATGCCCGCCAGTTTGCCGGCCTGAACTTCAACGACAAACGCGCCCGCGAAGGCATCGAATACGCCCATGCCAGAGGCAGTCGGGTATTCTGCGCCATTAACACCTACCCGCAACCAGACGGCTGGGAGCAGTGGAAGGGGGCGGTTGACCATGCCGCGAGCCTGGGTGTGGACGCCATCATCCTGGCTGACATGGGCCTGCTGGATTACGCCGCCAACAAATACCCGGATACACCCCGGCACCTGTCCGTTCAGGGCTCGGCCACCAGTTACGAAGCCCTGGCGTTCTACAAGGACAACTTCGATATCCGCCGGGCGGTTCTTCCCCGTGTGCTGTCATTGGACCAGGTACGGGGCGTGGCCAGACACAGCCCGGTGGAGCTGGAAGTTTTTGCGTTCGGCAGTCTTTGCATCATGGCCGAAGGGCGCTGTTACCTGTCCTCCTACCTGACCGATGAATCTCCCAACACCCGGGGTGCCTGCTCGCCGGCCAAGGCCGTGCGTTGGCAGGAAACACCGCAGGGGCTGGAATCGCGCCTGAACGATGTATTGATTGATCGGTATGGTCAGGGCGAGTCGGCCGGTTATCCCACCTTGTGCAAAGGCCGCTTCGACGTTGAAGGCAGTGTGTATCACGCCATTGAAGAGCCGGTCAGCCTGAACACCATGGACTTGCTGCCAGAATTGCAGGAACTGGGCATCAGCGCCGTAAAAATTGAAGGCCGCCAACGCAGCCCCGCCTACATTGCCGATGTTGCCCGTACCTGGCGCCAGGCGCTGGACAGAGTGCAGGCTGATGCTGAGCACTTTGCCGTGGACAGCGCGTGGCATCACACGCTGTCGGGACTTTCCGAAGGTGGATTGACCACCATCGGCGCTTATCATCGCAAGTGGAAATAAGGTGTACCGTTTATGATGAAGCTCTCTCTTGGCCCGATCCTGTGGTTCTGGAGCAGGCAGTCCGTTTTCGACTTCTATGGCGAGGCTGCGGAATGGCCAGTGGACACCATTTATCTGGGTGAGGTGGTGTGCTCCCGTCGTCGGGAACTGAAACCGGACGACTGGCTGGATCTGGCGCGGGATCTGAAGGCCTGTGGCAAGAACGTGGTGCTGTCCACGCTCACGCTGATCGAGTCGGAAGCGGACCTGCGCCGCCTGCGCAAGTTCTGCGAGCAGGACGAGTTTCTGGTGGAAGCGAATGACCAGAGCGCTCTGCAGGTGGCCATTCGCAACCGCATCCCGTTCATTACCGGCCCCTCAATGAATATCTACAACACCGCTACCCTGAAAATTCTTGCGAAACAGGGATTGCAGGGCTGGAACCTTCCGGTGGAACTGGGCAAGGAAACACTCGAGCAGCTGATTGCTGAACTGAAACACGAAGATCTGGACTTGCCGGCGGAAGTGTTCTCCTGGGGTTTCCTGCCCCTGGCCTGGTCGTCCCGCTGTTTTACCGCCCGCCATTACAACCTGCCCAAGGACAACTGTCAGTTCCGCTGCCTGGAGCATCCGGACGGGATGGAGCTGCGTTCCCGGGAAAACCAGGAACTGTTCCGCCTGAATGGCATTTCGACGCTATCTGGCTCGCGCTACGATCTTATGCGGGAACTGCCGGATATGGAGCAGATGGGGGTTTCCACCGTGCGCCTGAGCCCGGAGCATCAAGGGATGGGCGAAGTGGTCAAACGTTTTGACCAGGTTCGGCGAGGGGAAGCTCCCGATACTGACCCGCTACAACTGGTAGAAGCGCCTCCTTGCAACGGTTACTGGTATGGCAGGCCGGGGATGGATCTGCAAAAAGGGAGTTCCTGAATAGATAGGATTCATAATAGATACGATTCATAATAGATCCTGGTTGTCGCTGTAATATCACAGCTTAGGAGAATCGATGAGTAAGGACGTGCCGTGCATGCAACGTTGGTACGCACATTTTCCCGGCGTGATCCGGGTGTGGTTGTGCATTTATGTGACGGTAACGTCGTTCCAGTATCTGATTTCGGGTGAGCACTTCAGTCTGTTGACGTTTTTTTTCAATGGAGGGCTGTTACTGGTTGCCCTGCTGGATATAGCGCGGCGCCTGGAATCTACTCGATTGCTGGTTATCTTCACCATCCTGGTTTTCGGTTCTGACTGGTTGCTAAAGACGGTGCTGGCCGGGCAACCGATCATCGCCTCCCTGACGATGACATCGACTCTTATTCTACAAGGATGGCTTGGATACCTCTTCCTGTGTTTTGCCGGCTTGAATCGTGATCTGCCAGACACACAGAAGAAAGTGATCTGGTTTTCCTGGGCTGCCGCACTGTTTCCGGCCTTGATTTCTTCATTCCTTGTGGTCTTGCTGTCTCTTTATCTGAACGGCCCGGCAGACTGGAAAACCTTCGGAAATGATTTTCTCTGGTGGTCCGTCTCACGTTTTACCTCCATTGCACTAGTCGCCCCGGCCATACTGTTTCTTATCGAGCAATACGAATCAGATAGCGGCTTCAGTGATGAATTTTTTGATGGTCACTTCCCTTTATTTGCTTTTGGTGCTGTTATTGCCGCGCTGGTGTTCTTCTCTGTGGCCAACCCGCCAGGGCCAGAGTTACCCAGTTACAGTTACTTTTTGCTGCCGGTTCTCTTGGTAGCGTCTGTGCGCTACCCGCTTTACCAGAGCCTTTTTGTGTTGTTGCTTGTTGGGCTCGCGAGCTATACGGCTGATGCGATTGCCTCTTCCAGTCCGGATGAACTGCGGGAAAGCGGGCTCGCGTTAGCGGTCTTTCTTTGTATAAGTAGTGCTGTTGTATGGCACATGGGTGTGCTGGACAGAGAGCGAAGCCATTCCCTGGCGTATTTGAAGCAAGTGGCTGAAGTGTTTCAGCACAGCCAGGAGTCGATCATCATCGCGGACTCAAAAGGCACGATTCTGAACGTTAACCCGGCGTTTACCCGCATTACAGGCTACGCCCGCGGTGAGGCCGTGGGTAACAACCCTCGAATCCTGAATTCCGGCAAGCAGAACCGGCATTTCTACGAAGATCTGTTCAAGCAACTACGAGCCAAAGGCTTTTGGTCTGGCCAATTCTGGAACAAGCGGAAAAACGGCGAATATTACCTGCAGCGAGGGACAATCTCCGCCGTGTTTGCGGACAACGGTAAGCCAGAACACTACATATCCATTATGGAAGACGCTTCGATTTACAACGAAGCTGAAGAAAGGATCCAGACTCTGGCCAACTATGACCCGCTGACCGGACTGCCCAACAGAGTATTGCTGAAGGAGCGTTTTTCTGAAGCTTTTGTCCATGCCCGGGAGACGAGGGGCGTCTGGTCACTTCTGTTTATTGATCTGGATGATTTTAAACAGGTAAATGATGCGCTGGGCCATTACTATGGCGATGAATTGCTCAAAGCCGTATGTGAAAGACTGAAGCTCCACGTGAGAAAAGCAGACACTCTGTGTCGATTTGGTGGGGATGAATTCATTCTTCTGATGCAGGGCGGCGCGAAAGAAGCTGGCCAGCTGGCTCGGCAGCTGATAGATGCAATAAAACCGGTGTTTGATATTGAGGGTGCTCAGCTGCATGTGGGGGCGAGTGTGGGTGTCGCGGTGCTTTTTCTGGATGGAGATACGTTAGGTGAGCTGATACAGGCGGCCGACACAGCCATGTATCACGCAAAAAATGAGGGGCGTGGCCGGGTCAGTTTTTTGCTAAATCCATGCAAGATAAGGTGCAGTTCCGGGTTGCTCTGAAACCAGCATTGCAAAAAGCCATTACTGAAGATGAACTGTTCCTGTTGTACCAACCGAAAGTTGAGCGTTCTGCGGATGGTCGCTTTCGGGCGGTTGGATACGAAGCCTTGGTCCGGTGGAATAATCCGGAGACCGGAATGGTGTCTCCTGGCGAGTTCATTCCGGCAGCGGAAGACAGCGGGCAAATTGTTGAGGTTGATCGTTGGGTAATGAAGGCAGCTGTCGCCCAGTTGGCCCAATGGTTAAAAGAGCCACAGACACAGGTTTTACCCGTTGCGATCAACGTTTCAGCGGCGCTTTTCTCCCGGTCGGAATTTGTTGACGATCTGCGAGCTATTGTTGAGTCCTCCGGGGTGCCTTCCAGCCTGATAGAATTGGAGATAACCGAGCATGCCGCAATCGTTGATATGGAAAATACCCTGAAGACGCTCCGAGAACTGAGAGCTATGGGGTTTCGGCTGGCTATTGATGATTTTGGTACCGGGTATTCAAGCCTGGCCTATCTGAGAGAATTCCCGATCGATCATTTGAAAATTGACCTGAGCTTCGTGCGAGACGTCCATATCGACCCCCAAAAACAGGGCCTTGTAAAGGCGATTATTGCAATGGCGCATTCGCTGGGTTTGAAAACAATCGCAGAGGGAGTGGAAGGCAGAGAAGAGCTTGAACTTCTCCTTACCAACGACTGTGATGCCTTTCAGGGCTACTACTTCAGCAAGCCGATTCCCGCCTCTGAGTGTGGCAGGATAAAACTGCCCTCTGTGACCGCCTGATGAAGGTATCAGGCGGTCTCGCGGTCACTTCCCGAGGGTGTTGACGCCGGGAAAACGATCAGAAACATACTGACTATGGCACTGGATGCAGTTGCCGGTCATTTTATCAAAGATTTCTCGTTGCTCGGCGGTATTTTGATTTTTACCGGCTTCCGCCAGAGAAGCAGCAAGCTTGTGAAATTCCTTATCCAGCTTGATAAACCCCTTCGGAACGGCTGACATCAGGTCTTTTCTATCCTGGTCGGTCAGCTTTTGTTGCAGGATGAAGCTGTCATGGATTTTTTGGGCGTTTGTTGCCACAGCTTCGTGCTGCCCCATGACCATCCCGGAATGAATGGTACCCATGGCGGTTTGTACCGAGCGCATTTCTTCCTGCAGCAGCCTGCTCAGCTTGTCCGTCAGTTTTGGAGTGACAGGTTCGGCCGCCAGCGAGCTGGTAGATACCGCTAGCCCGAGTAAAAACGTAGCCATGTATTTGCCTGTTGTAGAAGCCATAAAATGATTCCTTTTGCTTGTATGTTTACCTGACCATAGCAGTATCGCCAGGCTTTTTCAGGGCCGGGTTTTTTGTCCAGCCCAGATCTTCGAGAATGGCGTAGAGTGCCGGTAGTGCCAGCAGTATCAGTACTATAGAGACCAGCAAGCCGAACACCACAGAAATCACCAGTGGAATCACCGCCATGGCCTGGGTGCTGGTTTCGGCCAATAGAGGCAGCAGGCCTGCGACCGTTGTGCTGGTGGTAATCAGGATCGCCCGGAAGCGGGCCCGGCTGGCGGCACCGGCAGCTTCCCGGGCGCTCATGCCCTGTTGCCGGTAGCTCTTGATGAACTGCACCAGCAGGATGGCATTGTTCACCACAATGCCGGCCAGTGAGGCGGCACCGATCAGTGAAGGCATCGACAGGTTGTAGCCCATGATCAGGTGGCCCCACACCGCACCCATAAGCGCCACCGGGATCGTCAGCATTACGATAATCGGCTCCAGGTAACTGCGGAACTGGAACGACAGGATCAGGAAGATTCCCAGCAGGCCGATCAGCAGCCCCCGGGCAATGGACTGGCCGGTTTCCCGGGAACGGGCGGTCTGGCCTTCCACTTGCAGGCTGATTTCAGGCCATTGTTCCTGAAGTTTTGGAAACACCTGGCTCTGCAAATCCGTCACGATGGCATCGGCGTTGGTTGTCTGGCCGTTTACATCGGCAGACACGGTAACCGTGCGCAGGCCGTCAACCCGCGTAACCTGCGCCCATTGGCGTTCCTCGGTAATATCCGCAACCTCCCGCAGCGGCACCATCCTGCCTTTGCCAGTGGTGATCACGGTATCTTCCAGAAACTGTCGAGTGTTGCGCTCGGCACTGGTCTGGCGCACCAGAATTTCGATGTGCTGGTCACCAATCTGCACCGTATCGACAATATCCCCGAGCAGTCCGGATCGGATCTGGCTGGCCACTTCGGATGCCGTCAAACCGAGGGACAGGGCGCGGTCGTTCAGGCTTAGGGTGCGCTGTGGCTTGCCCGGACGAAGATCATCCAGCACGTTGAAAGTGCCGTTATAACTGGCAACTTCATCACCCAGATACCGGGCCGCAGCTTTCAACTCATCCAGGTTGCTACCCTGCAGGCGCACTTCAATGGGAATACCGGCGGGCCCGAATCCGGGCTCCTGTATATTGAGGGCAATCACCCCCGGAATCTCACCGATTTCCTGATACCAGCGATCGGTGAGGGTGGCGAGATCCACCGTACGCAGCTCCGCCGTCAGCAAATCAGCCATCACGGTGGCCACATGGGCGCCTTTTTCGCCCGCTCCAGCGTGCTGGTTGAACCTGGTCTGGATGTTTTGCACCAAGGGTTGCTGGTCGGGCTGGTCTGGTGTGTATTTGTCATTAAGCTGCAGCATGGCGGAAGTGATGTGTTGGGTAATGGCCTGGGTCTGGTGCAGTGGCGTCCCCTGTGGCATCAGTACCCGGGCTTCAAGCACGTCGCCTTCGATTTCCGGCATGGCCTCCATGCGTACATGGCCGCCGGCCATCAGCCCCACCGAACCCAGCAGTATCAGCAGCATGGCGGCCAGCACGCCATATCGGAAACGGATGGCACCGTCTGCCAGACGCCCGACTTGCTCCCGGGCTTTTTCAAAGCCGTTGTCGAAGGCAGTGCGAAAGTGGGAAGGGGCTTTCTCGCGCTTTTCGTCCAGTCCGATTTTAAGGTGATGGGGCAGTATCCAGAAGGCCTCAATCAGCGAGGCGGCCAGTGCGGCAATCAGCACAACCGGCAGCACCTCCAGCACCGCCCCCAGCTCCCCGGCCAGAAACGCCAGCGGGATAAACACGGAAACGGTGGTCAGGAAGGACGACAGCACGCCCGGCAGGATCTCCTGCGCGCCCTTGGTGGCAGCTTCCAGCGGCGAGTTGCCGTGGGCCTGCCACCGGGCAATGTTATCGGTGATCACCACGGAGTCGTCCATCACAATGCCGATTGCCATCAACAGGGCTACCAGGGTAATCATGTTCAGAGACAGACCGGTGATGGCCATCACTACAAAGGCACCGGCAAAGGCGGCCGGCAGGCCGAACAGCGCCCAGAAGGCAAGGCGGGGGCGGAAGAACAGGGCCATCACCAAACCTACCAGCAGCAAACCGGTAATACCGTTGCCGACCAGCATCTTTAGGCGATCTTCGACGATGGAGGTCATGTTCTGGGTGATTTCCAGCTCTACATTGCCGCCACGGCGGGCTTTTTCCTCGTTGATAAAGGCTTCCAGGGAATCCATCACCCGCAGGGCATCGTCGTGTCGGTTTTTGTGGATCTCCAGAACGATGGCGCGCTGGCCGTTGAAGTCCACCCGTTCCTCCTCCCGTTCGTGGGCCTCGGTGATGGTGGCAATATCGCCCAGCGTCAGTACAGCACCGGCTTCGCCGCCGATAACGGGCAGCTCGGCCAGAGCCTGCAGGGAACGGCGTTCATCCACAAACCGCAGCTGGATGTCCTGGCTGTCGGTTTCAATGGTGCCCAGGGGCATGTCCAGGTTCTGGCTGTTGATGGCCTTGGCGATGTCGCGCACGACCAGGCCATACTGGCGCAGCAGATCTCGGGACACTTCGATGTGCCACTGACGCTGGGACAGGCCCACTGGAATCACATCAGCCACTCCGTCCATGGCGAACAGACGGTCTTCCAGCTGGCTGGTGTAGGCCTCCAGGTGAGAGAAGCTCATGGGCCCATAGACTGCGATGGCCGCTACCAGACTGGTACGGTACAGCTCGCGAATGATCGGATCTTCGGCTTCTTCCGGCAAGTCGGTCAGGGCTTCGATCTCGGTGCGGATGTCGTCCAGAAAGCGCCCCATGTCGCCTCTGGGCTCCATGCTGGCAATGGTCTGAGCCTGATTGTCCCGTGCCGTGCAGCTGATTTCCTGCATGTAGTCTACCCGTTGCAGGGCTTCACTCAGGCGCTGACAGATGGCTTCTTCCACATCCGCTGCCGTGGCGCCGCGATATTCCATAGTTATGCTGACTTCCGGCGGCAGGTAGTCCGGAAAGGTCTCCCGGGTCAGATTGGGGGCGGCAAAAAGCCCGACCGCCAGAATCAGAATCAGCAGCAGGTTGCCTGCCGTGGGGTGCCCGGCGAACCAGCGGATCATGACTGATCTCCCGGGGCAGGTTGTTGTTCACTGTCTCCGGTGGCTTCCTCGGTTTGCGGAGCCAGCAGAGTGCCGGTGATGGCTGGCACCAGGTCATGCAGAACCAGTCGATCCCCGGGCTTCAGGCCTTCGGCGATCACGGTCAGGTCGCCTTGTTGCCAGTCAACGGCGACCTCCTGGCGCTGCAGGCGATTGTTGTCATCGGCGAGATACACCACGCCCTGGTGTACAGCACTGGCCGGAATCACGATAACCGGCTCAGGCGTCGTCGCGGCAATGCTGGCTTGAACGAACATGTTGCGCACCAGCGGCGGGCGGGTCGGTGGATTGGCGTTGCGATAAGGTTCTTCCACGGAGATTACTGCCTGAACCGTGCGCGTGGCCGGGTCAAGGCTGCTGGTCACGCGGGTAAGCTTGCCGGGCCAGTGGGCATCCGGCACATTGGTGGGCGTTATCCGGATGTGGAGATCGCCAAGGGGTAATTGTTCATGAAAGTCGGTAAAGCTGGAGGATGTGCCTGGCAGGCTGTCGCCCGACAGTTGCGACAACACCCGGCGTAACTCCGATACTTCCAGCTGTATCTTGGCCTCGGCTCGGGTGATATCGTCGGCTATGAACAGGCTCTGGCCCGGGCTGATGTGCTGGCCGGTGTCGATGTCGGCCTGATGCACCCGCATATCCCAGGGCGCATCAAAACGGGTGTCTTCCAGATCTTCCCGGGCACTGGCCAGCGCCGATTCTGTTCTGGCCATGCGAGCTTCCAGTGTCTCCCGCCTGGCCGGAATCAGGTTTTGTTGGTTTCTCAGGCTCTGGACCGCCTGTTCCTGTTGCAGCGTAACCCGCTGTTGCTCGTCGTATCGGGTCTGGGACAGGGCGCCCCGTTCGCTCAGGGTCTTGGCCCGTTCCAGCTCCCGCCTTGCCAGATCCAGCCGGCGTTTTTCCAGCTTCAATAATTCTCTGGTATTGCGCTCTTCTTGCGCCAATTGGCGCAGTTCGGCTTCAATGCCTGCCAAGTCCGCCCTGGCAGAGGCTTCGGCCAGTTCATAGCGGGTGGGGTCGATCTCAAGCAGCCGAGTGCCCTCGGCGATCATGTTGCCGCTCTCCAGCTTCGGGTGTTTCCAGATAACCCGTCCACCCACATTGGCCACGGCATTCCAGCTTTGGGCAGGGAGCACCTGGCCATAACCCCGGGCCTCGGTGCTGAATGGCCTTGGTATGATCTCCATTGTCTGCACGGGTGTCGCCGCTGTTTGCGACTCGGCCCGCTCCGGTGGCTGTTTCAGCTTGACCATGATGACAACAAAGGCAATGCCGGCGATCAGGGCCAGAACAAGCGTCAGTTTATTTTTCCGGCTCATCGGGTATCTCCTGAAGGCTGGCGTTGTAAAGTCTGAAGATCCGGGGTGCGGTTTGCTGGAGGGCATTGATCTCGCCACTGATCATCCCCTGAACTACCAACCCCTGAATGGCTCCGAGATACAACACCGCTGCCGCTTCAGTATCGATGCCGGAAGCGATGTGTCGCTGTTGGATGCCCTGGTTCAGCAGTTCGACCACCTTCTTTCGGTAGCGTGCGAGAGTCTGGCGGATAATGGATTTGGCTGGGCCGTTACCCGGCTTTTGCAACTCTCCGAGCATGAGACGCGGAATGCCCGGGTGCCGGACGATAAAATCCACGTGTGCGAGGAACATAGCTTCCAGTGCCTGGTCTGCCTGCTGATGCTCGTCGGCAGCACTGAAGACTTGCCTGGTGAGCTGTTCTGAGACCCAGCAGGCTACTGACTCCCAAAGTCTGTTCTTGTTGGGGAAGTGTTTGAACAGGGCGCCTTGTGACAGCCCAACTTCGTCCGCAATCCGCGCGGTGGTGAGAGTGGCCGGATCTTGTTCCGCACACAGCTGGACGACCGCCTCGATGGTGGTGGACTGGCGGAGCTCTGTGCTTTGGTAGGTGCGTTTGGCGCTAACAGGCATGGCGTTCCCAAAGAAAGTAATTAATTAATTACTTTTATTCTGGTCAAGCTTTAGCCTGTTTGCAAGAGTTCTCTGTCACCCCCTCTGTCAACATAACGCTGTTGCTTTGCTCATGCCTCGGAGCGCCAGCAACCTGCGGTTAAAACTGATCA
Organism: Marinobacter persicus; assembly: GCF_002934325.1. GTDB lineage: Bacteria > Pseudomonadota > Gammaproteobacteria > Pseudomonadales > Oleiphilaceae > Marinobacter > Marinobacter persicus_A. The sequence goes on from NZ_PTIV01000018.1 coordinate 23,236, forward strand.
AGGTCGGCGTGAGCAGCAAACAAGAAAATTCCTGCGCGCAACGGATTGAGTTGAATCAAAGAAAAACCCATATATGAAATTATACCCACAACGGGGGAGCGATTTTTCCGGTTCGTCCTTTTAGCATAATATAACAAATACTGCTAATGCATGAATGTGCCGGGTGATATATCCATGGGGAGGACTCAAGCCGCTGGGAGCAGGAAGTCAAATTGCCGTTACCCAAGTGTCAGGTGGCTTCACGTCTAGCTACAAAGCAGTTGATTGAGATTTGCAATTAAGCTATCTGCCAATGCAAGGTTTTTACTCAAGTTGCTCAAAAGCTGGAATGGGTGCAACTTTGCCATGGTGGTGCTGATGGTGGCGAGACCTTCCCGCTTACCTAACCTCCTGTCGGAAATTTTCTGAATTCGTTTAGTGCCCGTGTGCATTGTCCGCGCCGGGCGATTAAGTTATCTGGTGATTCGACCATGATGGAGATATTGCATGAATAAACCGGTACTCAAGCCCTTTACAGATGCCCAGGAAAACATGCTGGAGCAGGTTCAGCCCATTGGTCGGATTGAGTCTATTCCTCTGGATCAGGCCCTGGGGCGGGTGCTGGCCGAGGACATGGTCTCCGGCCTGAATGTCCCTGCCCATACCAACTCGGCAATGGATGGCTATGCCGTGAGCAGCGCTGGCCTGAAAGAGGGGCAGTTATTGCCGCTGCAGGGGCAATCGCTGGCGGGCCATCCGTTCGACGGGGAACTGGTGCCGGACAGCTGCATCCGCATCATGACCGGTGCAGTGCTGCCAGCCGGCGCCGATGCCGTAGTTATGCAGGAAAACATGGCCATTGAAGAGCAGGGCGTGCGTCTGCTGAAATGCCCTGGGGCTGGCGAGAACGTGCGTCTGGCCGGTGAAGACATTGCCGAGGGTGCTTGTGTACTGAATGCCGGCAGCCGCCTGAAAAGCGTGGATATCGGCTTGCTGGCTTCGCTGGGCATTGCCGAGGTGCCGGTGTATGAACGGCTTCGGGTCGCAGTGCTTTCTTGCGGTGATGAGCTGGCGCTGCCGGGGCAGCCGCTGGCCGCCGGGCAGATCTACGACAGCAACCGCTATGTGCTCAGAGCAATGCTGAGCCGACTGGGTGTAGAGATTGTTGACCTGGGGCTGTTGCCGGACAAACCCGAGGAGATTGAAGCAGCGTTCCAGCGGGCCATGAAGACGGCCGATCTGCTGCTGACCAGCGCCGGTGTGTCCGTGGGTGATACCGACTACACCCGTCAGGTGTTGAACCGGCTGGGGGAGGTAAACTTCTGGAAAGTGGCTATGAAGCCCGGCAAACCCTTTGCCTTTGGCAAGCTTGGAGACGGTTGGTTCTTTGGCCTGCCGGGCAATCCCGTGGCGGCAGTGGTCACCCTGGACCAGCTGGTGCAGCCAGTGCTGCGCCGGATGGCGGGTGAAGCGCCGGCCGAGCCCGAGACTTTCACTGCCGAGTTGGCTGAGCCGGTGCGCAAGCAGCCGGGGCGGATGGATTTTCAGCGCGGTGTGTTCTGGCAGGAAGCCGGTGTGCTGAAAGTGAAGCCTTCCGGCCCGCAAAGTTCGGGCATGCTGACCTCGGTGTCCCGCGCTAATTGTTTTATATTACTACCCCAGGAAGCGGAGAGTCAGTCGGTTGGTGCGAGAATTCAGATCCGTCCCTTTGATGCGCTGTTAGGCTGAGAAGCCGGGTGGTGGTTTCAGTGGATCGCCACCGCTTTGATCTGGGCAAACACCCGCATACCTTCCTCTAATTGAAGCCGCTGTTGCGAATTTCGGGTAATCAGTGCCTGCAGCGGCTGTCCTTCCACGTTTAGCCGTATCAGTACTTCCGCCTCATGGGGCGCGGGACTGATCGCCTCAATCCGGCTTTCCAGCTGGTTGCTGATGCTACTGTCCTGCAGTCGGTTCAGGCTCAGGCTGACATCCCGGGCCTGCACGCGCAGGCGACATTCGGTTCCGTTCAACGGCAGCGCGGGTACCTTCATGCGCTGCTGGCCCAGGGCCAGTTCCAGCATCGCACCCTCGTTGTGACAGATGCGGCACGCCAGCACTGACAGGGCACCAAAGCGGGCGAACTCCGGGCGGCTCAACTGTGACTGCAATGGCCCGGCACTGACAATCTGTCCCTGCTCCATCAGGATCAGCTGATCGGCAAACTGCACCACTTCGTCCAGATGATGGCTGACAAAGAGGACCGGGATGCGGCTATGGCGGATCATCCTCAGCAGGTAGGGCAGGATTTCGGCTTTACCAGCGTGGTCCAGCGCCGCCAGGGGTTCGTCCAGCAACAACAGCTCGGGGCTGCGCAACAGCGCTCGCCCCAGTGCCACCCGTTGTGCCTGGCCGCCGGATAGCTGGCTGGTTCGCAGCGTGAGCAGCGCCGACAGATCCAGCATCTTGATAACGTCATCCGGGTCCATGTGGCGCCGGGCCGGTGGCGTACGTTTATAGCCGAACAGCAGGTTGTCACGAACGCCAAGATGGGGTAGTAGGCCCGGTTGCTGGAATACCATCGCCAGCCGCCGGTGTTCGGGCGGCAGACTTTTTTTGCCGTTCAGCCAGTGGTGGTCATTAAAGCTGATTTGACCCTGGCAGTCCGGCTCGAGTCCGGCAATGGCCCGTAACAGACTGGTTTTGCCACATCCGGAGCGGCCGAACAGCGCATGCACGCCCCGGGACTGGAGACTCACGTTCGCGTTCAGGGTGAACTGCTCCCGTGGCAGCCTGAAATCCAGGGTCAGGCTCATGGCTTCACCTGATCAAAACGCTTCTGGGCACCATAAACAATAAATAAAACCACAAAGGCCGCCACCAGCATGCCCAGCGACAGGCTGTGGGCGGCGGCATAATTCATTGCTTCGGCATGATCGTAGATCAGCACCGAGAGTACCCGGGTTTCACCGGGAATGCTGCCGCCGAGCATCAGAATAACGCCGAATTCTCCCAGCGTATGAGCGAAGCTGAGTGTCGCAGCCACGATAAAACCGCCACGGCACAGAGGCAGGGTGACATGAACGAAGCGGTCGCGGGCCGAGGCGCCCAGGGTGGCGGCGACTTCCAGTGGCTGTTTGCCCAGGGTGACAAACGCCTGCTGTAGAGGCTGTACGGCAAAGGGCATGGAGTAGAGCACGGAGCCTACAAGAATGCCTTCAAAGCTGAAGGCCAGGTGGGGCAGGCCGAACTGATTCAGGGTTCCGCCGACCGCGCCCTGTGGCCCCAACAGCATCAGCAGGTAAAATCCCAGAACCGTGGGCGGCAGTACCAGGGGGAGAGCGACAATCGCCTGAACCGCAGTGCGCAGGCGGCTGCGCCCCCAGGCCAGCCACCACGCCAGCGGCGTGCCAATGATCAGCAGGATCAGGGTGGTCAGGCTGCACAGTTTCAGGGTCAGCAGTATGGCCTGCCAGTCCGCCGGCGATAGGGTGAAGCTCAAGACGGTTACTCCAGGGTGAAGCCGTATTTGTCCAGAATGCCGTGGGCGGCTTGCGTCTGCAGATAGCGACGAAACCGGTCAGCCAGTGGCTTGTCGACGGCCTTCTGTGTGGTGACATAGCCCTGGATCAGCGGCTGATGGCCCTCTTCGGGAATTAGGTAGTGGCCGTCAGTGGCCAGCTCCGGAAACAGCGCGAGAGACAGCGCAATAATACCGATATCAGCCGCGCCGGATTGCACCATCTGTGCGGTGTGGGCGATATTCTCGCCATAAACGAGCTTGGGTTTAACGGCGTCCCACACGCCAGCTGAGATCAGTGCTTCTTTGGCACGAGCACCGTAGGGTGCATGACTGGGCTGGGCGATGGCGATGCGTTGCAGGTCAAGTTCGGGCAAGTCTTCCAGGGTGAGTTCGGCAGCATCCAGACGGGTGCTCCAGAGCACAATTCGGCCACGGGCATAAGGCACCGGTTCAGAGGTGGTCAACCCGGCTTCAAACAGCTGTTGCGGGTAGCGGATGTCTGCCGAGAAAAACAGATCGTAGGGTGCACCGTGGGTGATCTGGCTGGTCATCTTGCCGGAAGAGCCGTACACCACATCAATGCGGGCGTCTGGTTCCTGCTGGCGGTATTCAGCCACGATGTCGTCCAGGGCGTAGCGCAGGTCCGAGGCGGCGGCGATGGTCAAGCGTTCGCCGGCGAAAACCTGGGTATAACCGAGCAGGCACAGGCCCAGCAGCAAAAATCGCATTAGTGATCGGTCTCGTTGATCGGTCGCCAGCGGGAGGCAGCCTGGTCGTCGCTGCCTCGTGCCTCTACCCAGTGATCGCCATTGACAGTGTGTTCTTTCTTCCAGAAAGGCGCCCGGGTTTTCAGGTAATCCATGACAAACTCGGCGGCCGCAAAGGCATCTCCCCGGTGCGAGGAGCTGACGGCCACCAGCACGATCTGCTCATTCGGGCCGAGGCGACCGACCCGGTGAACAATCTCCAGTTCACCGATTGGCCAGCGGGTGCAGGCGTCCTCGGCAATTTGGTGCAGGGCCTTTTCGGTCATGCCGGGGTAGTGTTCCAGTGTCAGACCTTTCAGGCCGCCTTCGGCCAGATCACGCACCAGACCGGTGAAGGTCACCAGCGCCCCGCAGCGGGGATTGTCACGCAGACGGGCGTGTACCTTGCCAAGGTCAAAATCTTCGGTCTGGAGAGCAATGCGAATCGCCACATCAGCCCCCGGTTACTGGTGGAAAAAGCGCCAGTTCATCTCCGGGACAAACCTGGGCGTTAAAGTTAGCAACTTCCTGATTCACAGCACAGAGCATTCGGCGATTGACGAGGGGCTGCCATTGCTCTGACTGTGCCAGGAGCGTGTCAATCACGGCCTGGACTGTCATTGGTTGATCAATTTCGAACTGTATCCGGTCACAGCCTACCCGTTCGCGCAGTGAGCCAAAAAATATCACATCAAGCATCGGTTGGATCCTCACGTTGCCAGTGTCCTCGCTTGCCGCCTTGTTTTTCCAGCAGGCGGATATCGCTGATCTTCATGGCGGGGTCGACCGCTTTGCACATGTCGTACACCGTGAGTGCCCCAACGGATGCCGCCGTGAGGGCCTCCATCTCCACGCCGGTCTGGCTGGTGACAACGCACAGTGTCTCAACTTCGATTCGGCCATTGTCGGCATAAAGGCGGAAATCAACGGCGACCTTGCTTAAGGGCAGAGGATGGCAAAGAGGAATCAGGTCACTGGTTTTTTTCGCGGCCATGATGCCGGCGATGCGTGCGGTAGCCACCACATCACCTTTCTTGATCAGGGCCTGCTCGATCAGCTCGATCACATCTGGTCGGGTCTGGATCACCGCACCGGCACGGGCTTCTCGTCGGGTGGCGGTTTTGCCGGAAACATCAACCATGGCTGCTGCGCCGCCAGAGTCGAGATGAGTTAGTTCTTGCATAAGTTGGTTTCCCTTTGCGCCTCTACGGGCTTGAGATGGGAGTAAAAGCTGCAGGGCCGGGTGCGACTGTCGAGCTGTGGTTGGATGAGCTCGTGCCAGGCCAGTTCGCAGGCGTTGCCTGAGCCTGGTACGGCGATCACCAGCGTCTGATTGGCCAGTCCGCCAATGGCGCCAGACTGCAGGGCCGACGAACCCAGTTGTTGATACGAGAGCTGACGGAACAGTTCGCCAAATCCAGGCACCTCGCGGTCAAACAGTGGCTGAAGCGCCTCTACGGTGCTGTTGCCTTCTGAAAAACCGGTGCCGCCATTGATCAGCACCACCTGAACCTCATTGCCGGCGATCCACTGGCTGACACAAGCGCGCAGCTGGTACCGATTGTTTGGCAGTAGTTTGCGTTCAACAACCTGATGGCCCGCTTCCGTGGCCAGGTTTTTCAGCAGATCACCACTGGTGTCGTCTTCGTGAGTGCGCCTGTCGGAAACCGTCAGAATCGCCAGTGTCAAAGGATGAAAAATACTTGTGTCGGATTTACCCATGTTGATTCCTGATCTGTAGTTGTTGCCGGCAATGCTGCCAGTCAGTCGGGGTGTTGGCGTTAAAGAGTTCGTTCTGTTTCAGTTCGATGGCGCGGGCATTAGCAAAGTCCAGCACCCGATGCATGGCAGCTTTCTGGTTCGGGTCCATGAGTAGAGACCGCACATAATCAGACACCAGCTTATTGCTGTGCAAAACGCAGGGCAGGGGGCTGTTGTTGCCGAAAACGGGGTGTGACTCAGCGGCGGACACGAGTTTTTGTAACGTCGAGGTACTCAGGAGGGGCGTGTCGACCGCCAGAACCAGAACCCGCAGGTGGCGGCAGTGGGGCAGGCAGGCTTCAAGTCCCGCCAGAGGCCCGCCTCCGGAAAAGTTGTCAGGAATAAAGCCTGGGGCATTCCGACTAACTAGAATGTCGTCACTGTCAGCGGAGCGTGCCAGTGCTTGCATGTGATGGAGCAAAGATAGGGATCCGGTGGTCAACAACGCCTTGTCCTGCCCCATGCGCGATGACAGGCCACCGGCCAAAATAATGGTGCTAAATGTCATGCGTCACTTCCTTCACCCCAGGCTCATGGCCAGGTGCCGGGTTGGGTATGCGCAACACCCAACGCCGCAGATAACCAAACCGACGCGAACAGACGCCTATCAGCATGACACACCTTTCCAAGTTCGGGAGGTCAGGCCGTTTCCAGGCTGACCCGGTGGCTGGAGCCACGGCTAACGGTCCATGTACCCAAAGGGTGTTTAGGCTCAGCAGCTCGGCGTTAATTTCGGTAGATTGGTATAGTTTAAAGACTCATGTCAAGTCAATGAATTCGTATCGACAGGCATGTCCACATGCTATGGGCGAAAAGATCAAGTTTTAGGGCGAAACGGTTTAATAACGGCTTCATCACATTCCAGATAGGGGCCGTTCATAAGATCAATGCAGTAAGGCACTGCGGGAAATACAGCGTCCAGACACTGTCGGATGGCCTTGGGCTTGCCCGGTAAGTTTATGATAAGCGTATCACCCCTCAGACCGGCAGTCTGGCGGGACAGAATTGCTGTTGGCACGTATTTGAGAGATTCCAATCGCATCAGTTCACCGAACCCGGGCATCATTCGATCACAGACTGCTTCTGTTGCCTCTGGGGTTACGTCACGGGTGGCTGGGCCTGTGCCGCCGGTCGTCACAATCAGGCAACACCCCTTTTCATCGGCCAGCTCTTTCAAAGTAGCCTCGATCACCGGTCGCTCATCAGGAATTACCCGGTACTCTGACTGCCACTCGGAAGTTAAATAGGCGTCAAGTGTTTCGATAATCGCAGGGCCTGACAGGTCGTCATAAACCGCCGAGCTGGCCCGGTCACTAATAGTCATGATACCGATTGTGGCTTTGATACTCATGGTTAGTCTGCCTCTGATATTTCGGGTTTTGATGAGTTAAGTCAGCGCAGAATACTCTCTTGATCGGATCGGCGGCAATTCCGTACTTGGAAAAAAGGAGCTTGTACCGACTGTTGCTCTCGTCTGCGTCGCACTATCTCCCTTCCGATTTAAAGTTCTGCACTTGGCGGTTGGCAGGGAGTTCGTTATACGGGGATATAAAGTCCTACCACCTCAGTGGTAGGAGTGAGTTATATAGTAGTAACCACGCTGATTTTATTGCTCTCGTGGCAGAAAATGAGTCGAATTCGGAGCTAATTAGAACAGCATCAAAAGAGCGATCCGGCAGACTGCAAGAGCGGAGAGAGACCATGAGTCATTTGATCGACAAACTGAACTACTTCAGGAAAAAGCGCGAGCCGTTTGCGGACGGCCACGGTGAAACCCACGATGTCGGCCGCGAGTGGGAAAACAGCTACCGCCAGCGCTGGCAGCATGACAAGATCGTGCGTTCCACCCACGGCGTAAACTGCACCGGCTCCTGCAGCTGGAAAATTTACGTAAAGAACGGCCTGGTCACCTGGGAAACCCAGCAGACCGACTATCCCCGTACCCGTCCTGATCTGCCCAACCACGAGCCCCGAGGCTGCCCCCGTGGTGCCAGCTACTCCTGGTATATGTACAGTGCGAATCGCCTGAAATACCCACTGATGCGCAGGCACCTGATGCAGCTCTGGCGCGCCGCGAAGGTTGAGCATAAAGATCCGGTGAATGCCTGGGCATCCATCGTGGAAGACCCGAAGAAAACCGCTGAGTACAAACCCCGACGCGGCATGGGCGGATTTGTGCGTTCCGGCTGGGACGAAGTCAACGAGCTGATTGCTGCCGCCAACGTTTACACTGCCAAAAAGCACGGCCCGGACCGCATCCTTGGTTTCTCGCCGATTCCGGCCATGTCCATGGTGTCCTACGCGGCTGGCAGCCGCTACCTGTCGATGATTGGCGGCGTCTGTATGAGCTTCTACGACTGGTACTGCGACCTGCCGCCGGCTTCCCCGCAGACCTGGGGTGAGCAGACCGACGTGCCCGAGTCCGCCGACTGGTACAACTCCGGTTACATCATTGCCTGGGGTTCTAACGTACCCCAGACCCGTACCCCGGATGCCCACTTTTTTACCGAGGTGCGTTACAAGGGTACCAAGACCGTTGCTATCACCCCGGACTACGCCGAAGTCTCCAAGCTGTCTGACGAATGGATGAACCCGAAACAGGGCACTGACGCTGCGCTGGGTATGGCCATGGGCCATGTGATTCTGAAGGAATTCCACGTTGACAACCCAAGCGAGTACTTCACTGATTACGTACGCCGTTACACGGACATGCCGTACCTGGTCATGCTGGAGCAGCGTGAGGATGGCCGCTATGTGCCGGGCCGCTTCCTGCGAGCCAGCGACCTGGTGGATGGCCTGGGGGAAGAGAACAACCCCGAGTGGAAAACCATCGCCATTGATCAGAAAACCAACGAGCTGACAGCGCCTAACGGTTCTATCGGTTACCGCTGGGGTCAGAAGGGCAAGTGGAACCTGAAGCAGACTGCTAACAAGTCCGATGTGGAACTGCAGCTGTCGATGGTTGAGAAGCACGATGAAGTCGTTGATGTTGCCTTCCCGTACTTCGGTGGCATTGAGCACGATCACTTCCAGCACGTTGAAATCAGCGACACCCTGACCCACAAGCTGGGCAGCCGCAAAGTTCAGCTGGCTGATGGCGCGGAAGGTCGCGTGGTGACCGTCTATGACCTGATGGTGGCCAACTACGGCATCAGCCGTGGCCTGGGCGATGACGATGGCGCTACTTCCTACGACGAAGTGAAGCCCTATACCCCCGCCTGGCAGGAAAAGATCACTGGCGTACCCGCAGACAAAGTAATCCGCATTGCCCGTGAGTTTGCCGACAACGCTGACAAGACCAAGGGCCGCTCCATGGTCATCGTTGGTGCCGGTATGAACCACTGGTACCACATGGATATGAACTACCGTGGCCTGATCAACATGCTGATCATGTGTGGCTGTATCGGCCAGAGCGGTGGCGGCTGGGCCCACTATGTCGGTCAGGAAAAACTGCGCCCGCAGACCGGCTGGCAGCCGCTGGCCTTTGGCCTGGACTGGCAGCGCCCGCCGCGCCACATGAACTCTACGTCTTTCTTCTACGCCCATTCCGGCCAGTGGCGCTACGAGAAGCTGGGAGTGGACGAAATTCTGTCACCGCTAGCGGACAAATCCAGGTTCGGTGGCAGCCTGATCGATTATAACGTCCGTGCCGAGCGCATGGGCTGGTTGCCGTCTGCGCCGCAGTTGAACCGCAACCCGCTGGGTATTGCTGCAGAAGCTGAAAAAGCTGGAATGGAAGTGTCGGACTACGTGGCCCAGTCCATGAAAGACGGCTCCCTGGCCTTCGCCTGCGAAGATCCCGAAGCGCCCCAGAACCATCCGCGCAATATGTTCATCTGGCGCTCCAACCTGCTGGGTTCTTCCGGCAAGGGCCATGAATATATGCTCAAGTACCTGCTGGGTACCAAGAACGGTCTGCAGGGCAAAGACCTTGGTGAAGAAGGCGGTGCCAAGCCGAAAGAAGTGAAATGGCACGACGAGGCGCCGGAAGGCAAGCTCGACCTGCTGATCACTCTGGACTTCCGCATGTCCACGACGTGTCTTTATTCCGACATAGTTCTGCCGACCGCAACCTGGTATGAAAAGAACGACCTGAATACGTCTGACATGCACCCATTCATTCACCCGCTGACTGCCGCCACCGATCCGGCCTGGGAAGCGCGTAGTGACTGGGACATCTACAAGGGCATTGCCAAGGCTTTCTCAAAGGCGACCGAGGGTCACCTGGGTGTCGAGAAAGACGTGGTCACCCTGCCGCTGCTGCACGACGCACCGGCAGAGCTGGGTCAGCCTTTCGATGTCAAGGACTGGAAGCGGGACGAGTGCGAGCTGATCCCGGGCAAGACCGCGCCCAACTTCGTTACCGTTGAGCGGGACTACCCCAACACCTACGCACGCTTTACCTCGCTTGGGCCAGCGCTGGACAAGCTGGGTAACGGTGGCAAGGGCATCAACTGGAACACTGAGAAGGAAGTAAGCTTCCTTGGTGACCTGAACCACAAGCATATCGAGGGTGCGAACGCCGGTCGTCCGAAGATTGAAAGCGCCATTGATGCGGCGGAAGTCATCCTGAGCCTGGCGCCGGAAACCAATGGCCAGGTAGCGGTGAAAGCCTGGGCGGCGTTATCCGAGTTCACCGGTCTGGATCATTCCCATCTGGCCCTTAACAAGGAAGACGAAAAGATCCGCTTCCGGGACATAGTGGCGCAGCCGCGCAAGATCATCTCCAGCCCGACCTGGTCTGGCCTGGAAGACGAGCACGTGTCCTACAACGCCGGTTACACCAACGTCCACGAGCTGATCCCCTGGCGCACCCTGACCGGTCGTCAGCAGTTCTATCAGGACCACGAGTGGATGCGGGCCTTCGGTGAGAGCCTGTTGGTATACCGTCCGCCCATCAACACCAAGACGGTCAGCAGCATGCTGAACCAGCGTAGCAACGGTAACCCGGAGAAGGCGCTGAACTGGATCACCCCGCACCAGAAGTGGGGCATCCACAGCACCTATAGCGACAACCTGCTGATGCTGACTCTGTCCCGCGGTGGCCCGATTGTATGGCTGAGTGAGGACGATGCCAAAGAGATGCAGATTGAGGATAACGACTGGATTGAACTGTTCAACGCCAACGGTGCCATCGCGGCCCGGGCGGTGGTCAGCCAGCGGGTCATGCCGGGCATGGTGATGATGTACCACGCCCAGGAGCGGATAGTGAATATTCCCGGTTCCGAGATCACCGGTACCCGTGGCGGCATCCACAACTCGGTTACCCGGGTCTGCCCGAAACCGACCCATATGATCGGTGGTTACGCCCAGTATTCCTACGGCTTCAACTACTACGGCACCGTAGGCTCTAACCGCGATGAGTTCGTGGTGGTGCGCAAGATGCACAACGTCGACTGGCTCGACGGCGAAGGCAATGACACTGTTCAGGAGGCTGTAAAATGAAAATCCGTTCCCAAGTTGGCATGGTACTGAACCTGGACAAGTGCATTGGCTGTCATACCTGTTCAGTGACCTGCAAAAACGTCTGGACCAGCCGGGAAGGCATGGAATACGCCTGGTTCAACAACGTCGAAACCAAACCTGGTATCGGCTACCCGAAAGAGTGGGAGAACCAGGACAAGTGGAAGGGCGGCTGGATGCGCAGTAGCTCCGGCAAGATCCGTCCGAAGATCGGTGGCCGTTTCCGGATTCTGGCGAACATTTTCGCCAACCCGGACCTGCCGCAGATCGACGACTACTACGAGCCGTTCGATTTTGACTATCAGCATCTGCACACCGCAGGTGACAGCAAGCACCAGCCGGTCGCCCGGCCACGCTCGCTGATCTCGGGCCAGCGGATGCAGAAAATTGAATGGGGCCCCAACTGGGAAGAAATCCTGGGTACCGAGTTCGCCAAGCGTCGCAAGGACAAGAACTTTGACCAGGTGCAGGCGGATATCTACGGCGAGTTCGAAAACACCTTCATGATGTACCTGCCGCGCCTGTGCGAGCACTGCCTGAACCCCACCTGCGTGGCCAGCTGCCCCAGCGGCGCCATCTACAAGCGGGAAGAAGACGGCATCGTGCTGATCGACCAGGACAAGTGCCGTGGTTGGCGGATGTGTGTTTCCGGCTGCCCGTACAAGAAGATCTACTTCAACTGGAAAACTGGCAAGTCCGAGAAGTGCATCTTCTGCTACCCGCGGATTGAAGCGGGTATGCCGACAGTGTGTTCCGAGACCTGTGTCGGTCGTATCCGCTACCTGGGTGTTCTGCTGTATGACGCAGACCGCATTGAGGAGGTGGCTAGCACCCCGGGTGAGCACGAGCTGTATGAAAAACAACTGGAAATCTTTCTGGACCCTGACGACCCCGCAGTGATCGAACAGGCGAAGAAGGACGGCATCCCCATGAACGTGATCGAAGCCGCCCAGCGCAGCCCGGTCTACAAGATGGCGGTGGATTGGAAACTGGCCCTGCCGCTGCACCCGGAATATCGGACCCTGCCCATGGTCTGGTACGTGCCGCCCCTGAGCCCGATCCAGTCCGCAGCGGAAGCCGGCAAGGTCGAGTTTGACGGTGTACTGCCGAAGATTGAAAGCCTGCGGATTCCGGTCAAATATCTGGCTAACCTGCTCACTGCCGGTGACGAAAAGCCGATTGTGCGGGCACTCAAGCGCATCATGGCCATGCGCCTGTACAAGCGCGCTGAAACTGTAGAGGGCAGGGAAGATCTGAGTGCACTGCAGGAAGCAGGTCTGACCAAGGCCCAGGCTGACGAAATGTACCGTTACCTGGCGATTGCCAATTACGAGGACCGCTTCGTGATCCCTACAAGTCATCGCGAATTGGCTAAGGAGGCGTTTCCGGACGCCCACGGCGAGCGCGGTGGTTGTGGCTTCAGCTTCGGCGACGGCTGCAACGGTGACAGCGAATTCAACATGTTTGGCAGCCGCAAGCAGACCACCAGCATGGTGCAGAAGCTGACCACCGTGAAACAGGTTGACCCGAAACAGCTGCAGGAATAAGGAAGCCGAGATGCAACTTCTAAAAGTAATGGCGCGGGTGCTTGAGTACCCCAACGAAGAACTCCAGGCTTCCAAAGATGCGTTGGTAGCCGTCGTCCTTGAGGACAGCCGGTTGCCCCGGCAAAATAAAGAGCAGCTGCTGACGTTCATCGACCGCCTGTGTGACGAAGACCTGATGGACGGTCAGGAATCCTATGTGGGTACCTTCGATCGGGGCCGGGCAACCTCTTTGCTACTGTTCGAACACGTTCATGGTGAGTCCCGTGATCGCGGCCAAGCCATGGTTGACCTGATGGAACAATACCGGGCCAACGGCCTGGAGATTGACGCCCGGGAACTACCGGACTACCTGCCGTTGTTCCTCGAATACCTGTCTACCCGGCCATGGAGTGAAATCCGGAACTGGCTTGAAGACATCCACCATATTCTCGGCCTGCTCGGCGAGCGGTTGTACCAGCGCAAAAGCGCCTACCACGTTGTGATGGATTCCCTGCTGGTCCTGTCTGGCCGCAAGACGGATCGCCAGGAACTGGCGCAGATCGTTGCCTCGGAAGAGCGCGACGACACGCCTGAAGCATTGGACAAAGTTTGGGAGGAAGAAATGGTGAAATTTGTGGACGACCAGGGGAGTTCCTGCAGCACCGGTGGAGTGGTTGGTCAACGCCGCCGCGAGCTCGAGCAGAGTCAGACCATTCACCTTAGTGACCAGTTGATGACGGACGCTACATCCAGTCCGGTGGGGCGCGCCTGAAGCGCAGGAGGAAAAGACAATGTCCTATATTAATACGCTCTTGTTTGGAATCTATCCCTATATCGCCTTGGTCGTGTTGTTTATTGGTACCTGGGCCCGTTACGACCATGGCCAGTTTACCTGGAAAGCTCATTCCAGCCAGCTGCTTCGCAAGAAGAACATGGTGCTGGCATCTGTGCTATTCCACGTAGGGGTGCTGGTGGTTTTCTTTGGTCATCTGGTAGGTCTGCTGACACCTCACTGGGCCTATGAATGGTTGGTGTCGCCCGGCCAGAAGCAGGTGATGGCGATTGTTGTTGGTGGTATTGCTGGCGTGATGGCCATCATCGGTGGAGGTATGCTTGCTTACCGTCGGATGACCGACCCACGGGTTCAGGCCAGCAGCAGTTTTGCTGACAATATGATCATCACCATCCTGGTAATTCAGTTGGCTCTCGGGCTGCTCACCATCTTGCCCACGATGGGACACCTGGATGGTGGCACTATGCTCAAGTTCACAGCCTGGGCTCAGGGAATCTTTACTCTTCAAGGCGGTGTCGCTGACCACATTGCTGACGTGCACTGGGTCTATAAGACCCATATTTTCCTGGGCCTGACCATCTTTGTACTGTTCCCGTTTACTCGCCTAGTACACATGCTCAGCGTACCGGTGGAGTATTTTGGACGAAAGTACCAAGTGGTTCGCAAGCGCGCTTGAATGTGAAATAGCCAAGGACGGCACAGACAATCACGGATGGCGAGTTTAATGCGCAGATCTTTTTTGTAAGTGCCAATCCTTGTCGTCCGTGTCCAAGAGTCTTTTGGAGAAGCAATATGCAGATCATCCCTGTTGGCGAAGCCGGTAAGCCCAGAAACCAATTCCCCCCGGTGTACGTCGGGGATACGCTCATCCACGAAGACGACATCGCTCGTGAAATGCAGCACCATCCGGCTGAAGAATTGGCTGAAGCCTGGCATGAAGCTGCCAGAAGCCTTGTCATTCGCGAGCTGCTCCTGCATCAGGCCAGAGGGCTGCACCTGGACAAGATCGAAGACGAAGAAGACCGCATTGCTCGGGTACTGGAACTCGAACTTAATGTTCCAGATCCCAGCGAACAAGATTGTGAACGTTTCTACGCGGCTAATCCCAGCCGGTTCCGTAGTCCTACCATCATGGCCGTCAGCCACATTTTACTTGCTGCGGCACCAGATGACGTCCAGGAACGCATGAGCCAGGAAGAAGTGGCTCGCCAACTGCTGTCATCACTACTTGATGGTCGCGCCCAGTTCTCCACGCTAGCAAAAGACTATTCTGCCTGCGAGTCCCGGCATCAAGGCGGTAGTCTGGGCCAAATATCGAAAGGCCAGACCGTCGAAGAATTCGAACGCCCGGTATTGAGTCTGAACGAAGGCCTCAATCCAGAACTGATCGAAACTCGTTACGGCTGGCACATTGTCCGGGTTGATCAACGAATCGACGGCGAACAACTTCCATACGAACATGTCAAACCACAGATTCGCCAATACCTGAGCGAAAGCGTTACCCGGAGAGCTTTCCGCCAGTACCTGCAAGTTCTTGCGGCGGAAACTGGCGTAGAAGGAGTAGACCTTGAATTACCTGACTCCCCCCTGATGCAGTAGTGGACCACTCCGATAGTGATGATAACTAACTGGTGGAGGGGCTCCTTCCAAGCCTGTGATGAATGTAGCAGCCAAGTCTGCGAAGAGATTCGCGGTCGCCAGATACCAGCAAGGACTTTATAAATGATCAGTAATTACAGCGACCTTATAGAAGCTACCCGCAGCCAGGAAGAGCCCCAGCGCTTGCTCTTCGTCTTCTGTAGGGCCGAACTTCCCGATGATGCCTCCGCCGAAGATAAAGCCGCTTTCGAGCGTGGTGAAGGCGGGGCTCTGACTCCGGTCATTTGCGTAGATAAGACTCCAGAAGAAGCACCGGAATTCGAAGCCCTTAAGGAGGAATCTCGGGCGACGGGTCAGTCGTGGGATGTTGTATTTGTTGCGGCAATGTCAGGCCGTGGAGGAACCACGCCTTCGACCGACGAAGTACAGCAGCCGTTAACTATGATGGTGGAATCGATCCGGCTCGGTCACTTGGGGAACTATCTGCCCTTAGACAGCAACGGCGAAGCGATTGATTTAAGTTAGCGCACCGAGTGCCCGACGCGTAAAGGGGGCTTTCAGCCCCCTGTCATATTCATAAATCGTAAAATCTGCACCTCGCCATTAGTGGAGAACTCGTGTCGTTCAGGCTTTAGATCCATGGCATTGATAATCGTTTCACGCAGTTTGTCATTAGTCACTGGGTAGCCTCGCAGTACACGGCGTAGATCTACAGAATGCTCATTGCCAAGACAGAGCAAAAGGCGGCCCTCCGCCGTCACCCTCACGCGATTGCATGTGGAGCAAAAGTTGTGAGAATGAGGCGATATAAAACCGATTCGAGTTTCACTACCTGGCATGCGGTAGTAACGGGCAGGACCACCGGAGTCCTCGGGCGTGGGTACTAGCTCGTGATGTTGAGTGATGATTTTACGGACTTCGTCACTTGTGCAAAGCACTTGCCCGCGGTCGTGGTCACTGATTTCACCGAGAGGCATTTCTTCGATAAAGGTTATGTCCACTTTCTTCTTTCGGGCAAATTCCACTAATTCTGGGACTTCATGATCGTTGCCCCCCTTCATCACCACCGCATTGAGTTTTATGCCTTCAAAACCCGCCTCCCTGGCCGCGTCGATGCCATCAAGCACCTGTTGTAGTTGGCCAGTGCGGGTAATGCGGTGAAATTTTTCAGCATCAAGAGAGTCTAGGCTGATGTTAAGTCGCTTCAGACCAGCCTTGCGAAGGGGTTCGGCCATGATTGGCAGCTGGCTACCGTTAGTGGTCATGGCAAAATCACGCAGGCCGTAGCTACCGATCTCCTTTACCAGCTCCAGAATGTCCTTGCGCACTAGAGGTTCGCCGCCAGTCAACCGGATTTTCTCTGTACCTAAAGAGACGAAAGTTCTCGCTACCCGGGCAATTTCTTCCAAAGTCAGCACCTGCTGGCGGGGGAGGAAAGTCATGTCCTCTGCCATGCAGTAAACACAGCGGAAGTCACAGCGGTCAGTTATCGACAGGCGCACATAATCGATGGTACGTCCGAAACGGTCTGACAGCTTGGCGTGATGGGGCATGGGAGTCGTTCCTGTACTGTGCTGTTGTGCTCTCCCATCGACGACGATAGCGAGAGCCAGTGAATTGTGGCAGATCATCCTTGCGAATCCGATACCCCCGCAGGAGTATCCCTACCTGCGTGGTACCGATCCAGTTCCCGCAATGCATCTGATTACCATTGGAGTCCTGAGCACCGTAATGCTCAGGCTGGTCTGGCAGCGTGCGAGGCGGACCCCGACACCTTCCTTGCAGCTTGCTGTCCTGTTCCGGCATGACCAGAATCGCCGGAAATGAATGGCTATCTCTACTGCGATCACGCCCTTGCCATTCGGATTGTCTTCTCCTCAGTCAGAGTGACTCAGCCTTTTTGCACTCGGACGGGCTTTCGCCCGGCCAACAAAAAGCCGGCCACAGGGGCCGGCGTCAGGTCACAATCCAAGCTAGTGCATCAAGGACTATGGGTTCTTGAACTCGGCTTTGGGGCCAAGGTAATACCACCAGTTCAATACCAGGCAGACTGCATAGAAAATGGCAAAGCCATAAAGTGCAGCTTCCGGCGTGGCCAATTTAATTTGCTCACCAAATACTTTCGGAATGATGAAGGCGCCGTAGGCGGCTACTGCAGAGGTCCACCCCAGTACCGGGCCCGCCTGTTCTTTCGGGAAGATCTGGGCAATGGTACGGAAGGTGGAACCGTTACCAATGCCGGTCGCCGCGAACAGCACCAGGAAGAGCAGCAGGAACGGCACGAAGAAGTCCTGCGGCGTAGCCGAGGCATAGGCCTGTTGCATGTAGTAGGCCACGCCCAGAGAGCTGGCGATCATGACGCCGGCCACGACCCCGGTAACCAGCGCGCCACCGATCTTGTCGGCCATCCAGCCGCCGACAGGGCGAATCAGCGCACCGATGAACGGACCCATCCAGGCGTACATGAGAGCCGAAGGGCCAGCCGGGTTGGCGGTGTCGTGGGTCATGACACCGTCCACCATCAGGTGCTGGTAACCGAAGATCACTTTGATCGCCAGGGCAAAGCCTGCTGAGAAGCCGATGAAGCTGCCGAAGGTCATGGTGTAGATGATGCTCATGACCCAAGTGTGCTTGTTATTGAAGATCTTGAACTGACGTTGCAGATTCGGTTTGATTTCACCCGGGATCATCTTCAGCAACACGACCGTGGTAAAGAGAATACCCGCAATAACCGGCCACTTGGACCAATCCGGCGCACCCATACCCACCGGTTGCGGCAGGATGATGTAGAGACCGACCGCAGCAGTGAAGAAGCCTACCAGCAGCATGCCGGTAATCTTGGAGAAAGCCCCTACCGGGGAACCGATGTTGGGAGAAACTTCCTCGGTGCGGATGTTGTTCATGCCAAACCAGCCGGCAACGGCCAGCGGGATGAGGAAAAGCAGCCAGAGATAGCCGGCGTTCTGGATCCAGGTTTCGCTACCAGCGGGGATCTTGCCGATCAGAGTGCCGGAACCATTCTCCAGAATCATCGGTTCGCCACCGAAGATACCGAAGGTCATGAATAGCGGTACCAGGATCTGCATGGTGGTTACACCCGCATTACCCAGGCCCGCGTTCAAGCCCAACGCCAATCCCTGCTGCTTTTTGGGGAAGAAGAAGCTGATGTTGGACATGGAAGAGGCGAAGTTACCGCCACCAATGCCGGAGAGGAACGCCAGTACCTGGAAGATCCAGAGCGGCGTTTCCCGACTCTGCAGCGCAATGCCGGTACCGATGGCCGGTAACATCAACAAGGCGGTGGTGAAAAAGATCGTATTACGTCCGCCGGCGATGCGAACGAAGAAGCTACTGGGAATCCGTAGCGTGGCACCGGTCAAACCGGCAATCGCTGTCAGCGTAAAGAGCTCCGCCTTGGGAATCGGGAACCCCAGGTTAAGCATCTGTACTGTAATAATGCCCCAGTAGAGCCAGACGGCGAACCCGCATAGCAAGCTGGGAATCGAGATCCAAAGGTTTCGGTTAGCAACCTTCTTCCCTTCGTTTTCCCAGAATTTGGGATCTTCTACATCCCACTTCTGAATATCACTCATAGTTTTTCTCTCTCACTTACTCGTTGATAAAGCTGATTGAGACCCCCACGCTTTTACACGGGCCCTTATGTCTGTTTATTACCAGTTTGATCACCACGCTCCTGGCCATAATCCAGCTGGATCTCGGGTAGATAGCGGGAAGTTTCTTCTTCGGTCAGTTCCGGATAGCGGCGGCGCTCCATGCGGATGATGGACACGTGCATCCAGATAAAGGAGACCAATACGATCAGGAACAGGAACATGAAGCAGCTTGTCCAGACCCCGGTAAGGTCATTCAGGGCGCCGAAGGTGATCGGTAGGACGAACCCGCCGAGACCGCCGATCATACCTACCAGGCCGCCGACTGAGCCGACATGACCAGGGTAGTAAACCGGGATGTGTTTATAGACTGCTGCTTTACCGAGCGACATGAAGAAGCCCAGGGCAACGGTCATGAAGACGAACAGGGCGACCGGAACCCCGAAGGAAAATGCGATCGGACCCTTGATGCCAGATACGACATATTGAGTCTCCGGGTAGCTGAGGATGAACAGACACAGCAGTGAAACACCGTAAGTCCAGTACATCACGGCACGAGCGCCAAACCGGTCAGACATCCAACCACCCAGGGCGCGGAAAATCGAAGCCGGCAGGGCGTAGAGGGCAGCCAACATACCCGCCTGCCCCAGGCTCATGTCGTAGGCGCCGACATAATAGCGGGGTAGCCAGGACGCGAGGGCCACGAAGGCACCGAACACGAAGAAATAGTAGAGCGAAAAGCGCCAGACTTGCAGCTTGGCCAGCGGTGCCAGTTGTTCCTTAAGGGGCATGGTTTCGCCACCCTCAGAAGCACGTTTGGTCAGCCGTGGATCATTTTCGGTGAGAAACCAGAACACGACGGCCATGCCAGCCAGCACTGCTGAGTAAACCACCGCGGTTTGTTGCCAGCCCAGAGCGACCACCAGAAAAGGCGCGCCGAAGTTGGTCACGGCAGCACCGACGTTACCGGCTCCGAAGATGCCCAGAGCTGTACCTTGGTGCTTCTTGTCATACCATTCTGAGGTGTAGGCGATACCCACAATAAAGGAACCGCCTGCTAGGCCGATACCGAGAGCGGCGACCAGGAACATGGCGTAGGTTTCAACGGACGAGAGAAGGTACACAGCGACCGAAGTAGTCAGCATCAGAATAGTGAATACCAGACGACCACCGAAGCGTTCCGTCCAGATCCCTAGAAAGATACGGCTGATCGAGCCAGTCAATACAGGTGTTGCAACCAAAAGGCCAAACTCGGTCTCGGACAGACCCAGCTCCTGCTTGATCTTGACCCCGATGATAGAAAAGATGGTCCACACTGCAAAACACACAGTGAAGGCTAATGTCGACATCCCCAAGGCTTTATGGGCCTTTGGCGGGTTGTAATCCTGTTCGCTTAGCATGGTGTTATTCCCGTTGTAGCTGTCATGTATCACCATTACTTCACAGAGCAGAATTCATAAACCTTGATGAATATCAAAATACCTCGTCACTCCGGAGTGCCTACCTCTTATGGATTAAAGGCACTACTCCCAACGCCCAGATCGAAAACATTCTGTTTTTGGTAAGGTTTCAAAGGAAACACTCAATTCGGGCGGCGCATCCGGCAGTGACGATTTGCATCAGGTGGTGCGCACGGCCGTGATCAACAAGCGCGCCGGCGGCATGGGACTGATTACGGGGCGTAAGGCCCTTCAGAAGCCTATGGCGGAAGGGGTGCAGTTGCTGCACGCGATTCAGAACGTCTATCTCAACGAAGCCGTGACTGTAGCCTGACCCACAACGACTTTTCGAGAACCCACACGCAAAAAAGGCAGATCAGTGAGTTACTGATCTGCTTTTTTTAATATGGTAGCGGGGGCTGGATTCGTTGCTGACCCGCAGCCACGGCAAGTGGCGATTAGGCTTTAAAAGCTATTCTGATAAAAGAAGGCCTAAAATAATCGTGATCAATGTCAAGGATAATCAGCGTTGGATGTGGAGAGATTTACGGGCACTTAAATCTGCTTTGGCTTGTTTTTTAAAATAAGTTAAAACAATGGGTTGCGCAGTAAATACATCTAATGGGGTGGCCTTATAGGTCAATAAGAGCAATGGAGGTAGCCAATCATTTCCGGCGTTGTTGGGTCCGCCTCAAATGTTTCCAGTTTTTCGGGAAGTGACATCTTTTTTGGTAAAACAAGCAAAAGCTTTAAAGCTTCTGGTCGATAACCTCTTAGCTAACTGATTCTGATTGGGTACGGCTGTTAGAAGTTATGTTCGTACGTAATACCTGAAACATTCTTTCTAGGGGAAGCCACATGCGTCCACGGGCACTTATATCCCATACTATTCAAATCATTCTGCGCTCCATCGGAGTGCGCAAACTCGACCACCAGTTTCTGCTCTCCTACGTACTGATCTTTCTTTGCGCCCTGGGTTCAGCTTCCTTCCTTTATTTCAGCACCGATCCGGGCGAAGCGAAATCCCTGAACGTGGCGGGGGCACAACGCATGCTCAGCCAACGGGTCGCCAAGGAAGTCCAGATGGTGGCCGCAGGTGTGGAAGAGAGTTCCCAGGCTCAACAAACCATTGATCAATGGGAGCGCGCCCACGGCTGGCTGCTGAATGGCAGTGAAGAGGCTGGCGTCCCTGCCGTGACGGATACGGCCATTCGTGCCCAACTGGAACATGTACTGACTCTCTGGCAGGACTACCGACCGGCATTGGTCGAATACATGGAGGCCCCCGACACACAAACCCTTGAACAGCTGCATGAGATGTCGCCACGGGTTCTGGCGGAGATGAATGAAGCGGTCGGCATGATGTCCACCCTTGCCGACCGCAACACTCAGTTCAACCAGATCATGTCCATCTCCATGGTCCTGGCAATTCTGGTACTGGTCATCCTCGGGCGCATGTTCGGTCTCACCTATCTGATGGACCAGATCCATATGTTGCGGGAGCGCCTCCTTGACCTTGCCAAAGGTGATTTTCGTCAGACAATGTCGCATGAGTTCAAGGATAACGAGATCGCGGAGATCGTCGAGGCCTATAACACCATGCGGAATCAGGTCGGAGAGCTGGTCGGAGGTGTTCGCGATGCCGCAAAGCAGATTGATGACAGCACGATCCATGCTGCTGATATCATTGAACAGGCGCGACAGGGCGTAGAACACCAGCGGTCTGATACGGATCAGGTGGCTACGGCTGTCAACGAGATGAGCGCCACGGTTCAGGAAGTGGCCCGAAACACCAGCGAAACAGCAGAAGCTACGGTCCGGGCCGACGAGCAGGTAGATGTCGGACAGAAAACGGTCTCTGAGGCCGCTCGTGTGGTGCAGGCTCTATCTGGCCGCATGGGCGAACTGAAAGATCTCACCACCCGCTTGCAGGAGGAAAGTAAGGAAGTAGGGACGGTGCTCTCCGTGATCACCGATATTGCTGATCAGACCAATTTGCTGGCGCTGAATGCCGCTATCGAGGCGGCCAGGGCAGGCGAGGCAGGACGAGGTTTTGCCGTGGTCGCCGATGAAGTCCGCGGACTTGCACGACGAACCCAGGAATCCATAGGAAAGATTGATGACATCGTTGGGCGCTTCCAGGCTGGAGCCGGCGAAGTTGCAGAAGCGATGCACGGCGGCCGTGAAGAGGCCCATCGTGGTGCTGATGCGATGAGTGAAGCCGAAGCCGTCCTGCGGGAGATTGCGGAAACAGTCACCACCATTCGCTCCATGGCCGACCAGATTGCCACGGCTACCGAGGAACAGGGCCAGGTGGCCGGAGAAATCGATCAACGCGTGGTCAAGATTGCCGAGGTGGCCGACCGCAATACCGAGGGAATGGCAGAAACGGTAACCGCCACCGGCGATATACAGAAACAGGTCCGGCGTCTCACTGGCCTGGTCGAGAACTTGCAGGTTTAGACCGGAGTTCCATCAATTCTTTGTCGGTTACCCCGATTCTACCACCAATCGGGGGAGCGATTTTTCCGACGCGTGGCTTTAGTGTTTTCAAGAAATATTATCAATGAATGATTTGGTGGGGCGTAGCGGAACGTCCGGAGGAGAACCATGAAACCGAGGAAGCAGCAACCACTGACACTGATCTACGCCTGCTTCTGTTGCAGGGTAGCCTGCTGTTGTTCATCCAGCCGGGTTTCGGACATGGCGTCGCGGGCCGCCAGGGTTTTCGCGCGCTCCAGTTCCTTTTGCGTCAGTGCCAGTCGCCGGTTTTCCAGATCCAGCAGTTCCCGGGTATTCCGTTCTTCCTGATCCAGTTGCCGTAATTCCGCCTGAATGCCGGCGATATCGGCTTTGGCCGAAGCCTCGGCCAGTTCGTAACGGGTCGGGTCTATCTGCAGCAGGCGGGTACCCCCGGGGATCAGGTTGCCGCTCTCCAGGTCCGGGTGTTTCCAGACAATCCGGCCACCCACGTTGGCTACGGCTTTCCAGCTCTGGGCCGGCAGCACCTGGCCAAAGCCGCGGGCTTCCGTGCGGAAGGTTATGGGCCTGGCCTCGATGATTCTTGCCGGTGTTGGCGTGGCCTGCTTTTCGGTTCGTTCCGGAGGCTGTTTCAGCGTTACCATCACCACCACAAAGACAATCCCCGCGAGCAGTGCCAGGACTGGAATGAGTTTATTCTTTCGGGTCATGGGCGCTCTCCCGGAAACTGGCGCTGAAAAGTTTGAAGATGCGGGGGGCGGTCTGTTCGATGGAGGCAATGTCGCCACCCACCATGGCCTGAACCACCAGACCCTGAATGGCTCCAATGTAAAGCACCGCAGCGGCTTCCGTGTCGATGGTCGGGGTTATGCATTTCTGCTCAATGCCCAGGTTCAGCAGGGCAACGATTTTTTGCCGGTAGAGGGCCAGGGTCTGGCGGACAATACGCTTGGCGGGCTGGTTGCCTGGTTTCTGGAGCTCACCGAGCATCAGCCGTGGAATGCCCGGGTGGCGGGCAATAAAGCCGATATGTGCGAGAAACATGGCTTCCAGGGCCTGGTCTGCCTGTTCGTGCCTGTCGGCTATACCGAATACCTGGTCCGTCAGTTGCCCGGCTACCCAGCCGGCGACGGATTCCCACAGGCTGCTCTTGTTGGGGAAGTGCTTGAACAGTGCGCCCTGGGACATGCCAACTTCGTCTGCGATGCGGGTCGTGGTGAGCGTGGAAGGATCCTGCTTGCTGCACAGGTGCACCACTGCCTCAATGGTAGCGGACTGGCGTTGTTCGGTGCTTTGGTAGGCCCGTTTTGTCGGTTCCGATGGAGGTGTCATATGCATGCCATAAAAGAAAGTAATCAATTACTTTATTCTGGTGAGGCTTCCGGAATTATGCAAGGTTGTTTTGAGCGGGGCGGAACAGGACTTGATAGCGCTGGCCGGAGTCAGTCGTAATATTGATAAGAATCATTATTGTTAGTGTTGTCTTGGGGTAAAGTGCTAGTGGTTCGTCAAGAGGCACCTTATGCGCCCGATTCCTGTCATAGATATTACCGAAAACGCCCGGCCTGGCCGTTTTGTTGATGCTGCCGGATCATTCGCTGGGCATCCGGTGATTGAACGCCTTCTCTCCCGCCTGGGGCCCTGGCTACCTTGGGTGCATGTCGCCATGTTCCTGGTTTTTGTGGCAGTTCTGGTTGTGCCGGTTTACCTCCCTGAGTCTTCCGAACAGGCTACCTTTCTGGATGATGGCCGGGTACTGGCCAACTATCTGCTGTGGGGCGTCTGGTTTCCGCTGGTGTTCTTTTCGGTGGTGATTACCGGTAGAAGCTGGTGTGGCTTCCTGTGTCCCATGGGCGCGGCGTCAGAACTGGCCAACCGCCATGGGCTGAAAAGGCAGACGCCCGCGTGGATTCGATGGCCAGGCACGCCCATCTTCAGCTTTATCATTATCACCCTGCTGGGCCAGACCACCGGCGTACGCGACCACCCGGAGGCGGCTCTGGAGATCTTTGGTGGCACCTTCGTAATGGCGGTCATCGTGGGGTGGCTCTGGGGCCGGAACAAGCGTGTGTGGTGTCGCCACCTGTGCCCCATCGGTTTGCTATTGGGCGTATTCGCCCGCCTGGGTGCGGTGCAGCT
Organism: Marinobacter persicus; assembly: GCF_002934325.1. Lineage (GTDB taxonomy): Bacteria > Pseudomonadota > Gammaproteobacteria > Pseudomonadales > Oleiphilaceae > Marinobacter > Marinobacter persicus_A. The sequence goes on from NZ_PTIV01000018.1 coordinate 48,275, forward strand.
TTCTCCACGAAAGAGGAAGTCCGGCCCGGATCAACTCACCGACAAAACCATTTGCCCCACCTACATCGATTTGCCCCGCAAGCAGGCCGCCCGCCACTGCATTGAATGCCTGCGCTGCATCCTGCCCGGGCATACCGCCGGCCTGGCAGTGTCCTTCCGCCGCCCGGGTCAGGAACTGGAGGCCATTCGGCATCATGCCCCGGATGTCTGGGAAACCCTGTTTATCTTCCTGGGCGCCGGTGTGGCTCTGGGGGGATTCGTTTGGCTGGTGCTGCCATTTTACAACGACTGGCGGCAGGCGCTGGGCACGTGGTTTATCGAGCAGGGCCAGTACTGGATTGGCGAGCCAGGGCCGGCCTGGTTGATGAGTGTGCACCCGGAGCGCCGGGAGGTCTTTCGCTGGCTCGACTTCTTCATGATCACCGGCACCATGGTGACGGTGATGGCGTTGTCCGCCCTGGTGCTGAGTATGGCATCCCTGGCTAGCGCCGGGCTTGCCAGGTGGCGGGGCAGTGGGGAAAGCCTGTTCCAGGCCTTCGTCCAGATTGGCTATAGCCAGGCCCCTGTGGCGCTCATGGCACTGATGATTGGCCTTGCGACTGAACTGTTTACCCCCTTTGTGCGTCTGGGCATGACCACCGCACAGGTGAATGACGTGAAAGCCGCGATGATTCTTTTCGGGTTGTTCTGGAGCGTTTGGCTGGCCTGGCGAATTCTGCAGGGGTTGGGGGTTGACCGTGGCCGCTGGCTGGCGCTGTTACCGAGTGCGGCCGGCAGCAGCGCCATGGCCGCTGCCTGGTGGCTGGCGGTGCTTTGAGCCTTTTTACTCATATCTGAACCGATACGGAGAGTCTGATGTTGGTAGCGCGTGCGTTGTTTCTGTTATTGGCGATGTCGGCAGCCTGGGTGGCGCAGGCAGCGGATGAAGACTGGATGTCGGTGGCCGATCAGGTCATCGAACAGTTGGATACCGCCCTGACCAGTTATCAGGCAGGGGATGCCAAAACCGCCCGGCGGGAGGTCATCCAGGCTTACTTCGGTCCGTTTGAAGGAGAAAAGATGGAAGCAGCCATCCGCAGTCATCTGGGCATTGAGCCGGCTTTTCTGCTTGAGCGCCAGTTCGGTGCTATTCGCAAGGACATCAAGAGCGGGGCGCCGGAAAAGGAGGTGGCATCGGCGGTCAATAAGCTTAAACAGGCCCTGAAAGATCACGCAGAACAGCTCAATGAGGCAGGTGTTCCCCTTTCGGTGTACGAGGTAAACCAATGATTGCCCGGTGTCTGCTGTTTCTGCTGATGGCTCTCGGGGCGGGCACTAATGCTAATGCCGCCGCACAGAAAGTGGATGCCGATGCTGTCATCGGTGAACTGGTGACTAGCGGTGATGCTGCCCTGCAGGCCTACGAGCCGGAAAATGGCATGGATACCATGGACCGGTTTTCGGCCCTGTATTTCGATGTCTTCGAGGGCAAGGGCCTGGAAACCGTCGTTGGCATGAAAGATCCGCACCTGAAAACCCGGGTGGAATCCCGGTTCGGTGAGGTGATTGGCCTGTCCGCCAAGGGAGCTCCGAAAGGCGAGGTGTCCGGGGCCTGGTTGAAACTCAAGGGAGCTCTGACTACCGATGTCGCCAACCTGTTTACCGATGAGGACCTGAGTTTTACCGGACTGGTTCTGCAGTCTTTCCTGATCCTGTTACGCGAGGGCTTCGAAGCCATGCTGGTGGTCATGGCCCTGGCCGCCTACTTACGCCGTTCCGCCGGCGGCCGTGGTATGTCGTCGCTGTATGCCGGGGTAGGTCTGGCCCTGGTGGCCAGCTTGCTGACGGCTTACGGCATGAAAATTCTGTTTGATATCTCCGGTACGGCCCGTGAAGCGCTGGAAGGTATCACCATGCTCTTTGCCGCGGCTGTGCTTCTGTACGTCAGCCACTGGTTGCTGGCCAAGCAACAGTCCGACAAATGGCAGGCCTATATCCGCCGGAAGGTGGACCGCGCTCTTTCCAACGGTCAGCTGTGGGCGCTGGGGCTGGCGGTGTTCCTGGCGGTTTACCGGGAAGGGGCGGAGACCATCCTGTTCTATTACGCGTTGGCGGGGCAGGCGGAGAACGCCGCCTTACCCATGCTGCTGGGTTCAGCGGGAGCCGCCGGTGCGCTGGTGGTGACTTTCCTGATAATGCGCACCGCGTCTTTGCGACTGCCGTTACCCCTGTTCTTCAGTGCCACGGCAGCGCTGCTGTTCTATCTCGCCTTCAGTTTTGCCGGTACCGGCATCCTTGAACTTCAGGAAGCCGGCTGGGTGGACATTACCCCGCTGCCGGGCATTCCCCGGCTGGCCTGGCTGGGTGTCTATCCAACCCTCGAAACCCTGCTGGCCCAGGCTGTGGTGCTCTTGCCATTGATCCTGTCCGGTGGCTGGTTATGGTTGCGTCGCCGGGCGGCGGCGCAGGCCTGAGGCACGTCATACAAGTTTACCCATGAAAGAAGGAGCAATGCGATGAAAGCAATTACCCGAACCCTGGTCTCGGCCACCTTGCTGGCTGGCAGCCTGAGTGTGGCCGGTTCTGCCCTGGCCGGTGAGGTGATGATCGGCGAGCCGGTGGAAAAGCACGGCATGGAAATCGGCGCCGTATATCTGCAACCGGTGATGATGACTCCGGAACTGCCCGGCATGGGCGACAAGGATATCCATCTTGAAGCCGATGTGGTGGCCCTGCCCGGCAACAACAACGGGTTTGGCGCTGGCGCCTGGGTGCCCTATCTGGGCGTCACCTATACCCTGACCAAGGAAGGCTCGGACTGGTCAACGACCGGTGCCTTTATGCCGATGGTTGCCTCTGACGGCCCCCATTACGGAGCCAATATCAAGCTGGATGGTCCCGGCAAGTACCAGGTGACCTACCACATCGATCCGCCTCCGTATCAGGGCTTCTACCGCCACAAGGATAAGGAAACCGGCGTTGGCAAATGGTGGTCACCGTTTGATGTCGAGTGGGAATTTGCGTTTGTCGGTACCGGTAAGAAGGGCGGTTACTGATTGATTTCTGCCGCCTGTTGTTCAAGCAAAATAAATATTTGTTTTCCTTGAATCTGATTTTGTCAGCGTATATAGTAATTTTGTCTTGGTAAGCCACAACATGTTGTGTTTGTGGCAAGGAATCCGGTGAGAATCCGGAACTGACGCGCAGCGGTATTGGGGAACGACCGTGGCATGATGACACTGGCGCAAGCTGGGAAGTCGCCACGCAAGGCAGAGCCGAAAGGCTCACGCCCCTGAGTCCGAAGACCTGCCAGGATCACAAGCACTGCACCTTCGCGATTCAGGGTGAACAGTTGATCATGTCTCGGGCACTCGCCCGTGGCTGGCCTCCTGTATTCGCGAACGTTGCTGCAAATATTGCGACAACCTGACGCGCTTCCAGGAGGAACCTGATGTCTGCCCACACCACCTCGCACCCTGTTGATCCGGCCTTGCTGGATATCTCCGCTACTGTTGGTGAATACCTGCACCGCAGCGACTGGCGGGTGAACGCCAATGCCAACCAGGGCTATTCCCTCGGTGGCCTGATTCTGAACACCGCCGGCAAGGTTATTGCCAACTACTGGCTGAACGAGGTGTATACCCCGGAAATCGGCCAGGCCCACCGGCAAGCAGACCTTCACATCCACGATCTGGACATGCTCAGTGGTTACTGTGCCGGCTGGTCTTTGCGCACCCTGCTGCACGAAGGCCTGAACGGTGTGCCGGGCAAGGTAGAAGCGGGCCCGCCAAAGCACCTCTCAAGCGCCATCGGTCAGATGGTCAACTTTCTCGGTACTCTGCAGAATGAATGGGCTGGGGCCCAGGCCTTCAGCTCCTTCGACACCTACCTGGCCCCGTTTATTCGCAAGGACAACCTGGATTACGCCACCGTGCGCCAGTGCATCCAGGAATTTGTCTACAACCTGAACGTGCCATCCCGCTGGGGCACCCAGACTCCGTTCACCAACATCACCTTCGACTGGGTATGCCCGGACGACGTGCGCGAACAGATACCGGTTATCGCCGGGGAGGAAATGCCGTTCAGCTACGGCAACCTGCAGGCCGAGATGGACATGATCAACCAGGCCTACATTGAGGTGATGACGGCGGGCGACAGCAAGGGCCGGGTGTTCACCTTCCCGATTCCTACCTACAACATCACCCGGGATTTCAACTGGGAATCCGACAATGCCCTGCGGCTGTTTGAGATGACTGCCCGCTACGGCCTGCCGTATTTCCAGAACTTCCTCAATTCCGACCTGGAACCCAACATGGTGCGCTCCATGTGCTGCCGCCTGCAGCTGGACCTGAGGGAACTGCTCAAGCGGGGCAATGGCCTGTTCGGCTCAGCGGAACAGACTGGCTCCCTTGGAGTGGTCACCGTTAACTGTGCCCGGCTGGGTTACCTTAATAAAGGTGATAAGCCGGCGCTCTTTGCCCGCCTGGATCAACTCATGGGCCTGGCCCGGGACAGTCTGGAAACCAAGCGCCAGGAGATTGGCCGGCTGATGGTGGAAGGCCTGTTCCCCTATACCAAACGCTATCTGGGGACCCTGAGAAACCACTTCTCCACCATTGGAGTGAATGGCCTGAATGAAATGGTCCGCAACTTCACCGGTGACCAGGAAGATATCAGCAGTGAGCAGGGCCGGGCCTTTGCGCTGGAACTGCTGGATCATGTGCGGGAGCGGATGAAGCAATACCAGGAAGAAACCGGCCATCTTTACAATCTGGAAGCCACCCCGGCCGAAGGCACCACCTACCGGTTCGCGAAGGAAGACCAGAAGCGGTTTGCCGACATCCTGCAGGCAGGCTCACCGGATGCCCCTTACTACACTAACTCCAGCCAGCTTCCGGTGGGCTACACCGACGATCCGTTTGAAGCCCTGGATCTTCAGGATGAGCTGCAAACCCGCTACACCGGCGGCACGGTGCTGCACCTGTATATGCGCGAACGCATCAGCGATGCCGCCACCTGCGGCCGGTTTGTGAAAACGGTGCTGGCGAATTACCGGCTGCCATACATTACGGTAACGCCCACTTTCTCCATTTGCCCGGTGCACGGGTACCTGCACGGAGAGCACGAATTCTGCCCGAAATGCGACGAGCTGTTGCTCGCCGGGCAGCTATCACAGCTGGCAACGGCCGGCACTTCCCCAAAAAGCAAAGAAGGAGTTCAGCATGGATAACCAGAAACTGCCCGATGACAGTCAGCGCCAGCGCTGCGAAGTGTGGACCCGGGTAATGGGCTACCATCGCCCGGTCTCGGCCTTTAATAAAGGCAAGCAGTCCGAGCATCGCGAACGCACCCACTTCCGGGAGCGTTGAAATGACTGCGGATAACCTGGTGATAGGGGGCATGGCCGCCTTCTCCACCGTCGATTATCCGCAACACCTGGCGGCAACCCTGTTCCTGCAGGGTTGTCCCTGGCGTTGCCATTACTGCCATAACCCTCATCTCATACCACTGGAAGCCGGTGATGAAAACATAACCTGGCAAAAAGCTCACCGGCACCTGAAAAGCCGGCAGGGATTGCTGGACGCGGTGGTATTCAGTGGCGGCGAACCCACTATCCAGAAAGCCCTGCTACCAGCCCTGCAACAAACCCGGGCCATGGGTTTTCGCAACGGCCTGCACACCGGTGCTCCGCACCTGAAACTGCTGGAGCCGTTGTTGCGCTGGCTGGACTGGGTGGGGCTGGATATCAAAGCATTGCCCGCCGATTATGAAATCATCACTACCAGTCGTTACGCAGGTTCTGAGAGCTGGGCCGCCATTGAAGCGCTGCAAAATGCCGGTGTGGATTTCGAGTGCCGGATGACCTGGCATGGAGCTCTGCAGTCACCGGAACAGGTAACCACCGTTGGGGAGCGGCTGGCGGATCAGGGCGTACGCCGGTTTGCCGTCCAGATTGCACGAAGCGACCAGATGCTGAATGGCGCCATAGGCGCAGGGCACCTGAGTGCGGAAGACAAACAGCGGGTACGGAATACACTCTCGCCATTCTTTGAAACCCTGGATGTCCGGGCGTAGGCTGGCAAGTCTACACAGACATCAGGAGGCGTGCCTATGGACATTCGCCTGAAGCGAGCCTACGACACCGCCGCCCGCTCAGACGGCCCACGTATATTGGTTGATCGCATCTGGCCCCGGGGTGTGGCCAGGGAGGATGCTGACGTTGTCCACTGGTTGAAAAGGCTGGCGCCGTCTACCGAATTGCGCAAATGGTTTAACCATGATCCGGACAAGTGGTCGGAGTTCTGCGAGCGCTATCTGGAAGAGCTCCAGTCCGACGATGCCGCGGAGGATCTGAGCACGCTCCGGCAACTGCTTGATAAACATGAGCGCATAACGCTGGTGTTTGCTGCAAAGGATACCGAGCACAATAATGCCGTAGCGCTTCGGGACTATATCCTGAGCGACCATCTCTAAAGGCTTTCCGCAGCCCGCTTATCGACAGCCTTGTTGTAACAAACAGTTACTGTTTCGCCTGTTAACATGTATATAATATGAATCAAATAGAGGGCTTGGAGTATCGTTATGGGTTTGTGGCCGTTCATGAAACGTTCGGAAGCACTGGAATCGGAACTGTCGACACTAAACCGGGCATTTCTCGAAGTCAGCGAACAGAGCAGCATGCTGGAAGCAAAGCTGGAAGAAGAACGCCGCGCGCTGGCGCATAGCCAGGCCGAACTTCAGATCAACCGTAGACTGATGGCCGGTCTCGGCCAGTTCGGTTCCTCACTGACGGAACTCAAGGGGTCTTTCAGCGACTTGTCGGATCTGCTCGGCTCGCGCCGCAGTGAAGCCTTAAGAACCCGTGATGAATCCGGTCAGGTGCGGGACGGCATGGCAACGCTGGTTCAGCGTCTGGATGGTGCCCGTGAGAGGGTGGTGAGTTCGGCCGGGCAGATGGAAGCGCTGGAGACAGAAACCGGAAGCATAACGTCACTGGTTGATGTCATTGATGGTGTGTCTGACCAAACCTCATTGCTTGCCCTGAACGCCAGTATCGAAGCGGCCCGGGCTGGTGAGCATGGCAGGGGGTTCAGTGTGGTGGCAACGGAAGTTCGCAACCTCGCATTCAGGGCCGGCGAGGCCACCCGGGAAATCGACGAAGCCATCAACCGGATCCGCAGCCAGACGACTGCCGTCTCCGGTGCCAGCAAAGCAAGCAGTGAAGAAATGCAGACGCTTGCTGAAGAAGCTGAAACTGCCCGGGACCGTTTAATGTCGCTGATCGGTCTTGCAGACAACTCGTCCACGGCCCTGGGCAACGCCGCCCTTCTGGCGGAAATTGAACTGGCCAATCTGGAAGAGCTGGAAATCAAACTCACCGTTTATCAGATTCTGGCCGGCCTGTCAGACCGCAGCGCAGACACTCTGCCAGCGGAAACCGAGTGCCGGCTTGGCCAGTGGTATTACCAGGGCGACGGCAATGAACAATATTCAGGGCGAATGGACTTCAAGGCGATTGAAGAACCACACCGGCTGGTGCATGTGTACGCCGTCGAAGCAGTACAGGCACACGAGAACAACCGGCCCGAAGATGCCCTGAAAGCATTAGAAGCTATGGAAACCAATAATCTGGATGTGATGAGCCGATTGAGAAAGCTGGTTTCTGTTGATTAATCGCTGAAAAATGCTGGTCAGTCTGAAGTGGCTCGTAGGCAGGCTACTTCCTGAGGAGTATGTTTTTACTATAAAAGAGTCATTGAAAATATATCTATATTGGTTCATTACTGAAAGAGCCTCACTGAAGAGGTCTATAAATTGATGAGAGCCAAGGAGATAAAAATGATGAAACCAAGAAATAATATTCTGGCAGTTTGTGCGGCTTTGATATTGAGTCTGCCTCTTTCGGTACAAGCAGAGGAGGATGGGAAGGCGAATGTGTGGCTGCCGAGTCTGATTACTGAAACGCCACAAGAAGGTTTTGAGCTGGCGATTAAGCTGGCCCGGATGGGAGTAAAAAGTACGCAATCTGATAAAGAGACGCTGTTTCGTGAGCGGGAAAAATACTCACAGGATGGTGAGGCGCTTATCCATGCGTCCGAGGTGATTGCGGTTCATTTTCAGACAGTGGCTGCTGCCAATAACCACTGGAAATGATGCTGGTGATGGCGGCCAACAAGGCCGCCACTTCGAGACAAGAGCTGACCTTTATCGCTTTCCGATAACCATTGGCAGGTAACTGAAACCAGTTGTCGGGAAGACTGCCCGCTCGGGCTTAGCCTCAGGCGATGGCTCCAATTGGACGCTCGGGTTTGTTGGCCATGGCAAATCCTCGGCAAGAAAACAGGTTCTGCCAGATTATCAGGGAGCCACATTATCTTCTTGAGGATAAGTCAATTGGTGCCTGGTGAAATGATTCGGGTCAGTAAGTCGCCATGGATAGTCAGACTCTTTCCCGTAACAGCATGATTTTGATATGACCGATAGCTTTCATGGGGTTCAGCCCCTTCGGGCAGTACGCTGTGCAGTTGCCTATCCCACGGCAGCGGAACACGCTGAACGGGTCTTCCAGTTTCGCCAGGCGCTCGCGAGTAGCAGTATCTCGCGAATCTACCAAAAACCGGTAAGCCTGCAACAGTCCTGCTGGCCCGATGTATTTTTCCGGGTTCCACCACCAGGAGGGGCAGGCGGAAGTGCAGCAGGCGCAGAGAATACACTCGTATAATCCATCCAGCTTTGCGCGGTCCTCAGGACTCTGCAGTCTCTCGATTGCCGGATCCGGAGTATCATTGACCAGCCAAGGGGTAACACGTTCGTACTGTTTAAAGAACAGTGACTGGTCAACCACCAGATCACGGATCACTGGCATGCCCGGGAGTGGCCGAATTTCAAGAACCTCTTTCTTGTCCAGGGCATCCTCCACGTTGGCAATGCAGCCCAGGCCATTGCGGCCATTGATATTGAGTCCGTCTGAGCCGCATACGCCCTCGCGGCAGGAACGACGGAAAACCAGCGTGGTATCCCGGGTTTTCAAGTGCTCGAGTACATCCAGCACCATGCGATTTCTGAACTCGTCGCCAACCTTGATCTCCTGGCTGTAGGGTATTTCATCTTGTTCGGGGTTGTAGCGATACAACCTGACGATAAACCCACTCATGACGTTGTTCTCCCTCACATTGATTTGATACATCCGGAAAGGTGTATTCATGATGGAGGTTAGCAGATGATTCGTACAATTAAATCGAAAATACGGAACCAGGAGTCTATCCCACAAGCTTGTAGCTAGTGTCCCGGTTATAAGACCCTCCGAAAAAGTTCGGGGCAAGTAGGTTGGTGCTTTCCTCCGTCCAAATCGCTTCAAGGTAATTTGAAGTTTGTCTTATTATAATGTATTCGTTATACATGTTAAGTAAGTTTGTTCACTCAGTGCATGAAGAGGTAATGATGGGTAGCAAGAAATCAGAACAAACCAAAGACCCGATCTGGGATCAGCATGTGAGATGGCTGGACCTTATAAGTAATGAATGCAAATCCAACCAGGTTAAGCGGGAGCGTGAAAAACGAAGAAAATGAAGCTCGCCAACTATTTCCGTCTCTTCTGGCTATGGCGAAATAGCACGCCAAGCTGCACCGCACACAGGCCGTAAGCAGCAGACCAGCAAGCGGCGGAGAGCCAGAGTGCTTCTGGATGCGTGAAAGGGGCAGCGCCTGCCTGTAGCCGGGCTAACACTGCCACCAGGATCAGGCCGGCAACGCCGAGTACCTGCCACGTGGGAGGAAAACTCCCTACGGCCCTTTGCCAGGCCAGGCGCAGCATGACGCTGATTGACAGGGTGCCAAGAGCGCCAATGGTGATCACGTGCAGCGCGGGTAGTGGGTCGGCTCCCTGCCACAGGTGAATGCCGGTCAGGGCTGCCCCGATGGCTAGCCAGAGATAGCCGGTTGCCAGTATCAGTAAATCCGCCCGACTTCTGCAATGCCAAAGCTTCCAGCGCACGATCCGGACCAGAATCAGAATGGCCGACAGGACCAGAAGAAGGCCGGTCAGGCGATTCGCAAACGGTACCAAGGCCAATATCATCGCCACTGGCAGGATCACTAAAAGCGCGCCTTCAATGCGTGGCTGCACTCTTGCGGCCAGAGCAACGCCATTCTTCTCCAGTGTCCCCGCCACCGCCGGGGCAATGATTCTTCCACCCATAAACGTCATGAGCAATAAGAGGCCGATAATGGCGGCCACCATAATCCGGCGTGTATCCGGTAACGCAACCGCGAGGTTGCCCGGGGCATAAGCGACCAACCCGAAGGCGACAGACAACACGCACAGTGTGAGGATCAGCGGACCGGCGATCTTGTTGCGCCACTTCTTTGCGGCCTGGAATCTGGGCACGACATAACGTGCCAGCAACAAGGCGAAGGCAGGGCTCAATAGCTGGGAGACCGGATTGTCTGGCGCCAGCACCCAGCAAAGCCGCGCCACCAGCCAAAGCAGAAACAGAGGCGCAAGAATTCGCCAGGGCTGAGGCCCGAGGGTGTACCCGGCGATAAGAGCCAGGGCGAAGCCGAATATCAGCTCATGACCATGACCGGCACCCAGAAGCCCGGGAGGCCACCCGGAACCCGACAATACCGCATGAATGGAAAGTGGTACTGTCAGGGCCGCCCACAGTGCCGCTGCCGGGAAAAACAACCAGAATGCGTGAAACGGTTTTGCCTTGCTTGAGATCATTGCATGCCCAGGTAAATAAGATAATGATATAAAGATATTTCCCAAGGGAGGTGTGTTATGACGGTCAACGAAGGTCTTCGCCTGATGGCAGGCGTGTTTACTCTGATTTCAATTTTGCTGGCGCATTATGTGAGCCCCTACTGGCTTTTATTCACCGGCTTTATTGCCCTGAACCTGATTCAGTCTGCGTTCACCAAGTGGTGTCCGGCCATGGTGATTCTCAAAAAGCTGGGGCTGAAAGAGGAAAAGCCGGTTAGCTGACAGCGCCAGACCGCCCGGAGCGCAGAAGCTGGCGCAGGTTGATTTGCCACTCCAGGCTGTCCAGCAGGTTTTTCAGGGCCAGGCCCAGCTCGGTGTCGCCTTCAATGACCAGGCGGCGCTGGAAAAACAGCTGATCCGGGTCCTGTTTGCGTTCCGCCAGGGTTTTGAAGGCGGCCAGTGAGCCCCGGATGGTGGCTTCGCCGGGGCCTGCAAACACGCGCAATCTGTTGTTCTGAAAACCCAGTGTCAGGCCGGGATGACCACCCGTGACTTCCAGGCGTATGCGCCGGCCTTCGAAATCGTCGAATTCGCCCTCGGCCATGGCTTCTGCGAATACCCGGTTCAGCGGGGCTTCCACGGCCAGTTGTTTCAATGGCAGTGGGATACTCCGGTCAATGGTGCCCAGCAATGGCGCGGGGGAGGGCAGGAATTCCCGCAATACGGCCAGCGACTGATCGAACAGGTCTCCCGACTGGCGGGGTGGCAGAACAGGTAACCGGGGCATAGAGAGTTGCATGGCGATCTCCGGGCAGTATGGAATTTGCCCAGAGTATCGCAAACCGGCAGCTATCGGGTTGATATAACTCAGTGTTTCCCCACTAGGCCGCCTGGCCACTTTCAGGCCCGGTGAAAGCCTTCTTCGACCGCCCATACCGCTACTTCAACCCGCGATCGCAGGCTCAGTTTTTTCAGCAGATGTTTGACATGCACTTTGACGGTGCCGTCGCTGATATCCAGCTTGCGGCCGATCATCTTGTTGGACAGGCCTTCGGCAATCAGTCGCAGAATGTCTTTTTCTCTGGGAGTCAGGCTGTCGAAATCCGGGCGTGAGGCCTGATGAGGCTTGTTGGAGCGCAAGGCTTCGGCCAGCAGGGTGGTCAGGCGCTCACTGATGACCAGCTTACCGGTTGCCGCCTGGTGCAGTTGCCGGATCATGTCTTCCGGTTCCATGTCTTTGAGCAGGTAGCCATCAGCTCCGGCACGCAGGGCTGCCACCACGTCGTCTTCCAGGTCAGACACGGTAAACATCACGATCCGCGAGCTGACACTCTGTTCCCGAAGCTTTTTCAGGGCTTCGATGCCGTTCATTTCCGGCATGTTCAGGTCCATCAGGATCAGATCCGGCTCCAGTTCAGAGGCCAGGCGGATACCATCAGCGGCATTGCTGGCTTCACCGGCGACGATCATGTCGTCCTCCATGCCGATCAGCTGCTTGATGCCCTGGCGCAGCAGGGGGTGGTCGTCTATCAGCAGAATGCTTGCAGGTGTTTCTGACATCATCTCTCTCATTGAAGTGACTGGTCGGTTACGCCGACGAGGTTTCGGTGGAAATCATGTTCCGGCTTTTTGGAATAAAGGTTAATGCGACTTCCACGCCACCTTCATCCCGGTTGTGTACACGAAGCTGGCCGCCCAGGGTTGTGGCCCGGTCTTCCATAATGATCAGGCCGTAGTGATTCACCGGCTGGGACTCACCGGGCAGACCTTTGCCATTGTCCAGGACACGAGCGCAGACCTGGGGTGATTCGAACAATATTTCTACCCGGATGTCGGTGGCGTCTGCATGCTTAACAGCGTTGGCCAGGCCTTCACGGACAATCTGAAGTGTGTGAATTTCTTCGTTGGGAGACAGTGTCTGGGGTGGCAGGTTGTACTCGAACTCCACCGGCTTGCCCAGACGTACGGAGAATTCGTCAATGGTTTTGGTCAGGGCAGTGGCCAGATCCGGCGTATCGAGTTTCAGGCGGAAGGTGGCCAGTAACTCCCGCAACTGGCGGTAGGCACTGTTCAGGCCGGTACTGAGTTCGTTCAGGATGTCTTCGTGTACTGCTTTCTGTTCGCCCTCTATGTTCAGGCGCCGCAGGCGCGCGACCTGCATCTTCAGGTAGGAGAGGGACTGCGCCAGCGAATCGTGCAGTTCGCGGGCAATAACCGTGCGCTCTTCGGCCAGTGTCATCTGCTGCTCTTCAGTGATCTGGTTCTCCAGATAAATGGCAGTGGCAAGCTGGTCTGTCAGAGTTTCCAGCAGTCTGCGGGAGGTCGCCGACAAAGCTTTACTGGCCGGATACCAGACCTCAAGAGTGCCCAGCAGTTGGCCGGGAATGCGAATGGGCAGGAGCAGGCGGCGGCCATCGTTGCTGGCGACGGGCAGCTCATCAAGCGCCTCTGGGGTGACCAGGCAGGCATTGCAGTGATGATCCCGGCAATAGAAGGGGCGCTGGTCGGTGGCGGTGGTGACCGCTTCTACCGGCTCATCGGAGTGTTTGTCGTGCAGGTATAGCCGGATGGGGCCGATGCCCAGCAGTCGCTCCAGTTCCTGCAGCATCGGGATAGCGCCACTGCACAGGTCGTGATTGGCAAACAGGCCTCGGCTCGCTGAGTGCATGGCCTGCAGGGCAGCGTGACTGGTTTCCAGTTCTTCGGTTTTTTGCCGGGCCTTGCTTTCCAGCTCATGGTAGGTCATGGCCAGTTCATCGGTCATCTGATCAAAAGCCGAGCCGAGCCTGGCCAGCTCGTCGGAGCCCCTGAGGCTGGCTTTGCGGGAGAAGTCTTTGTCGCCTACGGCAACGGCGATATCTATCAGCTTGCGCAGTGGCCGGATAACCCGGTTTTTGAGGTCAACGAACAGTGCCACGATGATCAGTATCGAGAACACCATGCTGATGATCTGGATCATGTGAAGCAGGTCGATTCGGGCTTCGGTTCGCTCTTCCAGCATTTTTACCAGCTGGTTCACCTCAATGATGTAGTCTTCCACCGTTGCCAGCATGCCCGAGGTCACCGGTACTCCAGGTCGATGCCTTTCAATAGCCGGTTTCAACTGGGTCTGCCATATATTGCTGACATTCTGATGCTGGCGTACCAGTGGGTGGTCGTCGGTACGGGGAATGGCTTGCATGATTGCTGAACCTTGCAACTGCCGCTGGTAGTTGGCCAGTTGCTCTTGGACAGGTGGTCTGGCCTGTGAGGCCTCGGCGGCGGAGACTGCGACCAGCTCATAGGCGCCCATGCGCAGTGCGCCGGCCTGATTGATGGCCGTCGCATTCCCTTCGATGCTGTTGGATACCGCAAGGGTGCTGGCCATACTGACAATGGCTGTCAGCACAATGGCTCCAATAACAATGGCAACCCGGTTAACCAAAGGGTGTTTTGATGTCATGCAACGCCTTTTGTCTGGAGAAGGAGTGCGGATCTGTTCGGCATCTTTTATTCTGACGAAGAATCAACTTGCCGGGTACCTCTTTCAGGATAGCGAATTACCCCGATAGTTGATAACCCATCATAGCTTTTGACCCTTGTCTCCACAAAACCTGACAATAAAAAGTTGGTTTCAAAGGGTAAGCAACGTGCAGGCACCGCTCGCAGACGACGACAGGCTGGCCTCGCTGGCGGTTATTTTACCGTTGGCGGTGACGGGTTTTGTCGTAGCTTCGGCTTGCTGGACACTGTTTGCTGTCGTGGGCGTGCATATTCGGGAAGATCTGGCCCTGAACAGTTTTCAGTTTGGTGCGTTGCTGGCTATGCCAATGGCTTCTGGTGCCGCGCTGGCCATTCCGGCCGGGCTGGCGGCACAACGCCATGGCGCCCGGTTTATCATGCTCTGGTGTCTCGCCGGGCTGGCACTGTGCATGGCCCTGTTGCCGGGAGTGGAAAGCTATTATGGCTACCTCGCGGTTGCCAGTGGTCTGGGATTTGCCGGTGGCTTCTACAGTGCCGGGCTGCAATTTGTGATCAGCCACTGCCCGGTCAGGCGCCTGGGGCTGGTTCTGGGTATATTCGGTGCCGGCGTGACCGGTGCCGGCCTCAGCTACCATCTGGTTCCGCTCTTTCATGAGGCGTTTTCCTGGCAGGGGGCGCCTGTCGCCTACCTGATCGTTCTTTCGTTGCTGATTGCCCTGCTATTAATGCTGACCGCCCCGGATATTCCAGGGCTGGCCGACCAGCGTCGGACCTCCCTGGCGAGCTTCTGTTATCTGTTGCAACGCCGGCAAACACTGCCAATGAGCATTCACTTCGGCATGGTGGCTGGCAGCTTTTTCGCGCTGGCGTTGTGGTTGCCGGATTTCTTGTCCGCCCAGTTCAGTCTGCAACTGGATGCCGGTGCCGGTATGGCGCAATGGTTCGTGATTCCCGGCGCACTGGCGCAGATTACCGGCGGCTGGCTTTCTGACCACTTCGGCAGCATCCGCGTCACCACCCGTGCCCTGGCTGTATGCCTGTGTGCGCTTTTTGTTCTTTCTTACCCGCCCATGACCCTCTTCATCCGGGGAATAGACGCCGTCATTGTGATCAAGTTTGCCCTGCCATTGATGGTTGAAGGCGGCCTTGTGGTGATGCTGGGTGTTGCCATGGGTTGTGCCATGGGTAGTGCGCAACGAGTGGTCATTCTGATGAACCGGTCAGAGGCGGCTTTGTTTGCCGGCTTTTTGTTGGTGACTGCCTGTTCAGTGGCCTTTTTGCTGTCGCTGTTATTTGGTGCGATCAATCAGTGGCTGGGTGTGCGCACCGCGGTGTTCATGGTCCTGTTCGGGGTGTTCGGCGCCAGTCTTCTGATGTTTGCCTGGTGGACGAAGCGGCCAGAAAGCAAGGTGCTTGTGCCTCCGCAGAGTTTGAGTTGAGTCAATTAATTTTCAGGAACCGACATTCTACCCCCAACGGGGGAGCGATTTTTCCGGATCTCGCTTCTAACATAGATGACAAATATTAATAATGCATGTTTATGCAGGGAGACCTACTCATGGCGATGACCCAAGCTGTCGCGAGCAAATACACCAAACCGGTACTCGTTGCCGTCAACAAAACGCTGAGTGATGACGACGGCCTTGGAGCCATGCGTTCACACCCCATGTTCCGGACGATTCGGCCAGAGCATGTGGATCACCTGGTTCACCAGTCCCGTTTCCTCCGGCTTGGGCACCATCAACTGCTGTACCGGCAGGACATGCCTGCCCATCACTTTTTCTTCGTTATCTCCGGCCGATTGCGCCTGTACCGGCTGGATTCTTCGGGGGTTGACCGGACTCTGGACAGCATTGCCCCGGGGGACTGTTTTGCGGAAGTGATGATCTACGCTGAGCCGGCACGCTATGCCTGCTATGCCGAGGCGTTGAAATCCAGTGAAGTACTGATGATTCCGATCCGGGCCTACCGCGAGTTGCTGGGGCGCTACCCGGAATATGCCCAGGCGGCGCTGAATCATTATGCCCAGCGCGCTGTTACCCGGTTCCATGAACTGGAAATCATGACTGTCCAGAACGCCCGTGACCGGGTCATCCGTTACCTGATCGACCTGCTGCCAGACGGAGAAGGCCAGTGCGACCAGGGCGGGGAAGTCGAACTGCCCCTGCCCAAGTGCCTCGTGGCCTCCAGGCTGGCCATGCAGCCGGAAACCTTTTCCCGCATTCTGGCCGACCTGAAAGCCAGCGGATTGGTTCGGGTAAACCGCAGCCGGCTATTCATCTCAGACCCCCGGCGGTTGATCGAAATCGGTCAGTAAAAAAAATCAGGAGCCTTGTGCAGGGAGGGTTGCAATCGCTTTTAAAGAAGCCTATAAAATACATGTTAAAGATGTATTCAGGAGGCTTTTTTATGGAAACCCTGTTATTCAGAGCGAACTGGGCGATGGTCTGGTCACTATCGGGATTGGTGCTGACAGTATTGGTGGCCTATCCCATGGCACACTACTTTCCCATGGCCGTTCAGATTCTTGCGCATGTTGGCACTTTGCTTTTTGCGGTGGGCATAAAGGTCGCCTATGTTGCCAGGCTGGCATTTCTTAGCCGTTTGGGCAGACCTGTCCATTGAATATCGGTAGAATGATTGGCGATAAGGGGTGAGCGTGATTGCCGTGACCAGTGAGCATGTTGGCAAAACCGGATTTCGTTTTCTGGCGTATACCTCCGCAGGGCTTGCGGCGTTGGGCGTCGTATTGCCACTTTTGCCAACAACGCCGTTTGTTATTCTGGCTGCATATTTTGCCAGCAGGGGGTCGCCGGCTTTTGCTGCCTGGCTGGAGCAACACCAGACCTTCGGCCCGGCGATTGAGCTATGGCGTCAGCGACGAGCGGTTCCACTCAAAGCCAGGTTTCTTGCGTTGGCCATGATGATGGCAAGCTGGAGCATGTTGTTGCTTCTGGGGAGTCCGGCTCTGGTGCTGACTATCTCAGGACTGTTCCTGCTGGCCGTAGCCGTTTATTTGATGACTCGCCCGAGCTGTTGAAGATTTCTATTATTTGGAGCAACACATGCACATCACCCGTTACACCGACTATTCACTCAGGGTTCTGATCTATCTGGCGGCAGAGGGTGACCGGCTGGCGACCATTCAGGAAATTGCTGACAGCTATGAAATTTCCAAGAACCATCTGATGAAAGTAGTGCATCAGCTCAACAAAAAAGGCTACATCGAAACCATTCGTGGCAAGAACGGGGGTATGCGCCTGCATAGGGCACCGGAGGAGATTAACATCGGCATTCTGGTACGGGAAACCGAGCAGGATCTGAATATTGTTGAATGTTTTTCCTCCCGCAATACCTGCAAAATCACGCCAGTGTGCGGCCTCAAATCCATGTTCAATGAGGCCCTGAAAGCGTTTCTGGAAGTGCTGGATCAATATACCCTGGCCGATATTGTGCAAAGCCGGCATCAGTCACAGCTCTTGCGTCTGTTACAGATCGCCTGAAGCCTGCGCGTTCAGGGGCAGTGGTAAGTTTCCATCACTGCGCCTTCATCCAGGCTTTCCAGATGTACATCAAAGCCCCACAGCCGGTGCGCATGACGCAGCACTTCTTCTGTTTCCGGGCCCAGCGGAACCCTGTCCACGGTGATATGCCGCAGTGTCAGTGAGCGGTCGCCACGTACATCCACATTCCATACCTGAATGTTCGGTTCCCGGTAACTGAGATTGTACTGGCGCGCCAGCTTTTCCCGCAGGGTACGGTAACCGGGATCGTCGTGAATGGCGGTGACGGTGTAATGGTCATCGAGTTCATCGTTTTCGATCGCAAACAGTTTCAGATCCCGCATCACCTTGGGAGACAGGAACTGCTGGATGAAGCTCTCATCCTTGAAATTGCGCATGGCGAAGTGAACGGTTTCCAGCCAGTTCTGGCCGGCAATATCCGGGAACCACTCCCGGTCTTCCTCCGTGGGGGTTTCGCAGATACGGCGTAAATCCGTGAAGATGGAAAAGCCCAGGGTGTAAGGGTTGATGCCCGAATACCAGGGACTGTCGAAGGGGGGCTGATACACCACGGCAGTGTGGCTTTGCAGGAATTCGAGCATGAAGCCGTCGGTGACCAGGCCTTTTTCATACATGCGGTGCAACAGCGTGTAGTGCCAGAAAGTGGCCCAGCCTTCGTTCATTACCTGGGTCTGGCGCTGAGGATAAAAGTACTGGCCCAGTTTGCGCACAATCCGCACCAGTTCCCGCTGCCAGGTTTCCAGTAGTGGCGCGTTCTTTTCGATGAAATACAGCAGGTTTTCCTGGGGCTCGCTCGGGTAGCGGTGTGTACGTTTCACCGGATCCTCATCTCCCTCCGGGGTAGGGATGGTGCGCCAGAGGTCGTTGATGCGTCGCTGCTGGTATTCTTCCCGCTCTTTCTGCCGTCGGGCTTCTTCGGTTGCGGAAATCGGAGCCGGGCGTTTGTAACGGTCGACGCCATAGTTCATCAGGGCATGGCAGGAATCCAGAATTTCTTCCACCTCTGTTACGCCGTATCGTTCCTCGCACTCGGCCACGTAATTGCGGGCAAATACCAGGTAGTCAATGATGGCGCTGGCGTCGGTCCAGGTGCGGAACAGGTAGTTCCCCTTGAAGAAGGAGTTGTGGCCGTAACTGGCGTGGGCAATCACCAATGCCTGCATGGGCAGGGTGTTTTCCTCCATCAGGTAGGCAATGCAGGGGTTGGAGTTAATCACGATTTCATAGGCCAGCCCCATCTGGCCCCGCTCATAGCCCTTGGAAGTCTGCAGAAACTGCTTGCCGAAGGACCAGTGGTGATAGCCCACCGGCATGCCTACCGAGCTGTAGGCGTCCATCATCTGTTCGGCGCTGATCACTTCCACTTGGTTGGGGTAGGTGTCCAGGCCGAATTCGGCTGCGCACTTTGCAATTTCCTCGTCGTACTGCCGGATCAGTTCGAAGGTCCATTCCGAGGTAGTGGAAATCGGTTTGCGTGCGCGGCCGGATTCCAGCGGCTCGATGGGGTCACGCTCCGGTGCGTTCGGATGGTCGGCGTTACGGCTCATGCGGCTTTCCTCTCGAACAGTTGTCGGAATACCGGGTATATGTCGCCGGGGTCGGCGATCTGCTGCATGGCAAAAGCCTCGGGAAAATGCTCCTGGACTTCCTCGTACTGGTACCAGAGCATCTGGTGGTCGTTCGGGGTGATCTCCACGTAGGCGTAATACTGCACCAGCGGCAACAGCTGGTTGGCCAGCAGTTGGCTGCAGATGGGGGAGTCGTCGTTCCAGTTATCGCCATCGGAGGCCTGGGCGGCGTAGATGTTCCACTCCGCCGGCGAATAGCGGGCCTCGATGATCTGGTGCATCAGGCGCAAGGCGCTGGAAACAATGGTGCCCCCGGTTTCCCGGCTGTAGAAAAATTCCTCCTCGTCCACTTCCTTGGCGCTGGTGTGGTGGCGGATGAACACCACTTCGATCTTCTTGTAGTTCTTCTTCAGGAACAGGTACAGCAGGATGAAGAAGCGTTTGGCGATGTCCTTGTGGACCTGGGTCATGGAGCCGGAGACGTCCATCAGGCAGAACATGACCGCACTGGTGGCCGGCCGTGGCTCCTTGACGTGCTGGCGGTAGCGCAGGTCGATGTCATCAATGAAGGGAATGCGTTTGACGTTGGCCTTCAATCGGGCAATCTCTTCCTCCAGCGCCTGGATCTGGTCCGCCTTGCTGAACACCGGGTCAGCGTCGTCGGCGGCCGATCTCAGGTCCGCCAGTTGCCGCTCCAGTTCCCGGATCTTGCGCTTGCGGGCGCCACCCAGGCCCAGCCTACGGGCGTGGGCCCCGCGCAGGGAGCGTACGACATCCAGCTTGGCCGGAATGCCCTGGTTGGTGAAGCCCGCGCGCACGTAGTTGAAGGCTTCGGTGTCCTTGAGTTTCTTGCGGGCCAGGTTGGGCAGCTCCAGGTCATCGAACAGGAAGTCCAGGAACTCCTCCTGGGTGATCTGGAAGGCGAACTCGTCCATGCCTTCACCGTCGGGACTGGCCTGGCCCTGACCGGAACCCCGGCCACCGCCGCCTTCGGGCTTTTCGATGGTGTCGCCGGCCACCCACTCGTGGTTGCCCGGGTGAACCATCTCTCTTCGCCCGCCCTGGCCGTGATGGAAGACCGGCTCGTCGATGTCGCGGCTGGGGATGCTGATGCTTTCCCCCCGCTCGACATCGGTAATGGAGCGCCTGTGCACCGCCTCGCTCACCGCTTTCTTGATGTGGTGGCGGTAGCGGCGCAGGAACCGTTCCCGGTTCACCGCGCTCTTGTTCTTGCCGTTCAATCGCCGATCGACGATGTGTGTCATACCCATGGTGCTACTCCCGTCAGTAACCGGTTACTGACCTAGTGAGACTTGCGAACACGCAGGTACCACTCGGCCAGCAGCCGGACCTGCTTCTCGGTATAGCCTCTGTCGACCATGCGCTCGACGAACTGCTTGTGTTTCTTCTGGTCTTCCTGGCTGGCTTTCGGGTTGAAGGAAATGACCGGCAGCAGGTCCTCGGTGTTGGAGAACATCTTCTTCTCGATTACCGCCCGCAGTTTTTCATAGCTGAGCCAGGACGGATTCTTGCCGCCGTTGTTGGCCCGGGCCCGCAGCACGAAGTTGACCACCTCGTTGCGGAAGTCTTTCGGGTTGGAGATGCCGGCGGGCTTCTCGATCTTCTCCAGCTCCTCGTTGATGGAGGCCCGGTCCAGGATTTCGCCGGTGTCCGGATCCCGGTATTCCTGGTCCTGAATCCAGAAATCGGCGTAGGTCACGTAGCGGTCGAACAGGTTCTGGCCGTACTCGCTGTAGCTTTCCAGGTAGGCGGTCTGGATTTCCTTGCCGATGAAGCGCACGTAGTGGGGCGCCAGGTATTCCTTGATAAAGCGCAGGTAGCGATCCTGAACTTCCGCCGGGAACTGCTCCTGTTCAATCTGCTTTTCCAGTACATAAAGCAGGTGTACCGGGTTGGCGGCAATTTCCGTGGTGTCGAAGTTGAACACCCGGGAGAGGATTTTGAACGCAAACCGGGTGGACAGGCCGTCCATGCCTTCCATCACACCAGCGGCGTCCCGGTATTCCTGAATGGATTTGGCTTTTGGGTCGGTGTCCTTGATGTTCTGGCCGTCATACACCTTCATTTTCGAGTAAATGCTGGAGTTTTCCGGCTCCTTGATGCGCGAGAGCACCGAGAACTGGGCCAGCATGTCGAGGGTGTCCGGGGCGCAGGGAGCTCCGGCCAGAGAGCTGCTTTTCAGCAGCTTGCGGTAGATGTCGATTTCTTCGGTAACCCGCACACAGTAAGGCACCTTAACGATATACACCCGGTCAAGAAATGCCTCATTGTGTTTGTTGTTACGGAAGGTCTGCCACTCGGATTCGTTGGAGTGGGCCAGCACAATGCCGTCAAAGGGCACAGAGCCCATGCCCTCGGTGGTGTTGTAGTTGCCTTCCTGAGTGGCGGTCAGCAATGGGTGCAGCACCTTGATGGGCGCCTTGAACATTTCCACAAACTCCATCAACCCCTGGTTGGCCTTGCACAGACCGCCGCTGAAGCTGTAGGCGTCCGGGTCGTCCTGGGAGTAGTCCTCCAGCATGCGGATGTTGACCTTGCCCACCAGAGCAGAGATGTCCTGGTTGTTGTCGTCGCCGGGCTCGGTTTTGGAGACGCCAATCTGATCCAGCACCGACGGGTATTTCTTCACCACCCGGAACTGGCTGATGTCGCCACCGTATTCGTGCAGGCGTTTGACCGCCCAGGGCGACATGATGGAATTCAGGTAGCGCCGGGGAATGCCGTATTCTTCTTCCAGAATGCTGGCGTCTTCGGCCGGGTCAAACAGGCCCAAGGGTGACTCATTCACCGGTGAGCCCTTGATGGCGTAGAAGGGGACCTTCTGCATCAGTTGTTTGAGCTTCTCGGCCAGAGAGGATTTGCCGCCGCCTACCGGGCCCAGCAGGTACAGAATCTGTTTCTTTTCCTCCAGCCCCTGAGCGGCGTGGCGGAAGAACGAAACGATGTTCTCCACGGCTTCTTCCATACCGTAGAACTCGGAAAATTCCGGGTAACGCTTGATCACCTTGTTCGAGAAAATACGTGACAGGCGTGGGTCACGGGAGGTGTCCATCAGCTCCGGTTCGCCAATGGCGATGAGCATTCTTTCGGCTGCTGTGGCGTAGGCGGCCGGATCGTTCTTGCAGATCGCCAGATATTCCTCAAGGGAGTATTCCTCCTCCTGAGTGGCTTCGTAGCGGTCCTTGAATTGTTGCAGTATGGTCATGGGTGATCCCCCGATCGCAATGTTATCTGCTTGTTAAATCACGCAATATCCCCGTTTGTTTTGGGTCGCCGAGTGCGGCGATGGGTGTCTGGTTGATATGGAATGGATGCGGGCAGGCTTCCTTAATTTTTGTTTCGGTGGAAGCGCTGCCTGATTTCATCTTAGTTCAGATGTGACCGGGTTGGGGGAAAATCTATGAATCGCTTTTATTAAATTTGTCACCGAATCCGGTCATTTCGGCGTGAGTACGAACACGCTTTCGCTGACGCCGTTCTGCAGGCCCCGGCGTTTGACGAACAGGTTGTCCTTGGGCAAATCATTTTTCAGGATTTGGCGAACCTCATAATCCTCGCCAAACAGCTGGTGTACTTCGCTGTCGGGTACATTGAACGGAGGCCCCTGCATCTCGGTGCCGTCATAGTCCAGGGTGATCAGCAGGATTTTGGCCTGATCGGGGAGTATGGCGCTTAGGTGCTCCACATAGTGGGGCCTTGAAGTGGGGGGCATGGCGATAAGCGCGGCCCGGTCGTATACCAGGCGCACATGCCTGAGATCGTCGGGCACCAGCTGGAAGAAGTCGCCACACCACAGTTGCAGGTCGTCCTGGCTGAACACGGTGAATGGTTCGCCGGGATGCACCCTGGCCTTTTCGCCGGCTTCCTCAAAGAAGTCCTTGCAGGCAAGCTCGCTGAGCTCCACGCCGATCACCGGATGGCCCCGGTCGTGTAGCCACCACATATCATGGGCCTTGCCACACAGGGGGACAAAGACTGTGTCGGTGCGGTTCCCCGCCAGCTCCGGCCAGTGGTCGTGCAGGTACTGGTTCACGGTTCCTTCATGAAAACCGATTTCGTTTTTCGCCCAGCGTGTGTGCCAGAATTCGTGTTCCATGATGCTCTCTCCGGATTTGGACGTTTTCCTCAGTCTAACTTAATCTGAGGTTTTGTTGAGAAGCCCCCTAATGATGGAGAGAGCCATGAAAGCCGTGTTTCTGGATGCCGCCACGCTCGGTCACGACGTTGACCTGGAGCCAATTGAAGAGGTTACCGGTGGGCTGACCTGCTACCCGCGCACCCGGCCGGAAGAGGTTGTGGAGCGACTGCGGGGGTTTGACACCCTGCTGGTGAACAAGGTGGTGATTGGCCGCGAGCATTTTGAAGCCTGCCCCGAGCTGAAAACCATCGCGGTGGTGGCCACCGGGCTGAACAACATCGATTTGCAGGCGGCCAACGACCACGGTGTCGAGGTGATGAACGTAACCAACTACGGCCGTTCCACCGTCTCCCAGCACACCATGGCGTTGATCCTGGCCCTGGCAACGCGCCTGCTCGACTACGACCGGGATGTACGGGCCGGCCGTTGGGGCGAGAGCGACATGTTCTGCCTGATGAACCACCCCATCATGGAGCTGGAAGGCAAAACGCTGGGCATTATTGGCTACGGGGATCTGGGGCAGGGCCTGGCCGAGCGGGCAAAGGCTTTCGGTATGACCGTGGTCTTGGGCTGCCGGCCCGGGCAGGAGCCGGGTACTGTGGATGGTTATGAACGCATTCCCCTGGACTATCTGCTGGAAACCGCCGATGTGATTTCCCTTCACTGTCTGCTGACGGAGTCCACCCGCAACCTGATTGGCAAGAAAGAATTGGAAAGAATGAAGCCGAGAGCGCTGCTGATCAATACCAGTCGCGGAGGCCTGGTGGATGAGGCGGCGCTGGCCGAGGCCTTGCGCAACGGCGAGATTGCCGGCGCCGGTTTTGATGTGCTGACCGAAGAGCCACCGCGCAACGGCAACCCGCTGTTGGCGGGTGATATTCCCAACCTGATCGTGACACCCCATTCCGCCTGGGCCAGCCGGGAGGCGCGCCAGCGGATTGTGGAGATTACCGCAGAGAATTTGGCTTCTCTCTAGCCCGGATTTCTCATAGCCACCCAGCAAGTCTCGCAGACTGGGCGGGTGGCCGCCATGGCCGCCCAGTTGCGGCCCTGATTGCTTAATAAGT
>NZ_PTIV01000019.1 GCF_002934325.1 Marinobacter persicus
GCACCAATCAACGAATTTTCGGGTAGCTTCTTCGTCACAAACTCCACGGACGGAGAACTTCATGACTTCTGGATCACTGAGCATTGCGGTGAGCACCGGAACGTCTTGATGGGACAGCTTCCTTGCAATCAACCTCTCTGTTTCAAACAATGGCACCTATCTCTCCCTGTGCATAACGCCAATATTAAGCGGCCGACTTGCCGGAGCACCGCGTAGGCAAGGCGGTCCGGTGGAGGCCCGTCAGGGCCGGAACGTACTTGAATGACTGGTTATGCTTTACTCATACAAAGTGGGCTCATCCCTAAGGCATTGCTCCAAATCCTTGGGCTCCATTACCCAAAAAACCCACTCTTTGTTTGGAAACACTGCCACCTTTACGCCGTCGCTCTCGAAAGTTGGAAGCCAATGAGACAGGAATTCATCTAGCGTGATTTCAACCGCATGATGACCAGGAAAATGCTCATCTACGATTTTCTGAGCATATTCCGGATGCGGCCAAACAGGGAAATATTCCAATTCATCAGGGGTAATTGGAACCAGCCAACCATCTTCGTTTTTCACACCCCATAGCTGCTGCCAATCAGCAACCTTACCGACAAAATGAGTGCTTCGATCAGCACTGCTAAGCGCTAATACAGACTCATATTGTTGGGGATTCATTCGATAAGGCATGTGATTTCCTTTTGAGCATAACGCCATGAATAAGCCGCCAATTTGGAGCGGCAGCGGAAAATTGGTCGGCTTAATTCACTTGTTAGCCGCTATGCCCGGCGATTCCGGAGCCGTGACACTTATGTAAACACTTTCCAATTCACCGGCGAAACCTCCAAGTACACTTGGATCTGAAGTATCTATCTCAGGGGCATTTCCACTGCTGGCATTCAAAACACCGGAGGACGGCATTGCAAAGGTAGCCAAGTATGTTCCCGGCTCTCTAACCGGAACGAGAAATTTAAAACCGCCTTTTCGATACGAAGCAATATGCCCCTTATTAGTTACAGTGCCACCAATCCGACCATCCTCTGTGATCAGTAAGGTCTCAGGTGTCAATCTGGCGACTGCAGCAAGCTCAGGCTCTGTTCCATTTGTCTCGTAGGAGATCTTTATGATGGAGAGAAATGCTTTACTGAAATCATAGTAGTAACCACGGCGGTTAGCCCCTGTGATTTGAACATTCACATTGATGAGATACGGTAAAGCACTCGTCGGCTGCTGTTTTGCCGAAACCACAATACCTGGGCCTGAAACATTTTTTCCATCAGCTACGAACTGATTTACTGCCCAGAGTCCGCCACAGATTGCCGCCACTACCAGAACGATGTGTTGGATAGCGGCAGCTTTCTTCTCGATTTGTTCCCAATCCCATCTTTCTGGCCCTGTCTTGCGAGCTTCGGTTTTCTTTTTTGTATGAGGCATATATCTCTTCTTGGCTAACGCCGCCAGCATGCGCGGCTACGAAATGGAGGCGGAGCCGCAATGTAGTAGGCGTCGCCGTGCCTGGCTTGGTTATGTGGCTGGCTCAATTTGCACCGCACCAAGAGCCAGTACCTCAACATTGTGATCTCCGCCAAGAAGCACGTAATGAC
This sequence comes from Marinobacter persicus, assembly GCF_002934325.1. Lineage (GTDB taxonomy): Bacteria > Pseudomonadota > Gammaproteobacteria > Pseudomonadales > Oleiphilaceae > Marinobacter > Marinobacter persicus_A. The sequence goes on from NZ_PTIV01000019.1 coordinate 1,587, forward strand.
AAAGGCTTTTTTCCTCCAGCATCTCTGCTAGTTCTGTCTGGAACTCTTGGCGCCATGAAGAGTCTTCCCAAATGTATGAGCACAACCGTTGCCGATCACGCTCAACGTGAAACCGCGCGTTCCGATCAAAACTCTCATCACAAATCTTGAGTGCCACTACGCTCTCAAACCAGACGCGCCAACGTTTTTCATCCTCTACAAAAACAGACATTTTCCCAAGGTGCGCCTCCATTGATACCCAGACGCTCGGGAAGAGATGCGACATGAAAGGTGTTTCCCAAGCTAGAAGTCTGCTCATTGCATTACCACATAACAGCTAATTATACGAACCCGTTCGTATATCCCAAGTTCGCATAATTCCAGAATTTTCCGAGGAGAATCAGAAGGGCATCCCTGAACGGAAACAGGCACATAACACCAATCCACCACGGCTACCGCAGGAGTTATGCGCCCTGTTTTTGAGCCACCCCTGCTCACGTTCTTGGGCGTATAACTCCGCCCGACTCCTTTCCTGTTTCCAACCTTATCAGAAGGTTATCGGTTTTTCGTTGGCGTTTTGCGTATCCGTTCGTATAACTCCGTCCGGATTTGATCTGTGCCAAAAAGGTTTTGGGGCAGTATGCGGAAGCCGAAGGGAGGTCTAGTCAAGGAAAGCGGTAGTAAGATAAAGGGATCAACAGGCAGAAACCAAACTGGCAACGCGAAGCAAACCAGCTTGAGTGCGCCGGCGTGTAACGAGAGAAATTCAGGGGGAATAGAAGAAGAAAGAAAAATGGCGGTGGGCCAGGGATTCGAACCCCGGGACGGCTACTAACCGTCGGCGGTTTTCAAGACCGCTGCATTCAGCCACTCTGCCAGCCCACCGTCTTACTTTTTTCATTGGAAACAACTGCTTGTCTCCGGCCGTCATTGCGACAGCGGGGAGAATGATACCGGATCTGCTCTCGCTGTCAACGCCTCGGCGGAAAAACTGGCGAAATTCCAGCGCCCGGTGGTGTCCGGCGCGAAAAATTAAACCGTTGTAATGGAATCCATTGCTGGATTTTCTGTCGTAAATGATTGAAAGTCACGCGTTCGACATTATGATTAGTAACAGCACTCAGTTTCATTAAGCGGAGAGAATAATGGAAGACAAACGTTTCGGCGTTCAGAACAACCAGGCGACGTATTCGTCAGCCGGTGAAACGGCGCGCGCCGGCATCAGCGATGACGCGATGAAGGTCCTGCGCAGCACTTACCTGCTGCTGGGCATGACGCTCGCATTCTCTGCTTTGACGGCGTTCCTGAACATGAACGGAAGCCATCCCGGTTTCATTATTACCATCGTGGGCTACCTTGGCCTGCTGTTTGCCACCTATAAGCTGAAGAACAGCGTATGGGGCATCGTAACCACCTTCGCCCTCACCGGCTTCATGGGTTACACCCTGGGCCCAATCATCGGTGCCTTCGTGGCTGCTGGCGCGTCCCAGATTGTCGCCCAGGCGCTCACACTGACCGCCGTGGCCTTTGTGGGTCTGTCTGCCACTGCCATCATCACCAAGAAAGACTTCAGCTTTATGTCCAGCTTCCTGACCGCTGGCGCATTCGTACTGATTGGTGCCATGGTGCTGGCGTTCATTATGGAAAGCTCCGCACTGCACCTGGCGGTGTCTGCCGGCTTCACCATCTTCGCCTCAATCATGATCCTGTTTGAAACCAGCCAGATCATCAAGGGCGGCGAGCGTAACTACATCATTGCCACGGTGGGCCTGTATGTGTCCATCTACAACCTGTTCGTGAGCCTGCTGCACCTGCTGGCTGCATTCAGCGGCGAGGATTAATCAGGGCCTTACAACCCTGACCCACGAAACCCCGGCCTTTGCCGGGGTTTCTGCTTTAGGTAGACTCCATAACCGACACCCCACCGGACACGAACCGAACTCATGTCGACCACCCTTTCCTACACACTGGTGATTACCGGAGCCCCCTGGGCCTCCCAGGCGCCCCAGAGCGCGCTGGCCGTTGCCCGTGAACTGATACAGGCCAATCACCGGATCGACCGGGTCTTTCTTTACGGTGAAGGCATTCACCTGGCGTCCGCGTTGAGCACCCCACCCTCGGATGAGCGCAACTGGCCCCGGGAATGGTCGGAATTTCTGGCCGAACATTCCATTCCGGCCGTTGCCTGCGTGGCCTCGGCACTGCGCCGTGGTTTGGTGAATGACGCGGAGCAGGCCCGTTACGAGCTGCCGGCCAGCAACCTGCGTGCGCCGTTTGAAATTGCCGGACTGGGTGAATGGGTCGAAGGCACCATGAAGTCTGACCGCGTCCTCTACTTTCACGGGAGCATTTGAGTATGAGCACTCTGATTGTGGTGGATCAGGCCCCCTACGGCTCCTGGGCCGGCCGTGAAGCGCTGGACATGACGCTGTCCCTGGCCGCGTTTGACCAGCCCGCTGCCCTGCTCTTTATCGGCGCCGGCGTAAACTGGCTACGCCAACAACAGGCACCCGAAGGCATTGGCCAGAAGTCCCTGGAGAAGAACCTGTCGGCCGCGCCCATCTTTGGCGTGGAGACCATCATGGCCAGCGCCAGCGACTGCCAGCGCTATGGGCTGACAGACGCCAATACGCTCGCCGGCGTGGTAACCGTCGACGACACAAAAGCGGCCATGGCCGGGTACGAACAGGTGGCTTTCGCAGGCTGAGGAATGAATATGACCAGCACACCCGTACAGACTCCAACTCTGCACATTTTGAACAAGGCCCCGGAGCACTCCCGGTTTGCAGCCTGCCTGGGCGCACTATCGCCGGGCGATGTGCTGGTGCTTTCGGAAAACGCCGTACTGGCGCTGCCGGCCCGGCGGAACGAGCTCCCCGAAGGTACTCTGGCTGTCTCAGCTGATCTCTCGGCCCGCGGTCTGGAAGAAGCCTTTGCTGCCCAGTCCATCGACTACGCCGAGCTGGTCCGTTTGACCGAACAACACCCACGCATTATCAGTTGGTGACCCATGACCGATTCAGCTATGCCACAACGCAACAACGAAGGTTTTCTGGAAGACGCCAGCGCCTGGACGCCGGAGGTGGCCCGGGTGATTGCCGGTGAATCCGACATCGAACTGACCGATAATCACTGGGAAATCATCGACTTCCTGCGGGATTTTTACAGGGAACACGAGATGTCGCCGCCATCAAACCGACTGTTCGTGAAGGCGGTCAAGGAGCATTTCGGAGAGGAGAAAGGCAACAGCATCTACCTGATGCAGCTGTTCCCGGGCACGCCGGCGAAAACCGCCTGCCGCATTGCCGGGATGCCACGGCCCACCAACTGTTTGTAAACCGGCCAGCCCTACCGAACCACAAAAAAGCCCGCAGGAGCGACAAACTCTCTGCGGGCTTTTGCGTACCAGTGCTGAACAATCTTACTGGTAGTAGGCGTTCTCGGTGTAGGAGTGGTCGGTCACGTCCCGCACTTCGGTGATTTCCGGCACCACTTCCTTCAGTGTTTTCTCAACGCCCTGCTTCAGGGTCAGGCTCACAGCGGAGCAACCCTGGCAGCCACCGCCGAAGCGCAGCACAGCCACGGACTCATCCACGATGTCCACCAGCTGAACATCGCCACCGTGGGCGGCCAGGTTCGGGTTGATCTCGGTGGCCAGCACGTAGTTCACTCGGTCCGGCAGGGGCGCGTCGTCGGCGACCTGCGGTACCTTGGCGTTGGGGGCCTTGATGGTCAGCTGGCCGCCCATCTGGTCCTTGGAATAATCCACGTACGCGTCTTCCAGGAAGGGTACCGAGTTGTGGTCCAGGTAAAGCGTGAACTTCTCCAGATCCACCTGCTCGTCGGTCGGGACGATCTCGTTCGGCGGGCAGTACGCCAGACAGGTTTCCGCATTGCGGGTGCCGGGCTGGGTGACGAAAACACGCACGCCCATGCCTTCAACATCCTGCTTTTCAATAAGTTGAGCAAGGTAGTCTCTTGCTGAATCTGTAACGGTTACCAAAGCCATGCTTCCTACCTGTTATCGAATTTACCCTCATTTTAAGAGAGTTCGCAGTAACTTAAAAGACCAAGTAAAATAGTCGGGCTTTAATGGGATAATCAATTGCACGTATTTCCCGCTTTTTTGCTATGATTCCGCGCCATTAACGTTAAAAAGCCGTTACACACGATATCCGGAAGAATTCTATGACCGATCGCAACACCCGTCTGGAACAGCTCAAGCAAGCTCTCAAGGAACGCATTGTCATTCTTGATGGGGGCATGGGCACGATGATCCAGAACCTGAAACTGGAGGAAAGCGCGTTCCGGGGCGATCGGTTCCAGGACTACGACCGGGAAGTCCAGGGCAATAACGACCTGCTGAACCTCACCCAGCCGGCCCTGCTGAAGAACATCCACGCCGACTATCTGGATGCGGGCGCGGACATCATCGAAACCAACACCTTCAACTCCACGCAGCTGTCCCAGGCGGATTACGGCCTGGAAGAGATTGCCCGGGAGCTGAACGTGGCCTCGGCCAAACTCGCTCGCGAAATCGCCGACGAGTTTACCGCAAAGAACCCGGACAAGCCCCGCTTCGTGGCCGGTGCCGTGGGCCCGACTTCCCGCACCGCATCCATTTCACCGGATGTAAACAACCCCGGTTACCGCAACGTGGATTTCCAGACCCTGGTGGATAACTACTACGAAGCGGTGTCCGGCCTGGTTGAAGGCGGCGTGGATCTGATCCTGCTGGAAACCATTTTCGACACCCTGAACGCCAAGGCGGCCATCTACGCCACCCAGCAGTTCTTCGAAGACAGCGGCATTGAACTGCCGATCATGATCTCCGGCACCATTACCGATGCCTCCGGCCGCACCCTGTCGGGCCAGACCACCGAAGCTTTCTACAATTCCGTGGCCCACGCCAAGCCCATTTCCATTGGCCTGAACTGTGCCCTGGGTGCGGACGCACTGCGCCCCTACGTGGAAGAACTGTCCAACAAGGCGGAAACCTACGTCTCCGCCCACCCGAACGCCGGTCTGCCCAACGAGTTTGGCGAATACGACCAAACCCCGGAAGAAATGGCCGAGATCATCGAGGGCTTCGCCCGCGATGGTTTTTTGAACATTATCGGTGGCTGCTGTGGCTCCCGCCCCGATCACATTGAGGCGGTGGCCAAAGCGGTTGCCAAGTACCCGCCGCGCCAGATTCCCGAGCGCCCGAAGGCTCTGCGCCTGTCTGGCCTGGAACCCTTCACCGGGGACGAGAACACCTTGTTCATCAACGTGGGCGAGCGTACCAACGTAACCGGTTCCAAGCGCTTCCTGCGCCTGATCAAGGAGGAGCAGTACGAAGAGGCCCTGAGTGTGGCCCGGGACCAGGTGGAGAACGGCGCCCAGATCATCGACATCAACATGGACGAAGGCATGTTGGAGTCGAAAGACGTGATGGTCACCTTCCTGAACCTGGTGGCCTCGGAGCCGGACATCTCCCGCGTGCCGATCATGATCGACTCGTCCAAGTGGGACGTGATCGAAGCAGGCCTGCGCTGCATCCAGGGCAAGGCGGTGGTGAACTCCATCAGCCTGAAAGAAGGCGAGGAAGAGTTCATCAAGCGGGCGAAAGACTGCATGCGCTACGGTGCCGCCGTGGTAGTCATGGCCTTTGACGAAGACGGCCAGGCCGACACCTTCGAGCGCAAGACCGAAATCTGTAAGCGCTCCTACGATGTGCTGGTGGGCATCGGCTTCAACCCGGCCGACATCATTTTCGACCCGAACATCTTTGCCATTGCCACCGGCATCGAGGAGCACAACAACTACGCGGTGGACTTCATCAACGCCACGCGCTGGATTCGTGAGCACTGCCCTCACGCGTCCATTTCCGGCGGCGTGAGCAACGTGTCCTTCTCCTTCCGGGGCAACGACGCGGTGCGCGAAGCCATCCACTCGGTGTTCCTGTACCACGCCATCAAGGCCGGCATGAACATGGGCATCGTGAACCCCGGCCAGCTGGTGATTTACGATGAAATCGAGCCAGACCTGAAAGAACTGGTGGAAGACGTGGTACTCAACCGCCGCGACGATTCCACCGACCGCCTGCTGGAGGCGGCCGAAAAGTTCAAGGGCAAAGGCGGCCAGGCCAAAGAAGAAGACCTCGCGTGGCGCGAATGGCCGGTGGAAAAACGCCTGGAGCACGCGCTGGTTAAAGGCATTACCAGCTACATCATTGACGACACCGAAGCCTGCCGGCAGAACGCCGAGCACCCCATCGAGGTGATCGAAGGTCCGCTGATGGCCGGCATGAACGTGGTCGGCGACCTGTTCGGCGACGGTAAGATGTTCCTGCCCCAGGTGGTGAAAAGCGCCCGGGTGATGAAGCAGGCCGTGGCCCACCTGATTCCCTATATCGAGGCGGAGAAGTCCGAAGGCCAGCAGGCCAAGGGCAAGATCCTGATGGCCACGGTCAAGGGCGATGTGCACGACATCGGCAAGAACATCGTGGGCGTGGTGCTGCAGTGCAACAACTACGAAGTGATCGACATGGGCGTGATGGTGCCCTGCGACAAGATTCTGGAAAAGGCGAAGGAAGAAAACGTTGATCTCATCGGCCTGAGTGGCCTGATCACCCCGTCGCTGGATGAGATGGTGCATGTGGCCCGTGAAATGCAGCGCCTGGATTTCAACATCCCACTGATGATTGGTGGCGCCACCACCTCCAAGGCCCACACGGCGGTGAAGATCGAGCCGCAGTACAAGAACGACATCGCGTTGTACGTATCCGACGCCTCGCGCTGCGTGAACGTGGCCTCCCAGCTGCTCAGCAAAACCGCCAAGCCGGCCTTTGTGGAGGCGGCCCAGAAGGAATACGACGAAATCCGTGAACGTCGCAAGAACCGGGGAGACCGCACCAAGCTGGTCTCCCTGAAAGAAGCCCGCAACCGGGCACCGGAGATCGATTTCGAAGACTACCAGCCACCCAAGCCGGCTTTCACCGGCGTGCGGGTGTTCGAGGACTATGACCTCAAGGAAGTACTGAATTACATCGACTGGACGCCGTTCTTCATTTCCTGGGACATTGCCGGCAAGTACCCGGCCATTTTCGATGATCCCAAGCGTGGCGAAGCCGCCCGAACCCTGTTCGACGATGCCCAGAAACTTCTGGCCCGAATGATTGAAGAGAAGCGCATCACCGCCAGGGGCGTGATCGGTTTCTGGCCGGCGAACCGTCGTGGCGATGACATCGTGGTCTACACCGATGAATCCCGCACCGAAGAGCTGACCACCCTGCACCACCTGCGCCAGCAGGATGAAAAGGCACCGAACAAGCCCATGATGGCGCTGTCGGATTTTGTTGCGCCGGAAGGCTCCGGCAAAGTGGACTATGTGGGCGGCTTTGCCGTGACCACAGGCATTGGCGTGGACGAGTTCACTCAGGAGTTCAAGGACGCCCACGACGACTACAGCGCAATCATGGTGCAGGCGCTCGCTGACCGCTTGGCGGAAGCCTTTGCCGAATGCATGCACGAGCGGGTGCGCAAGGAATTCTGGGGCTACGCCACCGACGAACAATTGGCCAACGAAGACCTGATCAAGGAACGGTATCGCGGTATTCGCCCGGCACCGGGCTACCCGGCCTGCCCGGACCACACCGAGAAGGGCACGCTGTTCGAGCTGCTGGAAGCCACCGAGAACACCGGCCTGCAACTGACCGAGCACTTCGCCATGTTCCCGACGGCGGCGGTGTCCGGCTGGTACTTCGCCCATCCGGAATCCAAGTATTTCGCCGTGGGCAAGATTGGCGTGGACCAGGTTGAGGACTATGCTGAACGCAAAGGCATGTCGAAGGCCGAAGCCGAGCGCTGGTTGATGCCAAGTCTGGCCTACGATCCGGCGGAGTAAACTTGAGGGGGTTTAATGGGCAGACCTGAGAACAACGAAAACAACCAGGAAGCTCAGAACCAGAACCCGCCCCGCAAACCCGGGGTGGGCAAAATCATGCAGAGCATTCTTGCCGGTGCCTTTGGCGTGCAGTCTGACAAACGCCGGCAGGAAGACTTTTCCAGCCACAGCCCGGTGCCCTACATCGTAGCCGGGTTGCTGTTTACCGCCATCTTTGTGGTTTCGCTGATTATTATTGTGAAACTGGTACTCGCCAGCCAGTAGCGTTTACTGGCCGGATACCCAAAGCACCGCAAACGACACCGCCAGCGTAATCAGTAGTACGGCAGCAATGGCGTCGGCCGTGCTGTCAGAACGGATGCCCTTTTTCATTTGGCTCTCCTCCCGGTTTTGTTCTTCTGCTCTTCAGTTAAGCCAGTAAATGCCTTTCCGTCCAATCCTCGCCCAACTCACTTATCGTCTGAGTCGATAACCATATGTTGAAATAATCATTTTGAGAATAAAAACTGAGTGGTATCCTGCGATTCAGTAATAACAGGCAGGATATTGACTCCATGTACGTATACGACGAACACGATCGAAAAATGGCCGCCGAGCGGGTTGCCCAATTCCGGGATCAGACTCGCCGTCGGCTGGCCGGCGAACTCGCAGAAGAAGAGTATCTGCCGTTGCGCCTGCAAAACGGGCTTTACGTGCAGCGCCACGCACCCATGCTGCGGATTTGTGTTCCTTACGGCATGTTGCGCTCCAAGCAGCTGCGCCGGCTGGCCCGCGTAACCCGGGACTACGACAAGCGTTTTGCCCATTTCACCACACGGCAGAACCTGCAGCTGAACTGGCCGGAGCTGGAGCAGGTACCGGACATTCTGGAAGAGTTGGCGGAAGTGGAAATGCACGCCAACCAGACCAGTGGTAACTGCATCCGTAACACCACCACGGACCAGTTCGCCGGCGTGCAGTCCGACGAAATCGCGGACCCGCGTCCCTACTGCGAGCTGATTCGCCAGTGGTCCACTTTCCATCCGGAATTCGCGTTCCTGCCCCGCAAGTTCAAGGTGGCGGTGAACGCTTCCGAGAAGACCGACAGGGCCGCCATCCAGGTGCACGACATCGGCTTGCAGATGGTGCGCAACGAGGCCGGCGAGTTGGGCTTCCGCGTACACGTTGGCGGTGGCCTGGGCCGTACGCCCATGGTTGGCCCGGTGATCCGGAACTTCCTGCCGGAACTGGACCTGCTGACTTACCTGGAAGCCGTACTGCGGGTGTATAACCGCTACGGCCGCCGGGACAACAAGTTCAAGGCACGCATCAAGATTCTGGTGAAGGCACTGACGCCGGAAGGCTTTGCCGAGAAGGTGGAAGCCGAGTGGGCTCACATCAAGGACTCCCCGACTCGCCTGACACCGGAAGCGGTTGAGCACATCAAGGGCTTTTTCACCGAGCCGGCGTACGAGGCACTGGAAAATGCCACCGATCTGCTGGCCAGCCAGCGTTTCGAGAACCGGGAGTTTGACCAGTGGCTGGCCCACAACGTGGACACCCACAAGAAGCCGGGCTATGCCATCGTCACGCTGACGCTCAAGCAAACCGGTACTCCGCCGGGCGACGTGAGCGACGAGCAGTTGGACCAGATCGCGGATCTGGCCGACGAGTTCAGCTTTGGCGAAGCGCGGGTCACCCACCACCAGAACGTGGTGTTGGCGGATGTGCGTCAGGATCGCCTGCTGGAGCTGTGGCAGACCATCAAACCCATGGGTTTCGCCACCGCAAACCTGCATACGCTGAACGATATTATCTGCTGCCCGGGCGGTGACTACTGCAACCTGGCAAACGCCAAGTCGATCCCCGTGGCCGAGGCCATCCAGCTTCGCTTTGACGACATGGATTACCTGTACGACCTGGGCGAGATCGACCTGAACATTTCCGGCTGCATGAACGCCTGTGGTCACCACCACGTGGGCAACATCGGTGTGCTGGGTGTGGACAAGAAAGGCGATGAGTTCTACCAGATCAGTCTGGGCGGCTCGTCCCACCACGATGCACAGATCGGCAAGATCCTGGGGCCGTCTTTCGCCCGCGAGGAAGTGCCGGATGTAATCTCGAACATTGTGAACGTGTACGTTGAGCAACGTACCAGCGAAGAGACTTTCCTGGATACCTATCGCCGGATTGGTATCAAGCCATTCAAGGAGCGGGTTTATGCCTGAGGTAATTACTGCTGAGGGCGCATTGCGCCAGGATGACTGGGTTGTGGTGCCCCGCCCCGAGGAAGGGGAAGCCCTGACCCTGCCGGATGACAAGCCTGCGCTGGTGCCGGCGGATCTGTGGCTGGAAAACGAAGCCACTTTTGCCAACCGTGACGATATTGGCGTGTGGTTCGACAGCCACGATGAGCCCGAGATCCTGGAAGGCAAGGTGAACGAGGTGCCGCTGATTGCGGTGAACTTCCCGCGCTTTGTGGATGGCCGTGGTTACAGTATTGCCCGGCTGCTGCGGGAGCGTTTTGGCTTTGAGGGCGATCTGCGGGCCATCGGTGATGTGCTGCTGGATCAGCTTCAGTTCATGAAGCGCTGTGGCTTCAGTACGTTTGTACTGCGGGCCGATAAGGATGCTTCCGAGGCGGCGCGGTATCTGGATTTCTTCAGCCAGACGTATCAGGCGGCTGGGGACACCGATTTGCCGTTGTTCCGGCGTCGGGCTTCCTAAGGATTGGAATACGCCTCCTGCTTCTCGTACCTCAGCCTTGGGGTACGAAGGGCGGGAGGTTACTTTCCAAAAACCGCTACGAGCACCCGCAAGCGGGTCCGGCCAGCAATCATAGATTGCTGTCGTTCGGCTGCGCATGAAGCTTCGCTTCATAACCGCTTGCCTCACCCATGTGCGCTTCTCTCAGGCCATCCTTGGCCTTCGAAATTTTTGGAAAGTAACCTCCCGCCCTTCTAATTAGTCTTTAGCGTTCGCCCGCCGATAGCTTCAATACCAGACCGGCGGCTTCTGCAATCCAAGTTGGTTCTCCAGTCTTTCAAAACATCCAATATGCAATCTGGCCCACCCAGTTACTGCATCTTCTGGTTCCGAAACGCGCTCAGCACCTTCCAAACACTGTGTTCAACAGCTGCACTGGTCGCAAGGCCAAGCTTCTCCGGCAGGCTGCGCTTGCGCTGATACGACACGGAAACCACCTCACCCCGGTCGCAGGCGTCGATCAGGTATTCATCCGAGGTTTTGATTTCATCGATCAGGTTCACTTCCAGGGCGCGTTTGCCGAACCAGATATCGCCGTTGGACACGGCTTTGATGTCCAGCGCCGGGCGGCGTTCGCTGACGTAATCCTTGAACAGGGTGTGGGTGTCTTCCAGGTCCTCAAGGAACTTCTTGCGGCCGCCTTCGGTGTTTTCGCCGAAGATGGTCATGGTGCGTTTGTGTTCGCCGGCGGTGAGCACTTCAAAATCGATGTCGTTCTTCTTGAGTACCCGGTGGAAGTTGGGCAACTGGGCAACCACGCCGATGGAGCCGAGGACGGCGAACGGTGAGGCGATGATGCGGTCGGCCACGCAGGCCATCATGTAGCCGCCGCTGGCGGCGACTTTGTCGACGCACACGGTGAGCGGGATGCCTTTGCTGCGGATGCGGTCGAGTTGCGCGGCCGCCAGGCCGTAGGCGTGTACCAGGCCACCGCCGCTTTCCAGGCGGACCACCACTTCGTCGCTTTCGGGGTTGGCGACGCTCAGTACGGCGGAAATGGAGCGGCGCAGGTTGTCGGTGTCGCTGGCTTTGATGTCGCCATCAAAATCCACCACGTAGATGTGGGATTTTTTCTCGGTGCCCTCTTCTTTGGCGGTTTCTTTTTTTGCCGCCTTTTTTTCGGCTTTTTCCTCTTTTTTCTTCCGCTTCTGCCAGACTTTGCGCTCCAGTGGCGACATCAGGTGTTTCTCGATGGATTCCCGGAGTTTGCGGTACTGTTCGTTCAGCTTGCGGATTTTGAGTTCACCGTCGTCGCCGTGCTCATCTGTCTGCTTATGGGCCAGAGAGATGATGATGGATACCAATACAATGGCGGCCACCACGAAGGTCGCTATTTTTGCCAGGAACAGGCCGTATTCAGTCAGAAATTCCAAGATGTTTTCTCCACTGGATTTGTTGCGAACTGGAAAGTGTACCTTGTGAAGGAACGGGTAATAAAGCTGGGCCCAAAGAAAGTTAAAACACTTGTTTGATTTTCCTTGACACCGCCGGGCACCGCCCATAAAGTCAAATTTGTAACGAGGCTCTGACACTCATATCAATAAAGGTAAAACAATGTCTGTAGATCAGGTATTTGAAAAACTCGAACAAAATTTCAACGCCGAGGCAGCCAAGGGTCTCGATCTGGTTTTCCAGTTTGATATCGAGGACGACAAGGTTTATCACCTGGTCATCAATGACGGCACCTGCAAGCTGGTGGAAGGTGAGCACGAAGATCCGTCCGTTACGCTGATCATGAATTCCGAAACCCTGAAGGGCATTGTTTCCGGCGAGACCGACGGCATGCAGGCGTTCATGGCCGGCCAGCTGCGCGCTGAAGGCGACATGATGCTGGCCACCAAGCTGGGCGAGCTGTTCAACATGGGTTGATCCCCACCCCATGAAACAAAAAAACCTGCGCTCCGGCGCAGGTTTTTTTATGCTTACTCGAAATACCCCGGCTACAGTCCCACGCCATCCAGTGAGCTTTCGGCGAGTTTCAGCAGGTCCGGGTTTTTCTCTTCATTCCGGCCGATGCTTTCGATGTAATATTCCAGCGAGGTCAGTGCATCCGCCAGCGCTTCCAGTACTTGTTCGGTAGGCGCTTCGGTGGCATCCAGCAACTGTTGCTGGATGGATGCAGCAATCCGTGATACCACGGCTGCTGCCTGGGGATCACCAATCATTTCCAGGCCACCCCAGATGCTATGCAGGGTTCCGGGAAGATTGGCCAGATGCAATTTGTCGTGATCCGATTCCAGGAACGCAGTAATCGCCCGCTTGGCCAGAGTCAGCGCACTTTTTGCTTCGTCTGCCACCACCCACACGGCTTCCTGCAGGTATACGGAGGCTTCCTGTTTGCTGTTTGCCGATGCCAGTGCGTCGGTTTCCGAGGTGATACCGCGGTTCACAAACTGCATCGCGGCATCTTCAATGGCCAGCACAGACCCCGCCAGGCGATAGAGTTCGTCCTCATTGGGCATGCGGCCCTCGGACTCGGTCTGCCGCAATCGGGAAGCTTCATCCCGGGCCAGTCCCGCCAGCCGGCTTAAGTCCAGCATCATCAGGGTGTTTGCGATGCTTTCGAGCCCGTCGGCAATGGCGGTCTGCTCAGCCAGATCCGGTTCCAGGCCCCGCTCGATGATATCCAGCCGATCTTTTAGCTTGTTCAGTTCTTCCCTTAGCGCCTCCGACAGCGATTTCAGAACGTCCGAACCAGGTCCGTACAGGCGCCGTGCGTGAGCTTCCATCATGTTGTCGGGAAACTCAGCGGGCGCCAGCTGGTAGGCGGTCAATATCCGGATGACTTCGGGATTGGCTGAGCCGGATCGATAAAGGAGGTAAACCAGCTCGGTCAGCAAAGAGTCTGGCGCGGGTCTCTGCTTGGCTGAGTCGCCCACGTAGATGATGTCCCGGGCCATTCTTTCCAACTGCATCAGCAGGCGCTTGCGGGCCTTGGTAAAGCCCATCGCCCGGTCCATCATGGTGTTGGCTACAATGGTGAACAGGCACCAGAGCTGGCCCTGGGGTGTGCCCTGGCACAGACGGGCAAAACCCCGGGCGGCGCGCGCCATAAGCTTTTTGCTGACGTCGGGATTGCGGTCTTTGAGGATGCCCAGCAACGCCACCTGCAGGGTCAACCGCATACGGCGGGCCATCACATCCTGGGCATCGTTATCCTCGCCCAGCGGGGACATGGGCAAGTCGGTGCAGAAATCCGGATGCTCGGACAGGCTCAGGTTAAAAAACCAGGACTCCGGGTAAGGCGCTTCTTTGCGGGTTTCGCGCAACTCGTTGATGGCCGGCAACAGGAGCTCGGGATGATCTTCACGCTGCTGGTGGTAGTAATCCACGTAACGGCGAAGCGTGAACAGCGCACCACTGAGTGCTGCCAGACGCGCATCGGCCTGATCGCCCACGGGCATGTCGTCACACAGGCTGGAGGCTTCCTGACACAGACGGCTGGCGCCCATGAGCTCCACGAGAATAAAGATGCCTCGCAGCTGGTTGAGGTAGTCTACGCAGTTCTGGAGTTCGTCCGCCTTTTCGCGGTTTTCCTGAAAGCGTTCCAGACTGGTTTCGGCCTGCTTGATGGTCTGCTCGATTTCATTTCTGACCAAGTCAAACGAATGAGACCTCGTCGCCAGAGATGGTTGAACCATAAACGCTTCCTGTTACTTTGCGGAAACTACCGCGTCCTGTTAATGACCCTTGTCGGGCTCGAGCCTTCCCTGCGCTGGAAAATACTTGAGTCGAACCTTTCCAGTTTGAAAAACTGATTAGCTATCCAGTATTTATAACATAAAACTGAAGTAGCTCAAGAAACTCCAGAGGGAAATGCGGAAGAGTCTGATCTGGTTCTCATTCCCCGTTATCAAGTTTGCCCCAGACGGTTTCCCCCGCCTGTTTTGCCATCATCGCCATGAACTCATCGTGGGCGGAGTTTTCCTCTTCGCTCGCGTGGATTACCGTTAAGGGAGCCCGGTCACTGCTGGCCCGACGAATGCCGGCGCCAGCCCCGCCCTCGCCACTGTCAGCATCCAGTGACAGCGCGGTCTGGCCACCGGTGAGCAGTAGATAGACATCCGCCAGGATCTCGGCATCGAGCAGTGCGCCGTGCAGTTCCCGGTTGCTGTTGTCTACGCCGTAACGTTTACACAGGGCATCCAGGCTGTTCTTCTGCCCCGGGTGCTTGGCCCGTGCGATGGCCAGGGAATCGACAATGCCGCAGTGATCAGCGGTTTTGCGCACCGGCTTGAGGCGGGCGAACTCGGAGTCCATAAAGCCCACGTCGAACGCGGCGTTATGAATGACCAGCTCGGCACCTTTGATGAATTCAAAGAACTCATCCGCGATATCCGCAAACTTGGGTTTGTCCGCAAGGAATTCGTTGGTGATACCGTGAACGGTAATGGCCTCGGCTTCCACTTCCCGCTCGGGGTTGATGTAAACGTGGTAGTTACGCCCGGTCAGCGCCCGCTCAACCACTTCCACACAGCCGATTTCGATAATCCGGTGCCCTTCGTTAGGGTCGATGCCGGTGGTTTCGGTATCCAGTACTATCTGTCGCATTACCTGTTCTTCCACATTTCTTCTAACTAGGAGGCAGCGAGCTCACTCACGCCACGGTTGGCCAATTCATCCGCCAGCTCGTTGTCCGGGTTGCCGGAGTGACCTTTTACCCAGTGCCAGTTGATCTGGTGTCGGGCGGTTTCGGCATCCAGTTCCTTCCAGAGATCGGCGTTCTTGACCGGCTTTTTCGCGGCGTTTTTCCAGCCTTTGAGTTTCCAGCCCGCCAGCCATTCGGTGATGCCCTTGCGCACGTATTGGGAGTCGGTGTACAGCTCCACTTCACATGGGCGAGTCAGAGCTCTGAGACCACGAATAGCGGCCATCAGTTCCATACGGTTGTTGGTGGTCTGCCCTTCACCGCCATGCAGGGTTTTGCAGGCATCCCCGTATCGTAGAACGACGCCCCACCCTCCAGGCCCGGGATTGCCTTTACAGGCTCCGTCGGTATACATGACTACCTTGCCAGCCATTTTTTCTCCAGATTGTCCGATTGCTGCTTTATTGATCGCCCCCGGCTGGCACAACTGCCTGTTGCACCGATGCTGCCGGCGGGCACCGGGATTACTTTCGCCTTACGCCAGTTCAACCGGGGTTTGAGGCGGGCGTATTCCCGTTTGCGGGCGAGAATACAGTAATACGCGCCAATCGGCAGCCAATCCCGTTGCCGTTTCAGCGCACGGCGGTGCCGGCTGGCGTTCTCCAGCGGCAAGGTAAGAAAGTGGGTGGCGGAATCGTCCACCTGAAAACTCAATAATCGGAGCCAGTCTTCCATCCGCGAGCGCAGCATGAAACGACCGCCCCAAGGCCCTTCGTGATGACGCGATATAGCACGGCGCATGCCCCACAGGCTCAGCGGGTTAAAACCAATCAGGGCGATTTTCCCTTCCCCTCGTAATACCCGGGCGGATTCCCGCAACACGGCGTGCGGGTCTGGGGAAAAGTCTGCCGTGTGATGCAAAATGACCAGATCCATTGAATCGGACGGAAAGGGTAATTCATCTGAATGGCAGACAACGGCGCCATCAGGCATGTGCGGGTGCCAGGCCGGTGAACTGATGATTTTCTGGGCGAAATCCGAACCGGTGGCCAGCGGCAGCCGGTGGCTTAACCCGACTTGCAGTTGGCGGGCGCCGGTCAATGGTGCCACGGCCTGATCCAGCACGCGGCGCTGGCTGGCCAGCATGGCGCGGCCAAGCGAGCTCTGAAACCATCGTTCAAAGCTCTCATGGCGAGCGCTGTAATCCACCTTGACCGAGTTACCCACGCCTTACTCTCCTTTCGTTAACCCGGAACGGTTTTCCCGTTCTTGGGATGGAGACTATGTTGATTTATGATAACAGGCACATTCGACGAACACATGGGGTTTCGATGTTCAGCATTCGCGCCATTCCGGCTTTTTCGGACAACTACATCTGGTGCCTCTCCCACGATGATTCCGGCCAGGCCCTGATTGTCGACCCCGGCCAAGCCGAGCCTGTGGAAGCCTACCTGGCGGAACAGGGGCTGACGGCAGACACGATTTTGGTGACTCACCATCACCCGGACCACACCGGTGGTATCAAGCAGCTGCAGTCCGCTTTCCCGGAGGTCCGCGTGACCGGCCCGGCCGATTCGCCGTTTAAAGGTACCACCAATGTCGTCCATCCTGGTGATGAAGTGGTCTGGCATGGCCTGACTTTCGACGTTATAGCTGTACCAGGCCACACACTTGATCACATTGCCTATTTCACCAGCAGCCTGATTAGCGGCCGCCCCCTGCTCTTTTGTGGTGACACGCTGTTTGCCTGTGGCTGCGGCCGACTGTTCGAAGGCTCGGCTGAACAGATGTATCACTCCCTGAAAAACCTGCGTGAACTCCCGGACGAAACCGCTGTCTATTGCGCCCACGAATATACCCTGGCCAATCTGCGCTTTGCCCGGCACTGGCTGCCAGACGATGAGGCGCTTGAGCAGTTTGAGCGCCGCTGCCAGAACCTGCGAGATCAGGATTTGCCGACAATTCCCACCACCATTGCCGATGAAAAAGCCCTCAACCCGTTCCTGCGTTGGGATGATCCGGCGGTGGTTGCCGCGGCGGAAAGCTATTGCGCCAAACATGGACTGCCTGCGAGCAGCGAGCGGGATATTTTTGCTGCGGTCCGGCACGGCAAGGATCACTTTTAAGGAAACTTTCATTTATGTCGTTTAAACGCCTTACCCTGCTGCTGCTTGCCACCAGCCTTGCCAGCGGCTGCAGCAGTCTTCTGCCAAACAACGATGGCCAGTCGGCCACTGCCAGCCCCATGGATTCCGAGGAAGTGATGGTGGCCACCGGGGATGAAGACTTCAAAGCCTCGGTGGCGGCCGGTTCGGGCAGCACTCGAAGCACCGACGCTCCGCTGGACGACGCCATTTCACCGGAGCTACAGGCCCGCGCCAAGGATGCCCGGGAGAAGCTGGAAAAACCCGCTTCCCAGCAGCAGGCTAACGAGTTAAACGACGACCTGTGGCACCGTCTACGCTCCGGCTTTGCCATGGACCACAGCGTCCAGAACGACCGGGTTCAGGCTCAACTGGACTGGTATGTACGCCATCCGCGCTACATCAGCCGCGTGGTGGATCGTGGCTCCCGCTACCTGTACCACATTCTTGAGCAGGCTGAAGCCCGGGGTCTGCCCACAGAGCTGGCCCTGCTGCCTGTGGTTGAGAGCGCCTTCGATCCTTTTGCTTATTCACATGGGCGTGCCGCTGGCTTGTGGCAGTTCATTCCATCCACTGGCAAGTATTTCGGCCTGACCCAAAGCTGGTGGCACGATGACCGGCGGGATGTACTGGAAGCCACCGATGCTGCTTTTACCTATCTGGAACGTCTGTCGAACCGTTTTGACGGTGACTACACCCTGGCCCTGGCCGCCTACAATGCCGGTGGCGGTACGGTTTCCAGCGCCATGCGTCGCAACCGGAATTCTGGCAAGCCCACGGACTTCTGGTCGCTCTCCCTGCCACGGGAAACCAGCCATTACGTGCCCAAGCTGATTGCCCTAGCCAAGATTTTTGATAACCCCAAGGCCTATAACATCGAACTACCGCCGCTCAAAAATAAACCCTATTTTGAAGTGGTCAAGACTGGCTCCCAACTGGATCTGGCCCAGGCCGCCCAACTGGCCGAGGTGGACATCGATGAGATCTACCTGCTGAATCCTTCCTACAACCGCTGGGCCACCAATCCCGATGGCCCGCACCGGTTGCTGGTCCCCAAACAGAACGCAGAAACCTTCCGAAAGGCACTGGCAGACTTCCCGAAAGAACAGCGGGTTTCCTGGCAGGACTACACGGTTCAGCCCGGTGATAATCTCGGCGCCATCTCCCAGAAGTTCTCGACAACGCCCAGTGTGATCAAACAGGTTAACAAGCTGGATTCCAACCTGATCCGCATCGGTCAGCAGTTGCTGATCCCGTCCGCCACCAAGGGCACCGACGCCTACGCGCTCAGCCAGTCCCAGCGACTGCAGCGTACCCAGGACCGCAAGCGTGATGGCACGAAAGTACGCTACACGGTGCGCAGCGGCGATACTTTCTGGGATATTGCACGGGACCACGACGTTTCGGTCCGCCAGGTCGCCGGCTGGAACGGCATGGCGCCGGGTGATCCGCTGATTCCGGGCAAGGAGCTGGTGATCTGGTCCAAGAGCACCAGCCCAACGGTTGCCAATTCTGCCCGGGACCGGGCCATGGTTCGCAAGGTGGGCTATCAGGTGCGCAGTGGCGATTCGTTATCGGCCATTGCCAGCCGCTTCTCCGTGAATGTCCGGGACATCGCTTCATGGAACGATCTTAATACCGACCGTTATCTTCAACCCGGACAAAGTCTGGTACTCTACGTGGACGTCAGAAACAGTCCCTAACGTGCGAGAACCATGACAAAAATACGGAAAGCACCCTGGTTTAAAACGCCTTCTTTGAACACATCAGGTAGAACGCCAGCAAAGCTGGGCGGACTGTTCACAGCCCTGGCTCTGCTGGCCTCCGCTTCCGTTACCCAGGCGGACAACCATTCCACAACGTCCGAGCTCGAACCAGTGCATGGCCTGGCCATGCACGGTGAAGTCAAATACCCCGCCAGCTTCCCTCACTTCGATTACGTCAACCCGCAGGCTCCCAAAAACGGCACCTTGCAGCTGGCTGTGGTTTCCAACGGTTTTGACAGCTTCAACCCCTTTGTCATTCGGGGCGTTGCAGCAGCGGGCATCAGCACCTACCTGTACGACACCCTGATGGAGGCCTCCGCCGACGAGCCGTTCTCGGAGTATGGGCTGATCGCCGAGAGCCTTGAGGTGCCCGAAGACCGCAGTTACGTGATTTTCAACCTGCGGGAAGAGGCCCGGTTCCAGGACGGCGAGCCGATCACCGCCGAGGATGTGGCGTTTTCCTACCGGGTGCTGACCACCGAGGGTCACCCGTTTTACCGCAACTACTACGCAGACGTGAGCGAGGTAACGGTTGAAGGCCCGCGCCGAATCCGTTTTGATTTCGGCGACACCAAGAACCGGGAACTGCCCCTGATCCTGGGCCAGATGCCCATTCTGCCCGCTCACTACTGGCAGGACCGGGACTTCAGTGGTAATGGCCTGAATATTCCGGTCGGCAGTGGGCCCTACCGCATTGCCGACTACGAAGCCGGCCGATCTGTCACCTACCAGCGGGTGGAAGATTATTGGGCGAAGGATCTGGGTGTGCGTAAAGGCCGTTTCAATTTTGACGAAATCCGCTACGAATACTTCACTGACGACACAGTAGCCTTGGAAGCCTTCAAAGCTGGCAGCTTTGACTTTCGTCAGGAAACCTCCGCCAAGAACTGGGCCACCGCCTACACGGGCCAAGCATTCGAGGAGGGGAAGATCACCAAGGAAGCCATTGAGCATCATCGTCCAGTGGGCATGCAGGGGTTTGTGTACAACACCCGCAGGCCGGTCTTCGCAGATCCCAAGGTGCGGGAGGCCCTGGCTTATGCGTTTGACTTTGAATGGGCCAACCGTAACCTGTTCTTTAATCAGTACACCCGGACAGACAGTTACTTCGAAAACAGTGAGCTTGCCTCCTCTGGTCTGCCCGAAGGCCGGGAGCTGGAGATTCTGGAGCCCTTCCGGGACCAGCTAAGCCCGGACGTCTTCACCGAAGACTACGCGCCCCCCAGTACCGAGGGTGAGACCACCCTGCGAGACAATCTGCGCACTGCACTCACGCTGCTTCGTGAAGCGGGCTACCACATCCAGGACCGCAAGATGGTGCATCAGGAAACCGGAAAGCCACTGGCTTTTGAGATCCTGCTGTTCCAGAAGAGCTTTGAGCGCGTGGTATTACCCTTCAAAAAAAACCTGGAGCGACTGGGCATTGACGTCACCGTGCGGTTGGTGGACAGCAACCAGTACATCCAACGTGTACGCAATTTCGATTACGACATGATTACCCAGGTCATCCCCCAATCCGATTCACCGGGCAATGAGCAGCGCGAATACTGGCATTCCAGCACCGCGGACGTCACTGGTTCCAGGAACTACATGGGGATCGAAGACCCGGTCGTGGATGAGCTGGTGAACCAGGTCATCCAGGCCCCAACCCGGGAGGAGCTGGTGTATCGGGTTCGGGCCCTGGACCGGGTATTATTGAATGGCCATTACGTGATTCCACATTGGCACCTGACCAAAGACCGGGTGGCCTACTGGAACAAACTCGAACGTCCAGAGGTCACACCGAAAAACGGCGTCGATATCAACAACTGGTGGATCACCCCCTGATCCACCGGGCCAACTCCCGTCTGTTATGAAAGGATTCGTCCTCTGAATGGGCATTTACATATTACGGCGGCTGGCACTGATCATTCCCACCCTGGTGGGAATCATGCTGCTCAACTTCATCATTGTTCAAGCCGCGCCCGGCGGGCCGGTGGAGCAGTTGATTGCCGAAATGGAAGGCCACGGCGGTAGCGCACTGGCACGGGCCGCAGGTGGTGATACCGGCGGGGAGGTGGCGTCGGCCAGCTCCGGGGATACGCGGGGTTCGAGGGGGCTGCCACCGGAGCTGCTCGCCGAAATCGAGAAAATGTACGGCTTCGACAAGCCGGCCCCCGAACGTTTCCTGAAGATGCTTAAGGACTACGCCACCTTCGATTTTGGCGATTCGTTCTTTCGTGACCGCTCCGTGGTGGAGCTTATCCTCGATAAGATGCCAGTTTCGATTTCCCTGGGGCTCTGGTCCACCCTGGTTATCTATCTGATCTCCATACCCCTGGGTATCCGCAAGGCGGTGCATGATGGCTCACGCTTCGATGTCTGGACCAGTTCTGCCATTGTGGTGGGCTACGCCATTCCCGGCTTCCTGTTCGCGATCCTGCTGATTGTGCTGTTCGCCGGGGGCAGCTATTTTGACTGGTTCCCGTTGCGCGGGCTGACCTCCTCCAATTTCGAACAGCTGAACTGGTACCAGAAAATCGCCGACTATTTCTGGCACTTGGCGCTGCCGGTAACCGCCAACGTGATCGGCGGTTTTGCCACCCTCACCCTGCTGACCAAAAACTCGTTCCTGGACGAAATCGGCAAGCAGTACGTGGTGACCGCCAGGGCGAAGGGTCTGGAGGAAAAGCAGGTGTTGTACGGCCATGTATTCCGCAACGCCATGCTGATTGTCATTGCCAGCCTGCCGGGCGTACTGGTGTCGCTGTTCTTCACCGGTTCACTGCTGATCGAGGTCATCTTCTCACTCGATGGCCTTGGCCTGCTCGGCTTTGAGGCGGCCCTGAACCGGGATTACCCGGTGATTTTCGGCACCCTGTTCATTTTCACCTTGATGGGGCTGGTGCTGAAGCTAATCAGCGACATCACTTACATGTTAGTGGACCCGCGTATCGACTTTGAAAGCCGGGAGGGCGCGTGACCCTGGTTAGCCTTTCACCCATCCAGCAACGCCGCCTGCATAATTTCCGCAATAACCGTCGGGGGTACTGGAGCCTCTGGCTGTTTTTGATTCTGTTTGGCCTGTCTCTTTGTGCCGAATTAATTGCCAACGATCGCCCCCTGGTGCTGTCATATAAGGGAGATATTTATTTCCCCGTGGTTCAGTCTATTCCGGAGGAAACCTTCGGCGGCTTTCTACCCACCGAAGCCAACTACCGGGACCCGTTTATTGCGAACGAAATCCGCGCCAACGGCTGGATGATATGGCCGCCCATCCGGTTCAGCTACGACACCATCAATTACGACCTAGACGTGCCCTCGCCCGCCCCGCCCAGCGCGGAAAACTGGCTGGGTACCGATGACCAGGGCCGGGACGTGGCCGCCCGGGTGATCTACGGTTTCCGGCTTTCCGTACTCTTTGGCCTGACCCTGACCCTGGCCAGCTGCGTGGTGGGCGTGACCGTGGGCGCCATCCAGGGCTACTACGGCGGTAAGGTGGACCTGTTTGGACAACGCTTTATCGAGGTCTGGTCCGGCCTGCCCATGCTCTACCTGCTGATCATCCTCTCCGCCATCGTCCAACCGAATTTCTGGTGGCTGCTGGGCATCATGCTGCTGTTCAGCTGGATGGGCCTGGTGGACGTGGTACGGGCGGAATTCCTGCGCGCCCGCAACTTTGAGTACGTGAAGGCGGCCCGGGCCCTTGGGCTGGATAACCGGCGCATCATGTTCCGGCACATCCTGCCCAACGCCATGGTGGCCACCCTCACCTTTTTGCCGTTTATCCTGACCGGCGCCATCACCGGCCTGACCTCGCTGGATTTTCTTGGCTTTGGCCTGCCTTCCGGCTCGCCGTCGCTGGGTGAACTGATCGCCCAGGGCAAGGCCAACCTGCACGCGCCCTGGTTGGGCATTTCCGCGTTTGTGTCCCTGTCGATCATGCTGACCCTGCTGGTTTTCGTGGGCGAGGCGGTTCGCGATGCCTTCGACCCGAGAAAGAGTTGATATGAGTGACTTGCTGAACGTCTCGGATCTGTCGATACAGTTTGATAACGGCCCGCACGTGGTCGACGGCCTGTCGTTTTCCCTTCAGGCCGGCCAGACCCTGGCCCTGGTGGGCGAAAGCGGTTCCGGCAAATCCATTTCGGCGCTGTCGGTGCTGCGATTGCTGGACGAGCGCCATGCTGGGTATCCGTCAGGCCGGATCGAATACCACGGTGAGGACCTGCTCAAAGCATCGGAAAAGCGCATGCGCCAGATCCGGGGCTGGAAGATCAGTATGATTTTCCAGGAGCCCATGACCTCCCTGAACCCGCTGCACACGGTGGAAAAGCAGATCACCGAGACTCTGGAGCTGCACAAGGGCCTGCGGGGCAAACAGGCCCGCGAGCGCTGCCTGGAGCTGCTGGATCTGGTGGGAATTCCCGAGCCGGAACGGCGCCTGAAAAGCTACCCGCACCAGCTCTCCGGCGGTCAAAAGCAGCGCGTGATGATTGCCATGGCCCTGGCCAACGAACCGGAACTGCTGATTGCCGACGAGCCCACCACTGCGCTGGATGTGACCGTGCAGAAACAGGTGCTGGAGCTGCTGGAATCTCTGCAGGAGAAACTGGGCATGGCCATGCTGCTGATCACCCACGATCTCACGCTGGTACGTCGCTACGCCGACCAGGTGGTGGTGATGGAAAAAGGCAAGGCCGTGGAGGCCGGTGAGTGCGAAGCCCTGTTCCGGAATCCCGAACACCCCTACACCCGCAAGCTGATCGATGCCGAACCGCCTGAAAGCCCGCTGACGATCGCCAGCAGTCACCCGGAACTGTTAACCGTCGAAGCCCTGAATGTGCGCTTCCCGATCCGCAAAAACCTGCTGGGGCGGGTGATAGAAGCGTTTCACGCGGTTCAAGAGGTGAGCTTCTCGGTACGCAAAGGGGAAACTCTGGGCATTGTGGGTGAAAGCGGCAGCGGCAAGACCACCATTGGCCACGCCCTGCTCAAACTGACCGGCGCCACCGGCAGCATCCGCCTCGATGGCACCGATCTGGGTGGCATGAGCCAAAAACAGTTCCGGCCCTGGCGCCGGCGAGTACAGATCGTGTTTCAGGACCCGTTTGGCAGCCTGAGCCCGCGAATGTCGGTAGCCGAGATCATCCGCGAGGGGCTGGAGATTCACCTGCCGGACAAACGGGCGGAACACGATGCCCTGGTGATCCAGGCCCTCATTGACGTTGGCCTGGACCCGGAGGCACGGCACCGCTACCCTCACGAGTTTTCCGGCGGTCAGCGCCAGCGCATTGCCATTGCCCGGGCACTGGTGCTGCAACCGGAAATCATTGTGCTGGACGAGCCCACCTCCGCGCTCGACCGCACCGTCCAGAAGCAGGTAATTGAACTGCTGCGCGATATTCAGGCCCGATATGGGTTATCCTATATCTTTATCAGTCACGATCTGGCTGTGGTACGAGCCCTCAGCCATAAACTGCTGGTATTGAAGCAGGGGCAGATTTTCGAGTACGGCAACGCCGAGACTATTTTCCGGAATCCTGAGCAGGCCTACACGCGGGAACTGCTCAGTGCGGCGTTGTTCTATCAGTCTACGACCAATTGATCGTTACCCGGGCTCCGACAGTCCGGGATAATTTATTGAAACCAAAGAACATAGGGAGTTCGAACCCATGGGTATGCTCAGTGGCAAGAAAGCACTGATTGTTGGCGTTGCCAGTAAACATTCCATTGCCTACGGCATTGCCGAGGCCTTTGCCCGTGAAGGCGCCGAGTTGGCCTTCACCTACCAGAATGAAAAACTGCAGTCCCGCGTTGAGAAGTTCGCGGACCAGTGGGGCAGCCAACTGACCTTCCCGTGCGACGTGGCCAGCGACGAAGAGATCGACAACGTTTTCACCGAGCTGAAAAAGCACTGGGACAACATCGATATCATCATCCACGCGGTAGGCTATGCCCCGGCCCACGAGCTGAATGGCAACTACGTGGACGTGACCACCCGTGAAGGCTTCAAGATCGCCCACGACATCAGCTCCTACAGCTTTGTGGCGCTGGCCAAGGGTGCCCGTGACATGATGCACGAAGGCAGCAGCCTGGTAACCCTGAGCTACCTGGGCGCCGAGCGCGTACTGCAGAACTACAACGTGATGGGTCTGGCCAAGGCCTCCCTGGAAGCCAACGTACGCTACATGGCGGCCAGCCTGGGCAAAGACGGCATCCGCGTGAACGGCATCTCCGCCGGTCCGATCAAGACCCTGGCCGCCTCCGGCATTGCCAGCTTCCGTCGCATGCTGGCCGAGAACGCCAAGCGTGCCCCGCTGCGTCGCAACGTGACCACCGAGGAAGTGGGCAACGCGGCCGCGTTCCTGGGTTCCGACCTGGCCTCCGGCATCACCGGCGAGATCATGTACGTGGACGGTGGTTTCAACATCACCGGCATGGGCGAGCTGGAAGACTGATCAGCTCAATCTGTGAAATCAAAAAGGGCCGGCATTTTGGAGGCTGTGTAAAAACTCGATTTACATAGCTTCTGAGTTGGCGAGCAAGATGCCTCGGATATCGTCCGGGGCATTTTTGCTTTGAGTCGGTTTATATTTCCAGGCAATAAAAACGCTGAGAAGGGACTCAGGCCAGTCTTGCCAGTATTCCCTTCACGCCCAGCACATTGATCGCTCGCATCAGGTTATAACTCAGCACACCCAGACTGTATTCGCTACTGGCAGAACCAAGGCCCCAGCAGGTAAATCGCCCTTTATTGAGCAGCCTTTTGAGAGTGGCGAAGGTGGGTTCAACGGTGGCCATTCGGCGGATCATCCGCTCAGGTGTGGCCGAGTCGTCGGCCCTATCCAGAGCCTCTTCATCAAAGTGGCGTGAGACCCAGCGTCGATCCGCCTTGGTGCACTGGCTTTGTAACGGGCATTGATTGCAGCCCGAACGCGCATACAGATGCATTCGATCTTTGTTGCTCACGGTCTTGTGCGGCAACAGCTTTCCAGCAGGGCAGCGGTAAGCGTCCTCTTCGGGCAAATAGGTGAAGTCACTTTTCTGGAAGTGCCCACCGGCTCCCTGATTATTCACCGCCCGGTTTGATGGCACCGCCACATCGTACTCAGAGGACTGAAGGTCGCTGATCTGCTGCCCGTTGGAATAGCCTGCATCGGCAACGATAGTCTCTAATTCGCCCTCCAGTACGTCACGAGCCTCTTGGGCTATCGGCTTTAATTGCTGGTTATCGTTCCCCGCCTGGGTCAACTCGTGGTGAACGATCAGTTGGTGTTCCTCATCAACGGCATTCTGCGCGTTATAACCCACCACCATGCCTTCCCGGCCGGATTTCATCAGCCTGGCATCCGGCTCGGTACGACAGTGCTGGGTTTTATCTTCATCGACCAGCGTCTTCAGCTCATCCTGCAGCTCTGCCTTGTGGGCTTCCAGGTAGGCCAGGGCTTCGGACACCTTGTCACTGTTGAGGCCTGAGTCACCGCCCTGTTCTGAAGCCGCCAGTTGAGCGAGATAACGATCGATCTTCTGGTCCAGCTTGCCCAGTTGTTTCTCCAGCTGCTTGCGGGTAACGGCCTGGTCTTTACTGGCGGCCGCTTTGAACTTGCTGCCATCAATGGCCACCAACTGGCCACTGACCAGCCCCGCCTGCTTGCAAAAGACAATGAACTGACGACACACCTTCTTCACCGCGTCACCATTATCCTTACGGAAGTCGGCAATGGTCTTGAAGTCCGGTGCCAGTTGCTTCATCAACCACAACACTTCCAGATTGCGATGACATTCTTTTTCCAGTCGTCGGGTGCTGCTGGTCTGATTGAGGTAGGCGTAGATGTAGAGCTTGAGCAAATCGCCGGGATGATAAGGGCGGCGGCCGGTATGAGCCGTCTGCGCCTTCCTGAATCCCATCTCGGACAAATTCAATGAATCCACAAACGCATCAATGACGCGAACTGGGTGATCTTCGGGGACATAATCTTCAACGCTGGGCGGGAGCAGCAGCGTCTGACTGCGAGGGGTGCCTTCCAGATGTCTCATAAAAAATAACCGCGAGCCATGTCGCGGTTATTTTGCCAGCTTCGGAGGCTGTTTTCACACAGCCTCCATTTTGCCAGCCCTTTTTGTTTCTGGTGACCCGTCCTGAATACATCCCTGGCATTCAGCATTCAGCCAGCGCATCAGCAATGGCCTCCATCCATTCCAGGTAATCGGTTTCATCCGATTCCAGCACGCTGACCCCGACCAGATAGCCCTGCTCCACCGGACGACACCATTTGACCTCAATGGTCAGGCCGTAGGTGTTGGCGCCATTGGCCAGATCCACACTGGCGGACAGGATGGCACCTTGGGTAAATGGCTCCCGGGAAATCAGGCTGAAACCACCCACGGAAATATCCCGAATCCGGCACTGCAGGACACGAGGTGCGGAATGGCCTGCCACGGCCGATTCCGCCGGCTCAGAGGTTTCAATCTGGATGCCGGCAACGGCGCGGGCCGTCAGCCGGTAATACGCCCGGTCATCGTGCCCACGGGGCAGCTCGGGTTCGGTTCCAAAGGTATAGTCCTGATCGGTCATGTCTGTCTCAGCTTCCTTAGCTTCGCCCTACCCGGATTCTGCCAACGACCCGGGTTAATGTGTCATCAAATTCCGCCGATTTCCCCAGCACTCGAATGCGATTCTCAACAATTCCTTCAACAAGATCTTCATAGTGGAACTCGGAACGGTTGAGCCCCAGACGGTCCACGAATACAAACTTGTTCGAAGCAGCAATCTTCACCGCCAGTTTGAGACGCACGGGTTCCGGATCGCCGGCAATGACAATCCATCCGCCCAATGGGATGCCATCAATCTGCTGGCCTGCCTCCAGTTCGCGCTGCCGCTTCTGGCGCAGCTGTTCGGCCTTCTCGTCTTCCTGACGCTGCTTTTCCGCCTCGGCACGCTGACGCTCCAGCTCTGCCTGGCGGGCGGCTTCCTGCTCCCTGTGTTTGCGCTCAGCCTCCTGCTTGGCCAGGCGCGCCTCTTCCGCCCGGGCCCGGGCCTGTTCCGCTGCTTTTTCCCGTTGCTTCTGCTGTTTTACACACACCTGGGCCAGGACGGTCACCGTCTCGCCTAAAATCTGGCCAAATGGGGTCGGGGCGGGAAGCTCCCGTAGCGTGCCGGATTCCAGAGCGGCAACAAAGGTGGGCCATCCCTGGGTGCTGAGTTTGGCACCCACACCGTTGGTCCACAGGATTTCATTGGTGTGTTCCAAAAGGGCGAAGAAGAATCGGCGTTGCTCGTGCACCCCTTCGCCTTCGACATACCATTTATGGACGAATCGCTCGACATCCACGGGCTCTACAGGCGTAAGCGATAACCAGGCGGTATCCCACTTGAATGGTCTTGATTGGGGCAACGCCGGCTCCAGCGCCGGTTCGTCACCCCGGATACGGGCGACAATGTCGGCGTGTGCCTTGGCAATAGCATCGGCCGGAGCCGGGCTGGAAAATACCCGGGACCAAACGCTGTTCAGGCGGTCCTCAATCTGCTCACCCACGTGGTACAGGCGGCTGGGATCATTCCGGGACAACTGCGGGTCACCGGCCCAAACCAGCCACTCCAGCAGCTTGTTGGCATGGCGGTGCGCTTCACCGGCGGTACCTTCGAGCCAGACGCTCTGCTTGAGCACCGAATACCAGTCCTCGAGGATGAAGCGGCTGATGCCCCGGGGTAACTGGCGACCTTCCAGGGCGCGGCCGATCAGAGCCCGGGCCACCTGGTCGGCAAAGCGTTGGCGTGAGGCACCCTGCTCGGTGTCCAGCAAGCGTTCGCTCAACCGGTTGACCTGAGCCTGGCGTTTTTCCGCGTCGGCCAGCCAGTGCTCACAGAACGACTCCACCAACGTCGGACTTTCCTGCTCAAAACTGTCGGCAACCAGCTGTTTCAGGACGTCCAGCTGATCCAGCAGTGCCCGCGCGGAACGACCGCCGGTATCGCTCCAGCCACGCCATTCCTTCAGGTGATCCAGCCAGTTCAGCAACCGGCCATTGAATGCCTCCGCACCGGCCACGTCCAGGCGCCACGCGAGCCAGAAGCGCAGGCGGGCAATCCGGGTAATCAGTGTGGGATGCAGGCCACTGGTTTTCAGGAACAGATCCATGATCCGGTCGGACAGGTAAGCGGCATTTACCTGGCGCACAGACCAGGTGATGTCGACCGAACCCAGTACCCGCGTTACCCGCTCATCACGTTGTTCGGCCCAGCAGGACAGCAACAGGGAGCGCCATTCGGGCTCCGCCTCGGAAGGAACTTTACTGGCTGGATATGGGAGATCCGGCACCCGGAGAGCGGACAGAATCTGGTTGATCTTTTTGGAAACCACCTTGTGTGACGACGAGTCGTTACGTGGTTTCTGTTGCTCAGGCGACATCCGGGACCCATTGTATGGAAGCGTTGAAAAGGGATTGTAAATAACGCAGTATAACCAACTCGCCGGGGTCTGCCGCAACTGCGCGCCGGCGCCTTTCAATAAAAATCTTCAAATATCCATCGGGTGAGTTTAGATGTCCGGGAAGAAACTGGAAAACCTGAATGTGGCCAGTCAGGAACCCCTGATTACGCCGGAAGCACTGAAAGAGCAAATGCCACTGTCGGACAAAGCCGCAGAAACCGTTGAGAGCGGCCGACAGGCCATCTACGACATCATGGACGGCAAGGACCATCGCCTGTTTGTGGTGGTAGGCCCCTGCTCGATTCACGATGTGGAAGCGGCCAGGGATTACGCCAACCGCCTGAAGAAGCTGGCGGATGAAGTCAGTGACACCCTGTTTCTGGTTATGCGGGTCTATTTCGAAAAACCCCGGACCACCGTCGGCTGGAAAGGCCTGATCAACGATCCCCATCTGAACGATACCTTCGATATTGAAGAAGGGCTGCACATGGGCCGCCGCCTGCTGCTGGACATCAACGAGCTGGGTCTGCCCACGGCTACCGAGGCCCTGGACCCGATCTCTCCTCAGTACCTGCAGGACACCATTGCCTGGTCCGCCATCGGCGCCCGTACCACCGAGTCCCAGACCCATCGGGAAATGAGTAGCGGTCTTTCCATGGCCATCGGCTTCAAAAACGGCACCGACGGCAGCCTGGATGTGACGGTCAACGCCATGAAGTCCGCTTCCCACCCTCACAGCTTCCTGGGCATTGACCAGCAGGGCAAGGTGGCCATCATCCGGACCAAGGGCAATAACTACGGTCACGCCGTTCTGCGTGGCGGTGGCGGCAAGCCGAACTACGATTCCGTCAGCGTTGCGCTGTGCGAACAGGCACTGGAAAAAGCCGGTCTTCGCAAGTCCATCATGGTGGACTGCAGCCACGCCAACTCCAACAAGGACCCGGCCATCCAGCCGCTGGTGATGCAGGATGTGACCCACCAGATCCTGGAAGGCAACACGTCCATACAGAGCCTGATGGTGGAAAGCCATATCAACGAAGGCAATCAGAAGATTCCGGAAAACCTGGCAGACCTGCAGTACGGTGTATCAATCACCGATGCCTGCATTAACTGGGAAACCACGGAAAAAGCCATTCGTGACATGCGCGCCAAACTGAAAGACGTGCTGCCCAAACGCGGCAAGTAATCGAATCGGCCCGGCACCCAGCGGTCCCGGGCCAGCCTCCCCCATCAGTGATTGACGGGGCCAGCCCCCAGCCAGTCCAGCTTGCTGCGAAGCGTAACCACCTGCCCGATAATCACAAGCGTCGGCGCTCTCACTTCACTGCTTTGTACTGTCTCGACGATTGTCGCCAAGGTACCCGTAATCACCTGCTGCTCCGGCGTGGTGCCCTTGGAGATCAGTGCTACCGGCATCTCTTCCGACATGCCATGGGCAATCAGCTCCCGGCAGATAATCGGCAAGCCCACCAAGCCCATATAAAACACCAGCGTCTGGCTGTTCTGGACAAAATCCGACCAGGGCAAGTCGCAGGTATCGTTCTTCAGGTGGCCGGTGATGAAGCGCACCGACTGGGCGTGGTCCCGATGGGTAAGGGGGATCCCGGCAAAGGCGGCGCAACCGGAGGCCGCCGTGATGCCCGGCACCACCTGGAAGCGCACACCGGCCTCCGCCAGGGTTTCGATTTCCTCGCCACCCCGACCGAAGATGAACGGATCGCCGCCTTTCAGGCGAACTACCCGTCGCCCCTGACGGGCCAGCTCCACCAAACGCTGGTTAAGCTGGTCCTGGGGCAAGGTATGATGAGAACGCTGTTTACCGACGTGAATGGTTTCCACGTGATCGGGAATCAGTGCCATGATCTCTGCCGATACCAGGCGATCATAGAGAATCACTTCCGCGGACTGGATCAGCCGCAGGGCCTTTAACGTGAGCAGCTCCGGATCGCCGGGACCGGCCCCCACCAGGGCAACCTCCCCCGCAGACTCGTTGGTGTTACCAGTCACCGGGTTGACCTGATCCTTTGATGGAGCGGGCACCGCTGTCTGGACCTTTGGCTGGGGAGGCTGCTGATTACTCATTGGATTCGATCAATACCGCCCATGTAGGGTTTGAGGACTTCCGGCACCAGGATGCTGCCGTCTTCCTGCTGATAGTTTTCCATGACGGCGATCATGGCGCGACCAACGGCCAGGCCAGAACCGTTCAGGGTGTGCACGGGCTCCGGCTTGCCGGTTTCCGGATTGCGCCAGCGCGCCTGCATGCGACGAGCCTGGAAATCACGGGTGTTGGAGCAGGAAGAGATTTCCCGGTACTTGCCCTGCCCCGGCAGCCACACTTCCAGGTCGTAGGTTTTGGCTGCGGAGAAACCAATGTCACCACCACACAGGGTCATGACCCGGTACGGTAGCTCCAGCATCTGCAGCACTTTCTCAGCATGACCAGTTAGCTCTTCCAGGGCCTGCTCGGAGTCTTGCGGGCGCACGACGTGTACCAACTCAACCTTGTCGAACTGGTGCTGACGAATCATGCCCCGTACATCACGGCCATAGGAGCCCGCTTCGCTCCGGAAACACGGCGTGTGACAAACCAGGCGAAGCGGCAGTTCGGCGTCGTCCAGAATGGTGTCCGCCACCAGGTTGGTGGCCGGCACTTCGGCGGTCGGAATCAGGTACAGCGGGTTGTCACCGGCTGTACGAAACAGGTCCGCCTCAAATTTTGGCAGCTGGCCGGTGCCAAACAGGGTGTTGGCATTCACCAGATACGGCACATAGGCCTCGGTGTAGGCGTGCTCGCCGGTGTGCAGGTTCAGCATGAACTGCGCCAGGGCGCGATGCAGCCGGGCAATCTGGCCCTGCATGACGGCAAAGCGGGAATGCGCCAGATGGGTGGCCTTTTCAAAATCCAGACCCTTTAACTGCTCACCAAGCGTGACATGGTCTTTGGGCTCAAAGCCGAACTCCTTGGGCGTGCCCCATTTGCGAATTTCAACGTTGTCGTCTTCGCTTTCGCCCGGCGGTACGTCTTCATCCGGAATATTAGGAATGCCGGCAAAAAAGGCGTTCAGGGATTCCTGAACGGAACGCAGCTCGTCTTCTGCTTCGCCACGCTGGCGCTTCAGGTCTTCGACTTCCTGCAGCAACGGCTGGATGTCTTCACCGGCGGCCTTGGCCTTACCGATGGATTTGGAACGCTTGTTCTGTTCACTCTGCAGCGTTTCCGTACGAACCTGAATGGCTCGGCGGCGTTCTTCCAGCTTTTCGAAGGTGGCAATTTCAAATTCAAAGTTTTTGACGGCCAGCCGACGGGCGATCTCTTCAGTCTGAGTACGGACGCGTTTCGGATCGAGCATGGTGTTCCTGAATTTCCGGTGAGCGAATGTAAAGTTAAAGGCGCATTATACCTGCACGGAACGGCCTGAACACCACCTGGGGGTTTGGGATGCCGATTTCACGCTGGGAGTTTGCCGGGATCAGTAGGTAGGCCTTTCCAAAACACGCTGTGAATACATCCCTGTACCGCTCGAGCTCCGCCCTTCATCGCTTATTGCTCCTGCGTCGCGCTGAAGGTCCTGGGCAGGCCATCCTCGGCCAGCCCGTGAAGAGCTATTCGCTCTTCACCCCTGGCTCCGCACGGTTTTGGAAAGGCCTACCTACTGCTCCCTCCGCTGACTATCGGTAACGCTTATTAGGGCTGCCCTCATCCATCGCTTCAAGCCGCTGGCGCTTCTCCTCCAGCTTGATTTCCAGCCCCCGCTTGACCGGCTGGTAATAACGGCGCTGGTGGATGGCCTCAGGCAGGTAACATTCGCCAGCGGCGTAGGCATCGGGTTCGTCGTGGGCATAGCGGTATTCGTCACCGTGACCCAGACTTTTCATGAGTTTGGTGGGCGCATTGCGCAGGTGTACCGGCACTTCGTAGTCCGGGTCCTGACGAACATCGGCCATGACCTGGTTGAACGCCTTGTAGACCGCATTGCTCTTGGGCGCCAGGGCAATGTAGGTGACTGCCTGGGCCAATGCCAGTTCACCTTCCGGAGAGCCCAGGCGTTCCTGGGCGTCCCAGGCCTGCAAAGTGATCTGAAGCGCCCTGGGATCGGCATTGCCGATATCCTCACTGGCAATGCGCACCAGGCGGCGGGCAACGTAGAGCGGATCGCAACCGCCGTCCAGCATCCGGCACAACCAGTACAGGGCTCCGTCCGGGCTGGAGCCGCGCACGGACTTGTGCAGGGCGGAGATCTGGTCGTAGAAGACATCGCCGCCTTTGTCGAAACGGCGCAGGCTGGTTTGCAGTACCTGTTCCAGGGTGTCTTCGGTGATCCGGTTTGCACCCTGCTCGTCCCGCTCCGCCAGGTCGGCCGCCACTTCCAGGATATTCAGCGCCCGACGGGCGTCGCCCCCGGAGGCCTGGGCGATGGTGTCACGCACTTCCGGTGCCACCGCGAGGGTGCCGCCGAAACCGCTGTCATCCGTCAGCGCACGCTCAATAAGCTGGAGAATGTCAGCCTGTTCCAGATTCTTGAGCACATAGACGCGAGTGCGTGACAGCAGGGCGCTGTTCAGCTCAAACGAAGGGTTTTCAGTGGTGGCCCCGACAAAAATAAAGGTGCCATCCTCGATGTGAGGCAGGAAGGCGTCCTGCTGGCTTTTGTTGAACCGGTGCACCTCGTCCACAAACAGCAGGGTATCCTCCCCATGGGCCTGTTTACGGTTGCGGGCACGTTCGACCACCTCGCGGATTTCCTTGACGCCACTGAGCACGGCGGAAATGGTCTCAAAGGAGAGATGGCCCAGGTTCGCCAGCAGGCGGGCAAACGTGGTTTTCCCCACCCCCGGCGGTCCCCACAGGATCATGGAATGCAGCTGGCCCTGCTCCACGGCCCGACGCAGGGGCTTGCCGGGTCCAACCAGGTGCTGCTGCCCAACGTATTGGTCGAGGGTAGCGGGCCGCATACGGGCGGCCAGTGGCTGGAACCCGGCGTCGGATTCGAACAGGCTATCCTGCATCAACCAGCATCCCGGATGATGTCGACGCCCTCCGGATAGTCCAGGTCAAAAGCGCCCTGTTCGATCGATTCATTCAAAACGATGTCATCAAAGCTGAGGATGCTGAGCTGGCCCAGGGAATCCTGCATGCGCATTTCCTGCAAAACGCCGTTCTCGAAGCTCAGGCGCAGGGAAACAAACAGGGAATCCGGCGCACGGGGTACCAGCTTGAATTCCTGCACTCGCGTACCAACGCCACGCTCGTACACTTCGTAGCTATCGTTAAGGTTCGCCACCTCGCCACTGAGCAAAAGCGCCGGTGTGGTCTGAACGCGGTCGTCCAGGTTATGGATGGTCACCTGTTCCAGATCGGGGTCGTACACCTCAACGGTGTCGCCATCACTGACAATAAACTGCGGCAGGGGCTTACTGGTTTCCCAATAGAACAATCCCGGACGCTTGGCCATGAGCCGGCCATGGGTTTCCTGAACCTGGGTCCCACTCTCATTGACAACAATCTGGATGAAATCGGCCTGGTAGCTTTGATAATCACGCAGCATGCCCGCCAATTGCTCTGCCGCCGCCCGGGAGGCTTCCCCGGCTTCAGCTGACGCCAAGGGAGCAGAAAACGACAGGATGACAGCAAGAGCAACCGAGAAAAATCGGATCATGAAGATAACTCCTAATCTCTGGGTGGCGGTGGAGCCAGCACTTCCCTGGCGCCGTTATGGCCCGCCGGACTGACTACACCCGACGCCTCCATGGCATCCACCAGGTTGGCGGCACGGTTGTAGCCAATCTTGAATTTACGTTGCACCGAAGAAATGGATACCCGGCGACCTTCCGTTACAAAGGCCACGGCCTCATCAAACAGGGCGTCCCCTTCGTCACCGCCCCCGCCTTCGGCCAGGGTGGGCACACCCGGCAGATGTTCACTCTCCGCACCGTTGAGCACGTCATCGACGTACTCCGGCTCACCTCGTGCTTTCCACGCGTTCACTACACGGTGCACTTCGTTATCATCCACGAATGCGCCATGTACCCGCACCGGCAAACCGCTACCCGGCGGCAGGTAAAGCATGTCGCCATGGCCAAGGAGCTGTTCGGCTCCGCCCTGATCCAGCACCGTGCGGGAATCAATCTTGGATGAAACCTGGAAGGAGATCCGGGTGGGAATGTTGGCCTTGATCAGGCCGGTAATCACATCCACGGACGGCCGCTGGGTCGCCAGGATCAGGTGGATGCCCGCCGCCCTCGCCTTCTGGGCGATCCGGGCAATCAGTTCTTCCACCTTCTTGCCAACGATCATCATCATGTCGGCGAATTCGTCGACCACCACCACAATGAACGGGAGGGTATCCAGCTCAGGCCGTTCCTGCTCATCGTTGGCCAGGTGATCATCCGGTTTCCAGAGTGGGTCGAGCAGCGGCTCGCCCTCGGCCCGGGCGTCCCGGACCTTCTTGTTATAACCGGCAATATTACGCACACCCAGGCTGGCCATCAGCCGGTAACGGCGCTCCATTTCCGCCACACACCAGCGAAGGGCATTGGCGGCTTCCTTCATGTCGGTGACCACGGGCGCCAGCAGATGGGGAATGCCCTCATAGATGCTCAATTCCAGCATCTTCGGGTCCACCATGATAAAGCGCACTTCCTCCGGCGTGGTTTTCATCAGCATGCTCAACAGCATGGCATTCACGCCCACCGATTTACCGGAACCGGTGGTACCGGCCACCAGCAGGTGCGGCATCTTTGCCAGGTTGGCGACCATGGGATTGCCGCCAATGTCGTTGCCCAACGCCAGGGTCAGCGGCGAAGTGGATTCCGTGAATACCCGGGCGCCCAGCACTTCACTCAGGCGCACCATGTCGCGTTGCTCGTTGGGGATCTCGATACCCACCACCGACTTGCCGGGAATCACTTCCACCACGCGGACGCTGAGTACCGCCAGGGAACGCGCCAGGTCTTTGGCCAGGTTGGAAATCTTGCTGACTTTCACGCCGGGTGCCGGCTTGATCTCGAACCGGGTAATCACCGGGCCCGGGTTCACTTCCACCACTTCCACGGACACGCCGAAGTCGGCCAGCTTTTCTTCCAACAGGCGCGACATGTGCTCCAGGGCTTCCTCCGAATAGCCCATCTGCTTGTTCTGCTCGGGAGGGTCCAGCAGTGATAGCGGCGGAATCGTCGTTTCCACGTCTTCCAGCAGCGAGCCCTGGCGGCTGTCGCGTTTCTTGGACGGGGCTTTTTCCTCGTTCTTCTTGAACGGCGAGATCTTCACTGACCGGCTCGCGGATTTCTCGGCCTTCTTGGGCGCGGGCGCGTCTGCGCCTTCGTTGTCCGTGGCGCTGAAATGCTCCAGCGACGGTGGCTTGGGCTCCGGCCTGGAGGAGCCATCGATCAACGGCTCCTTGCGCTCAGCAGGCGTTTCTTCGGAATCTTTCCGCTTACGACCACCGCGTCCTAACACCCGGCTCAACCAGGAATCCTTTTTCTGGTTCTCCGTCTCGAATGGCGGCAGTTGATCGTGGACCACAGGGGGCGCGGGCTCTTTGCCCTGCTCTTCAGAAGAGTCATTTTCAAGGTCGCGCTTGAACACCCCCACGACACGACGCACCGCTTTCAGGGTCAGGCCGCCCACCTTGTCCATCAACCAGAACCAGGACAGACCGGTAGTCACGGTAAGCGCGAACAGGAAAATCGCGATAAGCAGCAGTGTGGTGGCTGGCAGGTTGAAAAAGCGCACCATGGATTCGGAGACGGCAGTACCCAGCACGCCCCCGGAGGAGGCGCCCAGTCCGAACAGGGAATACAGGGAAAGCAGACTGGTGGCGGAAAGCAGAATCAGAACGAAGCCACCAAAACGCACCAGGAGCAGCGGCCAGTGCACATCCAGAGGCTGGTTTCGCAAGCGGATCAGCATCAGCGCATAGCCGGCGATCATCACCGGGAACAGCCAGGCCACGTGCCCAAACAGGTCCATCAACAGGCTGGCCAGCCAGGCACCGGTGCGACCGGCGTGGTTGCTCACCTGGGTCTCGTGACCCACGCTGGCCCAGCCCGGATCGGAAGGGCTGAACGTAAACAGCGCCATCGCCAGATAGATGCACAGTGCAATCAGACCGATGACTGCGCCTTCCCTTGCGCCCTGTGTCATAAGGCGGCGAAAGCGTTGTTGCTTGTGGCTCAGTTCAGCGTTTTCCGCTGTATTCGCTTTGCCGGTTTCCGCCATGAATGCTCTATTGGTCAATAAGTTCGTTCAGTGCCTGAAAGCCCCGTTGCAGGTCGGCTTTCAGGTCATCGATTGCTTCAATGCCCACCGAAAGCCGGATCAGGCCTTCGGTAATGCCAGCCTTTTCTTTGTCTTCAGGCGACAACCGACCGTGGGTGGTGGTCGCCGGATGCGTGATGGTGGTTTTAACATCGCCAAGATTGGCGGTGATGGAAATCATCCGGGTGGCGTCAATAAAACGCCAGGCATGAGCCCGGCCACCCGCCAGCTCAAAAGATACAATACCACCAAAACCACTCTGCTGGCGCTTGGCCAGTTCATGCTGGGGATGACTTTCCAGACCAGCATAGAAAACGTTGGTCACGGCCGACTGTTGCTCCAGCCAACGGGCCAACTCTAACGCATTGTCGCAGTGGGCGCGCATACGAATTGGTAAGGTTTCCAGGCCCTTCTGGAACACCCAGGCGTTGAACGGGCTCATGGTCGGGCCCGCCGAACGGATAAAGCCGTAGATCTCATCCAGGTACCTGGCCGGACCTACCACCACACCGCCGACACAGCGGCCCTGGCCATCCAGGTACTTGGTGGCTGAATGAATCACCAGGTCGGCGCCCTGCTCCAGCGGCCGCTGAAGTACCGGGGTGCAAAAACAGTTGTCCACCACCAGCAGGGCGTCACTGGCTTTTGCCAACGCGGAAAGCCCCGCCATATCCGCCACTTCGCACAAGGGGTTAGACGGTGTTTCCAGGAATAGCATGCGGGTTTCCGGGCGCACCGCCGCCTTCCAGCCTTCCATATCCGTCACGCTGACAAAGGTGGTTTCCACGCCAAACCGGGCCATGTACTTCTGGAACAGCACATTGGTGGTGCCGAATACGCCCCGGGAACAGACCACATGGTCTCCGGCCTGCAACAACGACATACAAGTAGCGAGAATCGCAGACATGCCAGAGGCGGTGGCGACAGCCTTTTCTCCCCCTTCCATGGCAGCAATACGGCCCTCGAAGGCCTGCACCGTGGGATTGGTGAAACGGGAATAAATGTTACCCGCCTCTTCACCACCAAAGCGGGCGGCCGCCTGGGCGGCACTGCCATAAACAAAGCTTGAGGTGGGGAAAATAGCGTCGCTGTGCTCCAACTGCCCGGTACGGATCTGCCCGGCCCGCACTGCCAGGGTATCCAGAGACATGCCTTCCAGGTCCGATTCAGGAATCCAGTGGTGCTCGTCATGGCCAAATGTCATAGCGTTCTCCGGCAGTTACAGGTTGGAGCTTCAATTTTCATCGTTGTGCAGGTCGATGATGCCGTTATCCGAATCATCCATCATCTGGCCGGATGAACGGGCATCGTCGTTGCGCAGGTCTTCCAGTCTGCCCAGATAGGCTTCGTTAACATCGCCGGTGACGTAATTGCCGGTGAAGACTGAGCATTCCCAGCCATCAATATCTTCGTTGACATCGTTCACGCAGGTAATCAGGTCGTCCAGATCCTGATACACCAGCCAGTCCGCACCAATCAGCTCGCCGACCTCTTCAACGGTGCGATCATGGGCGATCAGCTCGTTGGCAGACGGCATATCGATGCCGTACACATTGGGATAACGCACGGGGGGCGCGGCGGAAGCGAAATACACCTTGCGGGCGCCGGCATCCCGGGCCATCTGAACAATTTCCTTACAGGTGGTGCCGCGCACGATGGAATCGTCCACCAGCATCACGTTCTTGCCCCGGAATTCCAAGTCAATGGGGTTCAGCTTCTGGCGCACGGATTTCTTGCGCATCTTCTGGCCCGGCATGATAAAGGTCCGGCCAATGTAGCGGTTCTTGATGAAGCCTTCCCGGTATTTGACGCCCAGTTCGTGGGCCATCTGCATGGCCGAGGTGCGGCTGGTATCGGGAATCGGCATGACCACATCGATATCGTGGTCGGGCCGGTCGCGCAGCACCTTCTGGGCCAATGTTTCACCCATGCGCAGGCGGGCCTTGTAAACCGACACCTTGTCCATAATGGAATCCGGGCGGGCAAAATACACGTGCTCGAAAATACACGGGTAAAGTTTGGGATCTTCCGCACACTGCTCGGTGTAGAGGGAACCGTCGGTTTCGATATACACCGCTTCACCCGGCGCAATATCACGCACCAGGGTAAATCCGGCCGCGTTCAGGGCCACGCTTTCGGAGGCAATCATGTACTCTTTCTGGCCGTTGTCATCTTCCCGGACACCGTAACAGGCCGGGCGAATGCCGTTGGGATCCCGGAAACCGACGATACCGTAGCCCGTAATCATGGCAATCACGCCATAAGCCCCCCGGCAGCGCTTGTGCACGGCGCGAACGGCAGTAAAGATCTCATCCTTGGTGGGGTTCAGCTTGCCCTGTTTCTGCAGCTCGTGGGCAAACACGTTCAACAGGACTTCGGAATCGGAGTTGGTATTGATGTGACGCAGATCAGTGCGGAACAGGTCGCTGCTCAACTCGTCGGCGTTGGTCAGGTTGCCATTATGAGCCAGGGTAATGCCGTAGGGACTGTTTACATAAAACGGCTGGGCTTCGGCGGAGCTGGAGCTGCCGGCCGTGGGATAGCGCACATGACCAATTCCCACGTTACCCACCAGACGGCGCATGTGGCGGGTGTGAAACACATCCCGAACCAGCCCGTTATCCTTGCGGAGAAAAAAACGATTGTCCTGGTAAGTCACAATACCCGCTGCGTCCTGGCCACGGTGCTGAAGCACGGTCAGTGCATCATAGAGAAGCTGGTTGACGTTAGAACTACTGACAATACCGACAATGCCACACATGGCTGGACAATTCTCCGAGTGTAAAACTGAAAGTTAACGGCCTGCTGGCGCAAGCAAACGAGCGTATTCATCACCAAAGGTTCGGCGTGACCAGTCCTCCAACACCCCCAGGTGTTCGATCATCACCGATGACTGCCACCAGGTGTCTTCCGACAACGGCGTATAGCGCGTAAACGCAATGGCCACCACCACCACGACAACGCCGCGGAGCAGCCCAAACCCCATTCCCAATACACGATCGGTTGGTGAAAGACCGGTCGCCTTGATCAGGGATCCGATCAGGTTGTTGATAACGGCCCCGACAATAAGGGTACCGAAAAACAGGATGGCGAACGCGGCGATCAACCGCACCAGGGGCGTTTCCACCGTGCTCTGCAGCAATCCCTGCATTTGCGGATGAAATGCGCGGGCGATCACAAAAGCGCCAATCCACGTAACCAGCGACAGGGCTTCTTTGACAAAACCCCGCTTCAGGCTGATAACGGTGGAAACTGTAATGAGGGCAATGATGACCCAATCAATCCAGATCAGCGTTTCCATGAGTGTCCCGGCGGCATAGAGAAGACGCGGATTTTAACAGGAAACGGGGTCACACCAAACTCTAGTTGGCCAGAACCGGCCCTTGGAACCAAACTATTTGTCACCGCGCGTGATCAGACTGTCCAGACCGAACTCATTGTCCAGGAGACGCTTGGCGTCCTCGGCACCGGCTTTGTCAGCGAAGGGCCCGCTGAACACGCGGGTCAGGCGACCATCACCGGAGCCGACCTGCT
This sequence comes from Marinobacter persicus, assembly GCF_002934325.1. Lineage (GTDB taxonomy): Bacteria > Pseudomonadota > Gammaproteobacteria > Pseudomonadales > Oleiphilaceae > Marinobacter > Marinobacter persicus_A. The sequence continues at coordinate 42,902 of NZ_PTIV01000019.1, forward strand.
GGAGGTGGGCGTCATACCCCAGTTCCAGCACTTTATCCCGAAGACCACGGGCGTTGCTTTCTTTGCCAAAACTGCCCAATTGAACAATCCAGGCTCCCTCGAGAGACCGGCTAAACTCAGCGGGCTTTTGCTCTTCGGCAGGCTCACTTTGGGCAACCTCATCAGGTGCCGAAGGTTCTGTATTCTCGGAAGCGGTATTCTCAATCAGGCGATAACCGGCAGACTCACCCGTATCGCTGGCCTCTTCCTCTGGCGAAGGCTGAGGCTCTGCCTGGGCGACCGGATCTTCAGAAAGTGAAGGATCGGCCTGGGATTCCAGAACATAATTATCAGTTTCCATGGCCGGCTCATCGGGCATATCCACTTCCGGGAATGGCGGCTCTTCAGGAATGGTGATGGGCGTTGCCTGACGCTCCGAATGTGGCTCGTCGAAAATCATCGGCACAAAAATAACGGCCAGACAAACCAGGACAAGGGCGCCAATGATCCGTTGCTTTAATCCATCCACCAGGAGAACTCCCGTCGGTTACCGGTTTTCAGACTGATAGTATCAAAGCGCCCTGGCCTCAGCCACGGTATAGAACGACCCAAAGACAACAATAACGTCCGCCGGAGCCGCCTGCGCCCGGGCTGCAGCGAGGGCCTCGGCCACTGTTACAAATTGGTCACCATCCATCACGCCTGCATCAAGGGCCCGTTGCTGTACCTCACCGGCAGACAGCCCCCTGGGCACATCCAGACCGGCGAAGTACCAGGCATCCACCACGTCTGCCATTGCAGTCAACACCCCAACGGTATCCTTATCGGCCAACGCCCCATAAACACCCCGCACCAATCGACCGGACTGCCGGTATTGAGCGAGTTTGCCGGCAAGCCATTGAGCCGCATGGGGATTATGCCCAACATCCAAAAACACGGCAGGATCGGAGCCAATTTGCTCAAACCGGCCGGGAACGCGCACGGATTTCAGCGCATCACTGAGTTGGACGCCAGACATCTCTGGAGCCAGCTCTCGGGCCAGGACAGCCGCCGCACCAACACTCTGAATGGGCAACGGGGTATCGGGCAGAGCGATAACGCTATCGCCCATCACCAGATCCACGCCATCTCCACTCCGAGGCTGGAACTGGTAATCCCGGCCGGTCAGGCGCAAATCCACTTTCTGGGCAGACGCCTGCTGCAACACAGACTCCGGCGGCTGGGGATCGGCACAGACCGCTGTAATACCAGGGCGCAGAATTCCGGCCTTTTCAAAGCCGATGACTTCCCGGTTATCCCCCAGGAAGCCTATGTGATCGATATCGATGGCCGTGATGATGGCATAGTCGGCATCCAGGACATTGACCGCATCCAGGCGACCACCGAGCCCCACCTCCAGAATCCAGTCCTGCACGCCGGCCTCGGAAAAGGCCACGAAGGCGGCCAGGGTGCCGAACTCAAAATAGGTCAGGGAGATATTGCCTCGGGCAGCTTCCACCTTCTCAAAGGCACCAACCAGGGCTGCGTCGTCGATGTCCAGACCTTCGAGCCGCACCCGTTCGTTGTATCGCTGCAAATGCGGCGAGGTATAAGCCCCGGTGCGACGACCGGCGGCCAAAAGAATACGTTCAAGCGTGGCAACCGTGGTTCCCTTGCCGTTGGTCCCGGCAACGGTGATGATCCGTGCATTCGGTTTACGCGGAAATAACCGACGCAACACCACCAGCACACGATCAAGACCCAGATCTATTTCGGTAGGATGAATGGCTTCAAGAAATTGAAGCCATTCATCAACAGAAGCGCCGGCGGCAGGAGAGGATGCCGGCGCTGTCGCGGACTTATTGCCCTTGAGGTTCATCGGTTTCCGGTTTTTCCGAAACTTCAAACTCGATGGGCTCTTCGGTGCCCGGCTTTTCCTGATTGTTGAACTTGGCCAACAAGTGAGCCACACGCTCACGCATCTGGTGCCGGTGCAGGATCATGTCAACAGCGCCATGCTCGAGCAGGAACTCTGCCCGCTGGAAACCTTCCGGCAGCTTTTCACGAACGGTTTGTTCGATAACCCGAGGACCCGCGAAACCGATCAGGGCGTACGGCTCGGCAATGTTGAGATCGCCCAACATGGCCAGACTCGCAGACACGCCGCCGAATACCGGATCAGTCATAACCGACACATACGGGACGCCTTCCTGCTTCATACGCTCCAGCACCGCCGAGGTTTTGGCCATCTGCATCAGCGACAGGATCGCTTCCTGCATACGGGCGCCGCCACTGGCAGAGAAGCAGACCAGCGGAATGCGATGCTCCAGGGCAACGTTCGCGGCCTGGACAAATTTCTCACCAACGACCTGGCCCATGGAGCCACCCAGGAAGTTGAACTCAAAGGCACAAGCGACCAGAGGCACACCCATGGTGGTACCACGCATGGCCACCAGCGCGTCCTTCTCACCCGTCGCCTTCTGGGCCGCGGACAGGCGGTCCTTGTAGCGCTTGCTGTCCTTGAACTTCAGGCGGTCATAAGGCTCGAGTTCCGCACCAATTTCTTCGCGACCATCCGCATCCAGAAAGATGTCGAGCCGACGACGAGCGGGCACGCGCAGGTGGTGATTACATTTCGGACAAACGTCCAGGTTTTTCTCCAGCTCGGGCTTGTAAAGAAAAGCACCACACTTCGGGCATTTCTTCCACAATCCTTCGGGTACGCCGGTACGTTGCCGTGATTCCGAGCGGATTTTGCTCGGCATAATCTTTTCAAGCCAGTTACTCATGCTCTCATCCTGTCCTTTGAAGCCTGGATGGTGTCTGCTCAGTTGACCTGGTTGTCCAGAGCCTCACGCATCGGGTGCAACAGATCGGTGAGCGCCTGGTTCAGGGCTGCGGGATCTGTCTGATTTTCTGCTATTGTATTCACCAACACACTGCCCACAATTACACCATCGGATACTTTGCCGACGGCAGCGGCTGTTTTTGCATCCCGAATACCGAAGCCAACGCCAACTGGCAGCGCGGTCAATTCGTGAATGTGTGCCACCTTCCGGGCAACATCGTCCACATCAATACTGGCCGAGCCGGTGACACCCTTGATGGATACATAATACACATAACCCGAGGAATGCTCAGCAATGGCCCGGATACGATCATCCGTCGTGGTCGGTGCCAGCAGGAAGATCGGGTCCAGGTGCCGCTCGGCAAACAACGGCGCCACCTGATCGGCTTCTTCCGGCGGAAGATCGACAGTCAGGACGCCATCAATACCCGCCTCGGCGGCGGCATCGGCAAACTCACGGTACCCCATGGCCTCCATGGGGTTAAGATAGCCCATAAGAACCACCGGCGTGTCGGCGTCGACTTTCCGGAATTCCGCCACCATGCCAATCACCTGGCGCAGGGAGGTGTTGTGTTTCAGGGCCCGCTCACAGGCCAGCTGAATCACCGGGCCGTCCGCCATGGGATCAGAAAACGGCACCCCAAGTTCGATAATGTCGGCACCGGCAGCGACCAGCGTATGCATCAACTCAACGGTCTGGTCCGGGTGGGGATCACCGGCGGTGATATAGGGAATCAGGGCCTTACGGCCCTGCTCTTTCAGGGATTTCAATACACCTTCAATTCGGCTCATGCCTGCTCCTGCTAACCTCAGATCTCGATACCATCCAGTTCGGCGACGGTATGAATGTCTTTATCGCCCCGACCGGAGATGTTGATAACGATGTTCTGGTCTTTGTCCATTTGCGCCGCCAGTTTCAAACCGTAGGCAACCGCATGGGCGGTCTCCAGAGCCGGCATGATGCCTTCCACTCGGGTCAGGGTACGGAACGCGGCCAGTGCTTCATCATCGGTTACCGAAACGTAATTGGCCCGGCCAATGTCTTTCAACCAGGAGTGCTCCGGACCCACGCCCGGGTAGTCCAGGCCGGCGCTGACCGAATGGGTACCGGCAATCTGGCCATTCTCATCTTCCATCAGATAAGTCCGGTTACCGTGCAGTACCCCCGGGCGACCCGCACACAGGGGCGCAGCGTGCTGACCGGTTTCGATACCCAGACCGCCGGCTTCCACACCGTAAAGCTCGACATTCTCATCGGCCAGGAACGGATAGAACATGCCAATGGCGTTGGAACCGCCACCGACGCAGGCTACCAGGGCATCCGGCAACTTACCGGTCTTATCCAGGCACTGCTGCCGGGTTTCACGTCCAATCACCGACTGGAAATCACGAACCAGAAGCGGATACGGGTGCGGGCCAGCCACGGTGCCAATGATGTAGAAGGTATCGTCCACGTTTGCCACCCAGTCACGCATGGCATCGTTCATGGCATCCTTGAGCGTCTTGGTGCCACTCTCGACAGCATGGACCGTGGCGCCCAGCAGCTTCATCCGGAACACGTTCAGGGACTGGCGCTTCACATCCGATGAGCCCATGAAGATATGACACTCCAGGCCCAGGCGGGCGCAGACAGTCGCCGTGGCCACGCCGTGCTGGCCGGCCCCGGTTTCGGCAATGATGCGTTTTTTGCCCAGGAACGAAGCCAGCAGCGCCTGACCGATGGTGTTGTTCACCTTATGGGCGCCGGTGTGGTTGAGGTCTTCACGCTTGAGCCAGATCTGGGCGCCACCGGTTTCGCGGGTCAGGCGCTCAGCCAGATACAGGGGGCTCGGGCGGCCCACATAGTCGGCAAGATCTTTGTCGAAAGCGGCCTGAAAGTCCGGATCGTCTTTCAGTCGCAGATACTCTTTTTCCAGAGTCATCAGCGAATCCATCAGGGTTTCCGAGACAAAACGGCCACCAAAGTCACCGAAGTGACCCCGGGCATCCGGAAACGCCTTCAACATTTCTTCAGTCAGTTTTACAGACACGGCGTACCTCGTTGAAAAAATCAGTTAGTTTGGTGGCGTCTTTCCTGCCTTTCCCGGACTCTACCCCGCCACTGACATCAACCGCCCATGGGCGGACCTGCTCAATGGCGTCGGCCACGTTAGCAAATGTCAGGCCGCCGGCCAATATAAGCGGCAGAGGGCGTTCGGCCGGTATCAGGGACCAATTGAACGATTGTCCGGTGCCGCCATAACGATTCGGGTCCCAGGCGTCCACCAGCAGCCCGGAAGCGTTCCGGTATTCCTGGAACGCGGCTTCAATCTGTCCGGCCTCACGCACCCGTACCGCCTTGATCCAGCGCCGACCAAATGAGGCGCAAAACTCTGCGGGCTCATCGCCATGGAACTGCAACAGATCCAGCGGTACCGCTTCGAGGACCTGCTCCACCCATTTACGCTCGGGATTCACAAACAGGCCGGTGACGGTCACGAATGCCGGCACCCGAGCGGCAAGTTCTCTTGCCTGGGCGATCGACACGGCACGCGGACTTGGCGCATAGAACACCAGACCGATGGCGTCGGCGCCGCTACTCACGGCAGCATCAATATCTTCCGGCCGGGTCAGGCCACAAATTTTTACTCGGGTGATCATGCGTCGGTCACCCTCCGTTTCGGATGAATATGCGTCGGTTCAATCGGCCGGCTCGCGTCCGCATCCAACCAGGGCGTCACAAAGGCGGGCCCGCACTGAGCCAGGGGCACCTGATACCGCGTGGGGTAACCCACGTCCACCAGGTAAAGCCCGTGGGGCGGCGCCGTCACACCGGCTTTGCGCCGATCCCTGGCCTGCAGGATATCACCAATCCAGCCAATCGGCTTCTGGCCCGCCCCAACCGCCATCAAGGCTCCAGCAATATTGCGAACCATGTGATGCAGAAACGCGTTGGCCTGGACATCGATTACGACAAAACTTCCACAACGGGTTACCGAAATTCGCTCCATATAGCGAACGGGTGTGCGGGACTGACAACCGGCGGCCTGAAACGCTGAGAAATCGTGCTCGCCAAGCAGCGCCTGGGCAGCTTCCTGCATCCGGTCGGCATCCAACGGCCGAAACGTCCAGCTAACCTGCCCTCGCTGGATGCCCGGACGCACCGGATGGTTGTAGATCACGTACCGATAACGCCGGTAGATCGCCGAAAAGCGGGCATGGAAATCATCCACGCCGTTGCCGGCCCAGTGTACCGCGATATCGTCCGGAAGTGCCGTATTGATGCCCATCACCCAGGACCGGAGGTTGCGAACCGAGGGGGTATCAAAATGAGCCACCTGGAAGCTGGCGTGGACGCCGGCGTCGGTCCGTCCAGCACAAACCAGGTCCACCGGGTGATCGGCCACTTTCGCCACTGCCTTGGACAGCTCCGCCTGAACCGAGCGCACACCGCTTTTCTGGAACTGCCAGCCGTGAAAAGCACGGCCATCGTATTCAAAGACGAGGGCTACCCGGCCATTGCCGATGGCATTATCTGTTGTCAGGGGCTGAGGGGTAAGAAACAAGTTTTGATCCGAAATATGAAATTCAGAAACACAAAGCGCCGGCTCGGAGCCGGCGCTTTGCCTTTACAGGAGGGATTATAACGAATCAGGACAGATTTTTAAGAAGCTCCTGAGCTTCCGCCTTCTGCTCATCGTTACCTTCCAGGGCGACTTCCTCGAGAATGTCCCGGGCACCGTCGCTATCTCCCATTTCCACATAGGCCCGGGCAAGATCCAGCTTGGTGGCAGCCTCATCCGTACCCGCCAGGAAATCAAAGTCATCGTCGTCTCCGAGATCACCTTCATCCAGGTCCAGCGCGGAAGGCTGAGGCTGTTCTGGCTCACCCGCTTCTGCTTCCGGTTCGCCCGCTCCTGTTTCCGGTTCAGCTGCCGGCTCTTCCTCTTCCGCCGTAGGAATTTCCTCTTCGGTATCGGAGGACTCGACCGCATCCTGCTCTTCAGCCTGGGCGATTTCTTCCTCCAGCGGCTGCGCCTCCTCCGAGTCTGACAGTTCATCCATGATGGCAAGATCCTCATCTGAAAGGTCCATATCCAGATTGCTCAGATCAGGGGCATCCGCCTCGGGTTCAGGCTCTCCAGCCGACTCTTTCTCTCCGGCTACCTCGTCCAGATCCGCGTCCAACTCTTCCAGGAACGAATCGTCCAGGGTTTCCGGGGAGATCGACAGGTCGTCCTCGGCTGGCTCAGGCTCAGCTTCCGACTCCATTGGCTTCTCCGAAGAGGTTTCTTCGAATTCAGACGCCATGTCTTCCAGCTCAGGAGACTCCTCGAGCTCAAGACTGGACCAGTCTTCACTCAGGTCGACGTCATCCTCGGCCGACAGCTCTTCACCAGCTTCAGATTCAGACTCTTCATCCATTTCTTTGTCGGATTCCAGCTCGAAATCGATCGAGCCAAAGTCATCTTCTTCAGAAGCAGCTTCGGATTCCGCCTTACCGGACTCCTCCGGTTCCTCAAGATCTGCGAGAGAGAGGTCGAACTCCATTTCTTCTTCGCTGGCGTCGGTTTCTTCGGCCACGTCGGAGGCGAGATCCCCAAACTCATCTTCCAGAGTCTCTTCCTTGGAAGCCTCAAACTCCTCAGACTTGAATTCCTCGGTCATGGAGTCGTCGCGATCGCTCTGAAGAGACTCCTCGACTGTGCTGAAGGAAGTATCGGAACGCAGCTGGGACTCAAGGTCATCAATGCTGGGGCCAGCCTCAGCCTCTTCCAGACGGGCGCGCAACTCGTTGGCCTGGGCTGTTGCATCTTCGTCATCCAGCGCCGCCAGTTCGTTGTACTGCTTATCGAAGGATTCGGAGTCCTGGCTGTCGGCGTAAACCGCAAGAAGTTTGAGCCTCAGATCGGTACGGCTGGGTTCGCGGGAAATACCGGCCTCCAGCACTTCCGCTGCTTGCGGATGCTGGCCATAGGCAAGGTACTTTTCAGCCTCTTCCAGCGCATCACCGGTCGGCGCCTGTGCTTCGGTATCCGCTTCGTCATCCAGGCTGAGGTCAAAAGAGTCCTCGCCTGGTTCATCCGACTTTTCGTCAGCAAACTGGTCAAAAAACGCCTTTTCCTTGTTGGCCCTGCGACGACTTACCAGAAGCAGCAACAGCAGCAACAGGATCAGCCCACCTCCCAAAGCGATCTGGTAGAGCGGGTTGCCCATGATCAGATCGATAATATTGCCCGGGAACGGCTTCTGTGCCGGAGCCTGGGGCTGCTCAGGCTGAGCCGGAGCGGTAGCCACAGCCTCTTCAGGGGCAGCTTGTTGATCGGCAGGCGCTGCGGTCTGAGCCATCTCAGCTGCTTGCTCGGGCTCTGCGGCACCAACGGCCCCGCCCGAATCCTCGGTAGTGGTCGGCTCTGCGGTCGGGCCCTCAACTGTCATCGCCGGCCCGGCTTCTTCCTGTGCTACTGCTGACTCTTCAGCAGGCTCATTGGCCGCGTCCTGCGGCTGCCCAGCCATTCCAGCATCGCCGGGCTGGGTATCTCCGCCCTGGTCTGCTGCAGGCTGCGCCATCTGTTCTCCATCAGCAGCGGCCGTCTGTTCTCCGGCCATACCCTGCATCTGTGCCAGCTGGTCATCCTTAAGCTCGAGCAGGCGCTGAAGCGTTTGCACCTGGTCCTGCAGGTCATTCAGGCGGCTATCAAGTTCCTGGTTCTCTCGACGCAGCGCATCCAGCTCTTCGTTGGCAACGGCTTCGCCAGCGTCCTGGCCACCGGGCAGGTCACCGTCACCACCGGCTGAACCGCCGTCTTCGGCATTACGCGATGCCGCGTCCTGCTCTTCCGCCACCAGCAACTTGAGCTCGCCGTCACCAGCAGCCTGTTGCGCAGGCTGAGCAGCGCCAGATCCTTCAGAGCCGGCTGTCTCGGCAGGAGCCGGGCTCTCTGCAGGCGAACGAAATTCCTGATTCTGCTGAGCCACAATGCGGTCGGCTTCCCGACGGCTGCGACTACGAATCTGTTCTTCGGTGGGCACCCGAAGGACCTGCCCCTTCATCAGGCGATTGATATTGCCACCAATGAACGCGTTGGGGTTTGCGTCCTGGATCGCCAGCATCATTTGGGGCATGGAGATGGAGGAATCCGGGCGCATTTGCTGGGCGATCGACCAGAGCGTGTCAGACGGCCCGGTAGGGCCATAGGTCTCAGTTGCACCGTAGCGACGGGACAATGAGCTTTCGGCCTGAGCCCGGCGCCGACTGGATTCAGCACTACGCTGATCCTGAGCGGGCTCCGAGCGCGTTGAGGTCGAAGGCGCAGATACCGGCTCCTCGAGGCCCGATTCTTCCGCGTATACCGGAGGATCCACCAATACGGCGTATTCACGCATCAAGCGGCCACTGGGCCAGGTCAGTTCCAGCAGGAAGTTGAGATAGGGTTCACGGAGGGGTTCGCGGGAAGTTACGTTGATGGCGAGCCTGCCATCGGGGGCGGTCACCACTTCAAATCGAAGCTTGCTCAGGAACTGATTGCGTTCCAAGCCGACGCGCTGATAAGCCGCTTCCGGTGCCACATTGACGAACACATCGTTGGGATTGACCCCCTGACTTTGCCGGAGTGAAATCTCCGCATCGAGGGGTTCATTCAGCCATGACTGGAGTTCAATTTCGCCCAGTCCCAGGGCATGTGCCATCCCGGAGCCAAGCCCTCCCGCCAGCGCCAGGGCAACCGCAAGCTTGCGTACCTTCATGCTTTTTCCTTTCCAGTCTCCGTTATTATTCACTGCTGAATCTCAACAGAATCGGACCCGCTTATATATTGTTAGATCAAGCAAGTATTGTTGATAAGCTCCCTTTTATCAATCAATCAGACGCAATCCTTGCACTGTTTTGAGATATATCAGCCGGAACTTGTTCACCTTATTGAAAATAACAGGGGCGAGCACTGAAATCAGCACCCGCCCCTGATCGGCTTTTAAAAACCGGACACAGTTGGCATTACTACCAACTGTTAACGCTCCTGCAGAATCCGCAGCATGCGGCGCAACGGCTCTGCTGCACCCCACAGAAGCTGGTCACCCACGGTGAAGGCGGAAATGTATTCCGGCCCCATACCCAGTTTACGGATACGGCCAATCGGCACACTCAGGGTACCGGTGACTTTCGCCGGGGTCAGTTCCTGCATGGTGGCTTCTTTTTCGTTCGGGATCACTTTCACCCAGTCGTTAGCCTTGGCCAGGATGCTCTCGATTTCAGACACCGGGATGTCTTTCTTGAGCTTGATGGTCAGGGCCTGACTATGGGAGCGCATGGCACCGATACGAACGCAGATGCCGTCAATGGGAATCGGGTTGTCGCTGCGACCCAGGATCTTGTTGGTCTCAACGCCCGCTTTCCATTCTTCCTTGCTCATGCCGTTATCGAGCGGCTTGTCGATGAACGGAATCAGGCTGCCGGCCAGCGGCACTTCGAAGTTGGCCGTCGGGAAGTCACCGGAGCGCATAGTCTCGGTCACCTTACGGTCAATTTCGAGGATGGCTGAAGACGGATCTTCCAGTTCCGGCTTGACCGCACCGTTCAGGGCACCCATCTGGTCCAGCAGCTCACGCATGTGCTTGGCACCGGAGCCGGAGGCCGCCTGATAAGTCATGGGAGACACCCACTCAATCAGATCCTGCTCCAGCAGGCCGCCCAGGGCCAGCATCATCAGGCTAACGGTGCAGTTGCCGCCGATGTAATCCTTCACGCCCTTGTCGAGCGCTTCGTCGATCACGTTGCGGTTAACCGGATCAAGCACGATGACAGAATGATCCACCATCCGCAGGGTAGACGCGGCATCAATCCAGTAGCCGTTCCAGCCGGCGTCCCGCAGTTTCTGATAGACCTCGCCGGTGTAATCGCCACCCTGACAGGTCACGATGACATCCATGGTCTTCAGGGTGTCGATGTCGAACGCGTCCTGCAGAGGCGGAACGCCGTCCTTGCCTACGTCCGGGGCCGGCTTCCCGGTCTGGGAAGTGGAGAAAAACACCGGATCGATATCGGCAAAATCGTTTTCTTCACGCATGCGCTGCATGAGGACCGAGCCCACCATGCCACGCCAACCTACAAGTCCAACTCGCTTCATGTGCAACCTTTGAACCCTAGTACTCCGCAAAGATGATATTGCGCGATTCAGCGCCAAACAGGGCTCGACCTGCAAGGCGCAGGGGTGAAGGCATAGTGGTGCTATGTCTAGCCCATGCAACACGGCAGGGCGTGCCCTGTTTGGCGCCCTTCGGGTCAGTGCGGAACAGGCTCATTGCTGTGTTGTTTACTCTTGGCATAGAGCCACTATGCCTACGAGCAAACGCCTTGCACTGAACCTGTTCCGCACTGACTGAATCACGCAATATCATCTTCGCGGAGTACCGTTATGCCCACCCGCTACCGTTATCGCTGGCAGGGACAGGATGGATGATCCCGCAGCAGCTGCATCCTGCTGCTGTCGGGTCTTTTACAAACGGATCAGCCGAGCTTAAAGCGCGCTGAGAACGGCTTCACCCATCTCGCGGGTGGAAACCTTCTTGCCGTCTTCAGACATGATATCGGCAGTACGCAGCCCCTGATCCAGCACCTTGCTGACCGCCGCCTCGATTGCCTGGGCGGCTTCTTCCTCGTCAAGACTATAGCGCAACATCATCGCGGCGCTAAGAATTGTGGCCAGCGGGTTGGCAATGCCCTGCCCGGCGATATCCGGCGCAGAACCGTGACACGGCTCGTACATGCCCTGCTTGTCGGAGTTCAGCGACGCCGACGGCAGCATGCCGATGGAACCGGTCAACATTGCCGCTTCGTCAGAAAGAATATCACCAAACATGTTGCCAGTCACAATCACGTCGAACTGCTTGGGCGCCCGAACCAGCTGCATCGCGGCGTTGTCCACGTACATGTGGGTCAGTTCCACATCCGGGTATTCGCGCTTCAGGTCTTCCATGATTTCCCGCCACATAACAGTGACTTCCAGCACGTTGGCTTTGTCCACGGAACACAATTTCTTACCACGCTGCTGGGCGGTTTCAAACGCCACCCGACCAATACGACGAATTTCCGATTCGGTGTAGGCGTAAGTGTTGTAGCCCTGACGCTCGCCATGCTCCAGGTTACGAATGCCACGCGGCTGACCGAAGTAGATGCCGCCGGTCAGCTCACGGACAATCATGATGTCCAAACCAGACACCACTTCCGGCTTAAGCGAAGAAGCCGAAGCCAGCTGCGGATACAGGATGGCGGGGCGCAAGTTGGCGAACAGCTCCAGGTTGGAGCGCAGGCCCAGCAGGCCCTTTTCCGGACGCTTGGCCATGGGCAGGCCGTCCCACTTCGGGCCGCCCACGGCGCCCAGCAGGATGGCGTCGGCCTTGCGGCCCTTGTCCAGGGTTTCGTCCGGCAGCGGATCGTCGTGCTCATCCAGAGCCGCACCACCCACCAGGGCGGACTCAAAGTGCAGATCCAGTTTGAAATCGTCGTTGACCTTTCTCAGCACCTTCTCGGCTTCGGCAACAATTTCCGGGCCAATGCCGTCACCCGGCAGCAACAGAATATTACGGGGCATATCTTTTATTCCTTATTCGATTAGTGTCCGGCGTTAAACAGCCAGGGTGCCGTTTGCTTGCGCTTCTCTTCGTAATCCTTGATCAGGTCGGCATCCTCAAGGGTAACACCGATGTCATCCAGGCCATTGAGCAGGCAGTGGCGGCGGAAGTCGTCCACCTCGAAGCTGAAAGACTCACCCGACGGCGTGGTCACGGTTTTCGCTTCCAGGTCCACCGACAGCTGGTAGCCTTCGTTCTCCTCGGTTTCGCGGAACAGCTGGTCAACCACTTCTTCAGGAAGAATAATGGGTAACAGGCCATTCTTGAAGCAGTTGTTGTAGAAGATATCGGCAAAGCTCGGGGCGATAATCACCCGGAAACCGAAATCGTCCAGCGCCCAGGGGGCGTGCTCGCGGCTGGAGCCACAACCGAAGTTGGACCGTGCCAGCAGCACACTGGCGTTCTTGTAGCGATCCTGGTTGAGCACGAAATCCGGGTTGATCGGACGCTGGGAGCAATCCTGGTCCGGCTTGCCTTCGTCCATATACCGCAGCTCGTCAAACAGGTTCGGCCCGAAGCCCGTGCGCTTGATCGACTTCAGAAACTGCTTGGGAATGATCATGTCCGTATCCACATTGGACCGGTCCATGGGGGCGACAACGCCCTGGTGTTGCGTGAATGCGCGCATGGTGTCTCTCCTGTGGATCAGTTCATCAATTCGCGGACATCAACAAAATGGCCGGTGACCGCCGCAGCCGCCGCCATGGCCGGGCTCACCAGGTGGGTGCGACCACCAAAGCCCTGACGCCCTTCGAAATTCCGGTTGGAGGTGGAGGCACAATGCTCGCCCTGCCCCAGCTTGTCGGCGTTCATGGCCAGACACATAGAGCAACCCGGGTCACGCCATTCCAGCCCGGCTTCAATGAAGATCTTGTCCAGACCTTCTTGCTCCGCCTGAGCCTTCACCAGACCGGAACCCGGCACCACCATCGCCTGCTTGAGGCTCGGAGACACCTTGCGGCCCTTAACCACGGCGGCCGCTTCACGAAGATCCTCGATCCGGCTGTTGGTGCACGAACCGATGAACACGCGATCCAGCTGGATATCAGTAATTTTCTGGTTTGGCTTGAGGCCCATGTATTTCAGGGCGCGGACAATGCCTTCGCGCTTGATGGGATCAGCTTCCTGTTCCGGGTCCGGCACGCTGCCTTCAACGCCGGTGACCATTTCCGGAGACGTGCCCCAGCTGACCTGCGGGTTGATGGCAGAACCATCGAGTTCTACGACCTTGTCGAACTCGGCGTCATCGTCGCTGTGCAGGGTGCGCCAGTAATCCACGGCCTTGTCCCAGGTCTCGCCTTTCGGCGCGAACGGACGGCCCTTGACGTAATCGATGGTGGCGTCATCCACCGCCACCATGCCCACGCGGGCACCGGCCTCGATGGACATGTTGCAGATGCTCATGCGGGCTTCCATGCTCAAGCCACGAATGGCCTCACCACCGAATTCGATGGCGTAGCCGGTGCCGCCGGCGGTACCGATCTTGCCAATGATGGCGAGCACCACGTCCTTGCCAGTCACGCCCGGGGCCAGCTTGCCGTTGACCTTGACCAGCATGTTTTTCATCTTCTTCTGCACTAGACACTGGGTGGCCAGCACATGCTCCACCTCGGAGGTGCCGATACCATGGGCCAGACAGCCAAAAGCACCGTGGGTGGAGGTGTGGGAGTCACCACAAACAATGCTCATACCCGGCAAAGTGGCGCCCTGCTCTGGCCCGATCACGTGCACGATGCCCTGGCGCTGGTCCTTGATCTTGAATTCGAGGATGCCAAACTCGTCGCAGTTCTTGTCCAGGGTTTCCACCTGGATACGGGAAACCGGGTCAACAATGCCTTCCACGCCTTTGTCGCGGTCGGTGGTCGGTACGTTGTGGTCCGGGGTGGCGATGTTGGCGTCCAGACGCCACGGCTTGCGACCAGCCAGGCGCAGGCCTTCAAACGCCTGCGGGGAGGTCACTTCGTGCAGCAATTGCCGGTCGATGTAGATCAACGCGGAGCCGTCGTCCCGCTGTTTGACCAAGTGGTCGTCCCACAATTTGTCGTATAAGGTCTTGCCCGCCATGATTCTCTCTCACTCTTTGGGGGTTTCTGTTTTATGACGCTTTCCGAAGAGTTTACCCGCTGTTACTGAATAACCTCAATTCATGTTTTTTATTCATTGCATTCCATAACGGAATCCTAAATCATTGGCTTTCGACTAAGTGCCGGACGCGCGGTGGCGGGGAGTGCTTTCCAAAAGACGCTACAAGCATGTCCCTATGCGCTTAACTCGGGCCATCCATGGCCCTCGATACTTTTGGAAAGCACTCCCCGCCACCCCGCTGTTAGACATCCGCGCGAAACGCACAAGCCTTCACATTACCGGGATTAAAAGAACGGCAACTGAAGGGCTAAGCACAAAGTCCATGGAGCTAGCCCCAAAGCGTTATTGCCCAAGTCCGCAAAGCGGCTTCAGGGACCTTCTCCCAAAAATTTCGAAGGCCATGGATGGCCTGAGAGAAGCGCACAGGGACCGTGCTTGTAGCGGTTTTTGGGAGAAGGTCCCTGAAGCCGCTAACACACCAAACTGGCAGGCTACCGCGTATCGGGGCAACTCACAGGCATAAACAATGGACTCAAACTCACTAAAAGCGTTCCTGACAATAGTGGACCAGGGCTCATTCTCGGAAGCGGCCGAGATCCTGCACCTGACGCAGCCGGCCATCAGCAAGCGCCTCGCCGCCCTGGAAACGCAGCTGGGCGCCCGACTGATTGACCGCAGCAACCGCGATATCCGCCTCACCGATGCCGGGGCGCGGCTCATGCCCCACGCCCGAAGGATACTGGACGAAATCCATAACGCCCGCCTGGCACTGTCGCCGGACTCGGACACCGTTGAAGGCGAGCTGTCGATCATCGCCAGCCACCATATCGGCCTTCATCACCTGCCCAACTGGCTGAGGCGTTTTCGGAGGGCCTGTCCTCAGGTGACGCTGGATCTGCAATTCATGGATTCGGATGCCGCCTACCACCAAATGAACAAACGCCATGCCGAACTTGCCTGTGTCACCCTTAGTGACAGCATGAACCCCGACTTCCGAATTCACGCCCAGTGGCCGGACCCGATGGCATTTGTGGTGGGGGCGGACCACCCCTTGGCCGACCTGACCTCGCCGACACTGGCTGACCTGGCTGAACACCCGGCGCTCCTGCCAGACACCAGCACGGCCACCTACCGCGTGGTCAGTCGCTTGTTCCTGGAAGCCAACCTGCCGCTGGCGCCCCTGATGCCCACCAACTACCTGGAGACCATCAAGATGATGACCAGCGTCGGCCTGGGGTGGAGCGTGTTGCCGGTGAGCATGCTCGACAGCAGTCTGAAAGTGTTGGATGTGGGGCATCCGGTTACCCGGGTACTTGGCGCCATTGCGCTTTCAGGCAGGCAACTAAGCAACAGCGCCCGGGCCATGCTGAAGATTATCGAGGCGGAGGAAAGCGCCGAGTGATCAGGCTTCGGCGGGTTCTTCCGGGGGCGGCTGCAGCTTACGCCAGGTGATCAGGGTGGCAATGGCCATAGCAACGGCGCTGCCCCAGAAGGCCGCGGAGGTACTGAAACCATCCACTAGAAACCCAGACAGCCAGGCCCCAAGAGCGCCGCCAGCGCCGAACGTCAGGCCACTGTAGAGCGCCTGTCCCTGGCCATGATGATGTTTGCCAAAAAAGCCCTGGATGTACTGCACCGACACCGCATGCAGCGCGCCATAGGAGGCGGCGTGGAGCAGCTGGGCAAACAGCAGGATGGGCAATACGGCAGTCAGTTCGGCAATCAACACCCACCGGATCATGGTCAGGATTAATGCGCCGATGGCAATCTGACGAACCGTGAACCGGCGCGATACTCGGTGCATGACCAGAAACAGCCCAATCTCGGCAATCACCCCCAGGGACCACAGCAACCCTATGGCCAGCTTGCCGTAGCCGTGCTGCTCCAGGTGGATGCTGAAGAAGGTGTAGTAAGCCCCGTGAGACACCTGCAGCAAGAAGTTCATCAGGAAGAACGCCACCACGGATGGATGGGTGACAATGGCCTTCAGGCTGCCTTTGGGCGCGAGAGGCTTACGTTCACCCTTTTCCGAGGGCACCAGGAACGCGGAAACCGCAATACCCGCAAAGACCGGCATCAGCAGCCATGGCAGGGACTGAATGGGCACCCACTCCAGCAGGCCACCAATCAGCCCGACTGCACCAATAAACCCAACTGAGCCCCACAGGCGCACTTTGCCGTATTTTTCCTTACGCTTGCCCAGAGTTCGCAGGGTGATCACTTCGTACAGCGGCAGGATGGCATTCCAGAAAAACGTGAAAGCCAGCATCACCAGCAACAGGCCCCAGAACCCGGGTTCCAGGAACACACCGGCGAAAAACAGCGAGCCGGTGATGGCGCCGAAGCGCACCAGGCGCACGCGCTGCCCGCTGCGGTCACCCAGCCAACCCCAGACGCTGGGCGCAACAATTTTAGTTAGTTGGATGGTCGCCATCAGTGTGGCGATCTGCAGATAGGAGAAGCCCTGGCCCTGCAGGTACAGGGACCAGTAAGGCAAAAGCCCTCCGAGGAGGGCAAAGAACCAGAAATAGAGGTTGGAAAGCCGCCAGTAGATGCTGCTTCCTCCCCTGATCAGAGCTGGCCGAGAACCGGCGTGCTCACCTGGACATCACCGTTCTGCCCCCGGTGGCGCAGGTAATGATCCATCAGGGTGATGGCCATCATGGCCTCGGCTATCGGCGTGGCACGGATGCCCACGCAGGGGTCGTGGCGACCGGTGGTGATCACTTCCACCGGGTTGCCGTTCACATCAATGCTCTGCCCGGGGATTCGCAGGCTCGACGTCGGCTTCAGGGCAATGCTGGCCACAATCGGCTGGCCAGAGGAAATACCCCCCAGCACGCCACCGGCGTTGTTGGACAGGAAACCGTCCGGTGTCATTTCATCCCGGTGCTCGGTGCCCTTCTGCTCGATACAATCAAAACCGGCGCCGATTTCCACCCCTTTCACCGCGTTGATGCTCATCAGCGCGTGGGCCAGGTCGGCATCCAGGCGGTCAAATATCGGCTCGCCCAGGCCCGGTGGCACGCCGTCGGCCACCACGTTGATGCGGGCGCCGATGGAATCCCCTTCTTTGCGCAGCGCGTCCATGTAAGCTTCCATCTCCGACACCTTGTCGGCATCCGGGCAGAAGAACGGGTTTTCATGCACCTGATCCCAGTCCAGTTTTTCCGCCTTGATGGGCCCCAACTGGGACAGGTAGCCACGAATTTTAATACCCAGACGCTGTTCCAGGAACTTGCGGGCCACGGCGCCGGCAGCCACGCGCATGGCCGTCTCGCGGGCGGAGGAACGACCACCACCGCGATAGTCGCGGGTGCCGTACTTGTGCATGTAGGTGTAATCGGCGTGGGCCGGGCGGAACTGCTCGGCGATTTTCGAGTAATCCTTGGAGCGCTGGTCGGTGTTCTCGATGATCAGGCCGATGGGCGTACCGGTGGTCTTGCCCTCGAACACGCCTGAGAGAATGCGCACTTCGTCCGCTTCCCGGCGCTGAGTGGTGTGACGGGAGGTGCCGGGTTTGCGGCGATCCAGATCACGCTGCATGTCCGCTTCCGACAGCTCCAGGCCCGGCGGGCAACCGTCAATAATGCACCCCAGGGCCGCCCCATGGCTTTCGCCGAAGGTGGTGACAGAGAACAACTTACCAAACGTATTTCCTGACATATTTCAGCACTTTAACCAAGGATTTTAATATTCTGAATCAGTTGTTTCGGGCCTGCCATTCGCGCAGGTCGCGGGCGGTGATCAAAAATACGCCATCGCCGCCGTTCTCAAATTCCAGCCACGTCAGCGGCAGGTCCGGGTAGGCGTCGTCCATCGCGCCCCAGGAATTACCTACCTCCACGATCAGCAAGCCGTCTTCGGTCAGATGATCTGCCGCACCGGCAATGATGCGATGGGCGATATCCAGGCCATCGTTACCAGCGGCCAGGCCCAGGGCCGGCTCGTGATGATACTCGGCAGGCATGTCAGCCAGATCCTCAGCGTCGACGTAAGGCGGGTTGCTCAAAATGACATCGTAGCGCCCTTCAATACTCTCAAAAACGTCGGAACGAACGGTTTGAACCCGCCCTTCCAGGCCGTGAAGCTCGATATTGGATTCGGCTACCTGCAGTGCTTCGTCGGAAATGTCCGAAAGATCCACCTCGGCCTCATCAAACACGGTGGCCGCGCCGATTCCAATGCAACCGCTGCCCGTGCACAGATCCAGGATGCGCTCAACCTGGGTACCGCCAATCCAGGGCTGAAGGCCGTTTTCCAGCAGCTCGCCCAATGGCGAACGCGGCACCAGCACCCGCTTGTCGATGTTGAACGGCATTCCCATGAACCAGGCCTCGCCCAGCAGGTAGGCAATGGGCACGCGCTCGCTGATGCGCCTTTCGATGCGCTCAATGATGGTTTCCCGCTCAGAGTGGGTCAGCCGGGCATCCAGGAAAATCTGATTGTTCTCCAGCGGCAAATGCACGCTGCGCAGAACCAGATGCACTGCCTCATCCCAGACGTTGTCGGTACCGTGGCCAAAGTACAAAGGTGAGGCCGCAAACCGTGACGTGGCATAGCGCAGCAGATCGCGAATGGTATGCAGGTCTTCAACAGGGCTGGTCACAACGGGCTTCCTGACAATAAGAAATGGTGCGCGGCATTATACGCTGTTTGGCCGAAAACCTGCAGGTGTTAGAGCGACAAAGGTCCGGAACTGCTGTGTTTCTTTTCAAACCGGTCCAGCGACTCAGACATCCGGTCACGGCCCAGTTGTATCAATTCCGGGGCCTTGTGGTAGTCGTAGCTGCGGGATACATTTTTTGGCACATTAACCAGAAGATCCGGCGGATAGCCGGCAATTTTGTACTGCACCAGAGCACTCTGCATGGTTTCAATCGCCAGGTTCATGGCGTCAAACTTGCCGATACCCAGTTTGTCCCAGCCAATCGTCTCGAGCTTGCCCGCAGCGGGCTTATCGTCGGCCTGGGCCTTCTGTTTTTCCTGCGCCTGCCTGGCCACTTCCTGGGAGATCCTGTCTTCCGCATTGTCGCCGTTACCAGGCTTTCGAGCGGCCAGGGATTTTAACGAATCCCAGTCAAACCAGTGAGAGGCTTTATCCCGAATCGCGCCAAGACGGTTCTCCATGTCGTCGGCAGCCCCGCTTTGTTCGCCAAACACCGCATCCGGCAGACGTCTCATGCCGTCATCCTCGCCAGCCAGGTTCACCGCGACCACCATATCGGCATGGGCGGAGATGGTCGGGATAATCGGCAGGGGATTGAGTAAGGCACCATCCACCAGGACGCGGTTGCCCAGGATCAGGGGCGTGACCAGGCCGGGTATGGCAATGGAGGCTCTTATCGCGCGATCAAGCGGCCCTTCCTGGAACCAGATTTCCTTGTGGGCCAGCAGGTCGGTCGCCACAGCGGTGTAGGCAATGGGAAGATCTTCGATACGAATGTCGCCCAGGATCTCCCGGACCACGGAAAAGACTTTTTCACCCCGAATGGCACCCACGGCGCTGAAGGTCACATCCAGCAGCTTCAGCACATCAAGCTGGCCGAGGCCGGTAACCCAATCCTTGTAGTCCTGCATTTTGCCGGCCGCATACATGCCGCCAATCACGGCGCCCATGGAGCAACCCGAGATCGCGGTAATCCGGTAACCGCGCTCCTGCAGAACTTCGATGGCGCCGATGTGGGCGTAGCCTCTTGCACCGCCGCTACCCAGCGCCAGCGCCACGGTTTTGCCATCACCCGGTTGAGCTTTCCCGGCCGGAGCCTCTGATCGGGAGGCTTTACTGTCAGGGCCGTTCGAGACCACCTTCACGTCAGTACTCTTTTCACTGACCTCTTCCGGCGCTCCAGGGTCGTCCTGTTTGTCGTCGTCGGACATATCCCTACCTCTGCATCACCAGAATTTCCACCCGGTTGCCCTGGCGGTCCGGCCCCGGCACCTGCACACCTGGACCAACGGGCAGCTTACGAATCTGTTCGCGCCGAACGCCGGTTTTGGCCAGCAATTCGGCGAGTGAATCGATCGCCTCGGCAGCACGCTGCTTTGCCTGCTCGAAGCTTTCACCTTCCTGCGGTGCGCTGAAGCCCGCCAGGATCACCTCGGCACCCTCATCCGAGGCCCACTGCTGGATTTGCCGGCGCTCATTGGTCGGCAAATCAAACCGGAAGGTAATACTGCCTTCCCAGGGTACAATCACCGGCCCCTTCAAACGCTCCGGCAGCTGTGAGAACCGCGGGATGACCGCTCCCGACCTGACCGCCAGATGCTCCACCCAGACGTATTCCCGCAGATTACCCCGGGTCACGGTATACACGAGGGTCAGCCAACGCTGGCCACTGCTATCCATGGCGCCGGCCACCAGATAATCCTGATCCGCATCCCGGCCAAGCAGGGAGGACTGCTGAAATACCTGGTTCGCCCAGACGTTGCTCCGGCCACAGGCAACACCGGTACATTCAAAAATAATAGTAGCACCGCGCTCGTTCAGCGCCGCCAGGTAATGATCCCGGGCCGCTTCACGGCTGGCATCCCGGTACAACTCATACAAACGCCCTTCCCCGGTCACCGGCAGACGGGCCATGGCTTCAGAGCGAATTTCACTGCGGATTTCCCGAACGGGGCTGAACAATACCAGGTGGCCCGACGACTCGATACGAGTGGTGGATTCAAGCGTGGACTGCGGGAAAGGCGCCGGCGGCTCAGCCATGGGATTGGCCGCGGCAAAACCCGTGACCGTAAAAAGCCACAGAGTCAGAAGCCTGATGCCCATCCGAATCACAGTGTTTTCAAACATCCCTTAAAAACCTTTCAATTGCAGCAACGACCGCTTCCGGTTCGCCGTCCAGGTGACAGTGGTGTCCGCCCGGAACTTCGGCGATCTGGAGCCCCGGGATCAGATGTTCCCGACCGGACAGATTCCTGCGCTCGGCCAGCAGCCCATCGATCCCCTTAACAAACAGCGATGGTGTTGTTACGGCCGCCAGCGAGGCCTGGACCTGTTCTTCGGTCATCATCAGGGGCGATGGGTGACGGAGCCTGGGATCCGTGCCCCACACCAGTCCATTACCCTGTTTGCGCATGCTCCTGGACACCAGCGCCATCGCGGCATCACTACTGAGCGGACTGAATCCCCGTTCCCGAATCCGGGCCGCAGTGGCGAGATCGGGATAGATCACCGGTGAGGTGGAACCGCTCAACCGTTTACGAATCGCCTTGCGCAATTGGGGAATGGTTTCATCCGCGGAACGACTCAGGGCTCCCAGGCTATCGATCATTACCAGACGCCTCACCCGTTCCGGAAAAGCTGCGGCGTAGAGCGCGCATACAATGCCGCCAAGCGAGTGCCCCACCAGGTCCACCTGTTCCCTGCCCTGGGCCACCCAGTGGCTGTCGATCAACTCTGCCAGATCAGCCACGTAGTCCATCAGCCAATAGCCATAGCCTTCCGGTCGGTGCCCGGAATAGCCATGCCCGGCCATATCGATGGCATGCACATCGGTGTGCTTCGAGAGTTCCGGACCCAACCGGATAAAGCTCATGGCATTGTCCAGCCAGCCATGAAGCATCAACATCGGGGTGTAATCGGAATTATGGCACTGCGCCTTCCAGCTGATGCCGGCCAGTGTAATTGCCTGCAGCGGCCAGCGAACATCTTGCCCGCCCGCCAGAACATCCTCCGAACTGGAGGCGCACAGGACATCGGTCATGCGTAGTGGGTCCTACATTGTGTGGGTGGGACGATCCGAGCTCAGGGAACCGGCCAGGTAGGATTCGATTTTGGTGCGGGCAGTCTCATCGTCACCGTTGAACTGGACGCCAATGCCCGCAGCACGGTTGCCTTGAGCCCCTTTTGGGGTGATCCAGACCACTTTACCGGCCACCGGGATCTTTTCCGGCTCGTCCATCAGGTTGAGCAGCAGAAAGACTTCATCGCCCAACTGGTACTGTTTCTGGGTAGGAATGAACAGACCGCCCTGGCGAATGAACGGCATGTACGCCGCGTACAGGACCGCCTTGTCCTTGATGGTCAGGGTAAGAATACCGCTACGTGCTCCGAATCCGGGCCCCATATCAAACACCTTGATTTAACAAACATTTCACAATCATAGCAGCTGTCACCCGGGAAAGCTCAACCGGCCGCTGCCCGATTTGCCCGCTTGCGCGGCATTAAATCCCGCCAGGCCATCAGCAGACGGGTGGCCTCCAGTTCCACGCTGGCATTGTAAACCGAGGCTTCCCGGCTGTCGCGCACCTGTTGCAAGAGTTCGTGAGCGCGCCAGGGCGGGTTATTGCGGGCAAGAAACATCAGCATGTCGGACGCTTCGGGATCATTGGGCGCGCCTCCCGCTGCGCAGCGAGCCAGGTCGGCCGCCCAGGATTCAAACAACCAGAGCGCGTTGTCCATGCCAATTGCCTTGAATTCTTTCGCCGCTTCGCCGACGGCCACCTGCCCCTTCATGAACTGACGAAACGCCTCAAACGCTTTGTCACGTAGACCGGGGAACTCACCGGTGGCATATTCCAATGCCAACCGTGGCGCGTTGCCGGCCAGCATGAGACTTTTAGCCAACACCTCCGCGTCAGGACGATTCTCTTCCGGCAGTTCCGACACCCGGCTCGCAAGCCAGGCCTCTGCCTGTTCTGCCGAGGGCACGGGGATGGTCAGCGACTGACACCGCGAACGGATCGTGGGCAAGACCGGCCGACCACTTTCCTGCACCAGGAGCAGGGTGACATCCGGCAACGGCTCCTCAAGCGTCTTCAGCAAGGCATTGGCAGCATTAATGTTGAGCTGATCCGCCCTGTCGACAATCGCCACCTTGTGATGGGCAACCTGGGGAGACGCCACGGCGAACGCAGACAACGCCCGTATCTGATCCACCCGAACCATTTTTGACTTTTCTGGCGCGTAGATGCGTCGATCAGGATGGCTGCCCGCGGCGATCAACTCGCATTGTTTGCAATGGCCACAAGGCTCGGGAGCGCCAGGCTGGCGTTCGATGGGCGACTCACACAACAACAGCTCGGCCACGGTTTCGGCCCACAGGCGTTTGCCCACGCCACACTCGCCATTTATCAACAGGGCATGGGGCAGGCGATCAGAAACCAGCCGGTGCTGTATCACCGACCAGGCCTTGGCCGCCCAGGGCATGTTGCGGGCAATGTCAGTCATGGGCGTGTATCCCTGTCGATGATGAGTGCTTTTGACGCCGTTGGCGCTTCATGGTTTTCAGCAATTGCCTGAGATGACGGATTTCCAGGTCCGACGCCACTTCAGTCGGCTGGCTATAGTAATGTCTGTTCACCAAACGGGCAAAACTCCGGGCGCTGTCCGCTGTCGCTGGCAGCGCCTCGGCCAACCGTTCCGCAAGGACGTCAGGGGTTTCGCCGGTACGAACCGGTACCCCGGACTGCTCGCAAAACCGTTGCCAGGAACCAACAATCCGGCGGAACCGGTCCTGTTTCTGCCCCCGCTGGACCCTCATGGCGGACACCAGCGCTGCGACCAGCAACGCCAGACCGACAACACCGGCGGTGAGATATCCCAATTCTTTCAGGCCGATGCCCCCAGGCAGGCGGGACATCAGGTCCATCTGGCTCTGGCCCTGGTAACCTACCACCCAACGCTGCCATTGATAGTTAATGCGATCCAGCTGCAGCGCCGCCCACTGAAGCATCTCCAAATCGCCGTAGCGCTGGGGGGACATCAGGTCATCTTCCAGAAACGAGCCTTCTTCCTCTACTGCTTCACGAAGCCCGGATTCAATGCGCTCTGGCGCGATGGCGGCGGTCGGGTCCACGCGAACCCAGCCCCGCCCCTGTAGCCACACCTCTGTCCAGGCATGGGCATCATATTGGCGGACAATCAGGTATTCACCACCGGCTCCCGGTTCGCCCCCCTGGTAACCGGCAACAATCCGGGCCGGAATACCTGCAGCGCGGAACACAAAGGTCGCCGCCCCGGCGTAGTGCGCGCAGAAGCCCCTTTTTTCGTCAAACAGCAGGGCATCAATACCGTCGTCTGGCATTTCGGGTGGCCGCAAGGTGTAGTAATACGCCTGTTCCCGAAACCGTTGCAGCAATTGACGAACCACTGCTTCGGGGGTGCCGTCGCGGGCAAGTCGGGTGCCCAGCGCTCTCGCCCGGGGATTACCTTGAGCTGGCAATTGGAGATAACGACGGCGTTCAAACAACGAGAGGGATTGTGCCTGCCGGTTCTCGCCCTGAAGCTCAAGGCGATAACGTACCGAGGTATCAGCCGGCCGGCGGAACTCGAACAGGTTCTGGGCGGTTTCAACCAGGTTGTCCGAAACCGCCGAGGAATTTTTCAGGGCAAAGGCCCACTTGCGGTCCGTTGGCTCCAGCAAGACATCGTACTGGCCAGCCTCCAGGGTGCCGACACCACCATCCCGGGCTATCCTTGCCGGCCGCTGCGGTAGCTCCTGTTCGCTTCTGCGCCAGGTTTCATCATCCAGATAATCCAGGATTAGCCCGCGCCAGTATCGCTCCTGATAGGCCGGCGGCTCACCACCAAAGGTAACACGAAACGCTCTCTCACTGTTCTGTGCCAGATTCGAGATATCCCCCGGACGCATCGTATCCGAAAGGCCGGTGCGGGCCTGACCGGACACCATGGGCACGCTCCACAGAGGCGCCATGCGCGGAAAGAAGACAAAGAGCAGGATAACCACCGGCAGCGTTTTCAGGGTGAGCATCCCCAGCCGCTTCCAGCCATTGCGGGTGCCGGCGGGAAGATCCGGCGCGTTGAGGTGCTGCAGCCCAACCAGCAATAGCGCGATGGCACTGAAGTCAATCAATGCCCAAAGAATGGCCTGACGGAACAGGAAATTAACCGCGGCAAGGTACACCAGAATGAAAAACACCACGTAGAAATCGCGGGTGTTCCGGGTCTCCAGCCACTTCAGCCCAACCGCCAGAACAAAGAATGACGACGCAGTATCCACTGAAAAGTGGCCACGAACGGTGGCGATGTAAATGGCCATCAATACCAGCATGATGCCGATACGCAACCACCGGCCGGGCAACCGGAGCCGACCAGTTTGGGCAAGCCAGCGCCAGCCGGCAAGAAGCACGCAGGCCACCAACAACCAGGCCGGAAGACGATCCCACTGGGGCACCAAAAGAATGCCAAATGCGGCCATCAACCAGGCCAGCGCGGAACCCGGTAATACCTGGTCCCGGCTGTTTCGTTTTGCTCTTTGACCCCAAAGCGGTCGTTTCACGAAAGGCTCCCGGACGCAGGACGGTCAATTTCCGAACGGGTGCCATGAGAGAGCGCCTCGCTATCCCGGGGCTTTTCCCTGCCCCAGACAGCCAATGCCCTCAGACACCGCTGGGCGTGATGGCTACCGGTATCCGGCTCGATGATCTCGCCCGGCAGGTTCAGCCCAAATTTTGTCCCCTTGGCCGTCCGGTCGTGCACCATCCAGGCCAGGTAGCTCAACCTCAGTTCCGTGTCGACCCCCGGGAATGCCGAAAAATCCAGCCAGTTGGGACTGCCGCCCTGGGCTTCCCAGTCAGCCACCACCAACTGGCCGGTACGGGCGTAACGCTTCCACATGACCCGTGGGCTGAGGTCCCTTTCACGCCAGGGCCTCAAATCTGCCTGGTCCTGGCCCGCGGTCGGAGCAACACTGGTGGTTTCATCCGGGTCTTCACGGGTACCGGTAACCTCGGGGGCGGGCACTGGTCGCGGGGAAACGGTGCCAGCAGAGGCCGGCCTCAACCACGACCAGGCCTTAAGCAGACCAAAGGGGAAGCGGGTCTCGATACGTACTCGTTCAGGGCGCAGATAGCCCCGTTGAGCTGCCGGGATAGCTAACCCGGATTTCTCATGAGGAGGCGGCGTAAGGAAGGAAGAAGCGGCTGAAAGTGTTATGATTTCAAGCTCCTACACAAAAAACCAACACTAACAGC
>NZ_PTIV01000020.1 GCF_002934325.1 Marinobacter persicus
ACCGTCAACCGCCGTGGCTGCCACCTTGGCAAATGGGCCGCCGAGTGCTGCTGTTAGCCGAATCACGGCGTTTTGACTACCGTCCCCGACTGCATGGAGAGCATTCTCGTAACCACTAATCAGCCCCGTCCATGGCAGGCCCTGCAGGGATTTCGGTGTCAACCCGCCTCCGGCATGGTCCTCCGGTAATCCCCGCCACTTCTAACGGGGTTCAAACTGACCGCACTTGTCGACAGATCTGTCCAGCGTTGTTGTTGGTCGAGGCCGAAGGTGTCGACAAAGACACCCCGTCGCCTAGCTGCTGGAAGACATCGGTGACCAGCGCAAAACCGGGATACCGGCTCGATTACGCGGCCTGTATCCGCCATCAGTGCGTACATTGCCGCTGCTCTCATCGACGAATTTCAGGGGGCCTGGCTGGCATTCGCGCTCTGGGGCAATGAGTTGCAGAAGGGCATCATCCACTGCCACCATTGGCGGTATTCCGCCTGGGATAGGTGGACGTTGTGCAGATTATGTGGTAGTACCCGGCTTTGGATCGCCCATGTAGGCCAGTTGCACGTAGCGGATGAAGCGCGCCAGCTATGTATTGGCCTCAGTGACCGACAGCCGCGACGATGGCTTACTTCCTCGAGGTTTAGCGGTATGTGCCATCCGCTTGACGCTCCAGCCCATAATAGCTGGGCACATATGTATTATATTCTTCCTGCCAAGCACGAGACTGGCGAATAGCCTCGTCGATCTGCTTCTGGGTCATTTTTTTGGAAATGCGTTGTTTGCCTTCGACGCCAGCGGTACCACAAAGGTCATAATATTTATAAGCTTTGACGAGATCTATCTCAGTACCCACACCTTTTTCATAGCTTTCAGCCAATAGGGGTAAGCCAATGCTATTTCTTGGTTCAAATCTATTGAAGACACCTTTTTTCAGCCACGAAAAAGACTTACTTTCATCCCGAGGAACTTTTTCACCCCTTTCGTACATATATGATAGTTGCCCAGCGGATTCTCTATCGCCAGCGTTACCTGCCCTGCTTAGCCAATAGATACCTTTTTCGACATCGTAAGAATAGAGCTGTTCCCATTCCTCACCCACATAGGCCAGCCCCAGCATGCGTTGCGCCAGAATAAAACCATCCTCAGCCGTTTCAGTTGCGAGCTCTCTCGCCTTGTCAATATTTCTTTCCACACAAACGCCGTGATAATACATGGTGGCCAGAGCATGACCGGCATCGGCGATATCAGCCTTCCAGGATTGTGTTAATAGCTCAACAGCTTTTTCACAACTCCTCTCAACATGGAACTCTTTGTCACCATTCAGATAAAGAAGCCCTAATAAATATTGCTTCTTACTGGCATTGGGGGGAGAAACATCCTTGACCTCTTTCTCCGACAGTTGATCAAAAGCTTCCTCAATTGCCTTTCGCGTCGGGTCCTGAAACAGGACTTCAGCCTGTACGCTACTAGAAAGACACAACATCATCGTAAAAATCAAACGTTTCATTCGGGTGTCTCCGGTTCGCTTTCTGGATTTTCGAGTTGCATAGTCAATAGGTCACGACTGAACGAATTGGTGTCTGTAGATGTAAATCTGATCGTGAGGTCAACCAATTGGCTCAATGCGTTTTTCGAGTATATTTGCGACCACTCCGTCTCGTAGGCCTTGTCTTTCAGCGTAAATTCTGGACGGCGTTCGGATTCACTACCGGGGAGTGAGCTACTGCCATCCCCAAATATTAGCGTTTCACTGCTCCGGCTCTTTTGGTAGGTCCAGTCAAAAACTGCTCCCAGTCTTTTTTCACGAGGTACACATTGAAGCACTAACTCCATGCAATCCAACTTCGGCACCCGAACCTTCAGGTTGATTCTGACCAAATCTGCGACACGCTCCTCCTCTTCTCTGCGAGCCTCCGAATCGAGACTGAACCCCAGCATTCCACCGCCACTTGAGGTGCTATCAAAATATTTCGTCGGGTCGGGTGCCGCCGGTTCCCACGACAGTTCTACCACCAACCCCTCAAACACCATCTCCAGCGAGCTTTGTTCCGAGGCTAGGTCCTCGAACGGCTGTACCTGACTTGAGTGGTGGCCAACCAGGCTGCGATCGATCCACATCTGCACCGATGGCGCAACCAGGGTGACCAGCCAGGCACCCAACAAGAGCGCCAGGATACCGAAGAAAAGTCCCACAGCGAGTCCGACGACCACGCCTGCACCAATGACCAGAAGCGTGCTGATACCGCTGACCACTCCGAAACCACCCATGATCTTCTGGTTATCGGCGGTCAGGCTCTGGCCCACCTGCCTGGCACGCGATGACTCGGTCAACTTACGCATTCCATCCCAGATCGACAGGGTTCCACTCGCCACGCCGAGCAGTCCGCCGCCCAGTTTCCAGGCGCTGGCGTTGACCAGTCGACCCAATGCCCCTTCGGCACCCGACCCCAGGCTGGCGGCACGAATCGTCTGATACCCTTGGGCAGCCCCCATACCCGCACTGAGTAGACTGACCGCTGAACTCAGCAATCGGTTCCAGTCGGCCCCGTGGTTCTCCTCGGCCAGCAACTCCTGGTCAACCGCCAACAGCAAATTCCAGGCGGTCAGTCCGAACGCCAGCAGCTTGCCGTAGCTACCACTGCCAGCGATCTTTCCGGCAATATCACGGGCACTCTTGGCGAGATCCGCCCATTGCTGCTGGGCTTGTTCGGCATCATAACTGTCGCCCGGGGCACTGTTCGCGACCAGGCGCTGGACCGTCTCCTGATCAAGCCCAAAACAGGGAATCGTAACGGTTACAACAACCCCGTTTTCCCCCATGGGCGCGGAAAAATTGCCGCCGCTACTTCCAAACGAGGGCATGGCACGTTCGGTATCTGCCCCTTTGTTGTTCGTACTGTTCTGATAATGCTGGACGATCTGGCGCTGCCAATGGGCATATTGTGCCATCGTCAACGTAACCTCGATCAGTGTCGCCGGAGGCGCCTCACCTTTCTGCACATCGGGATCACTCATGAAGACCAGTTGTTCCAGGTGCATGAAGCGACGCAAGGTAGGCTTGGTATCGTTGGCGGAGCCGCTAACAAGGTCTTGGGTCACGAGTGTCGCAATGGCGTTACCGATCGTGCTGGCGAGTTGACCCTGGATGGGGCGCAGCCGGTTGATAAGATCATCGGAGGAAGGCTGTCGATAATCCAGCTTGAGCGTTGAGGCCTGGAGGGTTCCGAAGCGATCCCCCCAAGCAGCCAGCGTATCCGCCGATAGTTGGTTACCGGCGGGTACCGATGACATGGTGTCGCGCGCCCGGCTTATCAGTTCTGCATTGTTGGAAAACAGGGCAGCCAGAATGATCGAGCCTTCGGCCATCATAGTTTCGGCAATCGATTGCCAGAGGCTACCACTGGCCGGGGACAGAATACCGCCCCTTAACGTATTGGCGAGCATGCCACTCAGCCCCAACCCCATCCAGTAGTCCGTGTGACTGTAGCGGCCTATCAGGTCAGCCAGGTGGTGCTTCACCCACAACACGTAATCACTATCGTGTAGGGCTAGAAGGGCCTGGCAAACGCGGGTTTGCTTTTCGTGATGGTCCGTGAAGTCTTTCAGCGTTTTCGTGTCATAAAGCTCATCAAGTTGGGCGGCATGCTTCTCGGCCATACGCTCCGCCTCAGACTTGATGCTGTTGAGCAGAAGCTGTTTGCGTTGGATCTCGTTATCATAGAAGGGATCTTGTTGCGCCACTTCGGCCGCGCGTGCGACCATTACGTCACTGCTAGCTGCTCGGCGGGCAAGCGTCTTCTCTCGCTCCGCTTTTAATCGTTTCAGCTCTTCAATGTCGGCTTGAAGCTGCCGCTTCTGTAGTGCTCGCTCTTCGGCCCCGCGTTGTTGTTCGAGCAAGAATTCTTCTCGCTCAGCCTCGGCCTCTCTGACCGCCTGATTCAACTGATTTCGAGTGCGCTGAGCCTGCGCCCGTTCTCTCCGGGAGACATCGTCGCCGGAATGGCTCTTGTCTTCAAACGCATCTCGCTCGGCTCGGGCTTTATCAACAGCTTCGTCCAGCGATTTCTTCTGACTCGCGGTGTAGTTCTGTGCGAAGTTCTCCTTGAACGCGTCAATCGCCTGCTTGCACAGCAACTTGCGACGATTACCGTCGCTTTCGCACAGGAAATCCTCAACCTCGGCAAGCGCCTGGTGACGATAGGCGTTAAGCTCATCGATAATGCCGGCTTCATCTTTGACCGCAAGAATTAACCCTTTCCCCTGATAGCGACTGGCTGCATGGTCCAGCCGAAGGTCCATGGCTTCTTTCAGGTCTTCTCGGCTATACAGTTCGCGCCGGGGGCCGCTGGACCAGAACTGCGTTCCCTGATCGTCCGCGCCATCGCTGTATTCCGCCACTTTATCGAGTTCGTCCGTTCCATAGGCGAACGGTTGGCTCTGGCCATTTACCCAGCCCTGGATATCGACTTTCTGCATATGGGCTTCGCGCCAGGCGGGGTCGCTACCGATCCTGTGGATATGATCAATGGACCACGCATGCTCGGAATACGCATAGTAGAGCGTTCCGGAGTTGTCGGGGTCTGGTAGCGTCACCAGAGAGGCGTGCAGAGCGTCATTTGCCTTGTTCTTGCAAGCTTCGGGAAAGCGGATGTCATCCAGAGCTTCAGGACGCGCAACTGGGAACTTGTAAAACTTGCCGTCACTGGTGATCGCGTAAGCGTACCAATACATGCCATGAGGGTTGTCCTGATCATAGAAGTAAAGGTAACCCTGGCGCAGCTGGCGCAGTATGTACTTGTTAACCTGACTGTCGGTACTTTCTGCAATTTCATTCCTGATATCCGCAGGCACCTCACGAGCCACGCGGTTACCATTTTCATCAAGAGACTGGTCGAGCATGATATCGGTGAACTCTCGAACACGGGCTTCATCAAGCTCTGGAATACCACTGTTCCGATCATTGCGCTGACACACGGCATAACGCACCGGCAATATGGGCAAGCCTTTGCGCTCGCAGAATTTGCAACGTTCACTCGACGCACCGGCTGTCTCTCCTGCAGCGGCATGAGCATTCATCCTTGATGCTGTTGCCATGCTAAGAAATCTCCTCAACTGTTGAAATCACTTCCCATTCCTTGTCGGTAAGGCGATTGGTCAATCCGATATAGCTGGAGCTCCCCACTTGTCGCAGCAGATTCTGCATAAGGGGGTGGCGATGAAAGTCAACGTGACTCATCAGGCCATGAAGCACGAAAGCAGTCATGTCCACCCGTTCGGTCAGCCCGTTTGCATAAGCAGCCACGAGCAGATTGTCGATCAAGCCATCTGTGGCAGGTGTCTGCTGATCTTCTTTCGGTAGGGCCCGATAGCGTTCAAAACAACGATTGATCTGTCCAATGCGGTGAATGGCCTGCCACTGTTCGGCGGTTAAGTGAAGGCTGCCCAAGTGACGCTGACCAGAACGGTGAGGGGCTATTTCACGAATCCGATTCTCCTTATCCAGATAAACCCAGCGATCAACCGGGCCCAATAATGCTGACAACTGCCAGGGCTCCAGAATACGCGTCAATTGTTGAAGCACTCTCGGGTCATAGAAACGTAACAGAGCGCGGTTGCCTCTCCGAGATTTCTGAGAAAGCTGTTTACTGAGATAAGTGGCCAGCGTACGGCACGAATATCGCGACATGAGCCAGCCGCAAAAAGGGACAGGCCCCAGCAGACTTGATGCTCGTGCGTTCCTTTCTCGCAATAACTCACGCTTCATCTCCTCAATTGATTCACTATCAAGACTCTGTAGATAGAGTTTTTGAGACGGCGTTTCGGCGAAGAATGGATTTCTGACCAATTCTGCTCTTTTCAGAGCCTGGCCACTCAGGCGACGTCCCGGCGTATGGGCTGGATCGATCAGACGATACAACTGACCGGATTTTGCAAACGTCAGAGCGTCGTTAATGAACACAGTCTCATCAATACTCTTCACGGTCAGTTCTCCACGGCACCATCGCCGCCGCTGGCTGCCGATTGGCCCTGATTTGGACAGAGTGTGTTTTCCCCCTCCGGCAGCTCCGGCATAGGCACATCGACGCTCGCCGGCCCAGCAAACGCATGCTGGGCGCCTTTTACGTCGATGGTGCCCGGGCCATGTACCTGGACATCACCGCCTTCGATGCGGATGTAACCGCCACCGCTGGCCAGCAGGATGCCGTTGGCAGCGTTGATTTCCACGCGGCCTTCGGTGGAGGTGATCTTGAGGTCTTTCTGGGCGGTCAACTCCATAGCATCGCCTTGCGCTTGCACCTCTACCTTGCCTTTTGCCGCAAACAACTTGATGCCCGCCTTCTGCACGAACAGCGACAGGGCTTCGGAGATGGACCCCACCAGGCTCTTGCCAGTAGCAACGTTCACGTCTTCGCCCGTGGCCACGCTCAGGGATTTGCCTTGGGCCAGGTGGGTGGATTCTGGCGTGCTCATTGTGATGCCGGCGGGCGAGGCCAGGTGCAGCCAGGGCGCTTTCATTCGGGCCGCTTCGCCTCTGCCACCACTGTCACTGGCGCCGGCGGCGTTGCTTTGGTCGCTGTCGGTGAGCTGTTCGCTGGTGCCGTAGGTGTCGTCGGCGTCTTCACCGGCCTGTTTGAGGTAGGCGCTGGCTTGCAGGCCGTCGGCGTTGTGGTCCTGGGCGCTCTGGCTGAGGGTATCGGTCAGTTGCCAGGCGCTCTGGATCTGTTGTCTCGCCGGGGTGAGGTCGAGCTGGTCGCCGCTGGCGCCGATCTGGCCCCAACTGGTCAGGTACAGACCTTCGTTGGCCCGGATGGCGCCGTAGGCGTCGGTGCGCAGTTCGAACCCGGTGCCTCGGAAACTGCCCCGGTGGTTGCCATTCTGATGGATCAGGTAGCCCAGGTTGAGCTGGCTCTTTTCGTTTTCGGAGTTCAGGCGCACCCGTTCCTGGTCGGTGGCGTCGTCAAAGACCAGTTCGTTGTACTTGCTGCCCCGGTAGGTTTTGCTCTTGAAGCCGGAGAGCAGGCCGTGGCTGTGCCAGTTGGGTTGCTGTTCGCCGTTGTACACGCGTCCGGTGATCAGGGGGCGGTCGGCGTCGCCTTCGAGGAAGTCGACAATGACTTCCTGGCCGATGCGGGGCACGAACACGCCGCCCCAGCCGGGGCCGGCGTTGGGCTGGGCCACCCGCAGCCAGACGCCGGCCTGTTCGTTGTGCTGACCCTGGCGGTCCCAGTGGAACTGGACGCGGACCCGGTTGAGGGCATCGGTGTGGATTTCTTCGCCGTCGGGGCCAACGACGGTGGCGGTCTGGGGGCCGCCAATGACCGGGCGTTTATGGCGTAAGGGTGAACGGTAAGGCTGGGTGCGGCGCTGGGCTTCCAGCTCCACCAGGAAGTAGCCGGTGCCTGTGTGCTGGTAGTCGTTGGCCGCTTCGTTCTGGCTGTCTTCCAGGCCCTGGGCGCGCTTGGCGGCGTCGATCTGGGGCTTCAGGCTGCCGGGTAAGCTGTTGAGGTGAGCCGAGACCGGCAGGGCGTTTTCCGCGTGGACGATGACGCCGAGCACCAGGAACTGGCGTTCGGCTTCGCCGCCGGTGTCGTGCCGGGGGTGCTGGCTGAGTTCGAACCAGCGCCCGGCTTCCAGTTGCCGCACACCGCCGGCACCCCGGAAGCGTTTGGCCTGGGATTCATGGGCTTCCAGGCGATTGGCGGTCAGGCGCTCGCCCCGGTCGTGGCCGTGGTAATAGTATTCCCCGGCGTAGTCGTAGACTTCGGCGTCCGGCAGGTTGCCCTGGTCACTGAGGGTGCTCAGGCCGGTGCGTTTGGTCAGCGACGGCTGTTTGTAATCGAAGGTGCCGACACTGACGCGGGTGGGCTGCTGCTGGCGAACCCCGCCCCACTGGGTGAGGGCGTCTTCCTGCTCGGTGGCGGCCTGGCGATGGAAGCGGATAAGCCGGGGCTGAACGGGTTGGGTGGTGTCTGCGTCGTCGGTGATCACCAGGCGGTGGCCGTCGAAGCGGTTCGCCTCCTGACCTTCGTCATCCTCACCACTGCCATTACCGGAATGCTCGAAGTAGTACCACAGGCCTTCTTCTTCCATCAAACGGCTGACGAACTGGAAGTCGCTTTCCCGGTACTGCACGCAGTAACTGCGGGCGGGGTACTCCCGGCGCAGGTCGAAATGGTAACCACCCCGGGCCAGTTCGTGGCCCTCAAAGACCTGACCAAGGATGTCCACCACCGAGCGGTTCTGGAAGATGCGGCTGTTGCGCCTAAGCTTGAGCATCTCCAGCCAGGGCACCAGGGTGAGCTGGTAGTAGGTCACGCCGCCGTCTTCGCCCAGCAGGGCGGCTTCGGAGACCAGACCGTGCAGGTGGCGGTGACTGCCGTCGGCCTGCAACACCGACAGGCGGGCCGGCTGGGCCATCAGGGTTTTGAGTTCGATATCGCCCTGCTGCGAAAAGCAATCGAGCGTATAGCGAAACGGTTCGCTGATCCGTTGTTCGCCCACCAGGCGGTGAGGCATCAGCGGCGCGCTGACCGACAGGCTCAGCAGGCGCTGGGACTGGGACAGCGGGGTGTTGAATGTATTGATTAGATTGTCGAGCATGGTCTCAGCCATCTTAAAATTCCCTTTTTAATCCCGACGGACGCTTGCCCCCATTACGGGTTGATTGCTAGATTAAAATCTCTCAAAGGCCCCAGTGACGGGGCTTATCCTCTCAAACTTGTCAGGAAGACCCATTAAGATGAAAGGAATCGTCGTACTCGGTGATGCTACAAACCACGGCGGCAAAGTGATCTCCGCCCAAAGCAACTACCTGATTGATGGCAAGCCCGCCGCCTGTGTAGGCGACAAGGTTACCTGCCCCCAAAACGGGCATGGCGGAACAACAGTGATCGTTGAAGGCCACCCCACCATGAAAATCAACGGCAAACCGGTTGCCCTCCATGGCCACAAAACCGCCTGCGGCGCGAGCCTGATTTCTTCCCACAACGGTGACAGCGGTCACGAGTGATCCTCTCCGGCATCCGTGGCCTCACTAACGGGGCCACGCAATGCCCACATACGGGAACAGCGCTCGGCATGGACCCCAAGAATAACGGCGTGCTCCTGCGGCTTGAGCTCTGCCAGGGCCAGAACCAGCATTAACCCCGTCACGGCTTCTCCTACCCAGCCGCAGAGCCCATCCACACCGATACCATCATCAATGGTGTCAATTTCCGGCCAACGCTCAATGGTCACGCCACCGACTTCAACCGCACGGCCGGGCAACCCAAACGCATCAATAACAATTCTGGATGGCGCCCCTAATGCGTCGTCTTCAGGCCAGAATTCACCTAGCATCTGACTCATGGCTTTGCGTTTTTCGTAGTCCCGGCGTGTCGCTCTCGGCGGGTGCTCATGAACCATGGCCCTTTCGAGCGTCCATCCGTGTTCAGGGTCGGCGCCCTCTTCCGTCAGGCGGTGCAGTAGAACTGCGGCTGCCGCCTCTCCAGGATAAAGTCCCTTACCTCGGGCATTCTGTACCAATACATTGCGTAGCTCTGGAGACACCAGGTCCTTGTCGTTAGCAACCGAATCCACACTGATCCAGAGCACGTAAGGCATGCCACCGTCAGGCGATGCCAGGGTGGTATGAGGATCGCTGCCCTGCTGGCTATGACGAATCTCTCCCAGCCAGTCTCCGTAATGGGTGTCAGCGATGACCGCCCTGAGTCGGTCGATGAGGATGCCGGCCGCTTCCCCGGATGCCACCGGGGCCGAGAGAACAACGTCGTAACCCGTTTCTTCCGGCAGTCTATCCAGCAGCATCAGAGCTTCCACCAACGCTGACTGCACCAGTTTATGCAGCCGCAATGCCTTGGTTTCCAGCCGCGCGAGTTCAGGCTCAGAAACCTCCGCCAGCCCGGTAATCTCGTGAACCAGCAAACCATAGCCATCTGCGCCACGCAGCGAGGACGAAAGCGCGGGTGTGTGGGCTTCCGGAAGACTGTCGGAACTGACCAGGCCGGCAGGCGTTAGTGCCACACCATCAAGTAGCTGCAGTCGGTCAGCGTCGTAATCATCGCGCACCGGCGATGCCACTGTTTCAGGCTCGCTGATCGGCTGGCGCTGATGTAAGAGATCAAAAATTGAGGCGCGGGACATAATCAATAATCTTCGCTTCGGGACTGGGTCCCCAGCGTATCCTGAATCGTATCGATGACACCGTGATCCTTGATCACATCTTTGAGCCACTCTTCCAGTGGCATACGGCCCCATTTCACAGCACGCTCAATGAGATACGGAACCGGACTATGGGGCTCCCGTTCCTTGAAATAGCGGGCAACGCCATTAAGCAGCTCAAACGCTTCTTCCCGGCTTTGTGGATTGCTGCGCATTGGCCCCGTTCGCTGGTCACCCCTCGCAACAGCAAAGGGCTTCGAGTCACCGTCTGCCAATGACTCCTCCTCTCCGGTCTCGATGGTATCGGGCTCTTCACCGGCCACCACACTGGCACCCCGATCCCGAAGGAGCCTGGCGGTCAGATCCCGACACTGCTCCATAACTTTTTCGAGAGCGCTATAACTTGGTGCATCACGCCCGAAGCGCTGATCTCCAGCACCATCCAGCAGTTTCAACGACGCCAATGCCGAAGAGATCACAGCATGCCTCTCCTGCAGAAACTCGGTATTGGTCAGCACAACGGAGCGTTGAAAGATTTCGTCGTTAATCTTGCCGTCAGCCAATGCCTGCCCCATGGCATCCGGATCGTTCCTGGCCAGGTTCTCAACCTGTCGGGACTCTTCGTAGTCAGCAAGGCTGTATTGTTCCCCCATCACCAGCGGCAGGGTCCGAACCACAGCAACCAACGTATCGCCCAGCCAACTCAGGCGTGCCACACGTTCGTCAAAATCCTCCTCGTCCAACTCCGGGTATAGCGTTTCCCAGTAGTCTTCAAGCAGGCGTGCTGCGAGCATCAGGCCAAACGAAATCCCCTCAAAACCCTCTCGATGGGCCAGGCCTTCGCACAGCCAGCCAGCCAATTGAAGATCTTTACTCTGGGCGGTGAGTGCCTCGCTGGTGAGGTTGATCACCTGAGGCCAATCCGACTGTTTGAGTTCGGTTTTCCACTCTCCCTGGGGCAAATAGGTCGGGTCTGCGCGGCGCGCTTCCTTTATTTCGTCGAAAAGCAGAGAAAATGTGAGGTCTTCACCTCCAGCATGAGCGCTGCCCTCAATGGGGCTAAGCAGCTCTTCGATGGAGAGTTCGCCGAGTCGTTCCATGTCTTCTGTCGCCATCCTTCCGGGCTTGGTTTTCTGAAGACACGCCCGGCATCCCTTTGGCAGGTTACCAGGCGTACCTTCCCGTCACTCCAATGGAGCGACAAGACTCACTTAGCTGTAGACCTTGTTGCGAGTACGGTCCCAGCCACCGGCAACGTTACCGCCACCCTGGCCATCAGAACGCTTCTGCTGGGTGTAAGTGATCTTGATCCGGGCGTAGTTGAACTTGATGTTCTCATACGGCAGATCGAGACTGTCTTCCCGGTCATTGCGCTCATAACTGGATGAGGCCGAAGAGCCCTGCATCGTTGTGGAGGAAACGATGACTTCTTCCAGTTTGATTTCCATGTAGCGAACCTTATCGCCACCGGCGCGATTGACATGCAACACTACTTCCTTGATGTGCTGGCCTTTGCAGCACGCCTCAAAGAGCTTCGGAGAAGCCTTGTCTACCAGCTTCTGCACCTGGAACTCGCTGAGGTTTACACGCTCTGCAGAAGCGCCACCGGCAGAACTGGCCGTTGCGGAAGTTGCCTGGCTGGCACCGAAGTCAAAGCTCTTCAGTTCGATCCAGTCAGGGTGTTTCTCGTCCAGGCTCTCTCCCGGAATGCCGTCAATTTTGAGGTAAGTATCGAAAGCCATCCTGCTTTAATCTCCTTTTGCTGTTTTGATGAAAGCCGCCTCAGGGCGCCCTTCAATCTCGCAATCTGATTTATGTTCGTCCTAAACACACCGACACTAATCAAGTGATGATTATTGATGTGGTTAAGTATTAACGTCCTGCTTAATCTCTCTAAGTCTCTTTCTATTCGACGATTTGCCCTCCTTAGCTGTTTACTGTTGTTTCCTTACTTCTATTTCGACACGGCGGTTCGGTGCCAAACAATCAATCAATTGCGCCCGAGACTGGTTGGGATTACAGGTAACCAGCGGCCGCTGACTGCCCGCTCCCTTCGCGGCAACCAACCCAGACGGCACGCCTTTGCCAATGAGGTACTGGCGAACGGTCATGGCCCGTTGGAGCGATAGTTTCTGGTTGACGGTCTCGTTGCCAATCGGGTCCGCATGCCCGGTAATCAGGATCTGGCCAAGATCCTGCGTATTCAGCAGCCGTTCAGCGAGGTTATCGAGCTCCTGCAGGCCTGCATCCTGCAGGCCTTTGTAGTCGCCCCTGCCAAAGGCAAACAGGGTGTCGGACTCCAGCACAATGGTCTCCATGCTGGTGAGGGTCTGCTCAAGCAGACTGTCTATGTAGTTACGGCTGCTGGACACAAGAAACGCGTTCGATGAAATACGGGGAACATCGGGCTCCTTGATCTGCTGACGATAGAAATCGATCTGGCGCCCCGCGTAACGGTAATCCCGTTCATTTTCATTGATTGCGACGCCAGTTCTTTTCTGAATCGACGGGTACCAGAACGCGGGTAGCTGGCCACGCAGTTCTTCAGAATCGATGTCCGCCCGTTCAACGTCTGATAGCGTCAGGTACGTATCCAGGGTGGTCCGTCCAAACCGGGCCAGGGACTCGGCACTGTTGTCCCGGGGCCTCGCGTAAGGAGACACGGTGTCTGGTCCTTCGACCGCATGCAACTCATCGCTGTTCCGGCGATAGACGGGAATGGTCGTGAGAGTGAACAGTGAATTGGTCAGGTTCTGCTCCACGGGCTCCAGCATCACCGAACGCAAGCGGTTGAAATAACGGGCACGCAACTCAGGCTCGATTGCCTCGCCCTGATAGAGCCCCATGCCCAAAAACCAGGGCGGCCCATCCTGACGCCACTGGTAATAGCGGCTGCTGGATTCCCGCAAGGCATCAAGGGTTGCCCAGGGGGCGTACTGATCATCAAGGCGCTCATCATCAACCAACCTCGCCTCGGTAAACGCCGTGGACATAGCCTCGATCTCACCATGATTGCGAACCGCCGATGTAATCCAGAGGCCGCAGAGGATCAAAGCGGCGGTTCCGGCAGCCAGGGTCCAGCGCAGCTTACGACGCCGGCCCCGGGTGTCACTGGAATAAAGACCTGCCAGGTGCTGATCAGCAATGATGACCTTCCGGAACAGTTTATCGATAAAG
Organism: Marinobacter persicus; assembly: GCF_002934325.1. Lineage (GTDB taxonomy): Bacteria > Pseudomonadota > Gammaproteobacteria > Pseudomonadales > Oleiphilaceae > Marinobacter > Marinobacter persicus_A. The sequence goes on from NZ_PTIV01000020.1 coordinate 13,336, forward strand.
AGAGGGCGAGCAGCTTGCTCACCTCCACCCTCACCCGGTCTGGCCAACGCGAAATGGCGTCCTACCCGGGCGGCGTGCTCCCCTTCAATCACACTTCCTTCCTGCAGAGCACTGACAAAGTAAAAGCCCCGCAGCAGTGGCGCACTCTGGTAAGGGTTGGCGTTGGTTAGCACGTCCACAAACCGGGCCAATGGCTCTCGCAGGGCGTTAAGCTCCAGGGGAAAGCGAAATGCCGCGATGTCACGCTGGGTATCCACGATATCGCGCTGAATTATTTCGTCATCGGCGATGCGCTGCCAGTGACGGCAGAGTCTCGCCAGAGCATCATCAAACTGCTGGCTCCAGGTAACATCTTCAGGCTGCATGTGGGGAAAGGTGTGGCCCAGCACCTCACTCTGGTGGCGGGGATCAAGACGATCGAAAAACGTGGTGAACCCTTCAAGCAGATCGCATTTGGTGAAAACGAGATAAATCGGCAACCGGGCTTCCAGATGCTCACGGGCTTCCTGAATCCGCTCACGTAAGCGGCGGGCGAGGTTGTTGCGCTCGGTATCACTGGCCTGCACCACATCACTGACATTGACCGTCACAATCAGGCCATTCAGCGGGCACTGACTGCGATACTCCTTCAACAAGGTCAGAAAGCCTTTCCACTTTCCGGCTTCTTCTTCGCTGTCCATGTACCGACCAGCAGTATCCAGCAAAATCGCGTCAGAGCTGAAAAACCAGTCGCAATGGCGGGTTCCGCCCATGCCTGCTACCCGGGCGTTCTCACGATCTGCAAAAGGAAAGTTCAGGCCCGACTGGTATACCATGGTGCTTTTGCCGGCGGCCGGCTGACCAACAATCATGTACCAGGGCAGTGAATAAAGCGCGTCAGCCTTTCTTTTACTCTTACCCGTGCCGTTATTTTTCAAGCGCTCAATCGTTTTCAGCAACCGCTCACGCAGCAGGCTGATTTCCTCCCGGTCCCCGGGGCTGGCGCTCAGAACGGCGGCATCGGCATCTTCCCGGAGCAGGTCTTCCAGATCACGTTTCTGACCAACCCCGCGGTAAAGCAACAAGATGTAGAACGCAGAGACCAGGACAAAACACAGAATCCCTGTTAACAGACTGATCAAAGATGACAACCCCAGCGCCACTCCCAACCGCCATATGAGGAAAATAGCAGCAAAAAACAGCATCCCCATGATGTAGGGCTGGTACTTGAAAAATACGTACTTCAGATAAGCGAGTTTGAAACGTTTCATTAGCACGATCTGCTCACATTCCTTTGTCTACCGCGAATTGCGGGAAAACGGTCCATAAAATCGGCCAGGCTGAGCCCGGTATCCGGCAGGGGCAACGCCCCCGGGTGCTGCTCGCTATCAGCAAATGGAGACAGCACATCAATACAAAACTGACGATCGCCAGGATTGGAGAACACCTCAAAGAACTGCTCGGCACTCCGCCAGACCGGCATTAGTAGCAGCCTGGGACGCATAAAGTCGTCAATCAGAAGACTCATGACCGGAGTTCCCATGGCGCAGGCGCTTCCAAGCCATTGTTGCCAGAAATCCGCAACCGGGCGCTTCAGCCCACGCTCCGCCGGTAGCGGGAGCATGACGGCTTCGGCACTGCCCTCATGCCATCGAGTCAGGGCATAGTGAAGGCGGTGCAGGCAGGCTCCACTCACGAATTCCGGCCAACCTGCTTCCAGCGCACGGGCAATATCGTCAAAGCTGTAGTCACGTAAAAATCGCTCATGTATGCGCTGATAAAGCGCCAGATCCTGGGTATTAAATGCACGCAGTTCCTGAAGCGCGGCCACGGGGTCGATGGGCAGATCTCCGTGTACCGAATCTTTCAGGATCTGCTGGGCGTGTCCGGCAAAGGTCTCCACCATGGTGTTGATGAATGGCAGTGCACTGTCTCGCCCTGTCTCCGCCTTTAATATCTGAAAGATGAAAAACGGATAACGCCTTCCGGACGCATCGCAGGAGCTGATCATTGCCCCCATCACGTCACTGCCATTGCGGGCGTGATAGTTGAAAAAACACACCGGCAGCGCATCAAAACGATGTTTCCAGTCCTCATGGTCCAGAAACTGGATCAAGGCGTTCTGCAGCCACTGGTCCAACTCCTGAATCACTGATCCTGAAGCATTCTTCCCGACAAAGTCGGCCTTGGACGGCACCTTGCCAAAGCAGCCAATCATGACAATTCCTTTTTCATAAGCTGCTTACTCACCCATCTCCGGCAGACTCAGGGTTTTGATTCCCTCCAGATCGGAAACTTTCACACCCCCGAAATTGCGAACATCGAAACTCACCACACCCATATAGGTGTGCCAACTGAGCCGTTGCCTGGCGTTATCGATGGACTTAACACTTGCGCTCTCAATCATGCGCAGAAATCCCCAGCGGTTGGGGTAGTCGAACACCGTGTGGCGCTGGCCCTCGCTATTGATAATGTCCATTCGAGCGCCAAAGACTTCACCATTACCTGGCCAGACCAATCGCTCCCAGGATTGTGTATTGTTCCGGTAATGCAGGCGTTGACCATCAATTGTGAGGATTATGTCGGTCAGGCCGGAGGTGGGGTTCAGCTGCAGTTCAAACCCATTCTTGAGGTCTGACAGACTGTCGATAACGCGTCCAAGCGAGGTCGCATGATCGATGCTGGACAGCATGCGTGGATCAACCATGGGTGTAGTCTGGTCACCTCCCGGCCCCGCAAGTTCCCCTATCTCGTCCTTGCGGAATCGAGACATGACGCCGCTGTCCGGATCGATAAAGAATTCAACATCCCGGACCGAGGCCTCATTCACCGAATCATTCATCGGATAGCGCCCGGCAATCATCCGGTCCCAGGGTCTGACAATTTTTTTCTCCCAGGCGGCGTTAAGCTGGTCACGGGCCGGGGCATTCAACGCGTTGCGGGTGTTTTCAACCGGCACGCTGAACAGTGGTTCCAGAGCCTGAGCCAGGGGCGAGTCCGAGGTATAAATCCGGGACGCAATGAAGTTGCGTAGTGTGTTGATCTCATTAGGCTCCCCGGCCAGCGTCGAGACAATCAGGGCCTTGCTGCTGCTTCCGACATCCTGGGCACTGCGGACGTTGTCCACCCGGACTTTCAGTTGCCTCAGGTTTAGAAGGTACTGGTTAAGCACTGAGTCATCGCTGCCGGTTGTATCGTCGGCAACCAGCATGCGTGCTACCGGACGGAAATGACGTGTGAGCAGGCCGTCATTGATTTTTGGCAGGGAGGCGATATTGACGTTGGAGGTCACACCTTCATTGCCATCAAAGACACTCATTACCCGCCCCCAGAAGGAGTTTTCGCTGCCTTCCTTACCGTTTCCTGCAGCATTATCAGCGGACTTGGGGTTGTCCCAGTCGGTATTGGCATCAACGGTCTCAAGTATCTGACGCAGCGGTGAATTCTGCAGGTCGCTCAAATGGGCGAGGGTTGGGCTAGCCTGGTCCAGGGTGTCAAAGCTTGAGATATAGGTATTGTCGAGGAAACGCTCCCACGCGATTGCGTAATCACGCTTGTAACGCGCCATTAGCTGACTGACAAACCGGGCCTTGGAGCGCACCGCATCATCCACGTTCTTGTCGTCAAGAACCCAGTCCGATTCCTGGTGGAGATCACCTGATACCGTGTCAATAATGGCCTGACGCAAGTACTCATCCCAGACTTTCCTGGTATAGAAAGCGGGTACGGCGCGACTTGAGTACAGCAACCGCCCCTTCAAGCCCGGCACCATGCGGGAAAGTGTGAGCGGCTTGAAACGTTTCTCGACTTCCAACTGGTAGCGCAGGTATTCCCGATCAACCAAGGTACTGTCGATCAGGAAGTTATTAAGCCGATCACGGCTGTTGGCTACCAGCACACTGTCGCGCTCCAGTGCCGGGGCCAAGCCCTGTTGCAGGTAATGCACATAGAGCGCTGCATTCGCCATGATGGTCTCGCGCGAAGTATTCTGATCCTGCTGTTCAGCGTAATCAGCCCACAGGCGGGGCAAAGCGGAAGCAACAAAGTTGCTCTGATTCTGATGGGCTCCGGGCTCCGTGAGAATCAGGTACAGCTGCAGGGAGGAATAACTTTCGATCAGTTGTCCGACATCTTCCGGGGACAGACGAGTTAACATTTCCTCTGAAAGTGATGGCCCCAGTTCACCCGATAGCTTCTGTGCCTCACCATCAGCGCCCCCTTCACCGATTGAACTACCCATCGAACGCGTCCGATTACGCAGCCCCTCTTCAAGAGACGATTCTGCGCCACTTCGCACCGAGTACCAGGCATCCCGGATGTTGTCGGTAGTCCTGGAGCTCACTTCCCCGCGGGCCCGGCTGCCCAGCTCCGAAGCACTGGTGGGAACACTTCCGAACGTAGGCCGGCGGGTAGAGCGCTCCTGCACCCGAGCCAGTGTTTCGTCGCCAATGTCTCTGGTTTGGTTACCGACCGCCTGTGGAGCACCGTTTACAGCCGGTTTCGGCTTTCTGGATGCGGCCGATGCCGTTTGGTGAGCCCTGTTAGCCGCTTGTTGATCGGGCGCACCAAGGCTATCCAGCGACCTGAGCTGCTCGACCAGCCTCAGGGAAACCGGTCTCAGCACATCCTCTCTGAACAGGGAGGCCCAGGCTCGCTTCAATGGGTCGTGCAGAGTCTCCCCCTGGTAGAGCCAAAGGCTCAGTTCCAAAGGCACTCCGTTCTCCCGATATTCCTCAATGCTCGCCAACTGCTGCTCCAGGGTATCGAGCAGCAACCGTCGGTTAGGCTGGCTCAGTTGATCAGCGTTATTCTCCCCCGCCAACAGATCAACCCGTTGCTGGATGGCATCGATCCATTGCTTGTTATTGTAGGCGGACCATCCCTGTGCGGTGATAGCCGCAATCCCCAGCGCACCCAAAGCAGCAATCATAAATGTCGGCAGTGAACGCTGGCCACCTTGCTGGGAGTAATAGAGGCTGAGATTTCGGTCAGGAAAAATAACTTTTCGAAAAGCGTCCGTAATGAAATAGCTCTTCTCTCCTGATTTGGCTTCCAAGGCGGAAGTTTGATTCGGTGCCAGAGCGAAATCACCACGAGTTTGCTCATCCAGAAGCGCCGGCAGGCTCTCTCCCGTCTGTAGTGCACTCGTGAAGTACATACCTCGCAGGACCGGAGCCCGGCTGGCATTGTGCTCACTATCGAACTGTTCCAGGAAATCACTCAGCACACCGAAAAGCTCGGCGAAGTAATCCGGGAACCGCAACAACTCGCTGTCAGTATCGGGACCCTCTTCCAGAACACGTCGATCCACCCGCTTACGCAAGGCGCTGACAAGCGAGGGGAAACCTTGCTGGAAGGCACGAGTGACGCCCTGGCGGCGAAGCTCTTCAAGAGAAAACGTCAACCCCCAGGGGCGTTGACGCTCTGCGGCGTCCATGGTATCAAACGTACGGGAAAATCCGGGCAGGAGGTCGGATTTACTGAAAAACAGATAGACTGGCGGATTGATACCCAGGCATCGGCGGTATTCATCAACCCGGGCCACAAGCTGCTCTGCCTGGGCGTGCATCTCCTGACGGGACTGTTCAAGCAGCTCGGGCAGGCTTACCACCAGAACCAGACCGTTAATGGCAGGTTTTCTGCGCTGTTTACGCAGAGTTTTCAGAAAATTGGAAAACTCACTGGCGGGGCGATCTTCAACGAGGTATCGCCCCGCCGTATCAATCATCACCGCTTCTCGACTGAAATACCAGTCACAGTGCTGAGTGCCACTCACACCTGAAAGATTGCTGCCCCCGGCCATGGTCGCCGACAGCGAGGAACGGGTTAGCAACGAGGTTTTACCCGAAGCCGCCATGCCAATAACCAAATACCAGGGAAGCTCATAAAGGGAAGCTTTACCACCGTCCACTGAGCGGGCAGCCCGCTGCATGGCCATGGCATGCTTCAGTCGCTCACTGAGGATCTGGAAGTCGCCTTGCTCATTGTCCGCAGCTTCCCGGTGTACTTCGAGCTCAACCAGGTTCTCAATGTTCCGCTCGGCACGGATACGATTGTACTGCCGTAAAACAACCACCAGAAGCCAAAGCGCGGTGACCAGCGCCATGGCAATAAAAATCAACTCGCGCTCCTGGGTAACCAACGGCAAGAGCAGCACGCACAATGACAGACCAACCAGCCAGAGTACGATGGAGAGTGGCCAGAAACCTTTCAGCGAACGGAGGAATCGAAGAAAACGCATATCGAGCTCTTCCGTTATCGGTTGTTGTTGAACAGACGCTGGATCTGTTCAATCAATGAATCGGTTTCACTGCCAAGCCACCAGCGAAGTCCTCCATAGACCACCAGGCAGACCACCACAATGATCAGAAGGTACACCCACAGTGGGATCTCATAGCGCAACAGCTGACCAACCTGGTCCGGCAATTGCCAGCTGTCATGGCTGCTTTGCTCCCGCTTGCGACAACGGGCAATATCCTGCCCAAGGGTATTGGCGATGTAGCGAAGCTGGTCTCGGCTTTCAAAGCTGTATTTACCTTCAAAGCCAAGCGCCAGGCAAAGGTGGTACACCTCCAGCACATCCACGTTGGCCCGCAGATCCTTGCGGAGCTCATCCAGGTGGTCGTAAAACCCCTCGCCAGCCAGATGCACACCAAAGTACCGGTACTGGAATGGGTCCAGCTCCACATGATCCCGGATGTTACCGGCTCCGCCCTTGAGCACACTTTCATCCAGGAATGCGCAAAGAGCATATTGGGCGTCTTTTACCGCCTCAGCGCTGTAATTTTCCGCCCGGGCTTTCTCTTCAAATTCGCGCAACCACTGGTCCACACGCTCGAGAAAGTTATCCACGCTCTCCGCCTGCTGGCCATTGCGAACCATCAGCACCATGGCGATAAAATCGCGGGATAGCGTTTTAAGAGTTCGCGGTTCAGCGACCTCATGGGAGTGAGAGAGGGCTTGCGCTTCGGTCATTTCATCACCGCCATCAGTTCTATGGTGAGGTTCTTGAATCCACTGGGGACGTAAAAGGCGATTGCCTGGGACTCCATCATCCGCTCGTAAACAGCACCCTGGGGCTCAAGCGCGAAGTAATGGTTATCCAGGCGCACTGGAATGGAGCTCGGCAGCCGGGCCGTGTGCGTCAGGGTGGCGCCAGGCATGGCGGTGTTGACCACCACTTCGATTTCCTCTGGAGGACCCACTTTGAATGCACGTGGAACCAGCTCCAGAATCTGGGCACCGGGCATGTCTGCATGGACGCTGATATAAAATTCGGCGTTTTTGAGACGTGCATCGTTAAGCCGACCAACGTAATAAGAAGATCGAGTCTGCTCCAGGGGGATCGGGATGTACTGGTTGGGCACCACCACTTCCAGCAACTCGCGGACTATTCTCTCAAGCTCCAACAGCACTTGGGCGGCGTCACGATGATTATATTCGGGTATGTCCGCCAGCTTGTGCGACATGGAAAACGTCATCAGGCTGGCGGCCAGTTCCGCCAGGAAGCGGTAGAGCGCCTCCGGATGCAGACCTGGATGCGCAAGGAGATGCGCCAGTTGTGGATAGGCACGATTGATGGTGTAGAGCAGCCAGAACAGTGTCACATCACTTGAGCCAAACTCAGCCACCTGGTCAGCACGTTCCCGGCGGCGACCGGAGAGGGCCTCACTTCTCGCCTGCAACATGCCAATGAGACGGTTACCAATATCAAAGGGCAAAGCAACCGCATCCAGGTGCAGGGTAGGCGGCATAAAACCCTCGGTATCAAGGCTAAAGCCACCAGCTGCGTTGCGTTTTAGCAGCGCAATCGGGCAATAGGTGAAGCCATCAAGAGTATCGCCTTCCATCAACAGGGTGGCGTTAAGCTCAAGCGTCCCCAGCTCGTTTTCAAGTGCCCCTTCATTGAGGTCCGGCAGGGTTTCAAAACTCTGCAGATAACGGCGCCCACCATGACGCGGGGTATCCTGGTAGATATAACTTGACGACCAGGGCTCGAGATTTTTCAGGGCCACATGCACCCTGACCTCACCGTTCCGTGACAGCTCGTTCAAGTCACGCCCCGGAGGCAATGGGTCATGCGCCGGGGCGTCAATCAGAGTACCGTCCGGGAACAGCACTTTGAGCCGGGTGAGTCGTAAGGTGCCCTGCTCCAAGGCTCCCTCATCAAATTTCAGCGCCTGGACTCCCCAGTTAAACGGCGAGTGACTGTGGCAGACCTCGGCCAGCTGGCGCTGATGAAATTCGTCCTGGTACTGGAAATGCTGTGGCAGGAGGAACATGCCCTCCGACCACATAATGCGGTTACGTTTACCCACGTCCTTGTTCGAACCTCTACATCCCTGTTTCAAATTCAAAGCCACCAAAATCAATTTCAGTGGCGCGTTCCGTCGCTATGCGTTGTCTATTCAACCGCTAGAAAGGTCTGCCCGCGCATGACCTCCATCTGGTCTTCCACCAGGTGGATATAGACGCCTTCCGAGGCACCCAGCAAACCGTCATTGCGAAGCTCGTCTGCATCGAATACTGCCTGCCAGTTGTTGTTGATGGTGTTGCGGAAAAACGCGGCTACACCAACGAACTGGGCCGCCGGGTCAAGGGCCGCAATATCGATCTTGAACTGGCCGGGCAACATAGTGACTTCGCGCTGCGACAACAGTCCCTTGCCCAGGACGCGATCGGCGTCATTCCAGAGTTGACGCGGAGAAGCCGTGGCAAAAGGCCCACGTTCAGACAATTGATATATGCGGAGAACAACCGAGAGGGGTTTACCGTCGAAACCCGGATTGAGGGATTCTTCGGTATGAATGACGACACGCACTCTTTCTTCATTACCAACCAGTTCTCCCGCCCAAGTATCCTCAAAGCGGTTTCCTACACGATCAGCAACGCCACATCCCAGTAGTGCGAGCGCAAGGGAGCAGACTCCCAAACTGCGGAGAAACACCTTCATTGCGATTCTATTCCCTTGAATCGTCGATCCGTCGGTCCATCTTTACTGGCGGGCTATTCCAGTATTCATCGCCCTTGCCAGAAAACCCGAATCAGGTTTATTGAATGTTCACCTTGAACATGTCTCGAACGTTACAATAAGATAACCTCCTGAGCAAGGACTAGGAAGTCCACACAACGCAGACTCCAAGGATGGCTTCAAGCATGAAAGCGATTAGTCGCACTTCACTGATTGCTGCCGGGCTACTGTTACTGACAGCCTGTGCCAGTGATCCCCGCCCTCAACATGATTTTATCCGGGTCATGGAGAGATTTGGCGGCACCCTCCCCTGCAGTGACTGCCAGGGCATCCACACAGACCTGATCCTCAAACGCAACGCCAGTACCGGGGCTCCTGCCGGTTTTTATCTTCATGAGGTTCGAATTGACGCGCCTGGTGGCGAGCGGGTCAACTCCGTGTGGGGCCAGTGGTCTCAGTACGACCGTGACGGCAACTTACAATCTGAACTCTACGTCCTCCAACCTGAAGTCGGAAAGCTACGGCGCTATCAAGCCAGTGCGGATGGCAAGCTACAACCGCTGGATGACCGAGGCAACCCGATCAATAGCGCCGAAGGCACTCCAGTCGTGCTCAAGCGCCTTGCGTCAGAAGTGGCAACACTCTGAAGCCTCTCGAGAGGCTCAAACGCAAGCACCCGACGCCCCAACAGGAATCGACCATGACGCAGAGTTTTAACGTTGACGATTTTATTCGATCACGTAAGCAGACACGCCGGATTTCAGACCTGCTGAAAACCCAGGCAGCGGATTACCTGGCTACGCTGTCTCCCCTGGTTCGACCTCAGCCCTTGTTTGGGGAATACCTGCAGGGTGCGCCGCGAGGCAGTGGGCGGGAAACACAGCACCATTTCAAAGAGTTTCGGACGCTGTTTGACAAACACGCCGGGCAGCGTCCATTCAATCTGATCAACGAGCTTGAAGTGCCGCTTCATATCATCAGCTCAACCCCGGAACTGTTTCCACTGGAATACGATCACGTCCTGGAAAACGGTACGACCGTCCGCGTGACCAGCCCGACGCGTTGGGTCGTGGGCTACAGCTCCTTCGACCTCACGCTTTTCAGGCAAGTGGTCAATGACCCCAACCGTAGCGGATCGGAGCTGCATCGTTTCGTGCTTCACTACCTGATGCTGTTTCACTGTTTCAGCCGGGCCGGCGGTCTGGGACGGCTGTGCCGCGGGCTTCGGTTTCCAATTGGGTTTCAGTGTCTGGATGATTTCGGGCAACTGCCCTTCTGCGTCATCAGCTCGCCCGTCACCTCATCCCTGCCTGACGATGAAGTGATACGTAACAGCACGGAGATTTCCGGCAGTCACAACTTTGAGGAGCTGATCTCCGGAGAAGCCATACAAGCCATGCAGGATGACTTGCGTGAGCAACTGACCATGACATTGCAGGAAGCAGCACAGAACTGATTGCCATCAGTTCGTGAAAACCATACCCAGCCATAACGACAAAGGACGACATCATGGCCGCTAGTGAAAGTACCCAGCATAAACTCTCCCGTATCCGGGCACCCCGCGTACACCTCACCTACGATGTGGAGATCGGTGACAGCATCGAAAAGAAGGAACTGCCATTCGTTGTTGGCGTCATGGGTGATTATGCCGGCAACCCGCTGGAACCCCTGCCCCGCCTTAAAGACCGTAAATTTGTGAACATTGACCGGGACAACTTCGACAGCGTACTGAAAGGCGTCAAACCCCGGTTGAGCTATCGAGTGGACAACACCCTGGCCAATGATGGCTCCCAACTGCCCGTGGAGCTCAACTTCAAGTCCATGGAAGATTTTGAGCCACAGGAAGTTGTGCGCCAGGTGGAGCCGCTGCGCAAACTTCTGGACGTGCGCAACAAACTCGCCGATCTCCGCAACAAAATGGGCGGCAATGACAAGTTTGAAGAATTGTTGATGGACGTATTGCAGAACACCGAAAAGCTCAAAACGCTGGGTGAAGAACTCGGTCGTGAAGCTGCAGCCGCCCCCCAAAACGACAAGGAATAAAAGGAGTTATCCATGACCACAAGCCAAACAGCCGCTCAGGCCCCAGATGAAGCCCGGGAGATTTTCGCACCGGAAACGTCACTGCTCGACAGCATCATTTCCGAGAGCCGGGTAGCACGATCGGAAACCGAACGTACCCGCACCCGTGATCTTATTGATGAGCTGGTCAATCAGGTACTGGAAGGTGAAGTAACCCCCAGCAAAGACCTGATCGCGGTACTCGATTCACGCATCGCCGAAATCGACTCACTGCTCTCAGACCAATTGAACGAGGTCATGCACGCCAGTGAGTTTCAGCAACTGGAAGCGTCGTGGCGCGGCCTGAAGTACCTGACCGACCAGACCGAAACCAGTCCCAACATGAAAATCCACATGTTGAACGCCTCCAAGAAGGATCTGGTTAAAGACCTCAAGTCCGCTTCTGAGTTTGACCAGAGCGCGCTCTTCAAGAAAGTGTACGAAGAGGAATACGGCACCTTTGGTGGCGCACCGTATGGCATGATGATCGGTGATTACGAGTTCGGCCGTCACCCTCAGGACATGTACCTGCTGGAACAGATTTCCCACGTCGCGGCAGCGGCCCATGCCCCGTTTATTTCTTCAGCATCTTCGGAGCTGTTTGGTTGGGATTCATTCACCGACATGGCCGGCCCCAGGGACCTTTCCAAGATTTTCGACACGGTGGAATACGCCAAGTGGAAGTCCTTCCGGAACTCGGAGGACGCTCGCTATGTCGGGCTGACCCTGCCCCACGTTCTGGGCCGCCTGCCCTATGGCGAAGACACCGCACCGGTCGAAGAATTCAACTTTACCGAAAACGTCGATGGCCGTGACCACAACAAATACCTTTGGATGAACGCTGCCTACGCCATGGGCTCACGGATAACCGATGCGTTCGCCAAGTATGGCTGGTGCGTGGCGATTCGGGGTGTTGAAGGGGGTGGTTTGGTTGAGGGCCTGCCAACCCACACGTTCCAGACCGATGATGGTGAAGTGGCGCTGAAGTGTCCGACAGAAATCTCAATCACTGACCGCCGTGAGAAAGAGCTGTCCGATCTCGGCTTTATTCCTCTGGTGCACTGCAAAGGGACAGACTACGCGGCCTTCTTCGGTACACAGTCCAGCCAGTTGCCGAAGCAGTACAACACCGACGTAGCAAACGCCAATGCCCGCCTGTCGTCTCAGCTTCAGTATATTTTCGCCACCTCCCGTATCGCGCATTTCATGAAAGCCATCATGCGTGACAAGGTTGGTAGCTTCGCCTCCCGCCAGAACGTTGAGGACTTCCTGAACGAATGGCTCTCCCAGTATGTGCTGCTCGACGACAACGCCGGCCAGGAGGCCAAGGCGCAGTACCCGCTGCGTGAGGCCCGGGTGGAGGTTGCCGAAGTGCCGGGAAAGCCAGGCTCCTACAAGGCGGTTACTTTCCTGCGCCCGCATTACCAGCTGGATGAGCTGACAGCGTCCCTTCGACTGGTATCCGAACTCCCGCAATCAACCCGGGGCTCTTAAGAAACCCACAGGTTTCTTATGCCACCACGACATCGGAGGTCGTGGTGGCTGAGCAATCCGGACTGGCAAGGAGAGCCACGCCATGAGCGACGCAATGCAGATGGTCCCAACGCTGCTTGACCGACTGCTTGATGACAACCCCAGCCAGATGACCGAGGCCCTGCCCGGCCACCTGTGTTCAACCACCCATTACAAGGCATCGGTGGTGCGGGACCTGGAGCTGCTGGTCAACACCCGCCGGGAACTGGTGGGCAGTGAGCTCGATGCCTGGCCGTCGCTGCAGGGCACACTGCTTGCTTTCGGCCTGCCGGATTTTCTGAGTCGAGGCGTGCGCAGCACCGAAGACCGCCAGGTGATCCAAAGACAGCTGGAGCGGACCATTGAGCACGGGGACAAGCGTTTTAGCAGCGTGCGGGTGCACCTGCTGAACCCGGATACCCACGACCGAATCCTTCAGTTTCGCATTGAAGCCATGCTCACGCTCAGCGAAGCGCAACAGCATGTGGCTTTTGACGCCGTTCTGCAGGTCAACACCCGACAATACAAGGTTCAAAATCTAGTCTAATGCTTGACGACTTGCTGCCCTACTACGAGAAGGAACTCTCGCACCTGCGATATCTGGGTCAGGAGTTCGCCAACCGCTATCCAAAGATAGCCTCCCGGCTTCTGTTGGAAGGCGACTACTGTGAAGACCCGCACGCGGAACGAATGATTGAGTCCTTCGCTTTCCTGAGCGCGAGGGTCCACAAAAAGCTGAACGATGATTTCCCCGAAATCGTTGAGGCTTTTCTGGATGTTCTATACCCCCACTATCTAAGACCCACTCCGGCGCTTTCCATTGTCGAATTCGATCCTGGCCCTCAGACCTCCCTGACCGGTCGGTATCATCTGCCTCGGCATACGGCGCTGCATTCCCGGCCTGTAGGGGAAACCTTCTGCCGCTTTAGAACCTGCTACCCGGTTGATGTCTGGCCAGTGGAGCTATCTGGCGCCGAGCTCAAGCGGCTGGAGCGCTCCTCGTTCAATCGTCACGGCAATGACCACGTTGCCCAGTTAACACTCAACCTGCAAAGCATTGGAAATACCGAATTTGGGAAGATGGGCATCGACAAGCTGCGCTTTTTCCTTGATGGCGAGGGTAGCCTGATGCATCCACTCTGCGAGATGCTGTTTAACAACGTGGCGCGGGTTTCCGTAAGCTTCGTTGAGGCCGGCCAAACCCGTGAAATCCGGCTGGGCCCTGATGCCATATCTCCCGTCGGTTTTAAGCCAGAGGAAGGCCTGATTGATTATTCAGAGCGCTCATTTCTGGGTTATCGCCTTCTTCACGAGTATTTCACATTCCCGGAAAAGTTCCTGTTTTTTGACCTCGGTGGCCTGGAAGGCCCCCTGGCCAACCAGGCCGTGACGAATATTCAGCTGCACCTCCTCTTCCGTGATTACGATCAGCAAGAAACGCTTGCCCGGCTAGCCCAGACGCTTGACCGGCACAACTTCCGGCTGGGCTGTACCCCCGTGGCAAACCTGTTCTCGCAACAGGCGGAACCCATCAAACTCAGCCATACCCGGGACGAATACCCGGTCATACCGGATGTGCGAAACGCCGGTTCCACTGAAATCATATCCATCGATGATGTCGTGCGGGTTGTGCGCACGGCCACGCGCGACAAGGTTTCACCTTGCCTGCCCTTCTTTGAACCCAGAGACAGTGAGAGGCAGCCCCAACAGAGTTACTGGATTGCCCGCCGGGTCAGTACCGGCGATGCACGGGATCCGGGCACTGAGATGAAGCTACGGGTCGTCGACCGGGAACTGGAGTTGCTCGACGGCAGCAGCGATACGCTCAGCCTTCGTCTCACCTGCAGCAACCGGGATCTGCCGAAACTCATGACCCTGGGTCATCCGCAGGGCGACTTCACACTTGAGCAGGAACAGGTCGTGCAGCAGATACGCTGCCTGCGCAAACCTACGTCACCCATTCGCCCACCGATGGGGAAAGGGTTGATCTGGCGCCTGGTCTCTCACCTGTCCCTGAATCATTTGTCGCTGGTGTCTCAAGGAAGGGAAGCGCTGATGGAGCTGCTGTCCCTGTACAACTACCGTCAGGCCTCGGCTATACGAAAGCAGATCAACGGCATTACCCGCATCTCCAGTGAACCGGTCATGACCCGGATAGGCCACCCGCGACCGGCCTTCGTACGGGGCACCGGCATCACACTTGAGCTGGACGAAAATCAATTCATCGGAAGCGGTATATATCTGTTTGGAATGGTGCTGGATCACTTCTTTGGCCAGTACTGCAACCTCAACAGCTTTACTCAACTTACCCTGCGCTCCAGTCAGCGCGAACAGCGAGTCGCCCAATGGCATCCGAGAACCGGTACTCAGCCCCTGGTCTGATTGATCAGGCCCGCGCAGAGCCCTGGCGTTTCGGGTTCTTCCAGATGGTCCGACTGATGCGACTGCATTACAGCCGCAACGGTCGCATTGATCCGGAGAACCGCCCCCACCAGGACCCGCTGCGCTTCAGGTCATTGTTATCGCTTAGCTTTCCACCGAGCGAGATCAGTGATCTGTCGTTTGAGAATGAAAAATCGCTATCGGCCAGCAACGAGCCCGTGAGCGAAATCCAGACAACTTTCATGGGACTGGTGGGACCATCGGGTGTTCTGCCAAGGCCCTACACGGAACTGTTGATCAACCGGCACATCGAAAAACGCGATGATGGGGCTCATGCATTCATGGACCTTTTCTCACATCGAATGACCGCCCTGTTCTATGAAGCCTGGCAGAAATACCGGTTTCACATCGAATACGAGCGAAAGGGCAGTGCCGATTTCGAGAACTGGTTGCTGCACCTGTGTGGTTTTACTCCAACCACATCGGAGCGAAGGCTCGGCACAACAGCGGGCACCGGTTGTCTTAATCGCAACCTCTTCACTTGGTTTTCAGGGCTTTGGACCCAGAAACCACGCAACGCCGGTAACCTTGAAGCCATTCTTGGCTATACCTTTGGCCAACCGTGCCGGGTGATCCCGTTTTCTGGCCGCTGGATTCAACTGGCTCCGGATCAGTGCACCCGGCTCGGACAGACCAACGCCCAGCTCGGCTCGGGCGCTGTGGCCGGTACCCGAGTCCGGGATTACCAGTCCACCTTCCGCGTCCAATTCGGGCCATTGAGCTTACAGGCGTATCAGGAACTTTTGCCGGAAACCGACACGCACCAAAAACTGGTGAAGCTTTTACGCTTCTATGCGGGCATAGAACTCGACTTCGAGATTGAACTGACTCTCGA
This sequence comes from Marinobacter persicus, assembly GCF_002934325.1. Classification (GTDB taxonomy): domain Bacteria; phylum Pseudomonadota; class Gammaproteobacteria; order Pseudomonadales; family Oleiphilaceae; genus Marinobacter; species Marinobacter persicus_A. Next base: position 29,136 of record NZ_PTIV01000020.1, read on the forward strand.
CAAACGGGAAATTCCGGTTCCCCGCCTTGGTACCGATGACAGTCCTCGCCTTGGATACTTGGGGTGGCTAACGCCCAACGACCGGACAGCCAATGCAAACGGACATGCAATCTTTGAAATCACCTATGATGGAGCAATGGTGTGAACCTTAAATCCCTCTTCAATAAACTGAACGATCCCTGCCGCGAAGCCACCGAAGGCGCTGCAGCCCTCTGCCTGGCCGAACGCCAGTACGATGTCGACATCGAGCACCTGCTGCTTAAACTGCTGGACAGCGACGACAACGACATCCTGCGTATTGCGCGGCACTACGACGTCTCCCTTGACCGGCTCGCCAGCCAGCTTGAAGACACGATCGCCACATTCAAAACTGGCAACACTCGCACACCGGCACTGTCGCCGAGGCTAACCCGCCTGATTGAGCGGGCCTGGGTGGTTACCTCCGTGGACCATGATGAAACGCAGGTCCGAAGCGGCCATCTGCTTCTGGCACTTTTACGAGAGGACGAACTACGGCGTGTGGTTCTGGAAGGTGCCCGCGAACTTGAACGCATTCATGTTGACGACCTTCAGGCGCACCTCTGTGATCTAATCCAGGGCAGTAGTGAAGACGGCCATGTTCGGGCACTGGGGGAATCCACCTCGGAGCCCACAGGTTCCCAAGCACCCAACAGCGGAGTGGCCGGAGAATCCCGCAAAACCAGGACCAAGACGCCGGCACTGGATCAATACACTATCGATCTCACCGGCAATGCCCGCGCCGGCCGTATCGACCCGGTTCTGGGTCGGGAAGAGGAGGTGCGCCAGATGGTTGATATTCTGACGCGCAGACGCCAGAACAACCCGATCCTTACCGGCGAGGCCGGGGTTGGCAAAACCGCCGTGGTGGAAGGACTCGCTCTTCGGATTATCAATGGGGATGTACCCCCACCGTTGCAGAACGTGGAACTACGCACACTCGACCTTGGACTGCTGCAAGCCGGAGCCGGCGTTAAAGGGGAATTTGAAAACCGACTGAAGAATATCATTGAGGAAACCAAGCGCAGTCTGCACCCGATCATCCTGTTCATCGACGAAGCCCATACCCTGATTGGCACTGGCGGACAGGCCGGCCAGGGCGATGCAGCCAACCTGCTGAAACCCGCACTGGCCCGCGGGGAGTTGCGCACCATCGCAGCCACCACCTGGGCTGAATACAAGAAATACTTTGAGAAAGATGCAGCGCTGGCCCGCCGCTTCCAGGTAGTCAAAGTGGAGGAGCCCTCCGAAGCTGTCGCTATCAATATGCTGCGCGGACTCTGTGGGCGCATGCAGGACCACCATAAGATCAGTATCCTGGATGAGGGCATCGTCCAGGCTGTCCGTCTCTCACACCGGTACGTCACCGGCCGCCAGTTGCCCGATAAGGCCATCAGCGTGCTGGATACAGCCTGTGCGAGAGTTGCGCTTGCCCAGTCCTCTCAACCGGCGGCTCTGGAAAACGCCTACCGCCGAAAGGACAACCTCGAAACCGAAATCGCCATCCTCCAGCGTGAACAGTGCGAAGGTGCGGATCATTCCGATGGCCTCGCCGAGCTGGACCAACAACTCACCAGCACCCTGGCGGAGATTGGAGACCTCAGTAGCCGATGGGAACAGGAGAAGGAAATCGTCTCCCGCCTGAAGGAGCTGGAAGCCAAGCGTGAAACAGCGGAATCTGACGGCAACCAGGCAGAGGCCAACGACTTGAGTGGCCAGATCGGCGACGTCCGTCGCGAGCTGGCTGTCATCCAGGATGAGCATTCCCTGGTACACGGACACGTGGACGGCAACGTCATCGCCGAAGTAATTTCCAACTGGACCGGCATTCCCCTGGGCAAGATGCTGCGGGATGAAATTACCACTGTTCAGCAGTTGCCTGAGCTTCTGGCTGAACGGGTACTGGGCCAGGACCACGCCCTGGCCGAGATTGGCAAGCGCATCTCCATCTCCCGCGCCCGCATGGAAGACCCCAACAAACCCATTGGTGTCTTTCTGCTGCTTGGCCCCAGCGGTGTTGGCAAAACCGAAACGGCGCTCTCCCTGGCCGATGTTCTCTACGGTGGTGAGCGCAACGTCATCACCATTAACATGTCGGAATACCAGGAGGCCCATACCGTCTCCAGTCTCAAGGGTTCGCCTCCCGGCTATGTCGGCTATGGCGAAGGCGGCGTACTGACCGAAGCTGTCCGACGCAAGCCCTACAGCGTGGTGCTGCTGGATGAAGTGGAAAAAGCCCACCCGGATGTGCTGGAACTATTTTTCCAGGTCTTCGACAAGGGCGTGCTGGATGACGGGGAAGGCCGTGAGATCAACTTCCGGAACACGGTCATTCTTCTAACTTCCAACGTCGGCACGGACGACATCATGCGCCAGTGCCTGGGCGCCGAGACATTACCCGAGCCGGGCGCCATTACCGAAAGCCTGCGGGACCAGCTCAATAACGTGTTCAAACCGGCCTTCCTGGGGCGCCTGAACATCGTCCCCTACTATCCGGTGCAAAACGAGATTCTTAACCGGATCGTTGAACTAAAGCTGGATCGCATCAAACGCCGCTTCGAAACCAATCATCGGGCAAGCTTTGAATATGACCCAGCCATCATCGAGGCCATCACTGCTCGCTGCACCGAAAGCGACAGTGGTGCACGGAACGTGGACAACATCCTCTCAGGAAGCCTGATGCCGACCATTGCTGAGCAGACACTCAATCGCATGGCATCAGGTGAAGCGATCCAGCAACTGATCGTCAACCTGAATGAGCAAGGGGAGTTTGCGTACGAATTTACCTGACTTCCTATGCGCTACGGCTGTTGGCCTGAGCGAGACCGGTCTCTCGGCGTGACGCACAGTCACGCCGCTGTTAATCTTCACGGTTTACTCCAAGAATTCCGGACTCGTTCATGCTCCAAGGTGCTCTTTTCATCGCCCTGGCTGCCCTGCTTTGGGCCACCACGGGCATTGTGGCCAAGTTCCTGTTTACCGGCACTGAGTTGGAGGCCCTGACTCTGGCCTGGTTGCGGTTGATGGTTGCCCTGCCCTTTTTCTGGCTGCTGATGCGCCGGGAACAGCGCCGGCTGAAGGCCGCCAATCCCGGGCAGAGCGTACCCGGCAGTTCGCTGCGCAGCCTGAGCCTGAAAGCCTTTATTACCCTGGCCGCTTTGGGCCTGTTCCAGGCCTTCTACCAGGGCAGTTATCTGCTCGCGGTGGACCTGACCGGCGCCGGTATCGCCACGCTGATTTCCCTGTGTCTGCCACCGGTTATGGTGGCTATCCTGGCCGCGCCCCTGCTTGGGGAAAAGCCGGGGGTGCTGACGATTCTTTCTGCCCTCGCGGCCATCATCGGCACCAGCATGCTGGTGGTCAGCGATGTGGATACGGCTGGCACGCTGCGCCTGGCCGGTATCTTGATGGCCGTGCTGGCTGCGGTTGTCTACAGCGGTTTCAGTCTGACCAGTCGCTACAATTCCGCCGGCACCCCGGTGTTTACCACCGCGTTCATCTGCTTTGCGACGGCGGCACTGCTGCTGTTTCCGGTGGTTGGGTTTAGTGGCGGGTTCGCGGGACTCGATACTCTGGGCCTGAAACACTGGCTGATGGTGGCCTACATTGGTGTGGGGCCCACCTGCATTGGCTACCTGCTGTTTTTCACGGGCATGAAGACCACACCGGCCACGCTTTCCAGCATCATTGTCACACTGGAGCCGCTGTTCGTCGCGATACTGGCCTGGATTTTCCTGGGAGAGGTGCTTGGGATGATAGGTATTGCCGGCGCCCTGATTCTAACCGTGGCGGTGATTGTGGCCTCGCTTTATGGCCAACCCCGGACCGCCAGCGCAGAAAGCTGAGGTCGGGGCCGGCCGCGGACTTAAAGCTCAGCCGCCCTTGCTGCGCTGCTTTTCCAGCATGTTGGGCTGAAGAATCTCGATCCAGTAGCCGTCCGGGTCTTTGATGAAGGCCAGGCCTTTCATCTTGCCGTCGTCCGGCTTTTTCACGAACTCCACGCCCAGGCTTTCAAAACGGTCACAGGCGTTGTAGACATCCGGCACGGCGATGCCAATGTGACCAAAGCCCTGGGGCTCGTCGTTGCCGTTGTGGTAGCTGAAGTCCGGATCATTCTCGGTGCCCCAGTTGTGGGTAAGCTCCAGAATGCCTTCGCGGCCAAAGGTATAGGCGGTGCGGTGAGCATCGTTATGGGGAACGGTATGGGCAGTGCGTTCATCCAGATACCCCATAAAGTACAGAGTAAACTTCATTTCCGGGAAATCCAGCTTGCGTATCAGGTGCATACCCAGCACCCGGGTGTAGAAGTCCATGGAACGCTCGGGGTCTTTAATGCGAAACATGGTCTGGTTAAACACATAGCCTTCGGTTTCCGGCACTGGTGCATCGTGTAGGCCCGGTGCCTCTTCAAAGTGCTTGGGCATGTCGATTTACCTTGTTGTTCGAGAATTCAGCTACCATTTGAGCGCGTACTGGCACGAAATTTCAAGCCCCGACCGTCTCCGTGATCGGTTCAACACTTAACCCACAACAGGTACACTGCCCTGCTTCACCCAATGGAAGCCCTATGGCAGACGACATAGAACGCGCAGATCAACTACAGACTTCCGGTCGACGGCTGGTACTTTTCGGCCTGCTGTTCCTGTTGCTTACAGGTGCCGGGGTTTATGCTGTCTACCACCAGTTTGCAGGCCGAAATTTCGAGTTCGACACCCAACTCTTGTCCCCCGGGCTGTTGCTCGCCGTTAGCGCCCTGCTGTTGGTGTATTTTGCCTCAGACGCGCTACGGCTGCATTACACCTTGCGCACCCTGGGGCACACACTGCCGTTACGGAAGATTGTCCGGCTGGTATTCATCAACCTGTTTTTCTCCAACATAACCCCCATGGCCACTGGCGGCGGCTTTGCCCAGATCTGGTACCTCACCCGCCACGGTGTGCCGGTGGCCCGGGCTACAGCGGCGACGACCATTCGAACCGTACTGGCGGTGATTTTTATCTTCTCGGCGACACCGGTTTTCCTGCTGACCATGCAGGCGGTCAGTGGCGATCTCTGGTCTTCCCGGATCATCACGGCCCTGGCGTTCTTTATTACCGCCTACCTGGCGTTTTTCCTGGTGCTGCTGTTCAAAACACGCTGGCTCATCGCGCCCCTGAGCGGAATAATTGCTGGTCTTCACCGGTACCACGCCATTAACGACTGCCGCCACGACCGCTGGCAATTCAAGTTACGCCGGGAAATGCTGCGGTTTTCAGACAGCTTTGGCGATTACCTCAAGGGTGAGCGACGCTATATCTGCCTTTCGGTATTTTTCACCGCCACCTTTCTGCTCAGTCTTTTCAGCTTCCCCGCGCTGCTGATGGTTGGGCTAGGCTATGACGTAAACTATCTGTTAACGCTGGGATTGCTGGTGGTCACCACCTTCATCATGTATTTCTCACCAACGCCGGGTGCCTCGGGCATTTCCGAAGGCGTGTTCGGCAGTTTCTTCCAGAACATGCTCACCGGCAATCACCTGGTGCTGGTGACCGTGGCCTGGCGTTTCCTCACCATTTATCTGGGCATGTTGGTTGGCTTGGTGGTCATGCACAGGGAACTGTTAAAAGCACACCGGAGACAGGAATGACCCGAAGCAACCCGCTGAAACTGTTGTTCTACCTGTGCCTGCTGATTGTGATTCTGCTGGTGGGCTACAAACTCTACCTGAATTTCTTCAAACAGGATTTCGAGGCCATCCACACCGAACAGGTGGAGCGCATCCACGAGCGTACCCCCCCAGGCTCGGCCATTCGTTTTGCGGTAGTGGGCAACATCAACAACTCAGTGGGTGTGTTTGAGAAGCGCATCATCCCGAAGCTCAATGACAGTAGCCTGGATTTTCTCGTGTCCGCAGGCAATGCGGTGAGTGGTGGCGGTGAAGACAAATATCGGGCTCTGCAAGGCACGCTGAGCAACCTCAAAATGCCTTACCTCCTGACATTCGGCCCTCATGAGTATGAGGACTTCGGCAGCTTTCGGTTCTATGATCACTTCGGGCCACACTTCTTCAGCATCCGGACCGGCAATGCACGCCTGATTTTTCTGGACAGCACGGGTAAGACTCCATGGCAGTGGCAAATACGCTGGCTCAAGGATCTGTTGAGCCAGGACACCACCAACGCCCGCGTGCTGTTTATCGGACATCCGCCGATGAAACCCGAAAACCCGATGCCCTTCACCACCGACGACAGCTTCCTGCAACCCAAGGCCTTCCGCACTGCGCTGATGGAGTTGATAGAGACCCGAGACATCGACCTGGTGTTCTCCGCCAACCTGGCGATCTATGACGAAGAAACGGTAGGAGATACCGGTTTCATCACCACCGGCGGCGCTGGTGGCCTGGTGCTGAATACAGAAAACAGTTTTTACCACTACGTGGAAGTGGGCATCTCGCCCGACGGCGAGGTGACGCATCAACTGGTGCCAATGGAAATTGGCCAGCATCCCATACTGGAACGCCTGGAAGGCCTGTGGTTCTTTGTCTACTCGTTGTTTTATTCCGGCTTCCTAAACTTTATCCTGATTTTGTTTGCCTTCCTGGCGGCCACCATCAAGCTATACCAGATTATTTTCATCGGCAAGGACTACTACCCGGATTACGACCTGGACCCGACCCCCTGGCTGGAAAAGCCCCTGCGGGTAGTCATGTTCACCAACAATTACCTGCCGTTCATTGGCGGCGTGCCGATCTCCATCGAACGTCTGAGACGGGGCCTGGAACAACGGGGCGATGCCACCCTGGTGGTTGCCCCCCGATACAAGAACCAGCCGGAACGTGAGAAGTCCGTGGTCCGGGTGCCCTCCCTGCTCACCATGGGCAAGAACCGGGAATTCAGGATGGCCAATATTTTCCTGAGCCAGATCCGAAAACGGGTCCGGGTGTTCAAGCCCGACATTATTCATGTTCACCATCCGTTCTGGCTTGGTAGCCTGGGCCTGTTCATGGCCCGGCGCCTGAAAGTGCCGGCTGTCTACACCTACCACACCCGGCTGGAGCACTACGCGCACTTCGTGCCCCTGCCGGGCATGCTGTTCCGGAACCTGATTTCCCATACGCTGATCAAGTATTTTGGCAACCGGTGTGACGGGGTCATCGTGCCCACCTACTCCACCGAGGAATACCTGCGCATGATCGGTGTGACCACACCGGTATTCGTGCAGCCCACCGGCATTGAGTACGACCGTTTTCAGGCGGTGAGCGACGCAGAGGTGGCGACGTTGCGCGAGGAACTTGGGCTGACGGATGAGAAGGTGTTTGTGAGCGTGGCCCGCCTATCCAACGAAAAGAACATCGACTTCATGATCGAAGCCATTCACCGGCTGCGTCAGCAAACCAAGGTACCGTTCCGGTTCCTGATGATTGGCGATGGCCACCAGCGCGACCGGCTGCAAAAGAAGATTGAAGAACTGGGGCTGGAATCCTGTTTCCAACTGGTGGGGGCCATAAAACCGGATGAGATGGCAGTCTGGTACAACCTGGGCCACGCCTTCCTGTTCGCTTCCAAGTCCGAAACTCAGGGCATGGTCATCCTTGAGGCCATGTCCGCCGGGCTGCCGGTAGTAGCGGTGCGCTCCTCCGGTATCGAAGACGTGGTGCGCGATGGCTACAACGGCTTCAAGACGCCGGAAAATCAGGGCCAGTGGGTCGCGCGGGCACAGGAGCTGCTGGAAAACGACGGGCTGCGCAAACAGTTCTCCGACAAGGCTCGGGCGTTTGCTGCCGACTATTCGGTGGAGCAGTTCGCCAAGGACGTCCACGGCATCTATGCCACCACCCTGGCGGCTTATGAGAAACGTGCGCAAACCACTTATGCCGAAAGATTGGGGCGCTCTAATTAATCGGTTTACACTGGAAAAACGTAAAGAGTTATAGCGTGAAGGCGTGGGTGGGCTTTCCAAAAATTTTGAGGGCCAAGGATGGCCCGAAATAAGCGCACATGGGTGAGGCAAGCGTCTATGAAGCGAAGCTTCATGCGCAGCTGAACGACAGCAATCCATGATTGCTGGCCGGACCCGCCTGCGGGTGCTTGTAGCGGTTTTTGGAAAGCCCACCCACGCCTTCACAGGCACCCAAAGCCCGTTTCTGTGAGGTGGAGAACGCTGTGACCGGTATCCCTGTTGGCATCAGCAGCTGTTTGCTGGGTAAGGAAGTGCGCCACGATGGTGGCCACAAACATTCGCGCTATTGCACGCAAGTGCTGGCGAAACACTTTGATTTCCGGCCAATCTGCCCGGAACTGGAAGCTGGCCTGGGTGTGCCCCGACCGACCATCCATCTACGCAAGTACCCCGAGGGCATGCGCCTGATCGAAACCAGCGGCGCGGCGGACCACACCGACGAAATGCGCGGGTTCATCGACGAGGTGATGCCGACACTGGGCAACCTGCGCGGTTACATCCTGATGAAGAAATCGCCCACCTGCGGCATGGAACGCATCAAGGTGTACACGGAAAAGGGCAACCACATCGACAACACCGGCGTGGGCCTGTTTGCCGAAGCGCTCATGAAAGCCTATCCGCTGATGCCGGTGGAAGAGGAAGGCCGACTGAACGACAGCATGCTGCGGGAAAACTTTATCGAGCGGGTGTTTGCCTATGATGACTGGCTGCAGAACGTGGCGGGTGAAAACCTGACCAAGCAGGCGCTGATTGAATTCCATACCCGCCACAAGTTCACACTGATGGCGCATTCGGAGAAGATCTACCGCCAGCTCGGGCCGCTATTGGCCGATCTGAAGTCGGAACCGTTGGAAGACATTGCCGATCGCTACATCCACCTGTTCATGGAGGCCATGAGCCATAGGGTGAGCCGGGGCTCCCACGTGAACGCCATGCAGCATCTGCTGGGCTACCTGAAAGATGGCATGTCCGGCGAGGAAAAATCCGTGTTGCTGGAGCAGGTTGAAGCCTATCGCCGGGGTGAGGTGCCGCTGGTGGTGCCGATGACACTGCTGCGACTGGCCCAGCGCAAGGAGCCGGCGGATTACCTGACGATCCAGAAGTACCTGACGCCCTATCCGGATGAACTGGGGCTTCGTAACAACGTCTAACCGACCGGCATAGGGCCCAATACTTCCGGGGCCCTATGCCTGGTCTGCCCATGACGGGATTACGCTCGATTACTCCGTAGTGGTCTCGCCCTGCAGGCTCTTCCGTGTCTGCTCCTGCTGCCGGGCTTTTTTCCGCGCCTTGCGCTCGGCAATGATTCTTGCAGCCTCGCCGCCCACGTGGGTTTCCCCTCGGGCTTCGGCCAGCCGCATCTGGTGTTCGCGCTCCCGGAAACGGGCTTTCTGCTCTTCGGTCAGTGACTCAATGCACTGATGGCAGCTGACGCCCTGCTCGTATTCCGGGCGCTGTTTGTCGGCTTCGGTGATCGGCCGGCGGCAGGCGTGGCACTGGTCGTAATCGCCCCGCTCCAGCCGGTGATTTACGGTTACCCGGTCATCAAAGACAAAGCACTCGCCCTGCCACAGGGTCTGCTCTTCGGGCACGTCTTCCAGGTATTTCAGGATGCCGCCCTTGAGGTGGTACACCTCATCAAAACCCTGTTCTTTCAGAAACGCCGTGGATTTTTCGCAGCGGATACCGCCGGTGCAGAACATGGCGACTTTCTTGTGCTTCTGCGGGTCCAGGTTTTCCTTCACGTACTCCGGGAATTCCCGGAACGTATCGGTGGCCGGGTTCACGGCGTTTTTGAAGGTGCCAATTTCCACTTCATACTGGTTGCGGGTGTCCACCAGCAGCACTTCGGGATCGGAGATCAGGTCGTTCCAGTCCTTGGGGTCAACGTAGGTGCCCACCACGCGTTTGGGGTCGATGCCCTCCACGCCCATGGTGACGATCTCTTTCTTGAGTTTGACCTTGGTGCGTTTGAACGGCTGGATGTCGACGAAGGACTCTTTGTAGTCGATGCCGTTGAACCGTTCGTCGCTGGCGATCCAGTGTTTGACGGCATCGATGCCTTCGCGACTGCCGGCGATGGTGCCGTTGATGCCTTCACGGGCCAGCAACAGGGTGCCGTGCACGTCGTTTTCCAGCATCAGGTTCAGCAGCGGCTGGCGCAGCTGTTTGTAGTCGTTCAGGACTGCGAATTTGTACATGGCGCAGACCACAACGTTGTTGCTCATAGTGTTCTCCTGCGGGCCGGAACGTAAATCCGGAGCATGATTTGGGGAGCGGGAGTTTACCCAAGTGTGGGGTGGTTTCAAATGAGGGGTGGCCGCAGACTCTCTTATCCGGAGCATCCTTTGCGCCTCAGTGCGGGGTGGCTTTCCGAAAGACGCTGTAAATACATCCCTGTACGCTTCTCTCCGCCCTTCAGCGCTTATTGCTCCTGCGTCGCGCTGAAGGTCCTGGGCTGGCCGTCCTTGGCCAGCCCGTGAAGAGCTAGTCGCTCTTCACCCATGGCTACGAAGACTTTTGGGAGGCCCACCCCGTCCAGCTGCTCACGGTTCAGTTGCCTAAGAACTTACTCCGCTTTATCTAACTCTCTTTCCACAACCGCCGACAACTGCCCCCAGCCGGGCCGGGTCAGCCGAATGTTGTCGACCATCACAGTCGGCGTGCTCATCACCCGCAACTGCCGGGCCACCTGCGCACTCTGCTCGATGTCTTCACGGTGCAGTTCGGTGTTCATGCAGCGTTGGAAGCGACGTTCGTTCAGCCCCAGCTCATTGGCGTAGCGGGTGAAGATCGGCAGCGGGTCGCCGGCGTCGTTCCATTCGATCTGGGCCGCAAAAAGTTTGTCGTGCATGCCCCAGTAGCTGTCCTGGTCACCCGCGCAGCGGGCGGCCATGGCTGCTGGCATGGCGTTCTGGTGTTGTTGTAGGGGCAGATCGAAGTACACGAAGCGTACCTGACCATTTGCCACGTATTCCCGCTTCAGGCGCTGGCTGACTTCAGCGAAATTGGCGCAGCCGGGGCACTGGTAGTCGGCGAATTCACGTACGACCACCGGTGCTTCTTCCGGGCCGATGGAGACGCCATACCGGTCCATTTCCTCGGGGAACGGTGGAGTATCCGGGCCGGCCACCGGCAAAGCCTCGTCATCGGGGGTGGGAGGCTTGGTCAGGATGTACAGCCCGGTCATGATCAAAGCCACCAGGGCAGCGGCGCCTACCAGCTTGGGGGCCAGGCTGCGGTTTCGTCTGGAGGATGGTGTTCCCGTCTGTTTCCTGCGTTTTGCTTCACCCATGATGCTCTCCTGCAAAGTGTTTTAGCTCGGGGAAGAAGACCAGGAAGTTGGCTTCAAGTTCTTCCTCGTGCTCGTAAATTTCCTCAATCATACCGTCAAAACGGTTGGCAAAGCGTATGCGACTGGCCACCCGGTCCAGGGCATGGCCGATGCTGTCCAGGCTCTGGTAGGCGCCAAACCAGTCGCCGGCCACCATGCGCCGGGTGACCCGGGCCATGGTTTCGGGCATCAGGTGTTCGTAGTTCTCAAACTCACCATAGACCTGCTGGATGAACCTATCACGGTCGGTTTCGGCAAACCGGCACCAGTGGCGCAGCAGGTAGTGGTCGTACAGGATGTCCAGCGCCACGCCTGCAAAACGGCGGCGGCGCTGGGAGAACAGGCGTTTGCTGTCGAGTACTGCTGGATGGCTGTCGGTAAAACTGTCCACGGCTCGATGGTGATGAACGCCGTGAACGATTTCATCCGGGTAGGTGGACAGGTCTACTCCGCGCACAAAATCACCCATCACGCTGCCAACTCGAGCTTCCGGTGAATCCGGCGCCAGGAACAGATGGGCCAGGTGGTTCATAGCTATACCCTGATTGGTGGGTGAACTCTGGCTGTGTGTTTGCGTATACCCATTTACACTTTAGCAACACAGGCCATGATCATGTTTGGTTTTCTGAAAGGCGACCCAGAGAAGAAACTTCGCAAAGCCTATGAAAGTAAGCTTGCAGAAGCGTTACATGCGCAGCGTAATGGCGATCTTCGCACCCATGGCACCCTGATGGAAGAAGCCGAAAAACTGTACGCCGAGATACGGGAACTGGAGCAAAAGAAATCGTGACCCCGCGCAACTATCGCGGGGTCGGTTGACGGCCATCACTCGCCGGTAAGGTGCCTCAGCCGCTGCTCCAGGCGGGCCATGTCCCGGCGCATGGCGTTCACTTCATCCAGCAAATCCAGTGACAGGGCCAGGCCCGGCAGGTTCAGGTTCAGATCCCTCTGCAGGCGCATGGCCTTTTGCAGCCGGCTCAGCGCCGCCACGTCGAACTGCCATTGCAGGGCTTCCTCTGCCTCTTCCACCGGAGCGATGATCCCATAATCCACCAGTTTGATGATGAACTCGGCGTGACAGTCACCGCGCTCGCACACTTCGCGCAGGGTGAAGGTGCTGCCATTATTGTCCAGGACTTCCACGGTCAGTGTCGTATTATGCTTCGTCATGGCTTGCTCCCTCACACGTGCAGTTTGCTACGTGGATTGAAGTTCTTCTCAAGCTCGGCCAGCTGCTCGTAGAGCTTTTCCGCCTCGGGGTTATGCTGCTCCGGCATGGCCACCTGCAGCACGATGATCTGGTCGCCCGGGTGTTTGCCGGGGAAGCCCTTGCCCTTGAGCCGAAGTTTGCGGCCACTGGTGGAGCCCTTGGGCACTTTTACGTTCACCTTGCCACTCACCGTTGGCGCCGTGACAGTAGCACCCAACGCGGCCTCCCAGGGGGCAATGGGCAGGGTGAGCATGACATCACGGCCTTCCACGGTGAAGTGCGGGTGCGGAGCCAGTTCCACTTCAATGAACAGGTCACCGGCTTCACCCCCGCCAACACCTGGCGCGCCCTGGCCTTTGAGGCGGATGTGCTGGCCTTCGCGCATGCCGGCCGGGATTTTCACTTTCAGGGTTTTCTGGCGCGGCATCACGCGGCCATGCTGATCGGCCTCCTGAACGGTGAACGAAACCTGCTTCTCGCAGCCGTTAATGGCCTCTTCCAGGAACAGGGCCAGTTTCGCGTGTACATCTTCCCCACGCATGCGCATGTTCTGACGGAAACCACCACCGCCGAAGCCGGTGCCAGAAAAGCCGCCGTGCCGGCCGCCGCCAAAGATTTCCTCAAAGAAATCGCTGAATTGCCGGGCGTCGGCCTCCGTGTAACCGCCGCCACCAAAGCCCGAAGCGCTCTGCCAGCCCGGGGGCGGCTGGAAGGAGCCATCGTCGCGGGCGCCGTATTTGCGCAGTTGATCGTATTCAGCGCGTTTTTCGGGGTCTTTCAGTACCTCATAGGCTTCACCGACTTCCTTGAACTTGTCACTGGCGTTCTCCTCCTTGCTGACATCCGGGTGGTACTTGCGCGCCAGCTTGCGATAGGCCTTCTTGATCTCTTCGGGCGTGGCGGATTCGCTCACCCCCAGGGCGGCGTAATAATCCTTGAAGTCCATGGCACTCCTCGCAGGTGATCAAATATCAATCTCTGTCTACCTATATTTGACGCTGCCGGGAAAATTACAAGGGAGCCCGTCTTTCCGCTGGCAGGTTCGGGAACCTCTGTCCGCCTTTCCGACATTATCATTAGCCCGGGATAGCCAGTAGAATAGCCGCCTTTGCGTTCCAGAAACGTTGGGAATTTCATCCGCTGTGACCACCAATCATTCACCGCAAAGCTGGCTTCTACAGCAACTGCCCCGTTCACCGGACATTGGCAACCTGCCCTGTCTTGCTGAGCGTCTGGGCCGCCTGTTCGGTCTGGGCGACACCATGACGCTGGATGCAGCCATCGCCTGGCGCTCACGGTGCCCGGGCAGCCCGCAACCGGCGGTGATCGAGCGACTGACCGAAGAACTGGCGACCAGCCGCAGGGCTCTGATCCGGCGGATCGAAGACTGGGCCGGTGACGTCACCTTTGACGACGAACCGACATTCGAGCCCTTGCAGAATGCCTGGCTCGGTGTGCAGCGGAAAGTGGCCGCCGCCAGTCGGCAACTGCGAGACAAGGTGCGCAAAGCCATGAAAGATCAGAACCCGGCACTGGCACACCTGGCCGAGCTGGATTCGGTTTTCGACCACGCCATGGCCAGCTACACCAGCCAGTGTTTCGCCACCGTTCCCAAAGAACTGGAGCAGCGATTCCAGACACTGAAAGACGCCGACAGCCCAACACCCGACAACAATGACTGGCTCCACCGTTACTGCCAGGAAGCGCAGAATCTGTTGCTCGCCGAACTGGACGTTCGGCTGGAACCGATATTGGGGTTGCTGGAGGCCTGTCATAACGAAGTGAGTGAATATTCATGAGCAGACTGTTTTTTGTTGTTGCCTTTGCCCTCGGCCTGGCCGTGGTGGCCTGGATCGGCGCCGGCTTTGTGGGCTCCGATCCCCTGGCGCTGGCCTTTACCGGGGTGATTGCCCTGGTCTACTGCCTGGGCTTTGGGGAACTGGTGAACTTTCGCCGCAGCACCGGGCAACTGGACCAGGCCCTGGACACCCTGCCGTCAAAAACCGATGAAGTGCGCAGCTGGCTCAACGACCTGCCCGGAGCCATGCAACTGCCCATCCAGCGTCGCATTGAAGGCCACTCGGCCGCGCTGTCCGGCCCACAACTCACTCCCTATTTGACCAGCCTGCTGGTGATGCTCGGTTTGCTGGGCACCTTTGCCGGCATGATCGTCACCCTCAGCGGCGCGGCTTCCGCGCTGGACAACAGCACCGAGCTGAGCGCCGTTCGCAGCGCCCTGGCCGCCCCGATTGCGGGCCTGAGCCTGGCGTTCGGCACTTCCATCGCCGGTGTGGCCGCCTCTGCCATGCTCGGGCTCGCCTCCACCCTGAGCCGCCGCGAGCGGGTGAATGTGTCCCGCCGCCTGGATGGCGACTTGCGCAGTAAATTGCGCCACCTGTCCGGCGACTACCAGCGTGAACAGGCTTTCCAGGCCATCGAGAGCCAGGCCCGGGCGCTGCCGGAAATGGCCTCTGCCATGGAACGCATGACTGCCCGCATGGAGCAGCTGGGCGAACGACTGGAGCAGTCCCTCACGCAGAACCAGCAGGCCTTCCACAAAAACGTCGAAGCCCAATACCAGGAACTTGCCCACTCGGTGGCGCGCTCACTGGAAGCCGCCGTTCAGGCAGGCACCCGGCAAACCGCCGAGCAGATTCAGCCCGTGGTGCGCGAAGCGATGGACCAGTTGCGGGCAGACGCCGATGCCCAACACCGGAACTGGTCGTCGGCCGCCGGTGAGCAACTGGCGGAGCTGGCCAACCGTTTCCAGGCCACCACGACGGAAGCCACCGAACACTGGCAACAAACCCTGGCCGAACAACAGCACCAGCAGACCAAGTGGCTGGAGAGCCAGACAACCGGCCTGGAACAACTGACGGCCACCACCGCGGAGCATTTGTCAGCACTGCAAACGCAGGAAGCCAACCGGACCGACGCCATCAGCCAACGCCTGGAAGCGTTGGAAGCCACTGCGGCCAAACACCTGCGGGAGCTGGGTGAAGGTCTGGAAGCGCCCATGACCCGGCTGATTGAAACCGCGTCTGAAACCCCGAAGGCCGCCGCCGAGGTGATCCGCCAGTTGCAGGCGGAAATGGCCCGCAACAGCGAGCGCGATAACGATCTGCTGGAAGAACGCAAGCAGCTGGTCAGCGAACTGGATGCCCTGCTGGCCAACCAGCGGGAGCAGATCAACAGCCAGCGCCAGGCGGTGGATAATCTGGTGAACGGCGCGGGCGACACCCTCAGCGGTATTGGTGAACGCTTCCATACGCTGATTGAAGAGCAGAGCCAGCAACTGGGCCAACTGGGTGAACACCTCACTGGCAGCAGCCAGGAAGTGGGCGCCCTGAGCGATGCCTTCGGCACGGCCATTGAGCAGTTCAGTCGGTCGAACGAGCAGGTCATTGCCAGTCTCGCGGATATCCAGAAGGCGCTGGATAACGCCGGCACCCGCCACGACGAACAGTTGGCCTACTACGTGGCCCAGGCCCGCGAGGTGATTGACCTGAGTGTGAGCGCCCAGAAAGACGTGATTGATGCCGCCGCCGCGCTGTGCAAACCGGCAACCGAGGCCGTGTGATGGAGCACCTGGAAGGCGGTGAACAGCAATCCGCCCCGGTGTGGGCGATTTTCTCGGACCTGATGGCCGCGCTGGTGGGTCTTCTGGTACTGCTGCTGGTGTGGGTGATCGGCCTGCAGCTGGAGCTGAGCCAGTCCCTCGCTGAGGAGAAAGCCAAGCGCGAAGCCGAGCAGGAGCGCCGGGTGGCTTTGGAACAGGCACTGGAAGACCCGGTGACCAAGGGCCTGGTGACTTTCCGCAACGGGCGCATTGGCATCAGTGGCAACGTGCTGTTTCAACTGAATTCCGACGCCCTGCAGGCGGACGGCGAGCAAGTCCTGGCCTCGCTGGTGGAACCATTGCAGGTGTACCTGGCCGAGCACGACGAACTACTGATGGTCAGTGGTTTCACCGACGACCTGCCCCTGCTCAGCGGCAATCGTTACGAGGATAACTGGGGTTTGTCGGCCCAGCGGGCACTGACCGTGACCCGCACGCTGATTGCCAAGGGCCTGCCGGAGGACCGGGTGTTTGCCGCCGCCTTCGGCCCGCACCAGCCGGCGGTGCCCAATGAAGATGCCGAATCCCGGGCCAAGAACCGGCGGGTGGAGATCAGCACCGTGCCCCGGGCGCCTGATGATGCGCCCACCGGAAACAATGTGGGAGCCGGGGACTGATGCCTGGCGCAATTACCTCCACTTCTGATCTATCCCTGCTCAGGCACCTGCGGGAAACCTGTGCAGATCGGGCGGACCCCGTTCGCTTTCGATACCTGGAATCACTGGAGCAGCGCCTGCGGGCCCGAGGACTTCAGGGAAGTGTACATTGGCAGAAACTGGAACAGGCGGTTTCTGATTACCACGCCAGATACGATCAGCCAGAACCCGAACCCCAACTGGCAGAGACCGACAAACCCTCGCTTCTTGCCGTACTCACTGAACAGCTCAACCAGGTTCAGGCATCGGCTCCGACAGACAACCGTTGCTCTGCCCTGGAGCAGTTGATCTTCGGTCCTACGGAAAATGAGCCCACGCCGGGCAACGGCGAGCTGGCAGCTCAACACCCGCAACCATTGAGAGCGATGGCCAGGGCCCAGGCTGATCGTGGTTCTGAAGTGCGTAAAGCGCGCATTCGTCACGCCATAGAGCAAACGCCCGAGGATGCCGGGCCGATGAACGCCCATCGACTGGTCAGTCGGGCCATTGCCAGGATGCAGAGCCTGTCACCGGAGTATCTGGACCGGTTTGCCCGTTACGCGGATACGTTGATGGCGCTGGAACAGCTGGCGAGAAAGAACTGACCAGCCAACGCGCGCGGAAGGGAATTATTGTTTGCTGGGAAACCGCACCACGTCGTCGCCTTCCTGCCACGGTTGGTATTTGACCATGGTCTGTTTGAAGGTCGGATGCTCCAACCACTCTCTCAGCCATTGCTGCAGATTCGGATAAGGCAGATCGTAAAACGTCTCCCGATCCACGTGCGCGAACTGACGTACAAACGGCAGGATGCCTATATCCGCGATACTGACGGCCTCACCCAGCAGATACCGGCTACTGGCCAGCAAATTCTCCAACTCCTGCAGAAACACTTCGCCCTTCTGGCGGTATTCCAGTTGGCTCAATTCCGGGTGACGATCGGCGTACTTATAGCGATCGAGCCAGTGTTTGAATTCGGTGTCGTTCCGTTCCATCAGGGCGTTCGCCCCGGCCAGGTCGACGTTCCGCAAACCCTGTGGATCATTCTGCTGCAGGGCCCATTCCAGTATTTCCCGGCTTTCCTCGATAACCGGTCGGTTGCCATTGTGGTCTTCGGCGAGTTCCAGCACGGGAACCGTGCCCTTGGGGCTGATGGCAAGCATCTGCGCCGGCTTGTTTTTCAGGACGATTTCCCGCAGCTCCACTTCCAAACCGGCAAACAGGATGCCTAGCCGGGCACGCATGGCGTAGGGGCAGCGACGGAATGAGTACAAACGAGGCAGAGAGTCGATGATGACGCACCTCCTGACTGAATTAGCTGAAACGGGAAACGGATGCGGGAGGCTTTTCGAAAGGGAGAGATTGCAGCCCCGGACACGAGTCCGGGACTGCTGAACAGCAGGTTTACTTGACCTTCGGGTCCAGCTCGCCAGCCGCGTAACGCTCGAACATGCCTTCGAGGTTGATCGGCTTAATCTTGCTGGCGTTGCCAGCTGTACCGAATGCCTCATAACGGGCAATGCACAGATCCGTCATGGCCTTCATGGAGGCTTTCAGGTATTTGCGCGGATCGAACTCGGCCGGGTTTTCCGCCAGGAAGCGACGGATCGCACCGGTAGAAGCGAGGCGCAGATCGGTGTCAATGTTCACCTTACGCACGCCGTGCTTGATGCCTTCCACGATTTCCTCAACGGGCACGCCGTAGGTTTCCGGGATCTCGCCACCGTATTCGTTGATGATCTTCAGCCAATCCTGGGGCACGGAGCTGGAGCCGTGCATGACCAGATGGGTGTCCGGAATGCGGGCATGGATGGCTTTGATCTGGTCGATGGCCAGGATGTCACCTGTCGGCGGACGGGTGAACTTGTAGGCGCCGTGGCTGGTGCCGATGGCGATGGCAAGCGCGTCAACCTGGGTTTTCTTGACGAAGTCGGCCGCTTCTTCCGGATCGGTCAGCATCTGGCTGTGATCCAGTGTGCCTTCGGCACCAACGCCGTCTTCTTCGCCGGCCTGGCCGGTTTCCAGGGAGCCCAGGCAGCCCAGCTCGCCTTCGACGGAAACGCCACAGGAGTGCGCCATTTCCACGGCGCGACGGGTGACGTCGACGTTGTATTCGTAGCTGGTCGGGGTTTTACCATCTTCACCCAGGGAGCCGTCCATCATGACGGAACTGAAGCCCAGCTGGATAGAACGCTGGCAAACGCCGGGGCTGGTGCCGTGGTCCTGGTGCATAACCACGGGAATGTGCGGCCATTCTTCGATGGCGGACAGGATAAGGTGGCGCAGGAACGGCGCGCCGGCGTATTTGCGGGCACCGGCGGAGGCCTGGACAATCACCGGGGAGTCGGTTTTGTCGGCGGCTTCCATGATGGCGCGCATTTGTTCCAGGTTGTTGACGTTAAAGGCGGGTACACCGTAACCATGCTCGGCGGCGTGGTCGAGTAGTTGCCGCAGCGATATCAGGGCCATGGGTTTTCTCCTTCGTTCTCTAAGATGTTTGGGGGCAGACCGGATTGTCGGAGTCTGCTGCAGAGGGAGGGGGAACGGTTTCGCGGAACCGCTACTAGCACATCCATGTGCGCTTCTCTCAGGCCATCCATGGCCTTCGAAATTCCGCGAAACCGTTCCCCCTCCCTCTTTGCGATTCTGGCTTTTATGGTTTGCCGCCGACGTTTTTGGGCGGCAATCCCCTTAGTTTCCGCGTTCTTCCAGTACAGCTACCGCTGGCAGGGTTTTGCCTTCCACGAATTCCAGGAAGGCGCCGCCACCGGTGGAGATATAGGAAATCTTGTCAGCTACACCGTATTTGTCAACGGCAGCCACGGTGTCACCGCCGCCGGCCAGGGAGAATGCGTCGCTTTCGGCGATGGCCTCGGCGAGGGCTTTGGTGCCGCTGCCGAACTGGTCGAATTCAAACACGCCCACCGGACCGTTCCACAGGATAGTCTTGGCGTTTTTCAGCAATTCGGCAAACTGACCGGCGGTTTCGGGGCCCACGTCCAGGATCATGTCGTCGTCGGAGACGTCGGAGATGTTCTTGGTGGTGGCGGTGGCGGTTTCGGCGAATTCCGGGGCGACCACCACGTCTACCGGCAGCGGGATTTCGACGCGGCTGGCGATGTCTTTAGCGGTGTCGATCAGGTCGTGCTCGCACAGGGATTTGCCCACCGGGTGGCCGGCGGCAGCCAGGAAGGTGTTGGCGATGCCGCCACCCACGATGATCTGGTCACAGACTTTTTCCAGGGCGTTGAGCACATCCAGCTTGGTGGAGACCTTGGAGCCACCAACGATAGCCACGACCGGCTTGGCCGGGTTGTCGAGGGCCTTGCCCAAAGCGTCGAGTTCGGCGGCCAGCAGCGGGCCGGCGCAGGCTTCGGGGGCGAACTTGGCGACACCGTGGGTGGAAGCCTGGGCGCGGTGGGCGGTGCCGAAGGCGTCCATCACATACACGTCACACAGGGCGGCGTACTGTTTGGACAGATCTTCGTTGTCTTTCTTTTCGCCCTTGTTGAAGCGGACGTTTTCGAACAACACGACTTCGCCGTCGGCGACTTCAACGCCATCCAGGTAGTCTTTGATCAGGCGCACTTCCTGGCCCAGCAGGCCGGAGAGGTGTTCGGCCACGGGTTTCATGGAGGAGGCTTCGTCGTAAACGCCTTCTTCCGGGCGACCGAGGTGGGACATCAGCATGACTTTGGCGCCGGCGTCTTTGGCCGCCTTGATGGTTGGCAGCGAGGCGCGGATGCGGGCGTCGCTGGACACTTTGCCGTCTTTTACCGGCACGTTCAGGTCTTCACGGATGAGAACCCGCTTGCCAGCGAGGTCCAGGTCGGTCATTTTTTTGATGGCCATAATCGCAGTTCCGTTATTTGAAATTGTCAGGAAAATCCGGGAGAGGGGCTACTGTGTCTTCCCCAGCCAACACCGGCTCACATCCAGCATCCGGTTGGCAAATCCCCATTCATTATCGAACCAGCACAGCACTTTCACCATGGTGCCGCCGGTCACTCGTGTCTGGCCGCCGTCGACCACGCCGGAATGGGCATCGTGGTTGAAGTCTGAGCTGGCCAGTAGTTCGTCGGTATAACCGAGTATGCCTTTCAACGATCCGTGCGCCGCCTGTTGTAGCAAGCTATTCACCGAAGTCACGTCGGTGCTTTCGCGCACATTGACCACCATGTCGATGGCAGACACGTTCAGCGTGGGCACGCGCATGGCCACGGAGCTGAATTTGCCTTTCATCGCCGGCAGCAGGCGTTCGATGCCCCGTGCCAGGCCGGTGTCCACCGGCACGATGTTGTGCAGGGCGCTGCGGGTTCGGCGCAGGTCCTGGTGGTGGTAGGCATCGATCACCGGCTGGTCGTTCATGGCGGCGTGGATGGTGGTGGTGCTGCCCTGCTCGACGCCAAAGGCCCGGTCCAGTTCGTGAATGACTGGCACCAGGCAGTTGGTGGTGCAGGAAGCGGCGGCCACGATGCGGTCCGAGGCGTCCAGGTCGGCTTCGTTGACACCGAAGACCACGGTACGGTCCACGTCGGATTCGGCCGGCTGGGAGAACAGCAGGCGTTTGGCGCCGGAGTCCAGATGTTTCTCGGCCATGGCTCGATCGGAAAAGGAGCCGGAGCACTCCAGCACCAGGTCCACGTCCAGCAGGCCCCAGGGCAAATCTTCCGGGTCCGCGTGGCGCAGCACGCGGATGTGATCGCCGTTTACCACCAGATCGCTGCCGTCCACCGACACTTCGCCCTGGAACCGCCCGTGGGTGGAGTCGTAGCGGGTCAGGTGGGCGATGGTGTCGATGTCGGAAAGTTCGTTGATCGCGACCACTTGTAGATGGTCGCGATAGCCGTTTTCATAGAGTGCCCGCAACACGCACTGGCCGATACGCCCATAGCCGTTGATGGCAACTCGAAAAGGCTTGGCTCGGTTCATCAGGCGTCCAGCAGTTCGTCGGCCACTTCCAGGATGTTGTCGACGGTAAAGCCGAATTCCTTGAACAGCTCACCGGCCGGAGCGGATTCGCCGAAGGTGGTCATGCCCACCACCCGGCCGTCGAGGCCCACGTACTTGTACCAGTAGTCGGCAATGCCCGCTTCCACGGCGATGCGGCTGGTGACTTCCAGCGGCAGCACCTGCTGCTTGTACTCGGCGCTCTGGGCGTCGAACACGTCAGTGGATGGCATGGAAACAACACGGACGGCTTTGCCCTGCTCCCGCAGCTTGGCGGCAGCGTCTTGAGCCAGGCCTACTTCGCCACCGGTGGCGATCAGGATCAGCTCGGGCATGCCTTCGCTGTCAGACAGGATATAACCACCCTTGGCCACGTTGGCCAGCTGCTCGGCGTCACGCTGCTGGTGCGGCAGGCCCTGACGGGAATAGACCATGGCGGTCGGGCCGTCGGTGCGTTCCAGGGCAGATTTCCAGGCCACGGCGGTTTCCACGGTATCGGCCGGGCGCCAGGTGCTCATGTTCGGCGTGGTGCGCAGGCTGGCCAGCTGTTCGATGGGCTGGTGCGTGGGACCGTCTTCGCCCAGGCCGATGGAGTCGTGGGTGAACACGAAGATGGAACGCTGCTTCATCAGCGCGGCCATGCGTACGGCGTTGCGGCAGTATTCCATGAAGATCAGGAAGGTGGCGCCGTAAGGCACCAGGCCACCGTGCAGGGCGATGCCGTTCATGATCGCGGCCATGCCGAATTCGCGCACGCCGTAGTAGATGTAGTTGCCGGAGGCGTCGTCTTTGCTCAGGCCCTTGCAGCCGGACCAGATGGTCAGGTTGGAGCCGGCCAAATCGGCGGAGCCGCCCATCAGTTCCGGAAGCAGCGGGCCGTAGGCGTTCAGGGTATTCTGGGAAGCCTTACGCGAAGCTACGGTCTCGCCCTTGTCCTGGCACTCCTGGATATAGGCCTGCGCCTTCTCGGAGAAGTCCGCCGGCAGCTCACCGCTCATGCGACGCTTGAACTCGGCAGCCAGTTCCGGCTCGGCTTCCTCGTAGGCAGCCAGCTTGGCTTCCCAGGCGCTTTGCGCGGCGGCGCCTTTTTCTTTCGCGTCCCAGCCGGCGTAGATTTCAGAAGGCACTTCGAACGGACCGTATTCCCAGCCCAGCTGTTCACGGGTCAGCTGTACTTCGTCTTCACCCAGTGCCGCGCCGTGGCAGGATTCGGTACCCTGCTTGTTGGGGGAACCAAAACCAATGATGGTCTTGCAGCAGATGATGGTGGGCTGCTCCGTGTTGGCGCGACCAGCCTCGATGGCTGCACGCACGGCTTCCGGATCGTGGCCGTCAACCGCCGGGATCACCTGCCAGCCGTAGGACTCGAAACGCTTGGGCGTGTCGTCGGTGAACCAGCCGTCCACTTCACCGTCGATGGAGATGCCGTTGTCGTCATAGAAGAAGATCAGCTTGCCCAGGCCCAGAGTGCCAGCCAGGGAGGCCACTTCGTGGGAGATGCCTTCCATCAGGCAGCCATCGCCCAGGAACGCGTAGGTGTAGTGGTCCACAATCTCGTGGCCCGGACGGTTGAACTGGGCGGCCATCGCTTTTTCCGCCACGGCGAAGCCAACGGCGTTGGCAATGCCCTGACCCAGCGGGCCGGTGGTGGTCTCAACGCCCGGCGTATAGCCGTATTCCGGGTGGCCCGGAGTTTTGGAGTGCAGCTGACGGAAGTTCTTGATGTCGTCAATGCTAACGTCGTACCCGCTCAGGTGCAGCAGGGAATACTGCAGCATGGAGCCATGACCATTGGACAGCACGAAGCGATCGCGGTTAGCCCAGTGCGGGTTGGCCGGGTTGTGGCTCAGGTAATCGTTCCACAGCACCTCGGCGATATCCGCCATGCCCATGGGCGCACCCGGGTGGCCGGATTTGGCTTTCTGAACCGCATCCATGCTCAGCGCGCGAATGGCGTTGGCGAGATCTTTACGGGACGGCATTGACTATTCTCCAGTGGTTTTCAGGAAAAAAATGACTTTTCAGAGGGGCTTGGATGCACCTCTGTTTAGCTGGTCAAAAATAAAGCGCGTATTTTCGCTGATTAGGGTATGCGGGGGCAAATGCCAACGCCATAAATCTATATCAAAAAATTTTGATATGGATATTGAATAACCAAACCAAGCCTCCTAAACTGCGCTCTATGACATCAACCAGCACTACCGAACCTGCTTCGTCCTCCGTGGACGACTTGGCACCGATCTTCAAGGCGAGCGGAGACCCGCTGCGCTTGGAGATTCTGCGCGTGCTGCGCCGGGACACCTTCGGGGTACTGGAACTGAGCCAGCTGTTTGATATGCGCCAGTCCGGCATGAGCCACCATTTAAAGGTGATGCACAAGGCGGGACTGCTGGAGCCGCAGCGCGAAGGCAACGCCATTTTCTATCGCCGGCCGCTGAACCTGAACACCGACAAGCTGACAGACCTGGCCATCCGCCAGATTTTCGAAACCGTGGACCGGGCGCCGCTGCCCGTTCAGCTGGAAGCCAACATCGAGTCCATCCGGGAACAGCGGGCGGAACAATCCCGGGCCTTCTTCGCCCGGCACGCTGAGCAATTTCGGGAACAACAGGAGTTGATCGCAGCTTTCGATCTGTACGCGGAGCCAACCGCCGATCTGATCCGCAAGCGTCACGCCCGCGAACACTGGCAGAGCGTGCTGGAAATCGGCCCGGGTGAAGGTGGCTTCCTGCCGGTGTTGGCAGAGCTGTTTGAGCAGGTGGTCGCGGTGGACAATAGCCAGGACATGCTGGCCAAGGCCTCTGCCACCTGTCAGGCGACAGGGCTGAATAACGTGGGATTGATCGAGGGAGTCACCGACACCGTTCTGGCAAACGGCCAAACCTTCGATCTGATCGTCGCCAACATGGTGTTGCACCACGTACCCAGCCCCGCCGACATTTTTCTGGATGCGGCGGCGCTGATGAATTCTGGTGGCTGCTTCATTGTCAGCGACCTGTGCAGCCACGATCAGGACTGGGCCAAGGACAACTGCGGCGACCTGTGGCTGGGCTTCGAACCCGAGGAACTGACCGCCTGGGCGGCGGACGCGGGCCTGGAAGCCGGAGAACAACTTTTTATCGGCCTGCGCAACGGCTTTCAGGTGCAGGTCCGGGAATTCTGGAAACAACAATAGATTGCAAACGCTCAACGAGGAGCAAACCTATGTCTGACTACAGCATTTTTACTTCCGAATCGGTCTCCGAAGGCCATCCGGACAAACTGGCTGACCAGATTTCTGACGCGGTTCTGGACGCCATCCTGACCGAAGACAAGCACGCCCGCGTAGCCTGTGAAACCATGGTTAAAACCGGCGTGGCCATCGTTGGCGGTGAGATCACCACTAACGCCTGGGTCGACCTGGAAGACCTGGTGCGCGGCGTGATCAAGGACATCGGCTACACCTCCTCAGACGTGGGCTACGACGGCGACACTTGCGGCGTGATCAACATCATCGGCAAGCAGTCTGTTGATATTGCCCAGGGCGTTGACCGCCAGAAGCCGGAAGATCAGGGTGCGGGCGATCAGGGCCTGATGTTCGGCTTTGCCAGCAACGAAACCGACGTACTGATGCCGGCCCCGATCAACTTCTCGCACCGTCTGGTGCAGCGCCAGGCCGAGGCCCGCAAGAGCGGCCTGCTGCCGTGGCTGCGCCCGGACGCCAAGAGCCAGGTCACCTGCCGCTAT
Source organism: Marinobacter persicus (assembly GCF_002934325.1). GTDB lineage: Bacteria > Pseudomonadota > Gammaproteobacteria > Pseudomonadales > Oleiphilaceae > Marinobacter > Marinobacter persicus_A. The sequence goes on from NZ_PTIV01000020.1 coordinate 54,566, forward strand.
GAAAACGGCAAGGTTGCAGGCATCGACGCGGTGGTACTGTCCACCCAGCACGACGAAGACGTGACCCAGGAAGACCTGAAAGAAGCGGTGATGGAGCTGATCGTCAAGCACGCCCTGCCGGCCGAACTGCTGCACAAGGACACCCAGTTCCACATCAACCCGACCGGCAAGTTCGTGATCGGCGGCCCCGTTGGCGATTGTGGCCTGACCGGCCGCAAGATCATCGTCGACACCTACGGCGGCATGGCGCGCCACGGTGGCGGCGCGTTCTCCGGCAAGGACCCGTCCAAGGTGGACCGTTCCGCGGCCTACGCCGGCCGCTACGTGGCCAAGAACATCGTCGCCGCCGGTCTGGCCGACAAGTGCGAAATCCAGGTGTCCTACGCCATCGGCGTGGCCCAGCCCACCTCGATTTCCCTGAATACCTTCGGCACCGGCAAGATCAGCGACGAGAAAATCGTCCAATTGGTTCGCGACAACTTCGACCTGCGCCCGTACGCGATCACCAACATGCTCGACCTGCTGCACCCGATGTACCGTCAGACTGCGGCCTACGGCCACTTCGGCCGTGACCCGTTCGAGATGACCGTGGGTAACGACACCTTTACCGCGTTCCCATGGGAAAAGACGGATCGCGCGGCCGCGCTGAAAGACGCTGCTGGAGTTTGACTCTGGCCCGGCCCGCTACCTTTATGGAGGGTAGCGGCGCCGAGGTAAGTCTTTCGGGGACACGCTACAAGCACATCCATGTGCGCTTGTTTCGGGCCGTCCATGGCCCTCAACAGTCCCCAAAAGACTTACCTCACCACCGCTTCAGAACAAGTGGTGAGGGCTTATCGAATTAAAAACAGCCGTCGATTTAAGTAACAAGGCTACATCAAGTATTCCGGCGTACCGGAGATGGCAAGCGCCAACAGTTTGAATGAGGAGATGGGGAACGTCTTTCGCGGAATTTCGAAGGCCATGGATGGCCTGAGAGAAGCGCACAGGGGTGAGGCAAGCGTTTATGAAGCGGAGCTTCATGCGCAGCCGAACGACAGCAATCTATGATTGCTGGCCGGACCCCGAAGGGGTGCTTGTAGCGGTTCCGCGAAAGACGTTCCCCATCTCCGCCGACACCCATACAAGCGGTACCCAAAACTGGTTCCGGGACCGCAGAAAAAGGCTAACAGGAGAACACCATGAGCACTCCGAACAACTTCGACGACTACAAAGTCCGCGATATCGAACTCGCCGACTGGGGCCGCAAGGAAATCAAGATTGCCGAGGGCGAAATGCCGGCCCTGATGGCCCTGCGCGAGAAGTACAAGGCCGAGCAGCCGCTGAAAGGCGCCAACATCATGGGCTGCATCCACATGACCATCCAGACCGCCGTGCTGATCGAAACCTTGATTGAGCTGGGCGCGAGCGTTCGCTGGTCTTCGTGCAACATCTTCTCCACCCAGGACCAGGCGGCCGCCGCCATCGCCGCCCAGGGCATTCCCGTGTTTGCCTGGAAAGGTGAGACCGAAGAAGAGTACGAATGGTGCCTGCACAAGACTGTCGGCGCGGATGTGGACGGCTGGGAGCCGAACATGATCCTGGACGACGGCGGCGACCTGACCGAGCTGCTGCACAACGAATACCCGGCCATCCTGAACAACTGCCACGGCGTGACCGAAGAGACCACCACCGGCGTGCACCGCCTGCAGGAAATGCTGCGCGATGCCACCCTGAAGGTGCCGGCCATCAACGTGAATGACTCAGTCACCAAGTCCAAGAACGACAACAAGTATGGTTGTCGCCACAGCCTGAACGACGCCATCAAGCGTGCCACCGACCACCTGATGTCCGGCAAGAAGGCCCTGGTGATTGGTTACGGTGACGTAGGCAAGGGCTCTGCCCTGTCCCTGCGCCAGGAAGGCATGATCGTGAAGGTCACCGAAGCTGACCCGATCTGCGCCATGCAGGCTTGCATGGACGGCTTTGAAGTCGTGTCCCCGTATATTGACGGTATCAACACCGGCACCGAACAGGGCATCAACACCGAGCTGCTGGGCAGCACCGATCTGCTGGTGACCACCACCGGTAACGTGAACGTGTGCGACGCCAACATGCTCAAAGCCCTGAAGAGCGGCGCCGTGGTGTGCAACATCGGTCACTTCGACAATGAAATCGACACCGCCTTCATGCGCAAGAACTGGGAGTGGGACGAGGTCAAGCCGCAGGTCCACGTGATCTACCGTGACAAGGCCGCCAACGACCACCTGATCCTGCTGTCCGAAGGCCGCCTGGTGAACCTGGGCAACGCCACGGGTCACCCGTCCCGCATCATGGACGGTTCCTTTGCCAACCAGGTGCTGGCGCAGATGTACCTGTTCGAGCGCAAGTTCGGCGACCTGCCGGAAGATTCCAAGGCCAAGGGCGTTTACGTCCAGGTGCTGCCCAAGCAGCTGGACGAAGAAGTGGCCCGGGCCATGGTCGAGGGCTTTGGTGGCGTGATCACCAAGATGACCCCGGAGCAGGCGCAATACATCGGCGTGCCGGTCGAAGGCCCGTACAAGCCGGAAACCTACAGGTACTAAACGGAAGCACCCATGGAATCCCAGAAGCAATTCAAGCGCCGCTTCAGCTTCGAATTCTTCCCGCCCAAGACGGACAAGGGGCGGGAGAAGCTGCAGAACGTGCGCAATCAACTGGCCGAGGTGAACCCGGATTTCTTTTCGGTCACCTTCGGCGCGGGCGGCTCCACCCGGGACCGCACCATCGAGACCGTACTGAGCCTGCACAGGCAGGGCATTTCCACGGCGCCGCACCTGTCCTGCGTGGGTGGCACCCGCCAGGAAATCGGCGAACTGCTGGATCTGTATAAAGAGAACGGCATCAACCGGATCGTCGCCCTGCGGGGCGACATGCCCTCGGGCATGGGCGCCTCCGGTGAGTTGCGCTACGCCAACGAGCTGGTGGAATTCATCCGGGAACACAGCGGCGATCACTTCAACCTGGAAGTGGCCGCCTACCCGGAATTCCATCCCCAGGCCCGCAGCGCCGAGGATGACCTGAAGAACTTCGCGCGCAAAGTACAGGCCGGCGCCAACAGTGCCATCACCCAGTACTTTTTCAATGCCGACAGCTACTTCTACTTCATCGACCGGCTGGAGAAGATGGGTGTCACCATTCCGGTGGTGCCGGGCATCATGCCCATCGTCAACTTCTCCAACCTGGTGCGTTTCTCCGACATGTGCGGGGCGGAAATCCCCCGCTGGATCCGCAAGCAACTGGAAGCCTACGGCGACGACAGCGAGAGCATCCGCCAGTTCGGGGAGGAAGTCGTTACCCGCATGTGTGAAAAGTTGCTGGCCGCCGGTGCGCCGGGCCTGCACTTCTACACACTGAACCAGGCCCAACCCAGCCTTTCCATCTGGGAAAACCTGGGCATCAGTGATCGGGAAAAAATCGCCTTCTAAGCATGCCCTTACTCCCTCTCCCTGGCCTTCTCCCGCCAGCGGGGAGGGCCTCGCTCCCGAAACCCCTCCCGCCCCCTCTTCTCTAACCTGCTGATTTACTGCAAATCCATTACAACTAGTCTAAGGTATAAGTGTTGCAATCCAATCAACACGTTCCGTATGGCTGGACAACGTGATCCGTTGCCGTCATGGCCGCTTCGTCGGCAAGCGGAGCCCATAAAGAAGAAAGGAGCACACATGAGCACGAAATGGCTTAAAACACTGGGCGCCGGTCTGGCACTGTCTGTTGCCACCACCGCGGTCAGCGCAGAAACCCTGAAGGTGGTCACCGACCCCAGCTTCGTTCCCTTCGAAATGATGGACCAGGAAACCGGCGAAATGATCGGTTTCGACATGGAAATCATTGCCGAGGTTGCGGCGCGCGCAGGTTTCGATTACGACCTGCAGACCATGGACTTCAACGGCATTATCCCGGCTCTTCAGACCGGTAACGTGGATGTTGCGATTGCTGGCATCACCATTACCGAAGAGCGGGAGCAAATCGTCGATTTCTCCGATCCGTACTACAACTCCGGTCTGCGCATTCTGGTGCGTGAAGGCAGCGACATGGACGAGCTGAGCGACCTGGAGGGCAAGAAAGTCGGTACCAAGATTGGCAGTACCTCCTACGACTACCTGATGGCTAACCTGGAAGACGACGACGGCGTAACTCCCTACCCGGGCAGCTCCGACATGTACATGGCCCTGATGTCTGGCGCCGTGGATGCTGTCTTCTATGACGCTCCCAACGTGGGCTACTTTGCCCGTACCAAAGGCGAAGGCAAAGTCACCACCGTTGGCAAGCTGTACGAAGGCCAGCAGTATGGCATCGCCCTGGTTGATGGCAGCAAGTGGGTTGAGGAAGTCAACGATGCACTGGCATCCATTAAGGAAGATGGCACCTATAAAATGATCTACGAGAAGTGGTTCGGCCCCATGCCTGAAGACGGCATGTAACACCGAGCCCATGTTCAATGCCGGGGCGCCCGCCCCGGCGGTTTTTGACATTCAGGAGCCTTTGATCAATCACAAATCAGAGGCCCCTTAACCTCCTGCGGAGGCACTGCCTGTGGAATTCCAGTTTCAGTTTGACTGGCAAGCAGCCATCGACTCGATCCCCTATCTCGCCAAAGGGATCCCCTACACCCTGTTGATCTCTTTCGGCGGCCTGCTCATTGGCTTTGTGCTGGGCATCATCTTCGGCCTGCTGAGCATCAACAAGAACCGGTTCCTGCGTTGGCCGGCAACCGCGTACATCGAAATTTTCCGGGGCACCCCTATCCTGGTTCAGGTGCTCTTTATCTTCTACGGCCTGCCCGACCTCATCGGCGGCCCGATCGATCCTCTGACCGCTGGTATTGCGGCTATTGCGTTAAACTCCGGCGCCTACATTTCCGAAGTGGTGCGCGGCGGCGTGCAATCCATTGACAAAGGCCAGACCGAAGCCGGCCTGTCCCTGGGCCTGTCCCGGACCCAGACCTTCTGGTCCATCATCTGGCCCCAGGCATTCCGGCGCATGATTCCACCACTGGGTAACCAGGCCATTGTCAGTATCAAGGACACTTCCCTGTTCTCGGTGATTGGCGTGGGCGAACTGGTTCGCCAGGGCCAGGTGTACATTGCCAACACGTTCACCGCCTTCGAGGTCTACTTCGTGGTGGCCATCATGTACCTGGCGATCACGCTGTCCCTGTCTCTGGTTCTGCGACTGCTTGAGCGTCGCGGCGTAGCCTCTGTCTGAAGGAACTCGATCCATGACTCAGATTGTAAAAATGAAGGGCATGAACAAGTACTTCGGCAAGCTGCATGTCCTCAAGAACATTGACCTGACGGTTGAACAAGGTGAAGTAGTGGTGATTATCGGCGCCAGTGGCTCCGGTAAATCCACCCTGATCCGCTGCGTTAACGGCCTGGAAGAATTCGAATCCGGCTCCGTGGAAGTCGACAGTCATCCATTGGCACCCAAGGGTGGTAACCAGAAAGCACTGACCGAGATCCGCAAGGAAGTGGGCATGGTGTTCCAGCAGTTCAACCTGTTCCCGCACCTGACCGTGCGCAAGAACATCATGCTGGCCCCCATGAAGGTGAAGGATGCCTCCCAGGTGGTGGCCAACGCTACGGCCGAGCGTCTGTTGAACCGGGTGGGTATCGGCAACCAGGCCGACAAATACCCCAGCCAGCTCTCCGGGGGCCAGCAACAGCGTGTGGCGATTGCCCGCGCTCTGGCGATGGAGCCGCGGCTGATGCTGTTTGACGAGCCCACCTCGGCCCTGGACCCGGAAATGATCGGTGAAGTACTGGATGTCATGCGGGAACTGGCCAAGGAAGGGATGACCATGATGGTGGTGACCCACGAGATGGGCTTCGCCCGGGAAGTGGCGGACCGGGTCATCTACATCCACGAAGGCCAGATTGTGGAGGAAGGCAAGCCCCACGATGTCTTCGACAACCCGCAAAACGAACGCACCCAGTCGTTCCTGTCACGGGTTCTGGCGCACTGAAACTGCGGTGGACAGCTCAGGATTCCGGGCTGTCCACCAGCCGGGCCCGTACGCGAGGCAATTGAGCCGGGTAGTGGTCCCGGATAAACGCAATCAACCCCTCCCGAACCTTGCAGCGCAAATCCCAGTTACGGGTAGAGTCCGACGCGCTCATCAGAAAACGTACCTGCATAGCCTGGTCACTGGCATCGGTTACCTGAACCGTCGCCAACTGGCCATCCCAGAGGTTTGATTCTGCCAGTAGCCGCTTGAACTCTTCGCGCAGCGGTTCGATCGGCATGGTGTAATCCACCCAGATAAACACGGGCCCCAGCAGTTCCGAGTTATTCCTGGACCAGTTCTGGAAGGGATTCTCGATAAACCACTGCAGGGGAATCACCAGGCGCCGTAAATCCCAGACCCGGACCACCACGTAGGTGGCTGTGACTTCCTCCACCCAGCACCACTCGCCCTGCACGTGCAGCACATCATCAATGCGGAAAGGCTGGGTCAGGGCAATCTGCATCCCAGCCAGCAAATTGCTCAGCACCGGGCGCGCCGCAAAACCCAGTACCAGGCCACCCACACCAGCCGAGGCCAGCACGCTGGCTCCCATGTGCTGCACCGACTCGAAAGTCATCAGCGCCGCGCCGAAACCAATAATCACAATCAGGATATTCAGAGCCCGCACCAGAAAGCGGGTCTGGGTTTCCACTTTGCGTGCCCGCTTCCACTGCCCCTCCAACACTGGATTCAGGGCAACAATCACCTCGCCAATGGCCGAGGTCAACCGCACCGACGCCCAGGTCAGGGAAAGCACCAGCAGCAGGGCGGTCACGTGCTGAATGGCGGGCATCAGCGGCAGGTCCGCTGGCGCCGCCTTGAGAGCACCGGTCAGGGCCAGCAGACAACAGACCACCCCAAGGGCTCGGGCTGCGGCGTCCAGGAACAGACGAATCACCGCCCTGGAGCTGGAGAAATGGCGAAAAACCGCGAGGGCCAGCCGATAAACGGCGTAGGTTGCCATCACCGTCAAAATGGCCGACAACCCTGGCCAGAGCCAGCTCTGTAGGCCGGTCTGCAACGATTCCAACATGTGCCCTCCCGAGCGCCCCAATGATTTTAACCGGGAGCATAGCGGGGGATTACCTCATTGTCAGGGGGTTACGCCAACTTCGGCATCAATCCTGGTGTAACCTGAGAAGCTCACACTGAACCACGAGACTCACTGGCAACGTATTTACAGCATCGAAACAACACAAAGGACTTGATTGACCATGCCGCTCCAGACCCAGGATCACGATAGGCATCCCGTTTCCGCATCATGGGATACACTGCCAAAACTACTCAGGACGCCCAGACTGGACGGTAACGACCCGGAAGCCAAGCGTCGGGAAATCGCACAATACTTCACCAACACCTTCGACGTTTACACCCGGCTTTTCGACTGTCTTGCAGACGACCAGGGCTACTTCCAGAAATCCATCCCACTGCGTCACCCGCTGATTTTCTACCTGGGCCATACGGCAACATTTTTCATCAACAAGCTGGTACTCGCCAAGCTGTTGCCCGAGCGCATCGATCCGAAGATGGAATCTACGTTTGCCGTTGGCGTGGACGAAATGAGCTGGGATGACCTGAACGAAGATCACTACGAATGGCCCAGCGTGGCTGAGGTCATGGACTACCGGGCCAAAGTGCGAGCCAAGGTGCTGGAGCTGATCGAATCACTGCCATTGAATCTGCCCATCGACTGGGACAGCCCCTGGTGGCCCATCGTCATGGGTATCGAACACGAGCGTATTCACCTGGAAACATCGTCAGTCCTGATCCGCCAGCACGACCTGGCCCGGGTCCGGCAGCAACCGGCCTGGGCGCCGATTCGCGAGACCGGTGAAGCACCGGAAAACACATTAATCAAAGTCCCGGGCGGCACGGTGCGTATCGGCAAGCCCTATGACGATACGTATTACGGCTGGGACAACGAGTACGGCGACCATGAGGAACAGGTGGAAGCCTTCAAGGCCAGCGAGTATCTGGTCAGCAATCAGGAATTCCTGGCCTTTGTGGAAAACGGTGGTTATCAGGACAAACAGTACTGGAGCGACGAAGGCTGGGGTTGGCGTTCCTTTGCCGAAGCCACGCATCCAACCTTCTGGTGCTGGCGCAACGATGGCTGGCACCTGCGGCTGATGACCGAAGAAGTCACCATGCCCTGGGACTGGCCGGTGGAGGTGAACTACCACGAGGCCAAAGCCTTCTGTGCCTGGAAACAGGAGCAGACCGGCAAATCCATCCGCCTGCCCACCGAGGACGAATGGTATCGCTTGTGCGAAGAAGCCGGCGTGCAAGAACTGGATGAGAACCCGGCCAACGCCAATCTGCACCTGGACCACGGCGCGTCTTCCTGTCCGGTCACCCGCTTTCGTCATGGCCAGTGGTGCGATGTGGTGGGCAACGTCTGGCAATGGACAGAAACCCCAACCTACCCGTTCGACAACTTCAAGGTGCACCCGCTGTATGACGACTTCACCACGCCCACGTTTGATGGCGAGCACCAGTTGATCAAGGGCGGATCCTGGATTTCCTGCGGCAACGAAACCCGCCTGGCTTCGCGCTATGCCTTCCGGCCGCACTTTTTCCAGCACGCCGGCTTCCGCTATGTCGAATCCGAGGCCGAAGCGCCAAAACCCAATGCCTATTACGAAAGCGACCGCTTACTGACGGAGTACGCCGAGTTCCATTTTGGAGACAACTGGTACGGCGTGGATAACTTCCCGAAAGCTCTTGCGGATTTGTCCCTGGAAGCCATGAAGGGCAAGCCTACCGGCAAGGCACTGGATTTGGGCAGCGCCTGCGGGCGCGCAAGCTTCGAGCTGGCGCGGGTGTTTGACCACGTGGATGGCGTGGACTTCTCGGCCAACTTTATTCGCCTGGGGGTGGAAATGGCGGAACAGGGCTCGGTACGTTACTCGCTGGCCGAAGAGGGCGAACTGGTGAGCTACCACACCCGCACACTCCAGCAATTGGGATTGGAAGACACTGCGGGCAGGGTCACTTTCCAGCAGGGCGACGCCTGCAACCTCAAACCCCAGTTGACCGGCTACGACCTGGTACTGGCCGCCAACCTGATTGACCGGCTGTACAAACCGGCACGCTTCCTGGATAGCATCCACGAACGCATCAACGATGGCGGCATTCTGGTGATTGCCTCGCCCTACACCTGGCTGGAAGAGCACACGCCAAAAGAAGAGTGGATCGGTGGTTTCAAGAAAGACGGTGAGAACTACACCACCCTCGATGGCCTGAAGGACCACCTGGGTGCGCACTTCCGCATGGTGGGTGAACCAAGGAAAGTGCCGTTCGTGATTCGCGAAACCCAGCACAAGTTCCAGCACACCCTGTCTGAAGTGACCGTCTGGGAGCGTTTGCCAAGCTGAGAAGCCCAACGCTCCATGGCTCAGGTGCCGCCAGCCACCCGACTCAAACTTTCCGACGAAGGTGGGGATTGAGTCGGGTTTCTTCGGCTCGCCGTTAACTGTAATATTCGCGCAGGTTAACAGCGAACAAACACCAGACCGGAGATTCCCATGCGTAATGCCGACCTCGTTGCCCGCGACCTGAAATCCGTATGGCACCCCTGCACCCAGATGAAAGACCACGAATCCCTACCCCTGATCCCGGTCAAGCGGGGCAAAGGCGTTTGGGTGGAGGATTTCGAGGGTAATCAGTACATCGATGCAGTCAGCTCCTGGTGGGTCAACCTGTTCGGCCATGCCAACCCGCGCATCAACAATGCCATCATGGAGCAGGTGAACAATCTCGAGCATGTGATTCTGGCCGGCTTCACGCATGAGCCAGTGGTGGAACTCTCCGAGCGCTTGATTGAAGTGACCCCCGAGGGCCTGAACAAGTGCTTCTACGCCGACAATGGCTCCTCGGCCATCGAGGCGGCCCTGAAGATGAGCTACCACTACTGGAAAAACCACGGTAAGCCGGGCAAGAAAAACTTCGTGAACCTGTCCAACAGCTACCATGGGGAAACCCTGGGCGCACTGGCCCTGGGCGATGTCGCCCTGTACAAGGACACCTACCAACCGCTGCTAATGGAAGTGCTCACCGCCCCCTCCCCGGATGCCTTCAACAAGGAAGCCGGCGAGACCGACGAAGAGTACGCCCTGCGCCAGTTCGAGGCCATGGAGCAGTTGCTGGCGGAAAAGCACGAGGAAATCTGTGCCGTGGTGGTGGAGCCGTTGATCCAGTGCGCCGGCGGCATGCGCATGCACCATCCGGTCTACCACACCAAACTGCGCGAAGCCTGCGACCGCTATGGCGTGCACCTGATTGCCGATGAAATTGCCGTGGGCTTTGGCCGCACCGGCACCCTGTTCGCCTGCGAGCAATCCGGCATCACCCCGGATTTCATGTGCCTGTCCAAGGGCCTGACCGCCGGCTACCTGCCCCTGTCCGTGGTGCTGACCACCGATAACGTCTACGACGCCTTCTACGACGACTACGAAACCCTCAAGGCCTTCCTGCACAGCCACAGCTACACCGGCAACCCCATTGGTTGCGCCGTGGCGCTGGCCACACTGGACATCTTCCGGGATGATAACGTGATCGAGAACAATCGTCGGCTCTCGGCCTGCATGGCCGATTCCGTGGCGCACCTGGCCGATCACCCCAACGTGGGCGATATCCGCCAGCACGGCATGACCATGGCTGTGGAAATGGTGAAGAACAAGGCGGACAAAACGCCCTTCCCCTGGCAGGAACGCCGGGGCCTGCGGGTGTACCAGCATTCCCTGACCCGGGAAGCCCTGCTTCGCCCGCTGGGCAATGTGGTGTATTTTATGCCGCCGTACGTGATCACCGAAGAGCAGATCCGCCACCTGGGCCAGGTGGCCAGCGAAGGCATCGACATCGCCGTGGCGGACTGACCAGCACACAAGGCCATCAAAAAAGGAACAGCCCTTCATGCGCACACCCCGAATCTACACGGATTCACCCCTGGCAACGGGCACCAGCTGTGAGCTGGATGATAAAGCCGCCCAGCACGTCGGGCGGGTGTTGCGCATGCAGCCGGGGCAGGCGCTGGTTCTGTTCAATGGCGACGGCCGTGACTATGAAGCATCCATTACCTCCGCCAGCAAAAAACACGTGGAGGTGGAAATCACAGCCGAGGTGGGCACAAACACCGAGTCTTCCCTGGAAGTGGTCCTTGGGCAGACCCTATCCAAGGGCGATCGCATGGATTACGCGGTGCAAAAAGCCGTGGAAATGGGCGTCAGCCGCATTGTCCCCCTGAGCACCGAACGCTGTGACGTGAAACTCAAAGGCGACCGGGAAGACAAGCGCCTGCGCCACTGGCAACAAGTGGCCATCAGTGCCGCCGAGCAGTGCGGCCGGGCTCGGGTGCCGGAGATCCTGCCGGTCATGTCCCTGCCGGAATGGCTGGACTACAGTGAGGGCTGTGACCTGCGTCTGGTGCTGCATCATCGCACCGAGCAGCGTCTGGACACCCTGGCCAAACCGGCGTCAGTGGCTCTCATGATTGGGCCAGAGGGCGGGCTATCGGCCGACGAAATAGCCCAGGCCGAGGGCCGTGGTTTCCTGCCAGTTGCACTTGGCCCCCGGGTATTGCGCACTGAAACGGCGCCGGTGGCTGCAATGGCGCTTTGCCAGTGGTTATGGGGTGACTTCTAGCACCTTGGCCACTGTGCAGTCGTGCCCGGCACCACTATACTGACCAAAGAGCCCGTCATTTCTCGCGACATGCTGATTCGGAGGCATGGATGTCAGGTTTTTTCTCCTGGATAACAGGCTTGCTTGGACGCCCCAAAGCCGCAACGCCAAAGGCGGCGGAGCCCCGGCTTTTTAACCCACCCGACTCCGATGATGAAGGTTGGTCCAACAGCCAACTGGCGCTTCAGCTGGAAGAGCATCTGTTCAGCTGGCTCATGGATGCAGAGCTCCATAAGCTCAATGCCGCCCCCAAAGATGCAGACCCGCGCCTGGAGGAACTTGAACGACGCCTGCACCGCCGGGACATGAAGGAACTCCCCCGCCAGCCCGGCAGCCTGCCGCAGCTGCTACAGGCCTTGTCCAGTGGCACCATCGAACGCCGGCAGATCACCAACATCATTCTCAGTGACCCGGCACTCACCGACCAGTTATTGCAGATAGCCAACAGCCCTTTTTTTCGCCGGGGCGACCATCACATCGAATCGGTGGACCAGGCGGTGTTTGTGCTCGGCATTGATGGTATCCGGAGTGTCACCGCAGCGGCGGTTATACGACCCATGATGGCCGCCCGAAACAGCCGTGAAGCCCTGTTCGCCCAAAGAGCCTGGCGCTGGGGGCTGACCTGTGCCCGGGCGACGGAAATGGTGGCGAAATGCCATGGCGATGACACCAGCGCGCACTTTGTGGTGGGCCTGATGCCGGCGCTGGCCTATCTCACCATTCGGCGGGAATTGGCCCGAATCGGCCGGAATTCCAGCACCGGGCCCGATCCGGACCCGGCGCTGTTGCGCCTGGCCCTGGCCCGGCAGCAATGGCCCGTGTGTCAGCTGCTGGCCAATGCCTGGGGCCTCCCACCCAAGTACCATGCCTGGCTACTCATTGCGGAGCGGCCCGCGCCCAGGCAGTCCCATTCGGCACTGACAGACGGTCTGCTGCTTGGCACCCGCGAAGTCCTCCGCCACTCCCGGCAAAGAAACCTGCCGGAGGAGGAGCTTTTCCAGCTTATCAATCTGCCACCGGAAAAGACCGAGCACATCAGCCAGAGTCTGGCCACCCTTCTGGAAGAAGGCAGAGCTTCCACTGCCCGGGTAAAATAATCACTCGCCATCAACCCCCTCTTTGGCTGCCCCTGACTGATCTCTGAGCAACTCTGCAAATGTGAGTTTCTCCTGGGCAACTGACCGCACCCGAAGCGATTCTGGCACCGCATCGTCGGGCAGGCGCGCCACGACCCTGTCCTCATCGCGGCGCACGGCGTCCAGAACACTACCAACAGTGATCAGATCCAGGGCCTTACCGGGTACCAACCGGTCCCCGTGATCCCCGGCCAGGTTCAGAACCCCGGCGCGAATCAGCTTGTCGCTGATCAACCGCGTTACTTCGCCGGGCACTCGTAAGGATTGCTCCAGGGTTTCCTGCTGAGGTGCCGGCTCACCACGACTAAACGGCTTTGCCGTCAGCCAGACCAGCGCCAGCCCCACCTGCTCCTGGAGTTCGGGAGACAACTGCACGTTCCGATGCTTGGCGACAGAGCTTGGGTTCTGCAGATAAAACGCGAGGCTTGCCCCAAGCAGCAGGATCATCCAGTTCAGGTAGGTCCAGATCAGGGCAAAAATACCGGCGGCAAAACCGGAGTAGATTGCTGCGTAACGGGTCGAATCAGCCACGAAAGAGGCGAACAGCATACTGGCCGCCTGCCAGGAGACGCCCGCAAGAATGCCCGCGAAAAAAGCATACCGAAGCTTCACGCGGGTATTAGGAATGAAGACATAAACAAAGGTGAAGGCCAGCACCACCAGGAAGAACGGGGTAAACCGGCTGACCAGCACAATGACCGACCCGAAGGGTTCGATCTCAATGACCTGCTGCATCAGCTCCGAGGAGAAGATCGAAGCGGTGACCCCGATGGCAGATACCATCAACAACGGCCCAATCATGATCACACTCAGGTAGTTGCTGAACCGTTGCGAGAGCGAGCGCATTTCCGGCACCCGCCAGATCATATTGAAGGAGCGCTCGATCTTCTGCACCAGGGAAATGACCGTGTAAATCAGCAACGCCAGGCCAACCGAGCCCAGAACCCCGACCTTCATGTTATCCACGAAGCCGAGGATGTTTTCGGCCATGTCCATGCCCTGGGGGCCCATGGGCTCGAAAAACTGATACAGGAACGGTTCCATGCGCTGGTGCGCACCCAACGCCTTCAACACCGAGAAACTGAGCGCCAATAGTGGCACAAGACTCAGCAGGGTGGTGTACACCAGGCTCATGGCATGCAGGGTCAGCTGACCATTGGCCACGTCCCGGATCAACGCGTAGGCGGTGCGCGCCGCCTTGTACAGCCAAGTCCAGGGCCAGCGTTCCGGTGGATTGGGATTAGCAAGAATCCACCGTTCGAATTGATCAAATCGCTCTTTCAGCTGGATAGAGGCCACATAAAATCCTTTTCAGAAATGTCTTAATACAATAAGGATCAGCAGTTTATGGTGAGTATGGTCGAAAACCCTAGCCCGGATTTCTCATAAGGGGATAAAAGAAAGCGGCTGAAAGTGCTATAGTTTCAGGACCTTACACCGTTCACCAAGCACCAACAGCCGCTATCCAAAATGGTACCTGAAAAACTGACCTTCTCGCCACTCTCTCGCCGTCAAATTGAAGCCGATTTCTCCGGGGGTCACATCACCTCCGATGCCGGTTTGCTCCTGCTTCGCGAAGTCGACAAGCAACATAAGCTCACTCAGCGCCTGGCGACTGTTCTGAACGATGCCCGTAATCCGGTACTGGTTCGCCACAAGCTTCAGACCATGATCCGACAACGGGTCTTCGGCGTAGCTGCTGGATACGAAGACCTGAACGATCACGAGGCACTGCGTTTTGACCAGGCGCTGCAAACAGCGGTTGGCAA